>JBGSYG010000050.1:0-1579 GCA_041750995.1 Pyrinomonadaceae bacterium | reverse complement strand
TCGCCAGCGCGGGCGCGGTGGACGTTTTCCACGGCGCCGCCAACGCACTCGCCTATGCCACGGCTTTCTATCAAGGCGCACTCGGCAATGGAGGTTATGGGGAAACGGCCGAGTTTGCGGACGGCTTCCCGTTCACTGCTGTCCAGTTAACTGATGGCGACTACTCATTGTTAGTCTGATTCTATTGGCGTTTGCAGCGGTGCTCGGTGTTATCGACATGGAGCTTCAGAGGGCTTTTTAATCGCTGCTAATGCCGTGCATACATCAAGTTGATCTTCAAATGACTCCGTTCTGGCGCAGGATTGCGAATGCAATCACCTCCCACCGTCTTTTCTCAAATCACCAGCGCTCTGTATCCAGCCGAGTTCGCACGTTGTGCCGAGTGCTTCCCGACTGAGCGTTTGACCCGGGGGCTCACATCCTATGACCAGTTCCTGGCTCTTTGCTTCGGTCAACTGACCTACCGAGAAAGCCTCCGCGACTTAGTCGGCTGCCTTCTGGCCCGAGGCCAGTCACTTTATCACCTGGGATTCCGCGGCCATCTTTCACGAACAAACCTGGCTTACGCCAATCGACACCGGGACTGGCGCCTCTTTCAAGCCTTGGCCGAGGTATTGATGCGGCGAGCCGCACGTCTCTATCGCGATGAATGCTGCGATCCTGATTTACCGAAAGTGGCCTTTGCCCTGGACTCCTCAATGATCTCTCTGAGCCTGAATCTTTTCCCGTGGGGCTATTATGCCCGGTCCCGGCAGGCAGCACTCAAACTGCATATGATGCTGTCTTTACAAGGGAATTTGCCGGCTTGGGCAGCTATCACCACAGCGCACTTTCCGGACATGAAGATGCTCGACGAAATTCCCTTGGCCATTGGAGCGTATTATATCATGGACCGTGGTTACCTGGATTTCGCCCGCCTCTTTCGACTTCACCAAGGGAGAAGTTTCTTTGTGGTGCGAAACAAGCGCCATGTAAGATACCGGGTAAAGTCCGCCCGCCCCGTCGACAAAAGCTGGGGCTTGCAATGCGATCAAACCATTGAGCTGGCAAGTCGGTGGTCCGCGCGGTTTTACCCGCAGCTTCTTCGAAGAATCCGGCTCTACGATGCGGAAAACAAACTCCATTTGGTATTATTGACCAACCAATTTGAGGTGTCGGCTTTGGTCATTGCAGAGTTGTATCGCAAGCGATGGCAGGTGGAGTTGTTCTTCAAGTGGATTAAACAACACCTGCGCATCCGCACTTTTTACGGTCGCAGTGAGAATGCGGTACGGTGTCAGGTGTGGTCCGCCATATGCGTTTACCTCATGGCGGCGATCTTCCGAAAAACGTTTCACATCGAGAAAAGTTTGAACGAAATCCTGCAGATTGTGAGTGTGAGCGTTTTCGAGCAAATACCTTTGCAAGAACTACTTAGACAATCGCTGAGTGTTAGGGATGAAAACCTCAACGAGACTCGTTCTGGTAACCTATTGCTGTTCAACGATTAATATCTGGACACTAGTGCGCTCCCGCAAGTCCCATTCTTGGTCCACGCCTTTCCCAAATCGAAAATCGAAAATTGGAAATCGAAAATCGG
>JBGSYG010000049.1:0-74016 GCA_041750995.1 Pyrinomonadaceae bacterium | reverse complement strand
TGGTGGCGGTTTCGGCGGCGGGGGCGCCGGCGGCGGCGGCGCGGGCGGTAGTTGGTAACGCAACCCTTTGAGTTTGCGCGTGCGGAACTAGCGAGTGAGACTGGGTTGCCTACTTATTGTAGTTAACTAACTCTGTTAGTATTCCGAGAAATCGAAAATCGAAATGTCGAAAAAGATCGTTCAGGAAGCGCTTCACGGTTTGATTGAAGACTTGCGTGCTACGCATGGCGACAATCTGGCGTCGGTAGTCCTTTATGGATCCGCAGCTGCTGGCGATCAAATCGAGTTACGATCAGATTACAACCTGCTGATCTCATTGCACCGTATTAGCCCGGCGGATCTGCGTCAGGCGCAGGCGCCAATGCGGGAATGGCAGCGTCTCGGCCACCCACTCCCGGTTTACTTTACCGTTGAAGAATTGTCCGACGCTGCTGATGTCTTCCCCATTGAATTCCATCAGATGTCGCAGGCGCGCATTCTTCTTTACGGCAGAGACCCTTTCGAATTCGCCAAACTTTCAGACGTTCACCTGCGGCATCAGGCGGAGTACGAACTTCGCAGCAAACTGATCCAGCTGCGACGACTCTATATTCCGGCTTCGGTTTCAACTACTAAACTGGGCGATTTGATGAGCGACAGTTTGGCGAGTTTCGCAGCCTTGTTTCGTGCGGTTTTGCTTTTGCATGGCGAGGAAGCGCCCGTTGCAAAACCTGATTGCGTGCGAGCCACAGTTCGCCTGCTTGATCTTGATGGCGAGCCCTTTGAAAAAATCTTCGCGATGCGCGCGAACGGCGAGCTGCCGGCAACAGAGCAGGAAGCAAACGACATCTTTGCTGCGTACATGTTGCAGATCGAGCGCGTTGTAGAAGCTGTCGATGAAACAAAGATTAAAGAGCACCCCCTGCACTGAGTCAACCAAACTATGCGGAGAATCACTATGACTTACAAAAAAGTTCTGCTGTTAACACTCGTCGTATTCGTATCGCTTTCAGCCAGCGGGTGCGGCTACAACACCCTGACCACCAAACAACAAGACGTCAAAGGAAAATGGGCGAACGTCGAGACTCAGCTGCAAAGGCGGGCAGACTTGATAAATAACCTTGTTGAGTCGGCGAAACTAGCAGGCGTTCAGGAGCAAGAAGTATTCGGTAAGATCGCGGAAGCGCGATCGCGGCTGTTGAATGCGCAACAGCAGGCGCCACAAGGCGAGGCCGGTGACAAGAGTCCCGAACAGAAGCAAGCGGTAATCGACGCGGCCAACAGTTTTGGGGGCACGATTGGACGGCTGTTGGTATTGCAGGAGGCTTATCCGCAGTTGCAGTCCAACCAGAACTTTCTGAAGTTGCAGGATGAGGTTGCCGGTACGGAAAACCGGATTGCGACAGCGCGGCTGGATTACAACAATAGCGTCCAGGACTACAACACGACGCGGGCACGCTTCCCCACCGTTATTTCTGCGAAGCTGTTTGGTTTCAAGGAAGAGCCTTACTTCAAGGCCGAAGAAGGTGCGAGTCAGCCCCCGACAATTAATTCCAACTCGCTGAGACAACCCACGCCCGCCCAATAAGGGTGTTTGAATTAATGTAGGGGCGTCCTCCGTGGGCGCCCAGGGAAATGGGGCGCCCAGGGGCGCCCCTACAACTTCAAAATCCTCGTGAGCTGCACATCGAGCAGTGGTCACATGGCTTGCCGCCCGGCTCGATGCTGCAGAGTTTTTCCTTCTCGAAAAAATCCACAAGTGCCGAGACAGTTGCCTCCTCCACTCCAAACTTTTCTTCACTAGGATGGGAATAGGAGCTGTTGATACCGGCCAGCCAGGGCGAGTGCGTTACCAGGCCAGCACGCTGAGGAGCAGGTGATAGTGTTGATTGATGACCCGTCACGTCGGCAGGACTGGAAACCGCGGCTTCGAGTTGAGCCAGTTTCCGTTGCAGTTCATTGATGCCGGCGCGTACTGCCGCCAACTGTGAACTAACTTCAGAACTCTGGGGCCGGGCAGTGGAGCCTGGACTCGAAGAACTGCCCGAGACGCGCCGCGCGACCCGTTCCGCAATCTCTCGAGCTTGATCTTCGTCCGTGCTCATCAGTTCTATAACAAATCAATGCGATCGACGACGCCAACAATTGCCGAATCGATAGCCGCTCCCGGTTTGCCTGTGGCGGCGGTCGAAGCGCTCCAACCTTCCTGAACAATCAGTACGGTATCGCCGACTCCCGCGTCCACGGAATTTAAAGCGATCACTGTGTATGCAGTCTCCTCGCCTTCGGGGGTGATCTGCTGGCAAAGCATGATACTCGCGTTTTCGTAGCGCAGATTCTTTTGCGTAGCAACGATGTTTCCGAGCACTCGCGCGAGAATCATTAGACTACGAAACCTTTTTCTGGTAGGTGGCGCTCTGCGTTACGTGGAAATCGGAATCAACAATGCCAATTATGGTGCAATCTGTTGGCGTGTCCTCGCGTTTGAAAGGAAAACTCGCCTCCTTGCCGCGACACCAAAAGACCAGCTCGCCCACGCCCGCTCCAACTGAATCCACCGCCACGAGCGGTTTGCCTGAGGGCTGCAAATCCTTGTTCAGAGTTTGCACCACGAGCAACTTGCGACCGTCAAGAGATTCGTTCTTGACCGTGGCGACTACCGTTCCGATGACGCGAGCGAGCTGCATGAATAAGTTCCGAGTTCCGAGTTCCGAGTTCCGAGTTCCGAGTTTCGAGATCAGCTGTCGGAGTTCGAGCAATTGAGCGGTCTAGATATTGAAAGGGCGCGCCAGAGATCGACACTCAAGATCGGCAAACCGACCCGAAACGCGGAACTCGAAACTCGAAACTTATTCCCCCGTAATGTCCACCTCATCGATGACCCCGACAACGGCAGCATCGACGGGAGCGTCTTTCATTCCCTGCGCCAGGCGCGCGCTGGAGCCTGCTACCACCAAAACCTTTTCGTGGAAACCGGCGCCAACGGTATCAACTGCCACCACATAACCGGTGGTGTCTGTTCCATCGACGTTGACCGGACGAACTATCAAGAGCTTCTTACCAAGCAGGCGTTCGTCTTTTTGCGTGGCAACAACGGTTCCGAGGATGCGCGCAATAATCATGCTTAGCCGCGATTCCCAATCGGAAGTGCATCGTCAACGCTGCCGTGCGGTCGTGGGATCACATGGACGCTCACCAATTCGCCCACGCGTCGGGCGGCGGCGGCGCCAGCATCGGTAGCGGCTTTTACTGCGGCAACGTCTCCGCGAACGATGGCGGTAACAAAACCGGCGCCAATTTTTTCGTAGCCAATCAGTGTTACGTTGGCAGCTTTCACCATCGCATCGGCGGCCTCAATCATTGCCACCAGTCCTTTTGTTTCCACCATGCCGAGTGCTTCTTGTGGCATCTCTATGCTCCTCTTTTCGTGAAATCGTGAATCGTGAATCGTGAATCGTGAATTCGTTAATGGTAAACCGTGAATCGTTAATCGTGAATCGTGAATCGTGAATCGTGAATCGTAGATGTGGAGGGGGAACGGCAGTACGAGTCCTCTTCAATACTCCTATAACTATCAGGTCACGAGCAACGACATAAGTCTACGGCGATTTTCACCAACGAATCTTTACGATTCCGATCACGATTTACGATTCACGATTTACGATTCACGATTCACGATTCACGATTGTTCACCGCTTGAGCCAGAAGCTCAACTAGTTCTTCCCGAGTCAACGTTATCTTGCCGCTGCCGTTTGTGGCGGGCTCATGATAACTCGAAACTGCTGGCCGGTCGCCCGTGGGACACGTCAACTGTGTTTCGTGAAGGTAACCACACGCCTGACAACGAGCACTCTCGCCGAGATATCCTGCCGCTTCTCGAACATTGATCAGCTTCTCAATCGCCTCTACCGGTAAATTCTTTGACCCGCCCAGTATGCGCGAAAGGATCGCAATGCGTGCTGTATGTTCAAGCGTCTCTAGTCGATCGAATGCCTGCCAGAGATCCGCTCCGTAGGCTACAGCTCCATGATTTGCCATCAAGAGAGCGTTGTGATGCTTCACGAGCGGACGCATCGCTTCGGTCAGCTCCTCGGTGGACGGCGTTCCGTATGCAGCAAGCGGCACACACCCAAGCGTGAGAATCACTTCTGAAAGTATCGGCTGATCGATCGCAAGTCCAGCGACAGCAAAGGCGGTCCCGTGCGGCGGATGAGCATGACATACGGCCTTGATATCAGGTCGCTCGTTATAGATCAGGATGTGCATCGCCAGCTCGCTCGATGCTTTGCGATTGCTGAGCGCTTTTCCGGTTGCGTCAGTCACCGCTAACGAGTCTTCCGTCATGCGGCCCTTGCACGTCATCGTTGGCGTTGCAACGATGCGGCCATCATCGAGACGTACGCTCACGTTGCCGTCCGACGAGACGACGTAACGGCGTTCGTACATAAGTTGGCCGATGCGAACTATTTCGCGCCGGGCAGTTTGCTCATCCAATCTCAGATCAACATACATCCATCATACCTACTAACTGACGTTTGACCTTCCCATACCGTACGGCTCTTATTAAAAATCGTAAGCTTGATTGAATTGCAACCCTTACCCACAACGATTGGGCTTCGGACGAATCCAAATTTAATAATCACATGTACCTGTTCGGAAACAGCCTCACCATTAACCTTACGCGGAAGGAAATGAATACTTTGAGCGTGTCTAATTGCTGCGTCGGTTAGGTTGTACGGTAACTCTTTAGCGAATTTGCCGCTGACCATTGTGGGCGTGACATCAGGGAATTCCGGGCTTCCGGCAACCGATTCGGAAACGTTATACGGGAGACTTGGAAACGGGCGTACGTTTTTCATTTGCCCATTTATGTCCACGACACCTTGCAGTCTTATCGACGCCGAAATTCCCGGTGAACGTTGCGCCTCTTCCGTAAAGTCTGCATCGGGGATAAAGATGACCGACAGGTCTGACGATCCCTCGACTGGTGCCGAACGATCGCGGTGTACTCTGAGCCAGGCACTATGACCCAGAGCGCCGATTCCAATGCCAACAACGAGCACTAAAACTAACCGCAATATTTGTTGGGAATGCGGGACCATCGCCCCCCTTACGACGCTACATGCCTTGCCGGTTTTGCTCTCTCACCTCTTCAAACTGCTCTTTTCTTTGTCTGTTAGTCAGGACTTTAGGTTCTGGCAACGCCAGAAAGTACGACAAGGACTCCAGCGACGTTGTTAAGTCAACGGTCTTAACTTTTACCCCAAGGCGGGCACTCAATACTGCGGGCGCGAAGTTTAATACGGCTCTCACGCCTGCTGCGGTAACTTGATTCAAGACTCGTTGCGCTGCCCGCGCGGGAACCGCAATCACCGCGACGTCCACACCTTCTTCCTTGACCACACGCGCGATTCGCTTCACGTCGTGGACGAGGATTCTACCGGGACCGATGTGCATCCCAATCTTAGCCGCATCGTTGTCGAACAAAGCAACAACAGTGAAGTTTGATTTCTCGATGCCTTGATAGTTGGCGAGGGCCGTGCCCAGACGGCCAGCTCCGATAATCCCCACCCGATGTGCTGTATCCAAACCAAGAATTTTGGTCAGATGTGCGCGCAGATCCGCCACGTAGTAACCCACGCCGCGCACACCGAACTCACCAAAGTAGCCGAGGTCTTTGCGAATTTGAGCTGAGTTGAGGTTGAACTGTTCCGCAAGGGATTGCGACGACACTGTTTTGATGCCGGCGGCCGCGAGCGTGTTCAAACAGCGAAGGTAAACGCTCAGCCGGTTCGTCGTCAGCTCAGAGATCTTTTCGGATTTCATCTTGTTTCTGATTGCAGGCCGCGCCAAGTATAGCGCCAATGAAGGATTCAGCGTAACGCACAAACGAGTTTCGAGTGTCAGGTTTCAAGCTCAGGTATCGGGCCAGAGGACCGCTTGCGCTTCAATTAAAGAGCTCGTTCGAGTCCTTTGTAAGACGCGGAAGCCGGAACCTTGAAACTTGAAACCTGAAACTCAAAACTTAGTATGCCGTTGCCGAACGCTGTATCCTAACTTACAATCGCGACCGTTTAAGCCGAGACAATGATTGCTCACCTTTCAGGTACACTGCTTTCGAAGCAGGCCACTTCCGTAATTCTCGACGTTGCTGGTGTCGGTTACGAGGTGTCCATTCCTCTTTCAACCTTTTACGAACTTGAAGACCCGGGTTCGAATGTTCAACTAAGAATCTATACTCATGTGCGCGAAGACGCGTTGCAACTTTACGGCTTCAAAACCGCGCGTGAGCGCGAGCTTTTCTTGCGACTGATTTCCGTAAGCGGTATCGGGCCCAAACTCGGTATCACACTGCTCTCGGGCATGAGCGCCGATGAAATGATTACGTCGATCCGTAACAATAACCTGGCGAAGTTGACCCTGATTCCCGGTGTCGGCCGCAAGACGGCCGAACGTCTCGTGATGGAATTGCGAGACAAGGTGGCCTCACTTTCGGCCGGAGTGGATGAAGACCTGGGAGTCAGGTCAGACGCCGCTGCGGTTCCGACGGAGGATTCCATGCGCGCCGACGCACTCTCAGCCTTGCTCAATCTGGGTTACCAGAGAAATGCGGCAGAAAAGGCCGTCGCGGCTTCTCTTAGTGAAGACGGCGAAGTTTCCGTCGAATCGATACTAAGATCGAGTTTGCGTAAACTTGCCAAAGGTTAATTAGTCGATAGCGAAGTGGTGAGAACATGGCCAAAGAACAACCGGTAAGAGTTCGCGACGAAGTTCCCAGCGATGCTGATCGTCAATTCGAATTGACGGTGCGCCCCACGCGACTTGCCGACTATATCGGCCAGAAGCAAGTCAAAGAAAATTTACGCGTTTACATGAAGGCGGCGCTGGGGCGGCGCGAAGCGCTTGACCACGTTCTGTTAACGGGGCCGCCGGGATTGGGGAAGACCACGTTAGCAAACATCATCGCTAATGAGATGGGCGCCGAGTTACGTTCAACTGCGGGACCGGCAATCGAAAAAGCTGGCGACATCGCGGCTCTCCTCACCAATCTGCAGGAAGGCGATGTGCTCTTCATCGATGAAATTCATCGGCTCATGCCGGCACTCGAAGAAAAACTTTATCCCGCGATGGAGGACTACAACCTCGATTTGCTGATTGGCCAGGGCGCTGGCGCGCGCTCCATCAAGCTCGACTTGCCGAAGTTCACACTCGTGGGCGCCACGACGCGCGCCGGTTTGATCACAGCGCCGCTGCGCGGCCGCTTCGGCATCGTCTTTCACCTCGATTTTTACCCCCACGAAGATTTGGAAGTGATCTGCAAACGGTCGGCGGAGATACTGGGTGTGGAAATTGACGAAGACGGCGCTCGCGAAATCGCGCGACGTTCGCGTGGCACCCCCCGAATCGTGAATCGCCTGCTGCGTCGAGTCCGCGATTACGCGGAAGTTGATTACGAAGGCAAGATCACTAAAGACGTCGCCCACGATGCCCTCAATCGGATGGAAGTAGATACTTATGGCCTCGATGAAATGGATCGCAAACTGTTGCTGACCATCATTGAAAAGTTTGAAGGCGGTCCGGTTGGTTTAGGAACCCTCTCCGCCTCAATTCACGAAGAGAAAGATTCGATCGAAGAAATCATCGAACCCTACCTTATCCAAATTGGATTTCTGGATCGTACCCCCCGTGGTCGTATGGCAACCAGGCGCGCCTACGAACACTTCGGCATCGGTGCCACCAATCCCTCTAGACCCAGCCTGTTCGATTCCCAGTGAGGTTTTTGGTAGTGTCGTGATTTGGAGTGCGGTGGCAAGCGCATCGCGACACCGCTTTGGTTGGATACTTAGAAGGGACGGAATCCACTGCGCCGTCGCCGCTTCGCTCGGCTGGCGCACTCCAAAGGAACACATTACTTTGTAGGGTTGCTTTGGCGCTCACCGATAATTTTATATCTTATGAGAAGGCTGTCCTCGTTTACTCGTCATTCGTTCGGCGTGCGGAATCGCGGTCCCTGGCGGTCAATTCTTAGCCACTCCCTTCATCAATTTCACGAAAACGACCTGTTCACCTCGGCTGCGGCCATGAGTTATTTCGGCCTGATGACGCTGTTTCCGGCGCTGCTTTTGATGCTGGCACTCAGTAACAAAATCACGGCAGCTAATGAGCTCATCAACCATGCCGTCGATGTCTACCCCGGCTCGCGAGTATTTTTGCGCGAGACGCTGCGCTCGTTCTCGTCAGTAAGCACCGGCGTACTCATCAGCTGTTTCATCGTTGTGCTGTGGGCAGGATCGTGGGTCTTCGCAGTAATCGAACGTGCTTTGAATCGAATCTGGGGGTCGACCTCCCGCGCGTTTTGGCACGGTCGCGCCCTCACAGTCGGAATGATCGGAATTATTGGTTTACTGCTCGCGCTCTCAGTAGGCTTCACGTCAGTGGTCGTAGCGTTGCGGCAAATGGCGGTCAATCTTTCACCGCGTCAGATTATTCGCTATCCGATACTGTTGTCGGCAGGCAGCGTTTTTTGGCAAGGCATCTACGCTACTGTCAGCTTTCTCGTGACTGTTCTGCTCTTCGTCGTCATTTATCGTTTCATGCCCAAGGCGGAAGTTAGTCTGCGCGACACCTTGCCGGGAGCGGTACTAGGCGGACTGTTATGGGAACTTGCCAAGTATGTTTTTGCGTGGAGCTTGAATTATTTTCATTACGATCAAATTTACGGGTCGGTTGGCGCAGTCGTCGCCGTGCTGTCCTGGAGTTATGTTTCGAGCCTGATTCTTTTGTTCGGCGCGCAACTCACCGCTGTGTTTCATCGAGAACATCCGCATTACCCTGACCCAAGACCTGCCGAGTAGTCACTTTTGTTTTAAGCTCACAGCAATGCACGTTTCCGCTTTTGATTATGAACTTCCGACGGAACTGATCGCTCAGGAACCGCTGCCGCAACGCGACGCGTCGCGCATGTTGATAGTTGATCGAGCGAAGCAGAGTTGGACTGATTCGGGCTTTCGGGAGCTTCCACAGAAATTTGAATCCGGTGATCTGTTGGTCATCAACAACACGCGCGTTTTTCCAGCGCGCTTGATTGGGAGACGCGCACCTTCGGGCGGTCGCGTGGAAATTCTTCTAGTGCGCGAATTGGAACCTGATCTTTGGGAAGCTCTCGTTAAACCCGGTCGCAGACTAGGGAAAGGCGACGAAGTGAGTTTCGAAGGGGCGCATTTGACTGCCCAAATCATCGACGAACCAGGGAAAGAACTGCGTCACATTCGCCTGCAGGCAAGCGAGTCTTTGACTTCAGTCCTCGATGAGTTCGGTGAGATGCCTTTGCCGCCCTACATCAGCAGGCCCGCAGGTAGTTCTGCTGCGGATCGAGAGCGTTATCAAACGCTCTTTGCAAAAGCGCGCGGAGCCATCGCCGCGCCGACGGCCGGATTACACTTTACGCCAGATGTCCTAGATCAAATCGCGGCCCGTGGTGCGAGGCTTGCCGAGATAACGCTGCATGTGGGTTATGGAACTTTCGAGCCAGTGCGTGTCGATGATACCGAACAGCACCAAGTTTCGGCTGAGCTGTACGAGATTGGCAGCGCGGCAGCGGAGGCAATAAATGAAACCAAAGCGCAGGGCGGGCGCGTGATCGCCGTGGGAACTACCACAACGCGTGCCCTGGAGTCTGCGGCTAACGAACTGGGATTTATAGATCCGATCCGGGGAAACGCTGCGCTAACGATTGTCCCCGGCTATAAGTTTCGCGTCGTCGATGCCCTTCTGACTAACTTTCACTTGCCTCGCTCGTCGTTACTTATGCTGGTCAGCGCATTTGCCGGCCATCAATTAATACTCGCTGCTTATCGTCACGCTGTCGCCTCACGTTATCGCTTTTATAGCTACGGCGACTGCATGCTCGTGATCTAGTGATCCAGAAAAATATGATGCTAAACTAGCAACGACGAATCATCGTTAAAGAAGCATGGCTGTTCTGAAAAAAATTCGCACACGCTGGTGGTCACCAGCAGTTCCTCCGGAGCCCTATCAGGCGCCAGCTGAGCGCACCATCGTCCCCGCATCAGGCTTCCGATACGACGTACGTCCACTCACAATTTCGCAATTAGACGAATGCTGGCGGTTAGATCAGCGCTGCTTCGTCGATGGCGAAGCCTATAGTCGCGAAACATTCGAGTATCTGCTGACCGCGGCTGAATCTGTTTCCTACCGCGCAGTAACTCCTGGCGGCGTGATGGTGGGTTTTGTAATCGGACTAGTGGAACCGGATCACACAGGTCACGTCACCACTGTGGGCGTAGCGCCGGAACACCGTCGCCGGCATCTCGCGAAGCGGTTAATGCTGCAAGTTGAAGAGGGATTTAGGCGGAGAAACGTGAGGTTAGTTCGTCTTGAGGTGAGGTCACTCAATACTGCGGCACAAAGAGTTTATGAAACCTTAGGTTATGCAGTTACGCAGCGGCTGCCAAAATACTATTCAAACGGCGGCGATGGGCTGCTAATGCTCAAATCGCTCGACTAAAAGCTAATCCCGTCTAGCCCTTCCTTAATTCAGTCAACACCTGCTTCGCAACTGCCTTTAAAGTATCGAACACTCCAGGACCTGAAGAAGCGACTGCTTCGATAACTGGCTCGCCGTTCCGGCGCAATTCCGCGGTTATTTCCTCGAGCGGCAGCACGTTAGGCAAATCCCGCTTGTTAAGCTGAAGCACGTACGGAATCTTCTCCGGGTCATAACCCTGCGCTCGAAGATTCTCGTCGAGGTTGTAAAGCGACTCTATATTTGCGTCCATGCGCTCTTCCTGCGAGTCGGCAACGAAAACAACTCCGTCCACGCCCTTCAGGATTAGCTTTCTCGAGGCATCGTAAAAAACCTGACCAGGAACAGTGTAAAGGTGAAAACGAGTTTTAAATCCGCGAACAGTTCCCAACTCTAACGGCATAAAATCAAAGAACAGCGTGCGGTCCGTTTCCGTGGCGAGGCTGATCAGCTTGCCTCGGGCCTGGGGGGCCGTTGAATCAAAGATGTACTGTAAGTTCGTCGTCTTACCACAGAGACCAGGTCCGTAGTAGACAATTTTGCAATTGATTTCCCGTGATGCGTAGTTAATGAAAGTCATGGCGCTTCTTAGCTGAAAAGGCTATCGATATCGGCGTCGGTGATTCCTGCAAATGGTGATTCGAGATCGTGATTGTCAGCGCTCTCGATCTCTTCCATCATCAACGAGAGTTGCTGTGAGACCTGCTTGCTCCGCAGCTTTACTAAGCCGAGACTGGAGCGATCATCAAAGACGACGACGAGGAGGAGTCGGCCAATGACGGAGATGTGAATGCTTTCCCGTTGTCCCTCGTGTGAAAGCGTGGGGAACTCTTTCTCGCCAATCAACTGCGCCATTCCTCCAGTCGCGGCGACATTACCCGCAGCCAGCGAGGCGAGGCTGGTTGTGTCAAGATTTCCCACTTCCCCCTGAACGGCGATTTCCTGACCATCCTTATCGACCAGGAAAATCACTTTGGCAGCCGCGTCCATTCGGAGCCGCGCCAGGACAGCCTTGATTTGGTGGTACTGCTGCTCACGCAGCAGGATCGGAGTGTCTGGCATCAATACAGCTTTCTTCGACAAAAGGTGGGCAAGACTATCGGGAGGTTAACGACTGGAAAATCGCGGCTGCTTCTTGAGGCAAGATGTTGACTGCCTTGGGATTTTCCAGCAGGACTGCGATGCAAACTTAGCGGAGCGGCTCGGCTTTGCTGAGCCTTGGGCACTCTAACATAGCCAACAATGACCTACAAGTGTTTTTCTTGGTTGGCCACGAGACATCAATTGTAGTTGCGCGGAGGTGGAATAACGCCGCAACTCCCTTTTCCGCGTTGATTTACAAGGGAGGCTGTGTTAAACTCCGCCCCGTTCTCAAGCGTGTCTGGAGGACAGATTAGCGTCTTCAAATTGAAAGCTTCCCCACAGCATGAGCAGCCCCATGACAAAAGGATTAAGGCGTTCGACATCGCGCACACCGGCGCGACGACCTGCGACCAAATCGTCTGTCAAAGGGCGTACATTGAAAGCTAAGCCCGCAAGACCAAAAGCAAAAGCAGCTGCAAAGCCGCCAGTACGCAAAGCGCAAAAGGCCGCGCCGCGAACTGCAGCAAAAAAACTTTCAACCAGAAAGACTTCAACACCTGCGAAAAAGAAAGTAGCCAAAGCACTCAAGCCGGTGAAGAAGGCTGTAGCCAGGCAAGCGCCAGCCAGGAAGCCCGCGGTTGCGACTCCCAAGAAAGCGTTAGTCTCAAGAGTCAAAAAGACTCAGAAGCTTGCTGCGGTTCGCGCACAACGTCCCAGTGTCGCGCCCGCACCTCCGCGGCGTCCGCCTACAGTTGATGAATCCGCGGCCTTGATCGCGTTCGAACATGCCCACAAGGAATTTACGAGCGGGCACTTCGGAGAAGCTCGCAACCAATTTCGCGGACTTCTGGAAAAGTATTCTCAGGTTTCCGAAGTCGCGGCTCGCGCACGCACGTACCTTGCTGTGGCTGAAGCGCGCTTGCGGACGGAAAACATGTTGCCGCGCGATGCCGATTCCTTGTACGATCGCGGTGTGATTGAACTGAACCGTGGCGAATATGTCGCGGCGCAGGAAATGTTTGAGCGTGCCCTCAAGCGAGAACCCGAAGCGGCACACATTCACTACGGCCTGGCAGCAACTCGCGCTCGCCTTGGCTCACTTGATTTGGCTCTTCAATCTCTGCAACGAGCCTTAGATCTGCAACCCAGCCTTCGGGTTCGCGCGCAGCACGATCATGATCTGACCTCACTGCGTAATGACCCGGACTTCGACAAGTTGATCTTCCAACCTCGTGCCTGACGTCTGGCTTCCCCTTCACCAGACAAATCGCCCGCGAAAAGACAAGTTGAAAGCTTTTTCGATTTAGGTATGATTCCCTGTCGCCCCGTGTGGCGTGGAGATTCAAGAATTGCGCTTTAGCTCCCCAAAGGATCGTGGCTTAAACCTGGTGGCAATCGGTGGCGGCACCGGTCTCTCTATTTTGCTGGCCGGCTTAAAACGTAACGTCGGGCGTCAGCAGACAGATGACGCCTGGATCGAAAACCTGGCAGCAATTGTTACCGTCTCGGATGACGGTGGCAGTTCCGGCCGGCTGCGCGAAGAGTTGCAGATGCTTCCTCCCGGTGACATTCGCAACTGCATGATCGCCCTCTCAGAAGATTCGACCCTCCTATCGAGGCTTTTCAAGCATCGCTTCCGAGGCGAAGGCGCTCTCGGCGGACACAGCTTCGGAAATTTGTTCCTTGCGGCATTAACGGAAGTAACCGGCGATTTTGTCGAAGCCGTACGCTTGTCCTCCGAAGTACTCGCCAGTAAAGGGCACATCTATCCGGCGACGATTAATGATGTGCGTCTCGTAGCGGAACTCGAAGACGGCTCAATCGCTCAGGGCGAAACCCAAATTACGGCATCGCTTTCAAAAATCCGTTCCTTGCGTCTGGAGCCGGAGACATGTTTACCGCTTCCCGACGCTCTCGCGGCAATTAGAAAGGCCGACGTGATCACAGTTGGCCCCGGTTCGCTCTACACCAGCATTCTGCCTAATCTGCTGGTGGCGCGCATGGCGCGGGCGATTGGTGACTCGCGCGCAATCAAGATTTTCATTTGTAACCTAATGACTCAACCTGGTGAGACCGACGGTTACACGGCCCGGCAGCATTTGGAGACTGTAAAGACCTACGCCCCGGAAATTCATTTTGATTTTGTAGTTGTAAACGATCAACCTGCCAGTAAAGCGCAGCGCGCCCGTTACGCTGTTGAAGGCGCCCACCAGATCGGAATCGAAGGCGAGAACTTCGAAGCAGGTTTGGATGGCGAAGCAGAAGTCGTGCGCGCGGCGCTGCTTGATGAGGGTGAGAAAGCCCGCCACGATTCCGACCGCCTTGCCGCTGTAGTGTTTGCCTGCTGGCGACAGGCCGCGTCACGACCGGTGGTTTCAGCCTAGTGACCGAAAGAGATCCGCGATTGACCCTCCAACAACAACGCCCGCTTGATGTGCTAATCATGGCCGCCGGAATGGGAACTCGAATGAAGTCCCAGAAGGCCAAAGTGCTGCACGAGCTCGGCGGCCGGCCGATCATCGCTCACGTCGTGCAAAAGGCCCTCGCGCTCCAGCCGAGAAAAGTCTTTGTAGTGGTGGGGCATCAGGCGGAAAGCGTCGAAGCGGCCGTCCGTTTAGAGGCGAACAACGATGAGTTGGTCGGCTTTGCTCTGCAACGTGAACAGCGCGGCACCGGCGATGCCGTGAGGTCTGCGCGCGAAGTTTTGCAAGGCGCCGAGTCGACGCTCCTAATCTTGTCAGGGGATGTGCCTCTGGTTCGGGAAGAAACGTTGTGGAAGTTAGTTGAGCATCACATCGCGACGGGAGCCGCTTGTTCGATACTTACTGTGAAACTGGAAAACGCGACGGGCTACGGCCGCGTCGTGCGCGACAGTGATAACGGTTTTTCGCGCATCGTGGAACAGAAAGACGCCAGTGAAGAGGAGAAGCTGATTCGCGAGATCAACTCCGGCATTTACTGCTTTGACACAGCTAAGCTCTTCAAAGCCCTTGAGCAGGTCCAACCCCACAATCAGCAACAGGAATACTATTTAACGGATGCGCCCGCGATTCTCTTAGCCGGTGGCGAGAAAATTGAGCTGTTTGTGATCAACGATTCTCGGGAAGTTTCGGGCATCAATTCACGCGCAGAACTCGCGGAATTCGAGAACCTGATGCGTCGCAGCACCGTTCGCAGCTTGATGCTTGCCGGCGTAACCTTTATTGATCCCGGACACGCTTACATTAGCGCCGCGGCACAAATCGGCCGTGACTGCGTAATTCATCCCGATGTCATCATCGAAGGTCCAAGTGTAATAGGCGAAAACTGTGTCGTGCGATCCGGCACGAGGATTTCGAATTCCCGGATTGGCGACAATGTGACGATTAAAGATCACTGCGTGATCGTCGATTCCACTGTCGAGTCAAACTGTTCGGTCGGTCCGTTTGCTCACCTGCGCATGGGCGCACACCTCGAGGAAGGTTCAGCAGTCGGCAATTTTGTCGAAGTAAAGAAATCTCGACTCGGTCGGAAGTCGAAGTCGATGCATCTCACCTATCTCGGTGACGCAACCATCGGAACGGGAACAAACATCGGCGCCGGCACTGTTACTTGCAACTACGATGGTAAGAACAAACACCAGACCAGCATCGGCAACAACGTAAAAATCGGCTCTGATACAATGCTCGTCGCCCCGGTTTCGGTTGGCGACGGCGCGGTAACGGCAGCGGGTTCAGTGGTAACCGAAGATGTTCCGGAAAACTCGCTTGTTGCTGGAGTGCCCGCAGTGGTTAAGAAAAGACTAAAGAAAGACGCCGGTTAAGGTAAAAACTCTATGTGCGGAATCGTGGGTTATGTTGGCAACAAACAAGTAGTGCCGTTGATCATCGACGGGCTGCGAAAGCTCGAGTATCGCGGTTACGACTCAGCAGGAATTGCTGTAGTTAACGAAGACCACGAGCTGGAGATTCGTCGCGCAAAAGGCAAGCTGCGTAATCTCGAAGAGGCGATTCGTTTGACGCCGCTCGATGGCACCTATGGAATCGGTCACACGCGCTGGGCAACTCACGGCCGTCCCACTGAAGAGAATGCTCACCCTCATCGCGATTGCACCGGCCGCGTAGTCGTCGTCCACAACGGAATCATAGAAAACTATATTCAACTGAAAGAACGACTCAGTCGACTCGATCACCAGTTTGTAACCGAGACTGATACCGAGATCATCGCGCACCTTATCGAAGAGTATTTAAAAGAGGGCGAGAGTTTTGAGAAGGCAGTGCATCACACCGCGCTTGAGCTGCGTGGCATTTTTGCGCTGTCGATTATCAATTCAGATGAGCCTGACACCATCATTGCCGTGCGCCAGGGTCCACCCGTAGTGATTGGCCTTGGCGATCGCGAGTACTTCGTCGCGTCAGACATTCCACCGATTCTTCAGCACACGCGCGACGTGTTTTTTCTTGGTGATGGCGAGATTGCCATCCTGACGAAAGATGCGGTGCAAGTAACCGATTTTAACGGTGCTGCGGTGCAGCCGGCGATCCAGCGCATTACCTGGGATCCAATCATGGCGGAGAAGGGCGGCTTCAAGCATTTCATGTTGAAGGAGATCTACGAACAGCCCCGTGCCGTGCGCGACACCGTGCAGGGCCGCATCTCGCTCGATTCCGGACGTGTCTTTCTCGATGAGATGAAGAACATCACCGAAAGCGACTTTAAGCGTTTCTCCTCAATCAAGATTGCTGCGTGTGGAACTTCCTGGCATGCCGGACTCGCGGGTAAGTACATGATCGAACAACTGGCGCGAATTCCTGTTGATATCGATTACGCGTCCGAATTCCGTTATCGCGATCCGGTGATCGACGAAAATTCGCTGTTATTAGTGATCTCGCAATCAGGTGAAACGGCTGACACCATCGCCGCACTCCGTGAAGCTAAAGAACGTAACGCTAAAGTCCTCGCCATTTGTAATGTGCAAGGGTCAATGATCATGCGCGAGGCGGACGGCACCATCCTCACCCATGCGGGTCCGGAAATCGGCGTCGCCTCGACGAAGGCTTTCACGTCGCAGATGATTGCATTGTATTTGCTGGGACTGTATCTCGGAGAGATTCGCGGTACCTTATCGGCCGAACAGGCGCAGCACCATGCGCAACAACTCGCCGAGTTGCCGGTAAAACTAGAACACTTGCTGAACGAATCGGATCAAATGGAAGAGCTGTCAAAGGAATTCTTCCGCGCGACCGACTTTCTGTATCTGGGGCGCGGGATTAATTTTCCGGTGGCTCTCGAAGGCGCATTGAAACTAAAAGAGATTTCTTACATCCACGCGGAGGGTTATCCGGCTGGGGAGATGAAACACGGGCCGAACGCGCTGATCGATGAGCGCCTGCCGGTGCTTTTCATTAATACGCGTGAGGAAGGAAATCGCGCTTCCGAGCTGCGTTATGAGAAGACCCATTCGAACATAGTGGAAGTAAAAGCCCGCGAAGGCATTGTCATTTCAGTCTTAACTGAAGGCGATACGATGTCTTCCGCAGTGTCTGACTACGTGATCGAAATTCCACCCTCAAGCGATCTTCTCTCGCCCTTGCTCTCAGTCATTCCTTTGCAATTGCTTGCTTACCACATCGCCGTGCGCCGTGGCTGTGACGTCGACCAACCCCGCAACCTGGCGAAGTCAGTGACGGTTGAATAGATCAGGAGTCAGGAGTCAGGAGTCAGGAGCCAGGAGGCGGAAGGCAGGAGGCCGTAGGCAGAAGGCAGTAGCTCGTCGTAGCTGCACCGCAGGACTGCCTACGAGAGAACGCTCTACTTACAACTGCCTTCTGCCTTCTGCTTTCTGCCTTCTGCCTTCTGCCTTCTGACTCCTGACTCCTGCCTTCTGACTCCCGGTTTGACCCGCAAGAAGCGGATAGATTCACAATTCGCAACCTATTAGTATCGCCACGTTCCGAGGTTCTAAAAGTTTTGGAGGTGCTAATATGAGTGCATTGCTGGAACAAAAAATGACGAGCGCGAACGACCAACAGGATCTATTTTGGAATGCAGTCGAGACGCGCGACTCGCAATTTGACGGACAATTCGTTTTCGCGGTCTCCTCAACCGGCATCTATTGCCGGCCCTCGTGTCCGGCGCGCCGTCCGCGACGCGATCGAGTGTCTTTCTTTTCCCTGCCTGAAGCGGCTCAACAATCCGGCTTCCGACCCTGCAAACGTTGTCAGCCAGAGAAACAACTTGCCGGCGACCCCCAAGTTGAATTGGTGCGACGCGCATGCCGCCTGATCGAAGAAAGTCTCGAGGAGACGATGGATCTCGAAACTCTCGGAAGCCGTCTCGGCCTAAGCTCATTTCACCTGCAGCGCACGTTCAAAAACATTATGGGCGTAACGCCTCGTGAATTTTCCGAGGCTTGCCGTACCAACCGGTTCAAGACCGGCGTGCGTGGCGGAAAATCTGTCACCACGGCGATGTACGATGCGGGCTACGGGTCGAGCAGCCGGCTCTACGAACGCGCCGATGCTGAATTGGGAATGACACCGGCAACCTACAGTCGCGCCGGTGCCACCGCGCGAATCGATTACGCTATTGCCGAATCACCGCTCGGTTACCTCTTAGTCGCAGCAACCAGCAAAGGCCTTTGCTCGGTGACGTTGGGTGACAAGGTTAGCGATCTGGAAGCTAATCTGAAAAAAGAATATGCGGCGGCAGAGACTCATAACGACGATCAGATGCTCACAAAAATGGTGAAGCAGATTGTGGAGCATTTGGATGGCAAACAGCCGCACCTCTCCCTGCCACTTGATATTCGGGCCACTGCTTTTCAGAGACAGGTATGGCAGGCACTACAGCAAATTCCTTATGGCTCGACGATGTCTTATGGCGAAGTGGCCGCTTCAATTGGCCGGCCAAGCGCAGTCCGCGCGGTCGCCCGCGCTTGCGCTACTAATCCGGTGGCTTTAGTGATTCCCTGTCACCGCGTCATTCGCGAAGACAAGAGCCTGGGTGGCTACCGTTGGGGCCTGGATCGAAAGCAGCAGTTGTTGAAGAGGGAAAAAGCTCACCGCCACAAAGCCTAAGCCCATCGTCCCGGGTCCAAAGAATGTAGTGACTAATGCGCGGCAAGTCCCTGAACGATTGGTGTTGAGGTCTCTGACCCCCGGTGCGCGGCAAGTCTCTGACTTGCCGTCCGGATTTCTATCCAGATGCCCAGGTCTACGACCTCCCAAACTAGGGTCAAAGACCCTATTGAAATTTTAAGACACCTTCGGCAAGTCAGAGACTTGCCGCGCACCGGGGGTCAGAGACCTCAACACCAATCGCTTAGAGACTTGCCGCATCGATGGTCCAAGATTGGACTTTGTACTTTGAACCCTGCCTTTCACTAGCAAGAGTTTGCAATCCTCAAAAACGGTGGACCAGTTTTGCGTCGATCATTTCGTGTGCTTAAATGGCGCATGAATTCTAATGACTGATTTTCTCGCTTCGCTCAACGAAGAACAAAGACAAGCTGTCCTCGCTACCGAAGGTCCCTTACTGATCCTCGCAGGGGCCGGATCCGGCAAGACTCGCGTAATCGCCCATCGCATCGCTTATTTGATCGCCGATAAGAAGGTTCCAACCTGGAACATCCTCGCAGTCACTTTTACCAACAAAGCGGCGCAGGAAATGCGATCCCGCGTGCAAAGGCTCTTGCACGGGGAATATATTGAAGGCACGCCCCTGGTTTCGACCTTCCATAGTCTCTGCGTTCGCATTTTGCGCCAGGACATTGAAAAGCTTAAGGAGAACTATACCCGGGCTTTCACCATCTACGATCAGGACGACTCGCTGCGCCTCACCAAAAACTGCATTCGCGACCTTGGTTACGACGACAAAAAGCTGGGGCCGCGTTCGGTACAGAGCGCAATCAGCGGAGCCAAGAATCGTGGCGAGGATGTCGAGGCTTACACAGCGCGCTCTGAATATGTCGATGAGCGGCGCGCTTCAATCGCGCGCGTTTACAAACTCTACGAAGAACGATTGCGCGCAAACACCGCGCTCGATTTCGACGACCTTCTAATCAAAGCTGTCCGTTTACTGCGAAAGGTTAACGAAGTACGGGAGAAATACAACAATAAGTTTCGCTACATTCTTGTTGACGAGTACCAGGATACAAACTCACTCCAGTTTGCTTTAATTCGCTTTCTTACTGAGAAGCAGCAGAACATTTGTGTGGTTGGCGACGAGGATCAGTCGATTTACAAATGGCGGGGCGCCGACATTACGAATATCCTCAACTTTGAGCAGCACTTTCCCGATACAAAGATAATTCGCCTGGAACAAAACTATCGATCAACGCAAACGATTCTCGATGTTGCGGGAGCGGTCGTCAAAAACAATACCGAACGCAAAGGCAAAAAGCTCTGGACCTCGAACCCTGCCGGTGATCGCGTTCGTTACTACCAGGCGTTTGATGCTGAATCAGAAGCGCGCTTCGTTTCGTCGAAAATTCTTGAGCACCGCCAGGAACAATACGATCTGCGCAGTGCCGTCCTCTACCGCACAAATTCTCAATCACGCGTCTTCGAGGAAGCGATGCGGCGCGCGGGTTTACAGTACAACATCGTCGGGGGCTTTTCGTTTTACGAACGGATGGAAGTGCGCGACATAGTCGCGTATCTCAAGCTCGCTTTGAATCCGAACGATTCGATCGCCCTGGCTCGGGTTATCAACAGCCCGCCACGAGGTATCGGCAAGCAGACCATCGAGGAAATAGAGCGCCGGGCACTGGAATCATCAGTCACTGCCTGGGAAGCCATCTCCTTGATTATCGAGAACCCCGAGAACCTCGGCTCACGAGCGATCTCAGCGCTGAAGAGTTTCCGAAAGCTTGTCCGGGATCTGGGCGTCATGTCTGGCGAAGTCCAAGGTCCAATGTCCAATGTCCAAAGTCCGCAAGGGAGTCTCGAAACACGAAACTCGCAACTCGAAACTGACTTAGGACCCGTCTCCGAGTCTCCCCTTCTCCCTGTCTCCCCTCCTCCTCGTCTCGAAGTCGCGGAATCGGTCTCAGAGATAGTCAAGGCAGCGATCCTGAACAGCGGTTACGAGAATGCTCTTAAGTCGGAAGCTACCGACGAAGCTGAAGCACGTTTGGAGAATCTGCAAGAGCTGGTTAATGCCGCGGTTGATTACGACGATCAAGGTATCGAGGGCTTGCGCGACTTCATCGATCATTCAGCCCTTGTCTCAGACACAGATCAGTACAAAGGCGATGCTCCGGTCACCCTCATGACAGCCCACTCGGCGAAGGGTTTGGAGTTTCCGTTAGTCTTCATTGTGGGCCTTGAAGATGGACTCTTCCCGCACTCTCGCTCGGCAACCGATCCCGCCGAGATGGAGGAAGAGCGGCGTCTTTGCTACGTCGCCATGACGCGTGCCGAAAGATTTTTGTATGTCACGCATGCAATGAAGCGTCGCGTGTATGGCGAGGAGTTGCCTTCCGAGCCTTCTCAATTTTTAAACGAAATGCCGCTTGATTTGATGGAAGACCTGACACGCGGCAATTCATGGCTTTCTTTCGCGCGCGGTTCCGCAGCCATCGACTATCCCTCGAGCGAGCCACGAAAGGAACGTAAGAAATACGAGGGTAAGACTTACGACAGCGCCGAATCGATTGCCGAGTTTTTTAAGCAACGCGGGCAACAGTTTGGCCAAGCGAGCGGTGGCGCAAGACCAACTGTGTTTGCGCGCAAAGAAGCTAGTTTTGGAAAGAGAGCCGGCGGTTCGCAGTCCGAAACCCGAAACATCAAATCTGAACCGGCGGCCTCGCCGGAATTTGCACCAGGCTCTTATGTGCGTCACGCCAAATATGGGCGTGGCCTCGTACTGCGGCGCGAAGGCATTGGTGACGGATTAAAGTTGACCGTGACTTTCCCAGGTTATGGGCAGAAGAAATTGGTGCAGAAATATGCGAACCTGGAAAAGGCCTAAACCCTGGTGTCTTTGATTAGAACTCAAGAGCAGACCCCAACCATTTAAATTCATAAGTTCTCGTTGTTAGCCACACAATAAATTCTTGATTGAAGTCTGGCCGCCGTCCTATTCTTCATTCCAGCGTTGCCTGGTCAACTACCGACAACGGCCCTAACTCGGTCGATCAGCTCGTGAACTTCGAACGGCTTCGCAAAGACCTCAGTACAGCCCGCCGCGCGTGCATCTGCTTCAACCTCCTTCGTGAGCAGGGCGCTGATGACAAAGATTGGGGTCCGGGAAAGCTTCGGCATCTGACGGATGCGTCGCGAGGTCTCAACGCCATCCATTTCCGGCAAGGCCAAATCCATTATCACCAAATCAGGGTAACTGGCGCTCGCCTTTAGCAAGCCTTCCACGCCGTCTTCGGCTTCAAGCACGTGATAGCCATTCTTGCGAAGCAGCGAGGAAATCAGTTCACGAGTATCAGCGTAGTCTTCAATTACGAGAATTGTTGGGGCTGACGGGGCAGGTGCGGGAGCAACTGACATAATTCACCTCAAAGGAGCAGAATGCGGACAAAAAATTCCGGTTTGGAATTAGCTCAATGAGGTGATTTGGGGCGGTGCGACAGGGCTAGACTAACATGGTTCGTGGCTTGCGCCCAAAGAAGTCCAGCTGCGTTATGGCTTTGCCGTCGGATGTAAGATACAAGGCGGCGGCTTCGTCCCGCCGCACCAGCGCAGCCGATTCGGGGCGCCCACGGAGGGACGCCCCTACAGTCCTGTAACGCAGAAAGTCCAACGCCCGCGATCGGACGTTGGACCTTGTACTTTGGACTTCGGACTTATTTAGTAAGCTCTTCGACAATCTCATCGGCGCCGAAAACATTCCGTAAGACCTCCAGCATCCCGCGCGAATCGACTGAAATCGACCGGTTCACCGACTCATCGTAATCAAAGTTGCCGACGAGCGATTGAATGTTGCCGTCAAAGATCAAGCCAACCAGTTCGCGGTTCTTATTGATAGTCGGAGAACCACTGTTGCCACCGATGATGTCGTTTGTAGAAACGAAATTGAATGGCGTCGTCAAATTTACTTTCGACTTCTGTTCCACCCAGCGCGGTGGCAAGACCCAGGGGAACTTCTTCAGTTTCGCAGATCTCGCATAGAGCCCACCAAGCGTCGTAAACGGCGACACAAACTTGCCGTTTTCGTTGTAACCCTTTACGGCGCCGTAGGAGAGACGAAGGGTAAAGGTGGCGTCGGGATAGAGTTTGGTTCCTTCGGTGTCAAAGAGTGCCTGCGCAATCTTGGCATAACTGGCCCGCTCGACTCCGAGCACCTCGTCTTCGTAACGCTTGCGCGCCACGCGCGATTCTTTGTCGATGCTGCGAGCCAGTTGGATTATCGGGTCGTCAGAGGACTCAATCGCCGCCTTGCCGCCCTTCGCCAGTTGCCGGCGAAACTCAGAATCCTTCAGTTTGCTTCCGTCGATCAGTTCGGCAGCGCGGGCTTCGGGAGTTTTTCCTTTCAGCACCTTCTGCACTAACGAATGATTGGCGCCGTAGGCGTCGCGCATGAAGGTGAGCGAGTTAGCCAACTTCAGCTTTTCGAAGTCTTCGTAAAACGGTGATTGCGTAAAAAGTGAAGCTTCAAGTGAAGCCCGCCGGGCGTCGCCAAACTCCGGCAAGCGTTCGGCATTGGGTTTTTCATTCTCTTCAGCGAGCCGTACGAGCGTTCGCGCATAACTGAAGAGCGAGGTATTAAAGCCCGCGCCCAGATCGATGAAACGGCGATCCTTCGCATAGGCTGACAGTCCTTTATGGGCCTTGCCGATGGCTTCCCAGGCGTCTCCGTACTTTGTTTGTTTAGCTGCATCAGCAGCGATCGATGCTCTCAGTGCATCTTCCGCTTTTTGCTTGCGCGCCATCAGACGCGGATCACGCAAACCGCCCATCTGGCCTTTGTAAACCTTGATGGAGTTTTCAATGCTGTTGAGCTCGTTTTGTGCGCGGCGAGTCTGTTCCTCACCCTGAGCCATGTATTGCTTGAGCATGTCGCGACGTGTTTCCAGCATCCGCAGCAAAAGCGGAATGCTCACGTCCCGCAACGACTCCAGATGGGCAACAGTATTCAGGCGCGAGGTCGAACCGGGATGGCCGGTGACGAAGACGAGTTCACCGCTCTTGGCTCCAGCCTGAGACCACTTGAAATAGTTGTCGACGTTGACCGGCTGACCGTTTTCGTAAACGCGCACTAACGCCATGTCGATATTGAATCGGGGAAAGTTGAAATTATCGGGATCTCCACCGAAGAATGCCGCTTGAAACTCGGGCACAAATACGAGCCGCACATCCGTATATTTCTTATAGCGATACAGATTGTATTGTCCGCCCTGATAGAGCGTGACGACGTCGCTGCGCAGACCGGTTGCCTTGTTTGATTCACTCTCGATGGCGCTGATGGCGGCGCGGCGCGCAGCATTGGCCTCCGCGGCCGACATGTTTGCGTTAACAGAACGCTGAACGCGTTCGCTGACGTCTTCAAGACTTTCCAAGACATTGAGCTCAAGACCTTCCGCTTTCAGCTCATCACCCTGACTGTGAGCGACGAATCCCTCCTTCGCGTAATCTTTTTGGGCCGTACTCAATTCACCGACAATGTCTTCGACAATATGATAATTCGTCAGCACCAGGCCGTTGGGCGAGACAAACGAGCCGGAGCCGCCATTATTGAAGCGAACGGATGCGAGTTGAACTTTACGCAGCCAGTCGTCCGTAATTTTGAAATTATATTTCTTCTGAATTTCGGCGCGCGGTACGTTATTAAACGGCCACATGCCTTCGTCTGCGAAAACTGGAACAGCCTGTGCCGCGAAAGCGACCAGGATCAGCACACACAAAGAGTTTCTAAGTTTCATAGATTTCCTCAAAACAAATTTTAGGGAGAACTTTTTAGAGTGTTTCACTTGTCATTTGGATGCCCCGCTGGGGCGACAGGCGAAACTGTAAACCGGAAGGCAGTGAACTGCAAAGGGCGATTGCCGATTGGGGGTTGGCGATTGCCCTCATCTTCATTGCTTTAAGCTGATGATTGCTTCCAGTGCCGGATCTCGGCCCGCGCTGAAGGCGGCGAACGTCGGAGGCGCATAGATTTGCGGCGCGATCCACGTCCGGTAATCCATCGGCCAGGCGCTCTGCCAGTAAAGATCGGAAACGTTCGCCAGTACCTTGCTGTAGGGGAGCGTAAAGACAGTTTCTTCGCCGACGAAGTTGGGGCTGGAACCAGTCGGCTCCCCAACAAAAATGGCTTCGGTGTGTCGCTCAAAAAACGTCGTCGTGTTTTGCGCTGCGGAGAAGGTACGCCGCCCGATGATCACGAACAACTTGCCGCGTTTATTAATCTTGTCGTTCCGGATCAAGCCGTAGAGCAATGGCTGGCTGAGAAATGTGTTGCCACCATTGTTCCAGCGCATGTCAATGACTAGTTTGTCGACTTCATTCTCGGAGACAAACTTGAATAGCCGCTCGGTAAATTTAGCGAGAGATTCTTCGCCTTCGTTCCGGACGCGATTGTATTGGAAGTAGAGCACTTTGCTTTCGGGCAAGTACTCAAACCAATAAGCGCCAGCCATATTTTTCAAGTAAAGCGGAAGCGGCTTGCCAAGTGTGCCGGCGTAACTTATCCAGGATTTGGGAAAGTCGTTCCAGATGTTAGGAAAGTCTCTGTTTGCTGCCACCGTTACCACTCGTTCTTTCCCTTGCGCATCTTTAATAGCGAGATTCACTTTTCCGGCATCCGGAATTAGGCCCAGGCCATGCAGTAACGGCAGGCTTCGCATGCGATAAGGCCCGACCTGATTCGGCCAGAAATCATTGTCCCGCGACATCAAGGGATCGAGGGCCTGCATTACCTGCGTCACAGAGCTGTTGCCAAATTGTAAAACCTGAGCGCCCAACAAGTCTTTGTGCTGCGGATCTGAAGCGATCACAAACAGCCCTTCCTTAAAGAGGTAGAACTGTAGCGGGACTGCGAGGGCGGCCTCAGCGTTCTCAAGTCTGCCGAGAATCCCAGTGTGGCCGTCACCGAGTTTCCTCATCAGCTTCATTAGTTCGATCAGAATCTGTGAGTCAGTGAGTTTTGGAATGTCGTTGTTCAGTTTGCCCACTGCGACATCGAATTCTTCCTTTGAGAACTGGCGGGCCACTCCCGGTGCGTATCCCTTACGTTTCACTTCGCGCGCGAGCAGGGCGAGGTCGAACCTCCAGCCCTCATCACGCGTCATCTTGCTCACGTCGGCGAGCCCTACGATCTTATTAAAGCGAGGATCAGCATGGAGGGATTGCAGGTCTGAGTCGGTTTGGGAGTGAGCTAGATTGCGAAAGCCCATGTCGAAAGCTTTTTGCAGCCACTTAAAGGCCTGTTCTTTTTCGCCTAGCAAGGCATAGCAACAGGCGATGTTGTAAGCAGCATTTGAAGGAAAACCGGCGCCGAGTTCCAGCGCTTTCTCGTACGCCTGAATCGCTCGGCGATAGTCTTTGTTTCCGTAAGCCGCATCGCCAAATGAATTCCAGAACCTTGCATTGACTGGATTAGCCTCGACCACCCGTTGCCAGGCGGCTGCTGCTTCTTTCCAATCCTGCGCTTCGGACTTTGCCATGGCTAACTGCAAGGTCTCGACGTAGGCTTGGCTACTCGCGTCCTGCGCGCGAGCTTGCGGGCAAGCTCCGGCGAGCATCAGCGTTATAACAAACAGGAGCGCGAACGCGCGCCCCTGCGACTTAAAGAGTGACTTCATAATTAGGTCTCAATCTCAGGTTTCAGGTCTCAGATTTCAGATCGCAGATCTCAGATCTCAGATTTCAGTTCCCAGTCTCAAGTCTGAAGACTCATGCGCTAGTTAAGCCGGAAAAGCTGGAGCCTTGGGACTTGGGATTTGGGACTTGGGACTTGGGACTTGAGTTTGAAACTAGCATTCCGCCTTCCGTCATCTGCCATCTGCCATCTGCCTAACTCATACCGCTCGCCGCGATCACGCAAACGCACGTACTCGTCAAGGGTAAGATCCTTATGCCCAAGGTCCTTCATCTTCTGAATGAATTTGGCGTTCACACCGTGATCTCTAAGGCGAATTAGTTGCTCGACCGGAATCTTGTCGTAACCGGCGTCCTTAAGTTCTCGAATAAAAGACACGTTGACTCCGTGATCCCTCATCCGCCGTAATTCATCAACCGGTAATCGCGAATAGCCAAGCGAGTCCAGCTCCTGCACATAATCCATGCTCACGCCGTGGTCGCGTAATTTGATCCAGTCTTCCAGCGATTGTTGGCTGTAGCCTGCTGCTCGAAACTCATTGATGTATTTTGCAGTCACACCATGATCGCGTGTACGAATCAACTCCTCTGCCGTAAGTCCCGTATAGTTTAAGTTCGCCAGCTCGCGAATGAAGTTGACCGTGACACCGTGGTCTCTCATCTTGATCAGAAAGTCGATGTACTTGACGCTGTAACCTAGCGACTTCAATCCCTGGACGTACTCGAGGTGCACGCCATGTTGGCCCATCTTCACCAGTTGCGGCAGAGTCGGCTGCTCGTACCCTTGAGACTTGAGCTCGTTAATTAAAGCGAAGCCCACGTCATGTATTGCCATTGAAAGTTGCTGTTCAGCGGTGGGCGTGCCAATCCCCAAACGATTAAGCTCGGCACCAAAAGATGTGTTGGGACTGAAAGTGAAGTGGCCTGACCCATTCCCTTCTTTGAACCAGCCTTCAAAGTAGAACGTTCCCGCGTCACGCTGAAGTTGGAACTTCACGTTTGCGCCGGACGACATCGCCTGTTCGCGAGTTAATCCGGATAACTTCTCAGGAGCGATCATGAAACCATTGCTGCTATGGCCAAACCCCTTTTCGCTTCTGCGCCGGTGGCGCATTTCCATGTGAACCTTGTCGTCGCCAGTCCTAAACTCAATCAGCCATTGAGCGGCGCCGGGATCCTGCGCGTTTGAATAGCTGACTTCAGTTGCCGGATAGCAGGCCAGCAGCAGAGTTAAAACGCCGAAGATTCCCAAAAGCGTGACTCGTCGATCGCGGAGAACGGGCTCGATTCGAGCTTTCATTCTTTGAAGTAAGGAATATTCCATGGCAGCCTCCTGAGTTTTTAGAGCAAAGCGTGGCAAAGGGCAGTTTACGGCTAGACAATTCTGGTTCTGAAACGATAACACCACCCCCGCTGACTTTGTGGCACTGAATGTGTGTAGGGGGCGTCCCTCTGTGCGCGCTCTGCGGTTTGGTTCTAAGAGGCGCCCAAGGAGAGCACCTACGGGTTATGAAATCCCAGGCAGTTGACGATGGCTCAGGTACGTTTGACAATCATCACGCTTGAAAACAAAAACCCGCAAAATCCAAACACCCTCAGTAGTACCAAATCTCAGCGGCTTTGCGAGACGGCTCCTTTCCGGATGGAAGCAGGCCGGATTTCCTACGGGAGACGCCGCCGTTGTTGTCGCGGTGTCTGGCGGCGCCGACTCGACCGGATTGCTGCTTGGACTAAATGAATTGATCGAGCGAGGCAAGCTCTCATTGAAATTGACGGTGGCGCACCTTGACCATGGTATACGTGAACAAAGTAAGGAAGACGCCGACTGGGTAAAACGCCTGGCGAGCCAGTTGGGTTATCCGGTTGTCGTGCGCCGGATTGACGTCCAAAAGCTGGCATCGAAAACGGGAGACAACCTGGAACAGTCTGCGCGCCGAGCTCGTTACAATTTCCTTAAAACCACTGCTCGGAAAGTGCAGGCAGAATTAATTCTTACTGCGCACACTCTCGACGATCAGGCAGAGACTGTCCTGCTCCGACTTTTGCGAGGCAGTGCAGCCGAAGGGCTGGGCGGCATCGAGTCTGTGCGAACGCTGGAGCCGGGCTCGAACCTTCAGCTTGGCAGACCCCTAGTCTCTTGGGCGCGAAGGGGAGACGTCGAAGACTACTGTCACGCGCTGCGGGTCGATTTCCTTAGAGACGAGATGAATGAAAATGAGGAGTTTTCCCGGGTTAGGGTTCGGAAACAATTACTCCCATTAATGCAGTCTTTCAATAACAAAATTGTAGAAGCTCTTTCTCGTACAGCCACGCTCCTGCGCGAGGATGCCGACGTCCTTTCACTTGAAGCAGTAAAGCTCTTGACCTCAGCCACGACAAGTGCCGAACTCAGCCTGAACGGAACCTCGGCTTTGAACGTAAAGGTCGTGGCGTCCGCGCCTCCGGCGGTGCGACGGCGGGCTGTCCGGTTGTGGCTTGAGCGCGAACGCGGTCACCTGCGCCGCCTCGAGATGGTGCACCTGGTTGCGATTGAGCGCCTCTTGACGGGAGATAAGGGCGGCCGCGTCGCTCAGCTACCCGATGGCGGCGAGGTGACACGAAAACGCGGCTGGCTTGTGCTAAACGGCATGGCTCTCAGGAAAAAGAGTTGAAAAACACGGTCTCACTCTCTAGAATCGATGTCGCAACACCGCCGCGGCAATAGCCGGCGGTTTTCGCTTTTTCGGCCATCTCCAAAGCACGAAGTATGGGACGAAAGTTAGCAAGGCGAGTGTTGACGGTTAGCACAACTACTATTGGTCGCGCGGCATCCAAACGAGTCGCTTATTTCGGCGGCATCGCAGTTCCCGGCGGCGGGTCTGAGAAAGACAAAGGACGCGTTCTAGGTTATGATCGCGTCGGAGGCTTTAATGACATTGAGTTCCACTGCTAGACAAATAATCTTTTGGTTGCTGATAGTCGCGGGCGCCTTACTGCTCTACAAACTGGTGGTTAATCCCACCGGGCGCAACTCCACGGCTATCGACTTATCCGCACTGTACACAAAGATTGATGCTCGCGAGATCAAGCAGTTGACGGTTCGACAGAACGAAACTACTGCAATCGACACGCGCAATCAGGAATATCGCGTACAACTAACCAACGAGCAAATTAAGAACGAATTATTTAAGAAGGCGAATGAGACGGTAGACGGCAAGAAACTCGTCGACAAATTTGAAGACGATTCTGGATCCAGCAGTTACATCTGGCCAATGCTGATCACTTGGGCGCCCCTCCTTTTTATCATCGGCATCTGGATTTTCATGCTGCGGCAGATGCAGTCGGGCGGTAACAAAGCCCTAAGCTTCGGCAAATCGCGCGCTAAACTTCTTAATAACCAGCAAAAGCGTGTGACTTTTAAGGACGTCGCTGGAGTTGAAGAAGCTAAAGAAGAGCTGCAGGAGATTATTGAGTTCCTCAAGGAACCGCAAAAGTTTCAAAAACTCGGCGGCCGCATTCCCAAGGGCGTGCTGATGATGGGCCCGCCGGGCACCGGAAAGACTTTACTGGCGCGAGCTATCGCCGGTGAGGCCAACGTGCCTTTCTTCTCGATTTCAGGTTCTGATTTCGTCGAGATGTTCGTTGGTGTTGGTGCTTCGCGCGTGCGCGACTTGTTTGAACAAGGTAAAAAGAACGCGCCCTGCATTGTCTTCATCGATGAGATTGATGCCGTAGGCCGCCACCGTGGCGCGGGTCTTGGCGGTGGTCACGACGAGCGCGAACAGACTCTGAACCAGTTGCTGGTTGAGATGGATGGCTTCGAGTCAAACGACGGCGTCATTTTGATCGCTTCGACAAACCGTCCCGACGTACTCGATCCCGCCTTACTTCGCCCCGGCAGGTTCGATCGCCGCGTCGTTGTATCCAGACCAGATGTTCGTGGCCGCGAGGGGATTCTGAAAGTTCACACTCGTAAGATTCCGCTTGGTGATGATGTGGACATCAGCGTGATCGCCCGAGGCACACCGGGATTCACTGGAGCCGATCTTGCCAACCTCGTAAACGAAGCCGCTCTCAACGCTGCTCGCTACAACAAGAAGCTAGTGGCGATGGCGGATTTTGAGCTGGCTAAGGACAAGGTCCTGATGGGCGCGGAGCGCAAGAGCATGGTCATCTCCAACGAAGAGAAGCGTGTCACGGCTTATCACGAAGCGGGACACACGCTCGTGGGATTGAAAGTGCCAAACGCCGATCCGGTGCACAAGGTCACGATCATTCCGCGCGGCATGGCCCTCGGCCTGACGCAGCAGTTGCCGGAAGGTGATCGGCATAACTACAGCGAAGAATACCTGCTGGGCCAAATTGCAATTCTGATGGGTGGCCGCATCGCCGAAGAGTCTTTTCTCGGCAGCATCACGACTGGCGCTTCCAACGATATCGAACGCGCAACTGAACTCGCGCGCGCGATGGTTTGTGAATACGGCATGTCAGAGATGGGTCCGCTCACATTCGGCAAGAAGGAAGAGCAAATCTTCCTCGGCCGCGAGATTGCCCAGCATCGGGATTTTTCCGAAGAGACTGCGATCAAGATTGACGAGCAGGTAAAGAAGATCGTCACCGCGCAATACCAGCGCGCGCGAAACATCATCGAAGAGAATCGCGATGTGATGGTTAAGTTGTCGGAATGTCTGTTGGAGCGCGAGACTCTCGATGCGGTTGAGATTCGTCGTATCGTGGCGGGCTTACCGCTCGATGAACAGCAGCCAGTGCCCGATCTTGGTGGAAACGATGAGGATCGACCACAGCTGAAAGAGCCGTCGGCCAAACCATTGAAGCCAATCCTGCCACCGATCACCGGAGGCAATCCGGCTCCGGCCTAAAGCAGGGGAAAAGGTTAATAGGGGAAGGGGGAATGGATGCTTGTCCGTTCCCCTTTTTCATTTGGGGGCTTGTTACTGTAGGAAGACGAAGACATTTTCCATTTCTCATTTTTTCATTCTTTTCATTTAGGAAACGAAACCGCAACACTGATTACCGCAAAGACGCGAAGGCGCAGAGTCGCAAAGAGTAAACCGAGCTTAGTACTTAATACTTTGTTCCGCGGCATCTACGGCAGCCCCGAACATCTTCCGCTCAACTTTCATCCGCGAACAAAGTTTAAAGCACAGATTTCAAAGTTCGTTTCATTCTTTGCGACTCTGCGCCTTTGTGACTTGGCGCTTTGGCGTGTCTTCTCCCAGTGAAAAATGGACAATGGTTGCTGTTCCCCTTTTCCCCTGTTCCCCTTTCCCCTTTTCCCATCTTCCCCCTTCCCCTATCATCCCTTCATGACTCGCGACTGGCACATTGGAAAAGGAAAAACGCTCCCGATCGGCAAACGGACGCTAGTGATGGGAATCCTCAACGTCACGCCTGATAGTTTCAGCGACGGCTCCCAATTCTCTTCCCTTGACCAAGCCCTGGCCCACGCCGAGCAGATGCTCGCGGAAGGAGCAGATATCATCGATGTTGGAGGGGAATCAACTCGTCCGGGCGCCGTGCCCGTAACTGCGGACGAAGAAATCGCGCGGGTTGTGCCGGTGATCGAAGCCCTAGCTAGCCGCACCAACACGCCAATCTCTATCGATACAACAAAAGCTTTAGTTGCGCGCGCCGCTCTCGCCGCCGGCGCTACGATCGTTAATGACATCTCTGCGCTTCGTTTTGATTTTCATATTGCCGATGAGGTCATTAAGGCAGGAGCAGGTCTAGTGCTGATGCATTCACGCGGCACTCCGGTAACGATGCATAAGCTCCCACCTGTCGCCGATATCATGAAAGAAGTAATTAGCAGCCTTGGCAGCAGCATCACGATGGCCGAACGTCGTGGCGTGAAGCGCGAGTCAATCGCCATAGATCCTGGAATCGGCTTCGGCAAAAGCCAGGAACAGAACCTGGAATTGATCGCAAAGCTGGATCAGTTAATCGCGGCCTTCCTCGACTTTACTTTATTAATCGGAACATCCCGGAAGTCTTTTATTGGACGCCTACTTGCCGATAAAGATGGCGAACCAGCGCCTGTTGAAGAACGCCTGTCCGGCACTCTAGCAACCATCGCTGTTGCTGTTTTGAAAGGCGCACACATTGTCCGCACCCACGACGTGAAACCGGCGCGCGACACTCTGGTTATGATTGATGCGGTCAGAAGTTTGTAGGTAGTCGGAAAGACTGCGGCTTGCTTGCAGCGCTTTCCTGCGAGAGAATCACGGAGACATTTATCAACACTGCGAAGAAAAAGCTGCTGATGAAAAACTTTTTGCGTCTCTCCGGGTTTCTGGTGTTACTTCTCATCGTTTCCGGTTTCACCGAGTGCTATAAGCCGGTGACAAAAAACCAACTTCCCACTCACATTCGCACAGTCGCGGTTCCCGCTTTTCAGAACGACGCACTCCGATACAAAGTTGAATCGCGCTTCACGGGGGCCGTGATGGATGAATTAATTCACCGTGGCCGGGGTTTGAAAGTACAGGGCGAACGCGAAGGCGCCGACGCAGTCATCGAAGGAGTGATGAAGAGTTTCAACTTCTCCGGCGTTTTGCTCGACGACAAAGGACGCGCGAGGATTTTTGAAGTGACAATCGTGGCCGCGGTTACAGTTCGCGATCAAACCCAGAATCGCGTCCTTTACGACAATCAGAACTTCGTCTTTCGCGGTGAGTATGAGTTCGCGAACGACCCGCGCAACTTTTTCAGTGAAGAAGATCCGGCCGTGATGCGCATGGCGCGAAGTTTTGCCGAGAGCATCGTGTCTACTCTAATCAACACCGTCGAAACCAGACCTAAAAAATGAGGACTGCCACACGCGCCGAGCTCCAACGAGCCCTTAAGCAAGAGCAACTTGAACCTCTTTACCTCCTCGTTGGTTGCGAAGGCTATCTCCGCGACGAGTCGGTCCGTGAGATCAGCGACGCCGCCCTGCGCGAGACGCTTATCCGGGAGTTCAACGAAGCGACATTCAGCCTGCTGAGCGGCGGCGCCCCAAGCGCGATCGCGGCCGCTGAACAGTTGCCGATGATGTCCACGCGCCGAGTTGTGCAAATTAAAGACTTCGCCAAGGTGCGCGAAGCCGACGAAGCAGGGTTGATTCGTTATCTGAAAAACCCGGCGCCTTCCAGTGTCATGATATTCAATGCGGAGGATCTCGATAAGCGAAAGCTGCTGACTAAAGCGCTGTTCGATAGCTGTCTGGTGGTTGAGTGTCCAGCATTGAAAGATGGCGAGGCGATGAAATGGGTCAAGGATCGTCTAAAGTCATTGAAGATCACTGCCGACAATGAAGCGTTGTCAGACCTCATCATGCTTGTGGGTACGGATGTTCAGACGCTCCAATCGGAACTGGACAAATTAGCCTCGGCCGCTGGGGATTCAAAACGAATCAGCCTCGCAATGGTCGAAGACTTGATCGGTCGCTCCCGCGAGCTTTCCAACTTCGAACTAGGCGATCATCTGATGAGCCGTAATCGCAAGGCTGCAATCGAAACTTTGCATCGTTTGCTTGAAGGTGGCGCCGAACCGCTGATGTTAATTGGTGTGTTAGCCAGCAACTTCCACCGGCTGGCCCTCGCGAAAGAAGCTCTCAAGCATGGTTCCAGCGCCGATGTTTTCAAGACGGTGCCCATGCCCTTTTTTAAGCGTGATGCCTTTATCAATACCCTGCGCCGCAGTGATGCCAATAAAATTGCTCAAGGCTTGAAACTGATTGCCGCTGCTGATCTCGCCATCAAAACTTCCCAGGCAACGCCCCGTTTGCAGATTGAAATGCTTGTCTGCGAGCTAGCCAGTTAAGATTGGAGATTGCCAATTGCCGATTGCCGATTATCAATCCCGATTTCCACATCAAATCATTTAGCGTAAGTTCGATTTCTTCGCTGAAGCTTTTACAATTGGCAATTGGCAATCTTCAAACGGAATTTCTCAAAGCGTCTTTAAATCCGGTTCTACCCAGCCTTCCTTTGCGGCGGCCGATTCCACAACTTCTTTACTGTAAAACTCAAAAGCAATTCGTGAACTATTAAGTTTGTTCACTACTGCATTAGTAGCGTCGAGAAGATCCAGATCGGGCCGCAAGACTTCCAGCGTTCTCCGCACCAGAAGTATCCAAAAACGTGTGAGGGTCTCGTGATAATTGGCGCGGCAATCGTAGTGATCCAAAAAGCGATGCAGACTCGCGCGCATCAGGTTCAGCGCCTGCTCCTCATCCTGACGTAGATACCAAACCGCGACTGCTAAGTGATCGGAGTGACTGAAATTGTCTTTCCCGGTAACGCAGGATTCAAAGCCCTGCACCACTTTCACAATCTCCGCTTCGCTTTTGTAAGATCGTTCAATCATTGTGTCTCCTGATGAATTTCCTAAAGCGTTCGCGAACCCCAGCCCAAGGTTGTTTCAACCTTCAGTCAAACCATCGCAGTAGCGGGAGAAACTCTGAAAGAGTGGGAAAATAGATTAACTCACTATTAGCCAACGCTTTCAGCGTACGATTTTATTAACTCGCCTTGAACCCAGGGTTGCTGCAACCCTGGGCTGAAACTCGCTAACGCCTTCGGCGTAGTTGTCCGCCCAAACAAAAAGCGAGGCGAACCAACTCGTGGTCCGCCTCGCGTCATGCAGTTTGTAAAGTTGTACTACTTACTTGTTGTCTGGTTTGCGTTGGTCGTTAGTCTTGATTTGTAACGGGCCGCTGTGTTCCGGTGCAACACACCCTTCTGCACTGCTTTATCGATCGTTGAAACCGTCTGCGGCAACAGGGTGGTCACGTCTCCACCGTCTCCGGCAAGCGCCCCGCGCAGTTTCTTTATTGACGAACGAACGCGCGTGCGATTGCTGCGATTAATCTGTTTGCGCTTCTCGTTCTGGCGCATCCGTTTTTCGGCTGACTTATGATTTGGCATCGAAATCTCCCAATATTGCTTGTCCGTTCATCCTGGTTACGGACTCGTTTGATGATTCTTGTGCGCGACTTGACCGCTAGCGCAAGTGACGGAGTATAGGGATGCCCCCTTGCGGTGTCAAGGCGACTATTAGCAATGCTTTGCCTCGGTTTGACACGCGCGCGAACGCTATAGTAGCGTCGCAATGAACTTATGTCGCTGACCCTACCCCATGCTCACGCAGCATCACCTGCGAATTATCCAGCTGAATTGGAAAGAGAGAGTTCTTGAAGAAGATTGAACTTCCGCCTCGGGGACTGGAAACTCTGTTCGGTGTTCATGACCAGAACATAAAGTATCTGGAATCCCTGCTCGACGTGCGCATCGATGCGCGCGGACAAGACGTCTCCATCGATGGCGACCCGCGCGACGTCGAAACCGCCGAAGGGATCCTCGACGACTTTTCCGCCCTCTTTCAGGAAGGTCGTCAATTCACCGATCGCGAGTTGCGCGAGGCCTTTGCTCAAATTGCCGAGGATCGCGCTTTCAGTTTGCGTGACTACTACACGAAGTCGCGCTTCAATCCTGCCGGCAAGAAACAGGTGGCGCCAAAATCAGCCACGCAACGAAAATACATTCAGACAATCCAGGATCGCGATGTTGTGTTTGGCATTGGCGTCGCCGGCACAGGCAAAACATATCTGGCAGTAGCAATGGCGGTCCAGGCGCTGATGCAAAAACAAGTGAACCGGATTGTGCTGGCGCGACCTGCGGTTGAAGCCGGAGAAAAGCTTGGTTTTCTCCCGGGCGATTTACAGGACAAGGTGGATCCTTATCTGCGGCCGCTCTACGACGCTTTGTTTGATCTGATTGACTACGAACGCGTGACCCGGCTTTTAGAAAAGCGCGTGATTGAAGTGGCGCCGCTAGCTTTCATGCGCGGACGTACGCTCTCTGATGCGTTCATCATTCTCGATGAAGCCCAAAATACAACCAGCGAACAAATGAAGATGTTTCTGACGCGCATCGGCTTTGGATCGAAGGCCGTGATCACGGGCGACGTCACCCAAGTCGATTTACCCGCCGGCAAGCGCAGTGGTTTGATTGAAGCTGAAAGAGTGCTCTCGAATCTGGAAGGAATCGAGTTTGTTTACTTCACCGAGAAAGATGTCGTGCGCCATAAACTCGTACAAATGATCATCCGCGCTTACGAAGACCACACCAAGAAGAGCAACATCTAGCGACCCTCCCTTTAATGATCGAAGTAGTTAATCGGCAACGTAAAGTTCGCATTGAGCCTGAAGGCTGGCGATCTTTCGGCGAGAAAGCGCTGAAGGCAATTCGCAACGAGTCCGGAAACGCCACAATCGCCTTTGTCTCAGATCGCCAAATCAAGGAATTGAATCGGCGGTTCCGAGGGATCGACAAAACCACGGATGTGTTGTCGTTCCCGGCTGGTGATGAGACAGGCGGTGCGACTACGAATCTTGGGGACATTGCCATTTCCCTCAAGCGCGCCGCGGTTCAAGCTAATGAAAACCAACTGACGCTTGACGAGGAAATCGCGCAGCTTATCCTGCATGGCCTCTTACACCTCTGCGGTTATGACCACGAGACCGACAAAGGCGAGATGAACCGGCTGGAGTTGCGTCTAAGGCGACAACTAAAAATTTGAGCCAGTGAGATGAACTCTCTCGCTCTGCACCCTCTCGACTACTGACAAACGAACGTTTAGGACTTAATATCTAGCGGCACATGCAAATTGAGATATTGCTTACGATTCTGCTGCTTTTTGTCCTGTCTTTGCTTGCCACGGTCGACATGGCCTTTAGCCAGCTCACCGATGTCGGCCTAAGGCGCCTGATTAGCGAAGCCGAGGAGGATCCCAACACCCGATCTTCTTTTCTCCGCCAGGTGCTTGAGAATCGCCAGCGTTTCAGTTTTACGCTCTCGGCCGCCATTCAAATCTTTCTCGTCGCGGTTGCGGTTCTAATCACTTCGATCTCATTAAGTCTTTTTTCAAATACTCGCTACGTGTTGGGCGGCCTTGCGAGCGGACTCGTACTCGCCGGTGTTTTCCGCCAATTAATTCCGCTCTTGTTGTCGCATCGTGATCCCGAAGCCACGTTCTTATTTCTGCTCCCGCTTATCAGACCGTTTTTCCGGGTAATGGCGTTCGCCGCGGATCCTTTTCATAGCTGGTTTGACCGCTCGCGACGCAAGGAACAGTTGCAAGACGCTGGCGACGAAGAAGACGACGAAGACACTGCCGATGATATTCAAGCGCTAATCGATGTGGGCGCCGCCGAAGGCATCCTCGAAGAAGAAGAAGGCGAACTGATTCACTCGATTCTGGAGTTTGGCGATACGGCGGTGGGTGAAGTGATGACCCCGCGACCCGACATTGTGGCCCTTCCAACTACTGCGAGCGTTCGCGAAGCTCGTGATGTCATTATCGAGTCGAAGTATTCACGCTTGCCCGTTTATCGCGATCAGATCGACAACGTGGAGGGTTTCGTTTACGTGCGCGACTTGTTGCAATGTTGGGCGGAGGGTCAGGAGCCCGAGTCGATCGCCTCGCTTGTGCGTCCCGTATATTTTGTCCCTGAGACCAAAGCCGTTGCCGATTTGTTGGAAGAAATGCAGAAGGCCCATGTGCAGATATCAATGGTAATTGATGAATACGGTGGCGTTGCCGGCCTCGTCACAGTCGAAGATATTCTGGAAGAGATAGTAGGCGAGATTGAAGACGAGGACATTGGCGGCGATGAGGCTGAGATCGTAGCGGGCAGCGATGGCGTCTACGAAGTTCTCGGCTCGACTGAAATCGGCAAGATCGAAAGGTTATTCGATATGGAAATCGAAGCCGACGATTTCACAACCATCGCTGGTCTGGTGATCAATGAATCGGGAAAGGTTCCGCGTTCTGGCGAGCACCTGGCTTTTCGCGGTTTGGAAGTAGAAGTGCTGGAGGCCGATGAAAGACGGATTGGCCGGCTGCGCGTAAGACGAGCAGCCGAAGACAATGGAACCGAATCGACGACAAGCTAATGTCAACGCCTGTTCCAACTCCGGGATTAGCGCGATTGAAGTGCGTCGCCTGCGGCGAAGAGTTTGGCTGCGGTGCCAATGCCAGCCCCGGAGACTCCACCCTGAATTGCTGGTGCTCAGCAACCGAGATCAGTGAAGCGGCATTAGCAGAAATCCAGTCACGGTATCAAGGCTGCCTCTGTCGGAACTGTTTGACTAGATTCACAGCCGATCAGAGCGACTGATGTCCATCAGTATTCACTGCCCGAGTTCGCACATCAATCATGGTGGGAGAGAAGCTTAACTAAGACCTCGCTATGGCAACTAAACGAAGCAAATTCCTAAGCGGCAAGAAAATTGACCCGGCTCCGATTCATTCGAAGACTACGATTGCCGAACTCGTAGACGAAGCATTTCTCGCTTACAACGGCGCGCGATTACGTGAAGCGTGCCGGCTCTTTACAAAAAAAATGCTTGAGCCCGAGGTGACGGTTGGCGTTTCGCTCACCGGCGCTTTGACACCAGCTGGCTTGGGCATTTCTTCGCTAATCCCACTGATTAAAGCGGGCTTCATCGATTGGATCATTTCCACGGGCGCAAATCTTTATCACGACACGCACTTTGGCATCGGCCTTTCCATGCACCAGGGAAATGCACAGACGTCTGATATCGTTTTGCGTGAAGCAGAAGTGGTCCGCATCTACGACATCTTTTTCGACTACTCGGTGCTCTTAGACACAGACGCTTTTTTTCGCAAGATCATTGAAGCCGAAGAATTTCAGCGGCCCATGTCTACCGCGGAGTTTCATTATCTTTGCGGGCGCTATGTTCATGAACGCGAACGCGCGCTGGGTCTAAAAGAGAAGTCGCTGTTAGGCGTGGCGTATGAGTATGCTGTGCCGATTTACACGTCGTCTCCGGGCGACTCATCGATTGGAATGAATGTCGCAGCTAAAGCGCTCCAGGGATTCAAACTCGCATTCGATCCCTCGCTCGACGTTAATGAGACCGCAGCCATTGTCCTCGCGGCCAAACGCAACGCTGCCGGAAAAGGTAAAGGTCAGAAGACGCGCAAGGGACTATCAGGGGTTTTCATTCTTGGTGGTGGTTCGCCAAAAAACTTTATGCTGCAAACCGAACCGCAGATCCAGGAAGTGCTTGGGATCGATGAACGTGGCCACGATTACTTTCTGCAAATCACTGATGCGCGTCCTGACACGGGCGGACTTTCCGGCGCAACTCCCGGCGAAGCCGTCTCCTGGGGTAAGGTCGATCCAGATCGCCTCCCGGACGCAGTGGTTTGCTACGTCGATTCAACAGTGGCGCTTCCGATCATTACGGCTTATGCTTTAGCCACGCATCGGCCGCGTAAACCGAAACGTCTTTATGACAGACGAGATGAGTTTATGAAGTTGCTCGTTTCCGAGTACAAGAAATCCAAACGACGTTGAGGCGAACAATACTTACGAGCAAAGGCGACGAACGGAAACATGATTAATCCCACTATTTCCCTTCCGAAAGCTTACGACTGCGACAAGTGTCCGGCCTATTGTTGTTCGATTTACGACCGCGTGCAGGTCACGAAACGCGATATTAACCGTCTGGCAAGACATTTCGGCCTGACCTTTGAAATGGCCCAGCAGCGATTTACCCGCTTCTACAACAAGGAGCGGGTGTTGCGGCGCAAGGCTGATCCGATATTTGGCCAGGCGTGCCGATTCTTAAACCCGGAGACGCGGAAGTGCACCATCTATCACGCTCGTCCCGCTGTCTGCCATGAATTCCCGACAACGAAGCGGTGCGCTTATTACGATCTGATTGAATTCGAACGTACGCAGCAGGACGACCCGGACGTAGTGCCTCTCGTCAAGATCACATTTCGCGAGAACGCCAACTAGCAGGAAACCAATGCAAGATGTACTGTCTCGACTCATCGGCAAGAAAGTTGATCTCTATTGCGGTAGTGCGTCTAGCTTGCGGGGCGAAGTGATCAGAGTAGAGGGCCAGGTGCTACATCTCAAAGATAAGGACGAGAAGATCTGCTTTGTAGCGATTCAGAAGATTGTCGCTGTTTGGGAAGCTACGGACGACGATCATCAGGCAGGTTTCGTTTCGAATCGCTGATTTAAAATCAGATAGACATACAAAAACGCCGGGCTGGTTGCAGCGCCGGCGTTTTGATTTGTAAGCGAGAATTGTTCGGCTGTTATTCAGCCGTGGTTACCGCCGAAAGAGGCACCCGCCGGAAGCCATCGATGCGCGACATCCAGTAATCATTGAACGGGGAATAAACTACGCCGTAATGTCGCGAGGCATGATAGAAGCCGTTCGCATCGGCAACGATACCGATATGACTCAGATTGCTGAAGAAAACCAAAGTACCAAACTTCACTTCTTCTTCAGGAGTCGCGGGAGTAAAACGTGTCCAAAGTGTACGAGCGCTACTGCGCTCAAAATTGATGCCGATTGACTGGAACGTGCTCCAAACGAATCCGGAGCAATCAAAGGCCGAGGGTCCGGTCGCTCCCCACGAATAACGAGCGCCCAGTCGCTGATCGATCGCCGCTGACATCAGCTGCTGAAATTTCGCCGAAGCAACCGTTGGCGTGGCTAATGATGCTGCCTTGAGATCCGCAGGCGATGCTACTGAAAGCACCACGGGATCGTCGTTTGCGGCGACGCGGTTTAGAGCTTGATCAGTTGAAGCAATTTGGCGTTGGCGTGTCTCGCCGGTTTGGGCAACAACCGCGACTGACATCATGCTGAGGGTCAAAGACGCAGCTATAGCGTAGGGAAACCAGTTTCGTAGGGTCATAGAAAGGGGAACTATCCTCTCCTAAGTTTTTTCTTTGTTTACTGCTTGTTTCTTTACTGAAGTGAGGGGGCCACTATCTGAAAGCTAAGCGAGTGTAGCGGGCTAAGATAGATAGGACAAGAACCAATGTGACTGTTTCGTGACGAATCACAACAGTCTAGTCGACTACGCACCGAAAGGGTTCAGGTCACCAGATGCAGTTGAGGGGGAGCGTCGAAGATCGAGGCGGGATGTTTCACCACGGGACACAACGGTCAATGTGATGACAAGAATACTAACTTCGGCTGCGGGAGACTTGCCGATAGAGAGTCAGGGCAAAAAGGAGGGTGAGTCCCAGTGTCATTGGAAAAAAGTCGAACTTGAATTGTTTGTACATTGAAGAGAAAGGGACAATAACCGCCGATTCCCAAATGAGAGGTGCCTTTAAGACGACTGGCCCGCGTGGTAGTTCAAGCCCACAGAGATTATCTTTTGCAGCAGCTGATCGTAAGGCAGACCTGAATGCGCAGCTGAGTCGGCAAAATCTTCACCTTCGGCAATTTGCGGATTGGGATTCGCTTCGAGCAGGTAAAACTGGCCTTCTTCCGTCATCCGGTAATCCAGGCGCGCGTAACCACTAAGAAACAAGTAACGATAAATGCGCTTGGAGAGGCGTTCGAGGGTCTTATGTTGTTCTGGAGTAAGATCGGCAGCGCGGGTGGCCACTCCGACTCGTTCCTGGTACGTGGGATCCCATTTCACCTTCAACGTGGCAATGTTTTCCGCACCTTCCGGCAGTTTTTCCATCACCAATTCCCACGGAGAATAGGTTTGGATGTTCTGGTTTCCAATCAAGCCGACGTAGATTTCGCGTCCCTTGATGTATTGCTCGGCGATGGCCGCAGTCTTATTTTGGCGATGAATGAACTCAACTCGCTGAATCAGCTTGTCGTCGTCGTGCACGATTGACGCTTGCGAGATACCGACCGAGCCTTCCTCACTAATTGACTTAACCAGCAAGGGAAACTTTAGACGCTTCGGCCGCCGCACTTTGCGGTTTAGCGGAAACACCGCAAAACCAGGGACCTGAATGCGATGGTAGGCAAGAATGATCTTGGTCAGCGCTTTATCGTGCGCCATGGTCAACCCGCGCGGGTTGCATCCTGTGTATGCCTGCTTCATTAACTCCAGGTAGCTGACGACGTGCTGATCGTAGAGCGGATAACCGTGAAACTCCTCGAGAAGATTGAACGCTACGTGTGGCTTGTGCTCCATCAAGGCATTCCCGATCACGTTCAACTGGTTGTACAAACCAACGGGATAGACTTCGTGGCCCATCTTCTTCAACGTGGAGATCACATCGAACTCAGTCTTAACCTCGATCTTGTCCTTCTCGCTGAGTCCGTCCAATGAGTCAGGCGGCACCAAATCCTCGTGTACCAACACGATGATGCGCAGCTTCTTTTTGGGTTCAAAGGTCATACGGCGATGCGATGATAACCTGAATGAAGCACGTTCATTACCTGAACTGTCAAAACAATCATGACGCGACGTCGTGTTTCCCGCGGCGGGCTACCTACTCGCAACTTCAAGTCTTTGCAGCGATCGATCATGTTGGCGAGCACGTGGTCGATTGTGTACTGATGGACTCCGGTTCCTTCGGCGACAATTTGACGTACTTCGCGGCGCACACTTCGCAAAAAAGTCGCAGCGCTCAGTTTGCCCTTGTGACGAGGATCATCTGAAAAGACTCGCTTCAGATCGCGGTCGTACACTGCCGGCCAATCGAAGTCATACTTCTCCCGTTTGCGGCGGTAGTGCTCGCGCAAAGTGATCTTCAAAGCCGACAAGGGCTCGACCTTCGTGCGCAGACGGTTGCGGGGTTTCGTGCCCGCCAGCTCCTGCATCACCTCGTCGATGTATTCAAGTTTCCGCAAAGCGGGCCAGCCTTTATAGCGGCGCCGCCAACGCGAACGCGGCGTGAGCCACACGGCAAACGTTTCCGCGAAATCCTCCGCAGGGTGGGCCTGCGCGTACCAGGCCGGCAGATGCAGCACATAGTTGCGGCTCTTGGGCTTGGGCTTATAAAAATCGGGATAGGGTCGTGCGAACGAGCCGAAGAGCTCGCGCCATTGCCGCTTGAAATGCAACCGGAACGCAGTGTCGAGCGCATGGCCCGCCTCGTGACGAAGAATGCGCATGCACTCCGGATCCGTTCCGCCTTCAACTTCCAGCATCTGCTTGCGCTCAAATTTGATGAGACGCGGATGCGCGAGGTAAAACGGAATCGCAATACCAGGTACGCCATCGGGAGAAAACCACTCTTCAGACAGCCAGACGTGCGGCTTAAAGCGGATGCCGCGGGCGTTGAGTTCGCTGTAGAGCCGCTTGATATGCGGTTCGAGGAAGGAGCCTTTGATCTTTACTTGCAGATCGCTAATGCGCGAATCCAGCAAGTGCTCGTCGCTGAGGGTATGCCAGGGGAACCGGTAACTCACACCCTGCCCCCTCTCAAACCTTCAGCTAGAGGCGCGTGGACCGGGGCTTCTATTTCAGTCCGATAGTGGCGTAAGTGCGGGAAATTACCCGGAAAAACCAGCATTCGAGGCGTAGCGTGGCAGGGGTTAGCCAACGATTTTGCATTCAGGATTTTAGGAACGCGTCATTGTAGCGGCCTTCGGCGAGATGCGCCAGGCACAGGCAATGGCGATTGCCAATTAGCGATTGCAGATTGGCCCGTCGCGGCAGAGAGTCGGTAAACCACCAGGCGTTAGCCGGTGGGCCGTTACATTGCCGATTGGCGATTGCGGATTTCCGATTGGCTTCTTTCGCTACGGGCTAATTGGCATTCCGCATCCGCAATCGGCAATCGGTTAGCTCGGAGGATGAACGCCGGTCTTCAGTAACGATGAGGGGCAAAACTTTTCAATGACACAATCAGCGCAGAGCGGATTGCGCGCTTTGCAGATGTTGCGTCCATGAAAGATTAGTAGGTGCGAGAAGATGACCCAGTCCTTCTTCGGCACGAGCTCGACCAAATCATCCTCAATTTTTTCTGCTGGCTTTTGCGTCGTCAGTCTCAGGCGTCTCGATAGCCGAGTCACATGTGTGTCGACAACAACACCGGACAAGATGCCGAACGCGTTACCTAAAACCACATTGGCGGTTTTGCGCGCCACACCCGGCAACTCGAGCATCTCATCCATCGTACGTGGCACGTGGCCGGCATATTTTTCAGTCAACATTTTCGCCGTGCCTTGGATTGACTTCGCTTTGTTGCGGAAGAAGCCGGTCGTGCGAATCTCCTTTTGGAGCGTGAGTGGGGAGACCTTCAGGTAGTCCTCCGGCTTTCGATACTTGCGAAAAAGATCGGCGGTCACGATGTTGACTCGCGCGTCAGTGCATTGAGCTGAGAGGATGGTGGCGATCAGCAGCTCAAAAGCGTTGGAGTGATTGAGCGCGCACTTCGCCTCCGGATAAGCGCGCTTCAACGCCGTGACGATCTTGCGGGTTTTTTGTTTCAGTTCCGGATTCGGAGCCATAATGTCCTGCTCAATGTTACGCAATCATCCGCCTAATTACCGCCAAGGCGCCAAGACGAGAGGCGCAAAGGAGGTATCAACAGCTATGGGCCCTTTCCTAAGAGGTCAAACTTAATGCTTTTGATATTTTTCTTGGCGTCTCTGCGGCTTGGCGTCTTGGCGGTTAACAGTTCGACTGCCTCGGCGCCGTGGCGGTTTCCCATTTGGATTCACGGGCTACCTTCGTCCGTGGGCAATCTTTTTCGCCTCAGGTAACGAACGAAGACGCAACATCGCCAGCACTCCTAGTAACGGTCCAGGTGCGAGAATCACAAATGCGTAACGCCAGCCCGCAATTTTGAAAAACAGAGGCACCAGCTCAATTGAAATCGTAGTCAGCAGGAAACCGATTGAGGTTTGAATCGTCAAAGCTGTGCCGAGGTACTGCTGGTTCCCGAGCTCAGTAACGCACGTCGAGAACTGTGCTGAGTCGGCAACGACCGTCGCGCCCCAGATCGCCGCAACCACGAGGATCCAGACGGGACTGCCCCCAAATAAAAAGCCAATCATTAAACAGCAGCTGCCACTGATAGCCATCGCCACGGAAGTGACGATCGTGCGGCCTATCCGATCCGCTACCAAGCCGGCGACAACACAGCCAATGGCTCCGCAACCAATCACCAGAAACGACGCGACCTCGGCGAGAGCAGGATGACTTCCCTGCCCCAAACTCGCGCGGATCATGACTGGCGCCCAGATCCACATTGCGTATAGCTCCCACATGTGCCCGAAGTATCCGAAGCTGGCCAGTCGCACGCCTCGATTTTTAAATACTTCGATTACCTGGCGCCAATCAAAAGGTGCGATTGCCAGAGCGAAGGGTCCGTTCTCGACGAACCACAACATTACGAGACCGCCAATCACCGCCAGAAGGGAAATGAAAAGCATGTTGGTGCGCCAGTTCGCGCTCCCGATGCCATTGATCAGATAAGAAGACGCTTTGCCGAGGGTGAGTGCTCCGACAAGAACGCCGAGCGCCAGACCTCGTGAGCGACGAAACCAGGTCGCGAGAATTTTCATTCCCGGAGGGTAGACGCCTGCCAGGAACATCCCGGTCAAGAACCGCAAGGTGATTCCCAGCCGCGGTCCTTCTGCAAAATAACCGAAAGCGGCGTTGGCCCCCGCGCCCAACACCGCACAACTTGCAACTAAATGTCGCGGGCTAAGAACGTCAGGTAGATTGAGAAACGCACTTAGAAGCGTGCCTGCAACGAAGCCGAGTTGCACGGCAATGGTTAACCAGGCCGCAGTCGACTCGCTCAGCGCCCATTCCGAACGGAGAGCGGGCAGGACAGCCGCGCCGCTGAACCAGAGCGACATGGAGAGCAGTTGTGCAGCGGCCAACATCGTGAGCGCGCGCCAACGCTGCGGCAATGCCACGTCGTCCAGGGGCCCGATGGTGTCCGCGGTGAGCATCTGCGCCGCGAGGATACTACAAAACAAAAGAGGCAGGTCGAGGAACCTGCCACTCACAAAAATCGCTAAAGCGCTCGTTAGGCAAATGCTTCAGAAAAACTCTGCACATCCATTTCACGCCACGCAATGCTCGCCTTCTTAGTACGCTTGTTCTGATACATCGATTGATCAGCCTGGGCCATTAACTCCTCCACAGTGTGACATTCATCCGGATGCATGAATGCCAGGCCCACGCTAATAGAAAGTCGGTACGGTGACGGGTTCTGCGAATTGTATTTTTGAAATTTATCGTTCAAACGGGCGAGAACAGTTTCGACGCCACCTTCGGGCTCGACTGCTGCGAAGACAGTAAACTCATCCCCGCCCAAACGACCGAGGACGTCTGAAGAGCGAAACGTTTCGCGCAAGATCTCAGCCGTTTTCATGAGGGCACGATCCCCTTCCTTATGACCAAATGAATCGTTGATCTGTTTCAGCCCGTCAAGATCGGCATAAACCACCATCAGACTCTTGTTGGCACGTTGCACAGAGATCAGGTGCTGCTCGGAGAATGCGAGAAAGCCGCGCCGGTTATAGAGGCCGGTCAGTTCATCGACGAGTGAAAGAGTCTTAATTGCGCCCTCGGCGCGCTTGCGCTCAGTGACGTCTTCAATTTGAAAAATAAAGTGTAGTGGCGCACCTTGTGCGTCACGAACCAGCGAGATACTCGTTAATGCCCAGACTTCCTGACCGTCCTTGTGCAGGTAACGTTTCTCGACCTGACAAGTGTGAAGCTCGCCTGACAACATGCGATAGATCTGCGCGAGATCGTTGCCGAGATCATCCTCGTGTGTGATCGCCTGGAAATCTGACTCTAACAATTCATGTTCGCTGTAACCGACAATGTCGCTTAACGAACGGTTAACACGCAGCCAGTTGCCGGCCGGCGATACAAGAGCCATTCCGATCGCCGCATAATCAAAAGCGGTGCGGAAATGTTCTTCGCTCTCCTGAAGCGCCTTGCTGATACGTTCCTGCTCAGCGATGAAGCTGTTCAACTCTTCCACGTGAAGCTTTGCTTGCTCAGCCTGGATAGCCGAAGTTTCTACGTTTCTAAGGTAAGTGCGGTAAGTTAAATAGATGATGGCGATGATCGGAACGAGGGCGAGGAAGGCATAGAACCCGATTTGACTGATAAGTTGAGCAACAATTGCCGCGGCTGAAGCGCCGGCAAAGTAAGTAATAGAAGTCCAGAGGAAATTTGTACGCCACGTGAACCAGACGGGCTGGTCAAGCTTCAGCGCTGCGCTAATAGCGACTAGTCCGGAGTTGAACACGTACTGCACCAAAGCCATCGCGCAGAGAGCAACTATCAAATTCGGAGAATAACTGTTCCACAATTGGGTCACAGGACCAAAAACGAGGTGCACGACTATAGCGGTAACTCCCGTGGAAAACGCCATGACGCCGGCATTGAAGAAAGCAACGATCGGCTTTCTACTAAAGCGGCGCGAAGAAGCGAAAGCTTCGGTGGCCGCCAGCAGGACCGCTGCCTGGCCGCCGAAGAGTAGCAGCGTCAGGAAAACGAAAGTATCGGAAACAGAAATGTGCCCCTTAGCTCGGGGAATTTCAATCGTCACTCGCGAGCCGATCAGCATCGCGAGTCCGAGGATGATAAAGCGGCGGTCGATTTGTGCCAGGGGCAGCGTGTAAACACAGAAAGCCGCAGTGGCCGCGCCAAGAGTCGTGACCGACCACATGTAAACGCTTCTTAGCGATTCACTGTTCCCTGCTTGCGTCATTGTCGGGTGTTCTGTAAAAGCCAATGCTCCTACCAGCACTGTGCGGGACCACGCACCGCATCGCCGGCCCTAAGTGCAACGACTATTCCGCACAATGCGCGGGCAAATAAGGCTTGAATTGTGGCTTTTTCACAGGCGGATTCTCTTATTCGGTCAGGAAGCAGTCATTCTGAAGAGTCACATTTTTTCAATCTGACAGAAGCTGACAAACGCTGAAGCCGATCAGGAAGATAAGCACACGTTAGGACCTTAAAATTCTGTTTCCAGGTTCTCGTGCGATTGCCCACGGCCGGTCATTGCTGGGCCTGTTCTGAGGATAAATAGCTGCTACTTTGATTCGTGATATTCTGAAGCCCCCCAATTAATCAGTCGCGACGTACGCTTCATTTTTCCTCGATGACAAGGGTCGGAATTGCTATGTCCGTGGCCGAAGTTTTGGCATCACTCACTGGGAGCTCTTCGAGTTTCGCAAGCGATCAACCGATCCGCGAAGAGCTGTTCAGTGTCGAGCGACTGGAGCACTACGCTCAGACTTTGGCGGCGGAACATCGCACCGTCCGAAGAAAAGGGCGTGCCCGGCTCCTACCTCGAGTCGAAGACAATAATCGCAAACTTGTCTTTGCCTATCGCACCCTTGTCGAGTCGCTCCGGAGCGGCCAATCAATCTCTCCCGCCGCCGAATGGTTAGTCGACAACTTCCACATCATCGAAGAACAGCTGCGTGAGATTCGGGAAGACCTGCCTAAAAGTTACTATCACGAGCTTCCTAAACTTGCCGACGGGGAACTTAAAGACTTTCCACGCATTTATGCGGTCGCACTCGAGCTAATTGCACATACCGACAGTCGGCTCGATACAAATACTCTACGTCGCTTCATCACCGCTTATCAGAGGGTTGCGCCGCTATCGATCGGCGAACTCTGGGCTGTGGCGATTACCCTTCGCCTCGCGTTGGTTGAAAATCTGCGGCGGCTTGCGGTCCTGATTCTGCAGGCTCGCGAAGAGCGCGAAGACGCTGACAAGCTTGCGGACAAACTGCTGGAAACGGCCGGCCGGCAACCTGCCACTCTGCTGTCGTTAGTCACAGATCGGTTCGAGAAACGTGAGGTCATTCCTCACGCTTTTGTCGTGCAGCTGATCCAAAGGCTGAGGGAACAAGATCCCGCCGTAATGCCGGTGATGGAATGGCTTGAGCAACGCTTGCAGCATCAGGGCGAAACGGTCGAGCGAGTGATTCATGGTGAACATCAACGACAAGCTGCCACCCAGGTAACGATTGGAAACATCATTACCAGCATGCGCTTGCTGTCGACCCTCGACTGGCAAGAGTTTTTTGAAAGCGTGAGTTTGGTGGATCCGTTGCTGGCTAAGGATCCGGCGGCCGCTTACGCAAAAATGGAGTTCGCTTCACGCGACCGCTACCGGCATGTCGTGGAAAGAATCAGCAAGCGGGTGAATGTTTCGGAATTGAAGGTCGCCGAAGCGGCCGTCAACCTGGCGGAAAAGGCCGCGGGTCAATTAAGCAATGAGGCGCGCTCGACCCATGTCGGCTACTATTTTGTAGATGATGGCTTGCCACAACTGGAAGGGATGTTTGGCTATCGTCCGCGTTTGGGAGAGAGCGTTACCCGCTGGTGTTTTCGACATCCAGCTCTGGCCTACCTCGGCACGCTATTTTTGCTAACCGCACTGATCGTCGCCTCCCTCTCCCTCCGCATGTATCGCCACGGCGGCAGCACGGCAATCCTCATTGCAACTGTGCTTCTGGCTTTAATTCCTGCCAGCGACATCGCTCTCAGCATCCTGAACTGGGATGTGACAAACCTGTTCAAGCCGAGACTGCTGCCGCGAATGAACACTGCAAAAGGTGTTGGCGCTGCAGGCCGCACCATGGTCGTCATCCCCACGATTTTTTCGAGCGAAGCAGGGGTTCACGAACTCCTGGAAAGACTAGAAGTGCACTTCCTGGCCAACCAGGATGAGCATTTGCACTATGCCTTGCTTGGTGACTTTGCGGATGCTCCAGCGGAACAAATGCCTGAGGATGCGGCGCTCCTTGACGTCGCCGCCAATGGCATAGCGGAACTAAACAATCGATACAGCAGAGACGGACTGCAAACGTTTCACTTGTTCCATCGCCGACGGCTGTGGAATTCCAGTGAAAACTCCTGGATGGGGTGGGAACGAAAGCGAGGAAAGCTGCATGAGTTTAATCGTGTTCTGCGCGGAGCGCGCGATACCAGCTTCATCCTGCAGACCGCTGAACCACAGCTTTATTCGTCAGTGCGCTTCGTTATCACTCTCGATTCAGACACGCAGCTCCCGCGTGATGTCGCGCGCAAACTGGTGGGCACTGCGCTTCATCCGCTGAACCGGCCGCAGTTTGACGCGTCAGAAAATCGTGTCGTGCGGGGTTATGGTATTTTGCAGCCACGGGTCAGCATCGCGCTTCAAAGCGCGTCGCGTTCGCGCTTCGCACGCATCTTCTCGGGAAATACGGGAATCGATCCTTACACCACGGCAGTCTCTGACGTCTATCAGGATTTGTTTGGGGAAGGAAACTACACGGGAAAGGGTCTTTACGAAGTCGACGCTTTCGAGACGGCGCTCAATGATCGTGTGCCCGAAAATTCCTTACTTAGTCATGATCTCTTTGAATCACTTTTTGTTCGCGCTGCTTTAATCACTGACATTGAATTGCTCGATGACTATCCCGCGCACTACGACACCTATGCCAAGCGCCAGCATCGCTGGACACGTGGCGACTGGCAGATTGCGGGTTGGCTGTTTCCGCGCGTGCCTATTGCAGGCGGCAAGAAAGTTCCGAACCGGCTACCGCTGATCTCACGCTGGAAAATCTTGGACAATCTGCGCCGCAGCCTCGTTGCTCCTTCACTATTCCTGTGGCTGATTGCCACATGGCTCTTCTTTCCGGGGTCAGCTTTGTTCTGGTCTTTGTTCGCAGTCGTGGTGATTGCTTTTCCGGTTTACCTGCACGTCACCACCAGCTTGTTGATTCATCCACGGGGCATTCCCTGGACAAGTCATTTCTGGTCTGTCTGGGGGGACATTCGCACCAACACCGCCCAGGTCGGATTGTCGCTGACACTGCTGCCGCACCAGGCTTATCTGATGGTAAATGCGATTGTGCGGACGTTGTATCGCAAGTGGATCTCGCACCGGAAATTGTTGCAGTGGGTCACGGCCGCGCAAGCTGAGCATGCGGCCCGTCACAATTTTTCTGAATTTCTTTGGTTCATGCTGCCGGCAGAGGTTCTCGTTGCAGTTATTACCGCTGCCGCAGTCCTTTTACAACCCACCGCCCTCAGCGTGATGGCGCCTTTCCTCGTTATTTGGGCAGTCTCGCCATTAGTCGCTTACGTCGTCAGCCGTCCCACCACTCGGGCATTGCGGGTGATGTCGGGTGAAGATTTGCGTTTCGCGCGCATTGTGGCGCGCCGCACCTGGCGCTTCTTCGAGTGTTTTGTCGGCGCGGAAGACAACTGGTTGCCGCCCGATAATTTTCAGGAAGATCCCAAACCGTTTGTCGCGCATCGAACCTCGCCTACAAACATCGGGATGCTCTTGCTTTCCACCGTGTCGGCGCATGACTTCGGTTACCTCGGATTAGCTGAGTTTGTGCAGCGACAAGCATCCTCCTTTGCCACGCTGCAAAAGCTGACCAAGTTGCACGGCCACTTCTTCAATTGGTACGACACAAAAACGCTGCAACCGCTAGCGCCGCAATATATTTCCACGGTCGATAGCGGGAATCTGGCAGGCAGTTTGATCGCTCTGAAGCAGATGTATATCGAGGTTCCGGATCTGAAACTGTTCGACGCAAGAATTCTCGGTGGGTTAAGCGATACCCTCGCCGCCATTAATTTCGAGGCGGAGCGAATCGTCGCGAGTCGTCAGCGAACTCAAATCGTTACTGCACGGGAGCTGCGAGAAGAGATCGCCGCCAGCCAACAACTGCTTGACTCGGCTGCGACTCAATCGTTGACGTCTTGGGCCTCACTCTTCGCTTCACTAGGCCGTCATGGCTCAATTATTGAAGACATCGTTGAAGCCCTCGCTCATGAGCATGGCGCCGAAACCTATGAAGAGCTGCGCTGGTGGGCAGGAAGATTCTCGCATCAGGTTAGCTCTTTCGAGAATGACCTTAGGGAATTAACACCATGGGCCCTTAGCTCATTTGCCAAGAGCATTACTCCGCTGCTTACAAACGCGCCGTCCGAGAAAACCGAAGATGAACAAGAAATTAATGAACTCCTAAACACTGTTCCCACGCTTGCCCAACTACCCGACCTCATCGACAGTGCTCTCCTACAACTCGCGGCGCAGAGTAATGCTGAATCATCAAACTTAACCGGCCTCGTCAAGGATAGGTCGCCGCTCGACTTGACCAGCGCTCTCGAGAACGCCGCCACTGCCGCTCGCGATCTGCTTTCGCGTCTGGCATCTCTAGCTCATGAGTGCGAACAGATCTTTGAAGAAATGGATTTCAGCTTTCTCTTTGACAAAGAGCGCAAGCTGTTCGCCATTGGCTACAACGTCACCGAATTGCGCGCTGATAATTCGTTCTACGATCTACTCGCCTCGGAAGCAAGGCTCGCGAGTTTTGTAGCAATCGCCAAAGGCGACGTTTCTCAGGAACATTGGTTTCGCATGGGCCGGCAGTTAACTTCAGTCAACGGCGGTCAGGCACTCATTTCCTGGACGGGCACGATGTTTGAATACCTGATGCCCTTGCTGGTGACACGCACGTACGAAGGCACGCTGTTGGATCAGACGTACCGCGCGGTAGTCGCGCGGCAGATTGAATATGGCAGGGAGCGCGGCGTGCCATGGGGTATTTCAGAGTCGGCCTACAATGCGCGCGATCTCCAACTTAACTATCAATACGGTCCGTTCGGCGTTCCGGGTCTCGGATTAAAACGGGGACTAATCGAGGACCTGGTGGTGACTCCATATGCGACGGTTCTCGCAGCGATGATTCATCCCCGCGCCGCGATGGAGAATTTGCGAGTACTGGCAAAAGAAGGCGCGTTAAGTGCTTATGGTTTTTATGAAGCTCTTGATTACACCCACGAACGGCTGCCGCAAAATCAAAAGCACGTGATGATTCGCGCTTGGATGACCCACCATCAGGGAATGAGTCTGGTGGCGCTGGACAACGCGCTTCTGAATGGACGCATGGAGGAGCGGTTCCATAGCGATCCGCTGGTTCAAGCAACTGAGCTGCTGCTTCAGGAACGGATTCCCGTCGGCGTAGTAGCAGCACACCCGCGCGCAGAGGAAGTTCTATCTGGACGTGTGATTCGATCCTTGCCCGGCATGGTTACGCGGGTCTACAACTCCGCAAACCTGGAAACACCCCGCACGCAACTCCTCTCCAACGGAAGCTATCACCTCATGATCACAACAGCGGGTTCCGGTTACTCCGCCTGTGGTCGCAACGCTGTCACGCGCTGGCGCGAAGACGTGACGCGCGACAATTGGGGCGCGTTTGTTTACCTGCGCGACGTGCGCAGCGGCAGTGTTTGGTCCGCCGGTCATCAACCGGTGCAACGGCGGGCGCAGTCGTACGAGGTTTCCTTCTCTGAAGACAAAGCTGACTTCTGGCGCACTGATGCCGGGATCGTTACGCACATGGAAGTCGTAGTTTCGGCCGAAGATAACGCGGAAGTGCGTTGCATTTCCTTAACAAATAACTCGCTACGCACTCGGGAAATCGAGCTGACCAGCTATGCGGAAATTGTTTTGGCGCCGCAGCAGGCTGACGCCGCCCATCCGGCCTTCAGTAATCTTTTCATCGAGACGGAATTCTTTGCCGCAGAGAACGCCCTCTTGGCACACCGGCGCCAGCGCGCGCGCGAGGACGAAAAAGTTTGGGCGGTCCATGCTGTAGTTGCAGAGGGCGACACGCTCGGAGCTGTTCAATACGAAACAGATCGCGGGCGTTTTCTTGGTCGCGGTCATACGCCTGCGGATCCAGTCGCGGTGATGGAAGAGCGGCCTCTCTCAAACACGGTAGGCGCAGTTCTCGATCCGGTTTTCAGTCTGCGCCGTCGCGTGCGCATCAAACCCAATCAAACCGCGCGCGTCTCCTTTAGCACTGCCATCGCCAGTAGTCGCGAACAAGCAATGATGCTGGCCGATAAATATCACGACCCAAATATCTTCGAACGCGAGTCAAGATTGTCGTGGACTAAAGCTCAAGTGGAGATGAGCCACTTGAGTCTGGATGCCGAGGATGCGCATCTGTTCCAACGGCTTGCTGCGCGCGTCCTTTATTCGGATCCGACATTGCGTCCGCGCCCGCACGTCCTGGCGCTAAACACTAAAGCTCAATCAAGCCTGTGGGCCTACGCAATCAGCGGCGATTTACCCATCCTTTTAGTGCGCGTCAATCGGCTGGAAGATCTCCAGATGGTGCGAAAGATCCTGCGCGGCCACGAATACCTGCATTACAAAGGTCTGAAGATCGACCTTGTGATCCTCAACGATCATCCACCCAACTACATGCAGATTCTGCACAAGGAGTTGGAGCTATTACTACGTACCACGGGTCTGCAGGCACTTCAGGACAAACCGGGCGGTATCTTTCTCAGGCGCGCAGACATCATGCCGGAAGCGGATCGTATTCTGCTGCATGCGGTGGCGCGCGTTGTGATTGTTACTGAACGCGGCTCGCTCGAAGACCAGCTCGAACGTTCGGCGCTTGAAGAGCAATTGCCGCCGGCATTCGTGCCGCGCTTGGCGTCACAAAGCTATCCCGAACCAACAGTGGCTTTGCCGGAGCTAACTTTCTTTAACGGCCTCGGCGGATTCCACCAGGGCGGACGTGAATATGTAATTGTCCTCGGCTCTGACCAGTGGACTCCAGCTCCCTGGTCCAACATTATCGCGAACGAAAGTGAGTTCGGATTTCAGGTAAGTGAGACTGGCGCCGGTTATACGTGGTCAGTAAACAGTCGCGAAAACCGGCTCACACCATGGTCGAACGACGCCGTCAGCGATCCTCCCGGAGAAATAATTTACTTACGCGACGAAGACTCCGGCTCAATTTGGTCAACTACTCCTGCTCCAATTCGCGAGCCTGAGCCGTACACCATCCGTCATGGTCAGGGCTATACCGTGTTCGAGCATACGAGCCATGGTATCTCCCAGGAGTTGTTAGTCTTTGCGCCACTTAAGGGTTCCGTAAAGATTTCCCTGCTCCGATTGCGTAATCGCACCGACCGCAATCGTCGTCTTACCATCACGCAATATAACGAACTGGTGCTGGGTTTTGGTCGCAGCAATTCGGCCCCTTACATAATTACAGAAATCGATCCTGAGACCGGACGAATCTTTGCTCGCAATCCGTTCAATAACGAGTTTGCCGGTCGCGTCGCCTTTGTGGCGACTAACGAAAAAGTCTCGAGCGCTACTTGTGATCGGAAAGAGTTTCTGGGACGCAACGGTTCTCCAGCGCGGCCCGCAGCGTTGGGTCGGACGCACCTGACTGGTCGCGATGGCGCTGGACTCGACTCCTGTGCCGCGCTGCAAATTCCCGTTGAGCTCGCACCGCGCGAGGCACGCGAAGTTATTTTCCTGCTTGGTGAAGCCGAATCAAAAGAAGCGGCGGAGACACTGATTGCGCAATTCAATCAACCCACCGTTGTGAATGAGTCGTTTGAAGAAGTGCTCTCGTATTGGGACCAACTATTGGGAACTGTAGAAGTGCAAACACCCGATGCGGCCCTGAACACAATGCTGAATCGCTGGCTGCTTTACCAGACCCTGTCATGTCGCGTTTGGGCGCGCTCCGCTTTTTATCAGTCTGGAGGCGCCTTTGGATTTCGCGATCAATTACAGGACGTAATGGCGCTGGTTTACAGCCGCCCTGCAATTGCCCGCGAACACATTATTCGCGCGTCCGGTCGGCAGTTCAAAGAAGGCGACGTACAGCATTGGTGGCATCCCCCCACCGGACGTGGCGTACGCACACGCTTCTCTGATGATCTGCTTTGGTTGCCCTTCGTGACGTCGTTTTATATCTCGGTTACTGCCGATGCCAGCGTGCTGGATGAAGTAACTCCATTTCTGGAGATGCCGCTGCTCGGGCCGGATGATCACGAGAGTTACATGCAACCAGTCGTCTCGGAAGAAACGGCCACTGTTTTTGAGCATTGTGCCCGCGCGCTTGATCGAAGTCTCGCCGTCGGCCCGCACGGCTTGCCCTTAATGGGTGGCGGAGATTGGAACGACGGCATGAATCGCGTAGGTCCTCTTGGCAAAGGCGAAAGTGTTTGGGTCGGCTGGTTTCTTCACACGACACTCGCGGGCTTCGCGCCTTTATCCGAAAGGCGAAATGAGACAAAAAGGGCTGAGCTTTACCTCAAGCATTTGGAAAACTTGAAGCAGGCACTCGAAGAACATGGTTGGGACGGTGACTGGTACCGGCGCGCCTACTTCGATGATGGAACACCGCTCGGTTCAGTGCAGAATGAGGAGTGCCGGATCGATTCCATCGTTCAATCGTGGGGCGTCATTTCCGGGGCCGCGGAAAATCATCGCGCGGTTCGCGCGATGGCGGCGGTTGAGGAATATCTAATTCGGCGCGGCGATGGTCTCGTGATTCTCTTCACGCCGCCCTTCGATAAAAGTGATTTAGATCCTGGGTATATCAAGGGCTATGTTCCGGGCGTTCGCGAGAACGGAGGCCAATACACACATGCTGCAATCTGGACGCTCATTGCCTACGCAATGCTCGGTGACGGCGAACGAGCCGGCGAATTGTTTTCGCTGTTGAATCCCATCAATCATGCGTCTACGCGAGCCGGCCTGCACAAATATAAAGTGGAGCCCTACGTAGCCGTGGGCGACGTTTACGCCGTGCCACCCCATACAGGACGAGGTGGTTGGACCTGGTATACCGGTTCCGCGAGTTGGATGTACCGCGCTGGACTCGAATCTATTTTGGGCTTCAAGTTACGCGGCGAGCACCTTCAGATCGATCCCTGCATCCCGCAGGGCTGGCGCGAATTTGAGATTACCTATCGGCGTGGCAAAACTATTTACCGGATCAAAGTTAGCAACCCGCAGGCTTTGCATCGTGGCGTCGCCAGCCTCGAATTGGACGACACAAAACTGGAAGGGAACGAGATTGCCTTGACTGACGACGGTTTAACGCATGCAGTGCGCGTGGTGTTGGGCGAGGTACCAGCAAAAAGTGAGAGTGAAGCGGAGTTACAAAAGCAGGCGGGGAATAACTAGTCAGGAGGCAGGAGGCAGGAGGCCGTAATGGGCCGCTGTAAATTGAATATTGATTCCTGATTCCCTAACTCCAGACTCCAGACCCAGGGCTCCTGATTTCAACGCTAGCCTCCTGACTCCTGCCTTCTGCTTCCTGCCTTCTGCCTTCTGCCTTCTGATTTTTCGCCTCAAAGTCCGATAATTTTTTTGTCCAGCAGCGTCTTCATCATCCGCAAGCTGTCCATCTCGCGGAAAGGACAAATCGACAGAATCGACTGCACATCCCACACGCCATTGATGCGCGACAGAACAAATCCTTCCTGGGGACTGATCTGTTCATGGGTCAGGCTGTCTGGCTGCACAAGAACGTTGGGTATGGACTGTGGTGACAAATCCGTGTCGTAAACCTTCTTGATGAAAAGTTCCTCAGTCTGAGTTAGAAGCGCCTGCGCGTCCTCATTTTTGGGCTCTCGCTGCAACACCTGCTGAACCACCGAGAGAGCCATTTCGAGATTGTCTTCCTTCAATTCCCGCCGAGCGATCCATAGAAGTTCGTCCGTCGCTTCCGGCAAATTGCTTGTATCGGCGGCGACCTCCTGAGGCGCAACTGCTTCGCCCACAACGCGGGCAATGCCCTTGCTAACCAGCTCGTAGAGCTGCGCATAAATGTGAAAAGACGAGGCGTGCATGTTGTAGCAAATTTCAGCTACCGACATGCGCTTCTCGAGGAAGAAAAGAATCTGCCGGATCTCTTTTCCCATACTCAGGGTCGAAGTCCAGCCTGCCACCAATTCAAGTACCGCGCGTTCGGAAGGAATCAAAGTGCGAAAGCGCGCCAGCTCGTCGATGCGATAGATGCCCTCCATAATCACATTTGTGGGCACCACTTCGATGCGAATAATGTCGTCCGGGAGCGGGTCGTAATCGAAGAACTCGAAGTGTGCTTCTTCCCAAAGAAATAGGTCGTAAATCAGATCGAGCGTTCTGATGCGCAGGATTTCCAACACTTCGGCTTCGGTGAGAAAGCCTTTGGTGGAGAGAATCTCGCCCAGCTTGCCTCCAGACTTTCGTTGTAACTCCATCGCCGCCTGGAGTTGGGCTTCATCCAGTTTGCCGTAATGAATCAGGACCTGACCGAAATACTCTTTGGGATCATTGGTGTTGGCGCCGACAATGAGGCCGTTCTGAAAATAGATTTCCTTAACCACCTTGCCGCGGCCGAATTTGAGCGTGCCGGTCTTACGGCCTGCTGCCAGGAACTGGAGCAGATCGGGAACGCTCATCGTAGTCAAGGTGCCATTTATTCCCATTTAATCGTTAATTTCGGGCGCGGAAGCCGCTGATCCATTGGCTAAACGGAGGGATCGTGCCGGATTGTAAGGGAAAGATTGAAGGTGACAGTGGAATGATTGCGCACAACTTAGAGTACATGCGTTGCAATGCTTGGTTCAAGCATTAGTTTTTGCGGGCGCGGGCAGGAAATTTGCGCCATGGCCCATCAAAGGGGTGGGGGCATTGCCTGGGGAGTTGACGGGTGTGGGTTAGAAAAATCAAGGACCGGCACATGTGAGGGATGCCGGTCCTCGGTGACGCCGGAAGCCGGCGTGGCGTCGTCGCAGCTTCATTCAATCCCAACCAAATGAATGGGCTGCGCCCGGTGATGCACTATCTGCAGTGCGCATCGCCGACCCGTAAAAACCTGTGGAGGTTTTGTTAGCTGCACGTGAGTTGCAGATCTAGTCTTTGCGGGAACGTCTCCGAATGGGCGAGCGTTCCTTCAGTAAGTCCTTATGTCGCGTCCCGATAATGTACGCGAGACCTTGGTAACTGAGATTCAGCAGGTCGGCAGCGCGAGTTACGCTGCCGTTGACTTTCGATAATGCCTGTTTGATTAAGCTGCCTTCATACTTCAAAACTTCGCGCTGCAGATCGCACGGTTTGTTAAGCAAAACTTCGGTCGCCTTATCCGCTTTCACTTCACCGCCGACGCTCATCAGCACCTTACGCGCCACTGCATTTAATCGTTGCGAGATGTCCTGGCTTTGAGATTTCGCGAGCCAGTCGCTGGCGCGGTCGTAAGCCGAGCGCAGGATTTCCGGCGAAAGGTCCGGCAGCTCTTCGATCATGGTAAGCGCCGCGAGACCGGCTTTGTTCAGAGCGCCAACGTGATGTGCAACCTCGATCGCCCGCTGAAAAGTAAACTGCGCCCGAACGATCTTTTTTAGACGAGCGAGAGCAATGCCATGAGTGATGAGAACCTCGGAGAGAACGCACTGTTGACCGCTGCGCTCAAGAACGGAAACAGCTCCCCCCGCGACAGACTCCGCTTCCTTTAGTTTGTTTTCGGCAAGCAGTACTTGGGCTCTGCTTTCATCAATCTGCGCAGTTTGTACCCGGTCGCGCACAAGCGAACTGAGCCGACGAGCTTCTAAGAGGTATTTGTGAGATTCCTTGAATCGCTTGAGATCGAGAAGTATAAGCCCAACATTATTCTTCACATCGGCACGAAAGCGGTGATTTCTAATTAATTTGAAACAGCGATCAGCATTCTCAAATTCACCGATTGCTATTTGCAGGTACTCATCTCTTTTTTCATTTTTAGCCAGATGCCTGAGAATAATGGCAATTTGACTATGATAAGACCCTTTCGTGGATCGATTTGTAATCTTGTCAAAAAGAAGACTGTTTTGCCTAAGTAGGTCGAGGGCCGTTCCAAGTTGTGCCGCCGACCATTCGACAACTGCCAATCCCAGTACAGCGCGAGCTCGCGTGTTGCCCTCCACAGTTAGCTTTCGGAGCGATTCCCGGAACAGAACTCGCGCTTCGTCGAGGGAACCCTCGCACCAGTAACAATACGCAAGCTCAACACGGGCGGCAGCTACCTTTAGGGCATCACCTTCGGATTCATAAAAGGTCATACTCTCCGTGATGAGATCTCTCGCGTGCTCTTGGGCTTCTCTGATTTGACCTTTACTACCGATCCAACAAGTGAGGATACCTGTGCTCAGAAGAAATTCGGCCGCAACGGAGGGGTACAACCCATTCGTATCGGGTCGTTCCCCCAACCGCTTCCACCGAGGACGCATCATGTCTTTCGCGCCTTCATAGTCACCCTTATCTTTAAGTTCGAGTGCGGTGCGACATTTGACCTGAACCTCTTCGTTCGGGGTGAGGTGCGACACCCTAGTCTTAGGGGAGGTTATCTTCATGCGGAATGAGCCTCTTCGCTGTGAGTGTAAGAGAACTTGCAGTAACGGCTCGCGATGTTAATCGCCAACCTGCCTCCTTGCAAGGACTGTTTGGAATATGTTCTATACAATTTGATGTAAGAGTCCTTGCATCACCAACCAATAAGGAGAAGAATCAATGAAACACTTCGCAATGGCAATTGCGCTGGTTTGTGTTCTTATGGGAACTGCCTTCCCGGGTGATATTCCATCCGTTCCCGCGCCTCCACCACCTATCCCAGCGCCAACTGAGACTGAAGGTGACATGGGCGCTGGTGGCTTTGCGGAGGAGATTACTGACGAGATCGTTCTGGCGATCTTCGGAATCTTCGCAGGGTAGTTTCGCAAGTTAATTCCTATCGCACCTCGCTGCGTGTTTTGCTAGTCGCTTCAAAGTAATGGCGGCTCGCTAATTCTCTGCCTCAGATCCGTGCGTGATTGAAAACACGAGGCAGGTTAGTATTCGTGTGTTCGATTCTCCTCGCGCGAATCTTTTTGTTACAGGGGCTCTCTTAGGCCTTAAAGCAAAAGCTCGCGCCTAAGCCAAATCAAACAACAAGACTTCTGAATCCTCGCGGCCATTAATTGAGACTTTTTCCTCGGCACTAATCGCTGCCCCATCGCCCTGGTTAAGTAACTCCCCATTTAAGGCCACGCTGCCACGAGCGACCTGCAGCCACGCGTGTCGCCCGGGCGCTAATGAATGAACGATCTCCTGATCTTTGCTCAACACACTCGCGTAGACGCTCGCGTCCTGATGCACGGTTACAGAGCCCCCGCGACCATCGGCTGAGGCGACTAAACATAAGCGCCCTTGCTTCTGATCCTCAGTAAAGGCCTGCTGTTCATAACTCGGTGCCAGCCCCTGCTCTGCCGGCAGGATCCAGATTTGCAAAAGGTGCACCGCCTCGTCCCGCGAGGGGTTGGCTTCCGAGTGAGTAACTCCCGTCCCCGCGGACATGCGCTGCACATCGCCGGGGCGGATAGTGGAGCCATTCCCCATACTGTCGCGATGTTCAAGCGCGCCAGAGAGAATGTAGGTGATGATCTCCATGTCGCGGTGGCCATGTGTGGGAAACCCGCGTCCGCCGCGGACGAAGTCTTCGTTTATGACCCGCAGACTGCGAAAGCCCATGAATGACGGATCGTAGTAATCGCCAAAGGAAAAAGTGTGAAAGGTTTTCAACCAGCGAAAGTCGAAGTGCCCTCGCGCATCAGCTCTACGAATTTTAATCATGATTCTTAACCGCTTCACCAAGATCGGTCGCCTCAATAAATATCTTTACCAACTCATTCAGTCCTTTCGCATCGTCATCGTCAAATCTCGACAACAGCGGACTGTCCAGGTCAAGCACACCAATCAACGCAACGCCAGCTACGATCGGGACCACGACCTCTGAGTTAGACGCGCTGTCGCAAGCGATGTGTCCGGGAAAATCGTGAACATTTGCAACCAGAATTGTTTCGCGACGCGCCGCCGCCGTGCCGCAGACTCCTTCACCGATTGGGATACGAATACAAGCGGGCTTTCCTTGAAAGGGCCCAAGCACAAGCTGCTTTTCTTTCAATACGTAGAAACCGCTCCAATTGAGATCCGGCAGCGAATAAAACAGCAATGACGCGAAATTAGCCATGTTGGCCACAGCATCGCGTTCTCCTTTAAGCAGGCTGCGCAGTTGGTCTGCGAGACTGGAATAGAGCTCAGCCTTTGTTGCACCTGCTTTAGTAACCAACTCAAACGTCATTGCAGAATCTCTCGCTTATTTTCATCCGTTCTCCGCAGAACGCCGCAGGCTGATGACAACTGATTTAGAAACCGGGGTATTGCTTTTCTCAGCCACGCTGCGCACGGGTACCAGTACATTCGCTTCGGGAAAGTATGTAGCCGCGCAACGCCGCGGAATGTTGTAAGACACAACCGTAAAGCGGCGCGCTATTCGTTCTTCTCCTTCGAAGTGACTGGTAAGATCTACAAGCTCGCCCGCACTTAAACCCGCTTCAAGAATGTCATCCGGGTTCAGGAAAATCACGCGCCGTCCGTTATAGATACCGCGATAACGATCGTCGAGACCGTACACCGAAGTATTAAACTGATCATGGCTGCGAATCGTCATCATCAAAAACTGTCCCGGTGCGAGATCATGTTGCGGCAAAGAATGCACCGTAAACTCCGCCTTACCACTCTTAGTGTGAAAGACACGTTCACGCGGCGCACACGGAAGATGGAAGCCCCCTGGCCGCCGCACCCGCTCGTTATAGTTTTCGAAGTCCGGTATTACCCGTTCGATGTGGGTGCGGGTGTGATCGTAGTCGGCAATCATTTTTTGCCAATCAACAGTCGAACGCGTTCCCAGCGTTGCTTGAGCTAACCGAGAGGCGATGGCCGGCTCACTCAGCAAATGCGGCGATGCAGGTTTGAGGAACCCGCGCGAAGCCTGCACCACTGCCATCGAATTTTCCGTAGTGACAAATTGCGGACCGCTCGCCTGAATGTCTGTTTCGGTGCGACCAAGACAAGGCAGAATCAGAGCTTGTTCTCCGGTAATCAGGTGCGCGCGATTAAGCTTGGTCGAAACATGTGCGGTGAGGCGACAACGCTGCAAGGCTGCCGCGGTATATTCGGTGTCAGGCGTCGCTGAAAGAAAGTTTCCACCAAGAGCAAAAAACACTTTTGCTCTTCCGTCGTGCATCGCCTGAATTGCAGCGACAGTGTCGAAGCCCTGCTTTCGCGGCGGCTCGAAACCAAAAACATTGCCGAGGCGATCGAGAAAGTTATCAAAAGGCCTCTCCGAGATGCCCATCGTGCGGTCGCCCTGAACGTTGCTATGACCGCGCACGGGACAGAGACCAGCGCCAGGTTTGCCAATCTGCCCACGTAGCAACATCAGATTTACGATCTCTTGAATATTAGCGACGGCGTTCTTGTGCTGAGTCAATCCCATGGCCCAACAAAAGATCGTGCGCTTGGATTGAATAAAGATCTCCGCGGCAGCTTCGATCTGTTCACGCGTGATTCCACTTTGTTCGATAATCGCAGACCACTCAATACCGGCGAGCGATTGCCTGAACTCTTCAAAGCCGCTGCAGTAGTTTTGAATGAACTCCAGATCAAGCACAGTGCCCGGCTGGTGCGCTTCCGCGTCAAGCACCGCCTTCATAATCCCTTTAAGCAAGGCAACATCGCCGTTGATACGCACCTGCAAGAACAAATCAGCGAGATCAGTCCCGCCACCCAGCCAACGCAGCACCTCCTGAGGGTGTTTGAAGTTCGTCATCCCCGCTTCGGGCAACGGATTAATGTGCACAAGCTTGCAACCGTTTCGTTTCGCGCGTTCCAGCGCCGTCAACATCCGCGGATGATTTGTTCCGGGGTTCTGTCCGATCACAAAGATGGCCTGCGCGAGATCGAAGTCTTCCAACGTTACAGTTCCCTTACCCGCTCCAATTGTTTCCACTAGCGCCCAGCCGCTCGACTCGTGACACATGTTGGAACAGTCCGGCAAGTTATTGGTGCCAAATTGTCTGACGAACAATTGGTAAAGAAAGGCAGCTTCGTTACTAGCGCGTCCTGACGTATAGAAAATCGCCTCGTCTGGCGAAGCAAGTGAATTCAGCTCATTAGCGAGCAAAGCAAACGCGTCATCCCAATCAATCGCTTCATAATGAGTCGCACCGCGAGTCAAGACTAACGGATGAGTAATGCGTCCCTGTTGACCGAGCCAGTAGTCACTCTGGTTTGAGAGATCGGCCACGCTCCATTTGGCAAAAAACTCGGGCGTGATGCGTTTTGTCGTTGCTTCATCAGCAACATGCTTGGCGCCGTTTTCGCAAAACTCTGCATGAGATCTTTCGGCGTCCGGCTCCGGCCAGGCACAACCGGGACAATCAAATCCCCCCGCCTGATTAATTTTCAATAGCGTTCGCACACTCCGGCCCGGACCCATCTCCCGCAAGGCACTCTTTGCAGCCGACACTATCGCCGGGATACCACCAGCCGATTTGCTTAACGGTTTGATTTGCACCGGAGCAAGTTCTTCAGGAGGTTGAGCGCGGGGCGTGGATTTGTCTCGCGGTTCTGCCATCTAAATGATCGTTTAGCTACTCAGTTCGACCATTGAGCCGAACTGGCTGGCCTATCTTAATGCGTCCTGTTCGCAACACGCGTGCGTAAACTCGCGAGTAACCAGGATGAAGTTTTTGCGATATTCGTTGATATTCTCCAGCGATAAACGACTCGGGAATCGAGTTGCATGGCTTCGTGTAACTGGTGATCTCGACAAGCACCTCTTCACCCAGCAACAATTTTTGGCCGGGCGTAACGTCTCTCCAATCTATTCCGGAGATTGTGACGTTCTCGCCAACTGCTCCCGGAAAGATCGGATGTCCTTCGGCTTGTAACTCCTGAATTCGTTCGAGGGAGAAGAGACAAACTGCGCGCTCAGGTCCGCCATGAATGTTCGGAAACTTGTGATCGTCGCCTTCCAAGCCCAGTTCCGTCACCTGGGCTTCACGTACTGCAAGCTTGGGGACGCCACCGGGAGAAGTATTAAGTTGAAATATCCGTCCTGGCATTTGGGGCCTCCAAAGAGACTTTGCATTAAATACTAAGCCAGAAACTTTTGTTTTGCGAAGAAGGACTCCCCTCGGTTTCAAAACGATTTGACTTGCCGCGTGGCTTTGGCTACAAACTCTTCTCCTATCCTTGATTCAAGTCGGGCAGTTAGAACTAAAACATTTCGAGAGCTGGGGAGACACGATGACTCAACCGTTCCTTCTGCGCCTTGGCGTAACGTCAGTACTCTTGCTCGCTGCCACCGCAGCAACCGTCTTTGGCCAGATCAAGCCCGGTCGCGACCCGCAGCAACCCATCGACGAGCAATACACCAGCAAGATTCGGGAGTACACAACGGAAACGTTTTTCAACTCTCCGCTTACTGATTACCTGCCGGCATCGTCGAATGTCCCGACGCCAAAATCAGTGCTTGGTGATGTCGCCGGCGCGCCTGGCAAATTGCCGTATGCGGCCGAAGTCTATCGCTACATGCGCATGCTTGAGCGCGCCAGTCCGCGCGTCAAAGTCTTTTCCATCGGGACGACGGAAGAAGGGCGCGAGATGATCGCCGTGGCCGTCGCCTCCGAAACTCTGCTCGCAAAGATCGATGAGAATCGCGCGCGCCTGGCTAAGCTCGGCGATCCACGCACTATCAGAATGGATGAAGCTGAAGCGGACCGGCTAGTGGCGGCGTCTTTTCCCGTTTACTACATCACCGGAACGATTCACTCGCCCGAAACAGGGTCGCCAACCGCGCTGATGGAACTCGCGTATCGTCTGGCAGTCGATGAAAGCCCATACGTCAAACAAATCCGCGACAACGTTGTCACGTTGATCACCCCCGTGGTTGAGGTTGACGGCCGCGATCGCATGGTTGATGTCTACAATTGGCATCTCGCAAACCCGGGGGCGAATTGGCCACCACTCGTTTACTGGGGCCACTACGTCGCACACGACAACAATCGAGACGCCATCGGCCTCTCGCTCAAACTCACGCGCAACGTGCTGAACACCTTCACTGGTTGGAAGGCCCAGGTGCTTCACGATCTGCACGAGTCGGTTCCTTATCTTTACGACAATACGATCGGCGACGGACCTTATAACGCCTGGGTCGATCCGATTCTCACGGATGAGTGGCAGCTGATCGGTTGGAACAACGTTTCGGAGATGACTAAGTTTGGGATGCCCGGAGTTTTCGCTCATGGAAACTTCGACACCTGGTCCCCGGGCTACCTGATGTTCATTGCCGCGACGCACAACGGCATCAGCCGTCTGTACGAAACCTTCGGCAACGCGGGCGCCGATACAGTTGAGCGCACGCTCTCCCCAGATGATTATTCGCGCACCTGGTTCCGGCAGAATCCGCCACTGCCACGGACGAAATGGTCGCAGAGAAACAACAACAACTATCAGCAGACGGGCTTGTTAACTTCACTTCACTACTTCAGCAACAACTCCAAGCTCTTTCTGAAGAACTTCTATCTCAAGAGTAAGCGTTCGATCGAGAAGCCGAAGAATGAAGGGCCGGCGGCATACGTGTTTCCCGCGGACGATCCCCGTCCCGGCGGGCAGGCCGATTTGCTAAGACTACTGCAAGCTCAAGGGTGTGAGATCCATCGTGCGACAGCGCCATTCACGGTGATGGTTAGAGCAAAGAAGAACGGTGCGAAAAAAGAGACGCCGTCTCCTTCACCCGCTGTCTCGCCAACTCCCAGTAGTTCACCTTCACCGGCGGCTAGTCCGACGCCTGCCCCCAAGACTGAGGAACGGCAATTTCCGACAGGCAGCTACATCGTGCGCATGGATCAACCTTACAGCCGCATCGCCGATGCCCTTCTGGATCATCAGTACTGGGCGCCAAACGATCCGCAGCAGGATGTTTACGACGACACGGGTTGGACGCTTGGCGAGCTCGGCAACGTTCAGGTAGTTCGCGTTACCGACGTCAAAACGTTAACGGTGCCGATGGAGCGAATCACTGCGGAAGTGCGAGCGCCGGGGGCTATCAATGGCAACGGCTCCGTCTATCTGATCAACCACACCGCAGATAACACGCTCGCAACGCTTCGTTATCGTTTGAAAGATGTGGCAATGGAAGCCGCGGAGGAGCCTTTCGAAGCAGCAAGTCGCAAGTTCAATCGTGGTTCTCTGATCATCCGCAAAGCCTCGGCGAATGAGCTACAACGCGCAGCTAACGAGTTAGGCGTGCAGATTTATGCAGTAGCAGTAGCGCCGTCGGTCAAGACGCACGCGATTGGCGCCCCGCGTGTGGCGTTGATGCATACCTGGATGGACACCCAGGACGAAGGCTGGTGGCGCGTGGCACTTGATCAGATGAAGATTCCCTTTAGCTACATCAGCACCCAGGATGTTGCCAAAGATTCAGATCTGCGAAGCAAGTATGACGTGATCATCTTCGCGCCCGTCGGCCGCGGCATCGAGGCAATCATTAACGGGATGCCAATGTGGGGCAATGCTTTGCCGTGGAAAACTACGACGTTGACTCCTAACCTGGGAAAGATTGATTCGACTGACGACATGCGCCCGGGGCTGGGATATTCAGGACTGATGAACTTGCAGAAGTTTACGAAGGAAGGCGGACTCTTTATCGGCACAATGGACACAGCCGATTTAGCCGTCAGCACTGGTTTCACGCCAGGACTTTCCATCACTCGCTCGACTCGATTGAAAGCGATCGGAGCGGTGCTGCGTTCCAAAGTAGTGGACGAGAAGAGTCCGATTGCTTATGGCTATCCCGAGACAGTTTCGATCTATTGTTTCAACGGACCGATCTTCGGCGTGAGTAATTTCGCTTCTGGTCGCGGCGGTCGTCCGCGCAAAGAGCAAAGAGCTACAGGGCGCGGCACGACGGACGATCCAGATACTGTTCAGGGCAGAGTGCCCGTTGAAGCTCCGGAATTGCCTACAGCTGAAACTTGGGAAGCCTATCCGGTCTTGCCCGAACAAAGGCGTAACGGCATCAACATCATTCCCGTTGAGTTTCGGCCGCGTGTGGTCTTCCGTTATGCCGACAATAAGGATCTGCTGGTATCGGGTCTGCTCGATGGCGGCGACGAGATCGCGCAACGTCCGATGATTGTCGACGTGCCTTCCGGCAAGGGCCATGTGGTGTTGTTCTCAAACAATCCGATGTGGCGCGGACAAACGAAAGGAAGTTACTCCTTCGTGCTCAACGCGATTTTGAATTTTGATAACTTGAATGCGGGTAGGAAGCTGGAGGAGAAGTAGCCAGAATGTGTGGCCTGAATCAACCTTGAGAGGTTGAGTTTCGACCTGGCAACCTCGCAGGTAGAAGGGGCCTGCCCATGCCTACCTGAGATTAAGGGACATCGGACAAGGCTCTTTCTCTCTCATAAGGCAGTCGAACGACTCTAAATACTTCGCGGGATACAAATAGTCTGCACCTTCATTGTCTACGATCCGGACGTAATTCGACTTTGCCGCCTCCTCGTCAGGAATCAACCGATAGCATGCGGGGAGTTTCAGCAAGTCCTCATCATCACTTCGAATACATAACGCAAATTTCATCTTAGGTTCGCATTTAGGCTGAGGAATCTTAAGTCTTGTCATTTGAGCACTGCTTTTACCATAACTCAGTTGAAACGTAACATTCTTATCTATGGACTGTGCGGTGGCTTGCTGATCGTTGGCCTGCGCCTGATCGAATATCGCTTCCTCATAGTCGGTCACTCCCTGGAAATCTATGGCGGACTCATTGCCGTGGTGTTTGCCGCTCTGGGCATTTGGCTGGGACTGAAGCTGACGCGGAAGGAAGAGGTGGTAGTCGTGCGTGAAGTGCAGGTGCCCGCGCCGGATACGTTTGTCTTTAACGAGCGGAAGCAGCTTGAGCTAGGCATCACTAAGCGCGAGCTGGAAATACTGAGCCTGATCGCGGGCGGGCTCAGCAATCGAGAAATTGCGGAGAAATTATTCGTGAGTGAGAACACCGTGAAGACTCATTCCAGCAGGCTCTTCGAAAAGATGAACGCAAAGCGACGGACCCAAGCCGTGCAGATTGGGAAGGAGTTTGGGTTGATACCCTAAAAACAAGTTTCGGGTTTCGAGTTTCAAGTTTCAAGTTTCGCGATTAGGTTGCTGTCTTGAGACCTGAGACTTGGGGGTTGGGAACGTGAAACCTTAAACTTGAAACCTGAAACTTAAGTATGATTTTCTTCTTCCACCCTAACAATCACTCGAAAGTATGACGACAAACTTCTGGCTGAGCGCTAGTTTTACGCCCGATTCGCAAACCACAAAAGGAGCTCAAGCACATGAAAAAGATTGTTCTAACCTTCGGGCTAATCTCGGGCGCGATCCTCGTGCTGATGATGGTTGCCGGTATTCCCCTGATGAAAGGCGGCGACTTCGGCAAACTCGAGATCATTGGTTATTCAACCATGGTCGCATCTTTCTTAATGGTCTTTTTCGGGATTCGCTCGTACCGCGAAAATATCGGCGGTGGTGTGATTTCATTTGGAAAAGCATTGAAGGTAGGGCTGTTGATTACGTTAGTCTCCTGTGCCTGCTACGTGTTCGCCTGGCAGATTATTTACTTCAATTTCCTGCCCGACTTTGCCGAAAGATATGGCACCTACACGATCGATAAAGCACGTGCCGCAGGCGCCAGTGCTGCCGAACTCGAAGCGCAAAGAGAACAGGTGAAGCAGTTCAAGGTGATGTACGACAAAATCCCGTTTAATATTGCGTTGACTTTCCTCGAGCCTTTGCTAGTCGCATTGCCGATGACCTTGATTTCCGCGGCGCTTCTCAGACGCAAAGAACCGAAAACGGGTTCCAGTAAGTTTGAACCCCAAGCCTCGCTATCACTATGAGTCTGGTCACCGGGCGCCAATCCTGAAACATAATTATCAGTTAGGAAGGTGTGCTTGCCCCGCTGCGGTTGAATTAAATTCCCCCAGCGGGGTCACACTTTTTCCCCTTGAGCAGTTTCTCCTCCGCGCTGCGTTGGACTTTAATCACAACTTCTTCGATTATGGTCGGCGACTTTATTGATCAAGCAACGAGTGGAGGAACGAGTGACTAAATTTTCTCTGTGGATCATTTGTGGAATTTTACTTTTCGCCTTGCCGGCAGCCGTCGCAGCCCAGCACGGTTTCAGCGTGAAACAGTATGAGGAGTTTCATGAGGTGCTACATCCTTTGGAGCATGAAGCGCTTCCTAATAACGACTTCGGCCGCATTCGCAAACACTCCGCGACGCTAACCAAGCACGGTCGCGAAATAGTCAAATTAGGTGTGCCCGACGGTACTGCCGACGATAAGCAGGCTGAGTTCAAGAAGGAGCTGGCGAACTTCAATAGCGCGCTTAATAAGTTTCGCATCCACGCGCGCCGTGGCTCAAACTCCCAGCTGAAGACGTCTTACAGCGCAGTTCACGACTCGTTTGAGATGTTAGCGGCAATGCTGCCGCGGAAGTGATGGTGATACCGGACGCGGCAGGGTTCATCGCCAAGGCGCTGAGTCGCAGAGGCGCAAAGACAGCGTAAACCGTGGCCTTGAGTGGTTCGGCTCGAATTTGAAAATGGAAAATAGGATCTGCGAAGAATTATTAGATTCTAATGTCACCCTCTGCGACTTGGCGTCTCCGCGTCTTGGCGGTTAAGTGTTAAGGATTAAGCTCCGGACCAAACAGTAGCATCCATCAATGAGCGACAAGAGCATCCAGGAAACTTACGCACCCAATCTCGCCTGCTTTGGATGTGGACCCAAGAATGAAAAGGGTCTCCACATTCGCAGCTTTCCCGCGGGCGACGGCGAGGAAGTCGTGGCTGAATTCCAACCCGAGACGCATCACGAAGCATTCACCGGAATGCTCAGCGGCGGAATCGTCGGCACTGTGCTCGATTGTCACTGCAACTGGACTGCCGCCTGGCATTTGATGCGAAAAGCTGGACTGGACCATCCGCCCCGCACCGTGACTGCGGAATACACAATCAAACTGAAACGTCCCACGCCAACTGATTTGCCGGTAAAACTAGTGGCTCGAGTAGTCGAGTCGCAGGCCGATCGGGCGGTTGTGGAAGGAGAGTTGATTGCTCACGATCAAGTGACTGCTACTTGTCGCGGCATTTTTGTGGTAGTGAAACCGGGCCACCCTGCTTATCATCGCTGGTGATAACGCCGGGGTAGGAACGCATTGAGGTTGAAGTATGAAGCTCTTAGTATTGGCATTCATCGTCTGCTTCTTCTCCCCAACAAGTCTCTACGGCCAAAGTCCGCAGGCTCCTGTCGCGCCACCGCTGAAGGAGGCTGAAAACGCCAGCAAGGCACAAAAGTACTTTTCCGATGTTGTACTAGTAAACCAGCATGGCGAGCAATTGCGCTTTTACAGCGACCTGTTAAAGGGCAAAGTCGTAGTCATCAGCTCCTTCATGGCCACCTGTACTTCTGCCTGTCCAGTTAAAAATCGCAACCTCGAAAAGCTTCAAGAGGCAGCCGGAGATCGGCTCGGCAAGGACGTTTTCATTCTCTCGATCTCAGTAGATCCTGTTACTGACACGCCTGAGCGATTGAAGGAGTATGCCAAAACTTATCATGCGAAACCGGGCTGGCATTTTCTGACCGGCAAGAAAGAAAACGTTGATTGGGCCTTGTACAAAATCGGTCAGTACGTGCCTGACAAAAAAAACCATATCAACGTCCTTGTGATCGGCAACGAAGCAACGGGACTTTGGAAAAAGGCTTTCGGGCTGGCAAAGGAAGAAGAGCTGGTGAAAGTTTTTGCTTCGGTACTAAACGACAAAACCCCTGCCACTAATTAACTAAAGCTTCAACACCACACCATTTCAGATTCGTTACCTTATGAAGTCTTTCATAAATACTTGCGGTCTTGTTTTGTTGTTCTGCATTAGCGCGTCCGCTCAGTCGACCCCGACGTCTCCAGCGGAAGCAGTCAAACTCGCTGCCGCAGCTGAAGATTGCGGCTGCGAGTCTCAGCAGCCGGTGCCGGAGGTTTTGGCCACTGTTAATGGAATCAAAATCACCAACGCTGAGCTTGCCGCCAACCCGCGCATCAAGGAACTGCAACGAGAAGTAATAGAAGCGCGAAAACAAGAGGTTGAACTGCAAATTAATAGTCTCTTACTCGAAGCTGAAACGAGGAGACTGGGCACGAGCACAACGGCTTTACTGCAGACGGAAATAATCGCGAAGGCGAACGCTCCCACTGAAGCTGAGGCGCAGGCTTTCTTTGATCAGAATAAAGCCAAAATCAACGCTGAATTTGCTTCAGTCAAGAGCGAGATACTGAGTTATCTGAAAGAGGAACGAGAACGCGAGGCAGCAAAGGCATATGCGCAACGCTTGCGTGCTGCGGCAAAAATCACCGTCTCGCCACTACCTGTCTCGGCTCCGGCTAACAAACAGGATCTAGCACGTGTGTTTGCAACGGTGAATGGGAAGAGCATTACTTCAGAGGACGTTGAAGAGAGCCTCAAACCCCTCATCTTCTCAGTTCAGGAACGAACTTTTTCCCTCAGAAAACAGGAAGTAGATCAACGCATCAACGATGTCCTGCTGGAACATGAGGCAAGCAAGCGCGGCATCACGACGAAAGCGCTTGTCGAAGCGGAAATAGGATCAAAAACAGGTCCAGTCACCGACGTTGATGCGGAACAGTTTTACCAGAAGAACAAGAAACGTCTGAACGGAGACTTTCCCACCTTAAAGACCCAGATCATTCAGTATCTCGTCGAGCAAGGGAAACGCGAACAGGAGCAGGTGCTTGCTGAACGGTTGCGTTCGGGAGCGAAGCTGCAGTTGTTTCTGATCGAACCGCAGCCGCCCCTGTACACAATAGCGATTGATGACCAGCCGCTGCGCGGAAATCCAGCGGCAACGACGACCGTGGTCGTCTTTACCGATCTGCAATGCCCGGCATGCGCAGAGTTGCATCCGATTGTTGAACGGCTAGTCGGTGTGTATGGTGAACGTGTCAAGTTTGTTATTCGCGACTATCCGCTCAATCAACACAAAGAGGCATTGATGGCCGCAGTGGCAGCGGAAGCAGCCCGCGAGCAGGGAAAGTACTGGGAGTACGTCGCGATCCTTTTTCAGAATCAATCTGCGCTTCAGGTGGATAAGCTGAAGGAGTATGCGACGCGCCTCAACCTTGATCGAGCAAAATTCGACCAGGCGCTCTTGAGTGATCGACTTAAGGAAAAAGTGCAACGCGATCAGATGGACGGGTCGAAAATTGGTGTAGACGGCACCCCCGCAATTTTTATCAACGGTAGAAAATTTGCCGATCGCAGTTATGAAGGTTTGGATGCGGCACTCAATGCAAGCCTGACAAACAAGCGCTAGGCGTCAACAAGGAAGACAAATGAACTGGGCTAATTCATTAATGCAGTTTGAAATTATGGGCGAAGTGGCGCTGGCGATGTTGCTTGGCGGGGTGATTGGCTTCGAGCGCGAAATGGCTGACAAGCCGGCGGGCTTTCGCACACAAATGCTGGTAGCAGGAGCGGCGGCTTTTGCTGGTTGGCCTGGCAGACGCAATGCTGCGCAGATTCGCCATGGACAGCAGCATTAATGCCAGCTCGGATCCGATTCGTATTGTAGAAGCCATTGTTACGGGCATCAGTTTCCTCGGGGCCGGGACCATCTTCCGTCGTGATCGCACAGAACAAGTCGAAGGACTTACTACGGCTGCGTCCATCTTATTGTGCGCTGCGGTTGGAATCAGCGTGGCCTTACGCCAGTTCGTGCTGGCTGTGGGCGTGACGTTACTGGCCGTGTTCGTGCTGCGCGGTTTGACGGCGATTGAAAAGCGTCTGATTAAGTCAAAGCGCTAGTACGGTGGCGTATCGGGCGTTGACGCCAAGGCGCCGAGCCGCTGAGGCGCAGAGGCGCTGAAGGAGCGAAAACAGTGGCCTTGAGTGGTTTGGACTAGAATTTGAAAAGCAAGTTAGGAAATTCACATGATTACTAATCTGTTAGACATTGCTCTGCGACTTGGCGTCTTGGCGCCTTGTATGTTTAGTCAGCAAGTTCTAGCTTGCGCTGGGTGTGACAGATCGTTTGCGCCTGGGTCATTGAAGACCGCCGCCAAGCTTGGGTCGTCACACCCTAATCCCAAACTAGCCCGAACAGTTGCCTGGG
>JBGSYG010000048.1:0-111517 GCA_041750995.1 Pyrinomonadaceae bacterium | reverse complement strand
CTTTTGATACTTCTGCTCCTTTGGACCCGTGGCCGCCGTTTCGCCCGGGCGGTGCCACTGGTCCAGGTCGATCGACGTTCGACGTTGGAGTTTGTCGCTTCAATGGCCGAGCTGCAACGGCGCGCTGGGGCTTTTGATTTGGCGTTGGAAAACATTTACGCGCGCACACGCCGCGTGCTGGCGCGTTATGCTGGAACTGACTACAACAGCTCGCGGACCGAAATTGCCTCGCGCGTGGCCGCGCGCTCTGCAGTGGAAGCGCGCTCTCTGGAAGTGTTGATGAAACAATGTGAAGGAGCGATTAACGGAGAACCTATCAGCGAACGCCAATCGATTTTTTTGGTGAAGCGGTTGCGAGAAATTGAGGGCACGCTCGGTCTGCGCATGCGCTCGCGGGATATTCGACAGACTCAACGCCAATAAGACGAGCTTAGTGCTTTGAACTTTGAACTTTGTAGTTTGTTGTTCCGCAAGGGTATTGAACTGATTAAAGCTATGATTCAACTCGGGCCAGCGAACAAGTACTAAGTTCAAAGTACTAAGCTCAAAAATCTTCGAACTTCAGTTTATTAACTCAACTTAGGGAAACTAGATGATTGAATACATCTCCTCAACCGTTAATCACGTTCGAAGTGAACTGCGCAAGGTCATCGTCGGCCAGGATGGACCGATCGAGCAGATACTGATCGCGCTCCTTGCGGAGGGACACGCTCTTGTAGAAGGCGTGCCGGGTACAGCCAAGACCTTAACGGTCAAAACCCTCGCTCGGATCATCAATGCAAACTTCGGCCGCATCCAGTTCACGCCCGATCTGATGCCGTCGGACATTACTGGTACGAATGTCTTCAACGTCTCAACCTCAACTTTTAATCTGCGGCAGGGGCCAATATTCACCGACATCCTGTTAGCAGATGAAATCAATCGCACCCCACCTAAAACTCAGGCGGCATTACTCGAAGCAATGGAAGAGCGCCAGGTAACGATCGACGGCGAGGGGCAACAGCTCTCTCCGCTATTCACAGTGCTCGCGACTGAGAATCCGATCGAATATGAGGGCACCTATCCCCTTCCCGAAGCACAGCTCGATCGTTTTCTTTTGAAGATCTTGCTTGACTACCCTAACGAAGCCGATGAGCGGCAAGTCGTTGCCAATTGGGATGCGGGATTCAATTCACGGCGTCTCGATCAGGTAGCGATTCAACCTCTTGCCGATGCCGACGCGATTTCCCGTTGTCGCGTGGGCGTTAGCGCGGTGCGCATGGAGCCTGGCGTGCAGCACTACGCCGTCGATATTGTGCGACGCACTCGCTCGCACCCGTTCATTCATTATGGAGCGAGCCCGCGCGCGTCCGTCGCTTTGCTCCTTTGCTCAAAAGCACTGTCAGCAATTCGCGGGCGTGAGTTTGTGACTCCTGACGACGTAAGAGATATTTCGCGGCCAGTCTTGCGACACCGATTATCGCTGCGCGCCGAAGCTGAACTCGACGGCGCCACGCCCGATGCGGTAGTCACGGATATTTTGAAGTCAGCGGAAGTTCCAAGATGAAGTCGGTTTTTCTGAACGGACCTTCACCTCAGCGGCAGATTTAATCCATAAAATTGAAAATACTAATTTCGTTTCTTGGATACCAGAGACGGGAATGCTGTGTGAGCATTTGAATTTGACCTAAAACTGTCTCTTGCAGTTGTCGGTACAATCGTTGCTTACGGTAATCTTCACCCCCCAGAGAAAATTCTCCCCTCAGCATAAAAAAAACAACGAAATTTCAAGGAGTAATCCATGTTTACAAGAGTAGGGCAAGCTGTGTTTCTTTTGGTGATGGTGATTAGCAGCGCAAGTGTTTGTCTGGCGCAGTCCTCAGGCAACCTAAAAGGGAATGTTCTGGACTCCGCAGGTGGCCTCATCCGAGGCGCAACCGTAGAAGCGACCAATGATTCCACGGGCGAAAAACGCTCAACCACTACTTCGGACGATGGGAGCTACAGCATTTCCAACCTTCAGGTTGGCATCTATACCGTCACGGCGAGCGCTGCCGGGTTTTCAGCCGCGACCACCAAGGAAGTGAAAGTTTCCGTCGCCTTCACAACGGACGTTCCTCTGGTGCTTGCCGCGGGTGGCGCGACCGCGAATGTGACAGTCACCGCCGGTGATGCGCAGACCCAAATCAACACAACAGATCAGCAGCTTTCCACTCTGCTGGATAACAAGAAAATTATCGATCTTCCGCTCTTATCGAGAGATCCCAGTGCACTGATCCTGCTATCGCCGGGCACAGTTAGCTCAAGCGGTATCGGCGGCTTCATCGTCAACGGTCAGCGCGAACGGAACAACAACTTTCTCGTCGATGGTATCGACAATAACGATGCGGATGTCCCGGGAATCCCCGGCGGCATCGCCACACCTAACATTGATGCGACTCAGGAATTTCGCGTCATCACCGGCAACTTCAACGCCGAGTATGGACGCAACACCGGCGCTATCATTGCCGTCGCTACGAAAAATGGGACCAATGACTTTCACGGCAATGGCTACATTTACTATCGTTCCGACCGTTTCAATGCGCGCAACTTCTTTGACGTCTCGGGAAAGGCTAATCCGCAACAGCGCAGACAGTTCGGCGCTTCAATCGGCGGACCAATCGTCCGCGACAAAGCTTTCTTTTTCTTTAACTACGAAGGAGATCGCTTCGACCAGGGTTTCACGGTCACGCGCACGGTTCCAACTGCGCGTGCCAGGCTGGGCCTTTTCGATCTGGGCGGAACCATTGGAACGATTGATGCTCGGGGAACCGGCATCAATAATGCTTTTGGATTCCCAGTGTCCCCTCAGCAAACTGCTCTGCTCAATGCGATTTATCCGCTGCCAAACCGTCCTGGTCAGGGGACAGTTCCGGGTGTTTTCGAGAACTTCACTTTTGGTTCCCAGACCAATGACAGGTCAAACAGCATTGCCACGCGTGTCGACTACCGGATAAAGGAAAAACATAACTTGACCGGCAGTTTCAATTTTAATAATGGCAACTTCGAGTTTTGCTGTGAATCTTTCCCCACAGTTGACGACTCAATAAAGAGTCCGCAACGTACTTTTTTGCTCGCGCTAAATCTCACTACCAACATCACGCCCAATCTAGTTAATGAAGTGCGCTTTGGTGGAAACCGTTCGGAACTCTTCTTTAACGGTGAAGGTGATCCTGGAGTTGGAACGGCTAATGTTGATGCCGTCAGGGCCGCCTTCGCCGCGCAGGGCGCCAGTTTTCCGACTACCGGCTTCGGCGGAGTCAACGGATCTTTGATCGGATTCACGACTGCGGGAGTGACCGGGATAGCTCCGTTTGATACCCAATTCCGTTTTACTGGCACGACGGTCTTAGCAGACCAAATGACCTGGATTAGAGGTGACCATAACTTCAAGTTTGGATTTGAGCACCGCCGAGTTTATACGAACGGCGCCAGCAATTTTGGCCGCGCTGAAAACCTCAACTTCAACCTTCCGGCACTTTTCGGCTTCCCGATTTTAGTTGATGCAGCGGGAAACGATCTTAGTCTTGCGGGCTCGCTGGGCACGGTTCAAAACTTTGCCAGCTTCCTGTACGGCTTGGTTGGACAGCAGTCGCAGTCCCAGTATTTCAATCGCGACGGTGGCCGCACTGAGGCCGACTACCGTGGATATCGAGTTCGTGAGTTTGATCTCTTTTTCCAAGATACCTGGAGGGTTCGACCAAACTTCACGCTGAACTACGGCTTGCGTTACGAGATCAAGGGGGTGCCCTTTGAAGTCAACGGGCAGATGTCCACACTTGTCGATCAAGACCCGAGCGGATTCACTCCTGCGGGTGGCTTCGAGTTCCAACTGGTGGGCGATAATTCTCCAAATCCTGATCTCAAGCTTTATGACAACGACTACAACAACTTTGCTCCCCGCTTCGGATTTAACTGGAGCCCAGGCTGGGACACCGGATTAATATCTAAGTTGACCGGTGGTCCGGGCAAAACGTCAGTCCGCGGCGGTTATGGGATTTTCTATGATCGGGTTTTCGGTAACCTGTTCAGTAACTCCAGCGCCAATCCCCCATTCCAGCGCGATTTCGCTGACTTCCCTGCGACCGCTAGCTTCGATGCGGCGTTAGTCGGCTCTATCCTACGTCCTCCGACGCAGACACCAACTGCCTTCGCTAACGGCTCCTTCAGGGATTTCAGTTTCACCGGCGATTTCCTTTTCCCGGTAATCTTTGCTCTCCCTGGCAACAATCAGTTTCAGAGCAAGTTTGCTAATCCGATTACCCAGGCATGGAACTTTGGTTTTCAGCGCCAAATCGGGAATGACATGTTGCTTGAGGCTGATTACGTAGCCAATAAAGGAAACAATCAGTTGCGCGTAATCGATGGCAACCTTACAAGCGTGACACGCGTCAACGCCATCGTTGGCGGAACGCCGCGAACGATTAGTCCGACCAACACCACCACTAATTTCCTGAATGGTTCGCTCAATTCAGCCTTTTTCCAGTCGGCGTTGAATCTGTCAGTAGGCCAGTCCAATTATCACTCTGGCCAATTCAGACTAACAAAGCGGCTCACCAATAAATCGTTTGGCCTGGGCCAGATTCAAGTGGCTTACACTTACAGCCATTCCATCGATGATTCAACCGATCCTTTAGTCGGGCAGGCGGGGGAGCGAACGTTCCCGCGCGACTCTTCAGGTCTTGCTGGGGGATGGACGGCGGAACGCGGTAATTCAGGATTTGATACGCGTCATCGTCTTGTGGCGAACTACATCTATGAATTGCCGCTCTACTTTGAAAACAAAGCTCTGGACTACCTTTTCGGACACTGGTCGATGGGCGGCATTTTCCAGGTTCAGTCTGGTAATCCATACAGCATTTTTGGTGGTACCGATAGCGCGGGAACTGGCCTTGGGCAAAGGGCTGATTATGCCGATCCCAATGCCCCGGTCGGAACTTTCTCGCGACTTGCAGCACCAACCAGTTTTGATGCGCGGACGCAAACCGGTCCGACCGCTGACTTGTTCAGAAACCCATGCGCAGGGGTGGTGAGTGCTACTGGCGGTTCCTGCACCAATCAATTGATCGGAAGGCAGGGCAATGTGGCTCGCGGCGCCTTCGTTGGACCAAGCTTCAGCAAGTTTGACTTCAACCTGGTGAAACAGATTCCGCTGGATCATTTCCGCGAAGGTATGAGGTTCACGCTACGCGCGGATTTCTTCAACCTTTTCAATCGCGTAAATTTTGGCCAGCCAGTGAACGCTATCAACAGTGCAAACTTTTGCCAATCGACTACCGCCGGCGCTGGAAGAATCGTCCAGTTTGTCGGTCGCTTCGAGTTCTAAGCTCGGAATCTGGTAGTTTTACTCTACTGGCGTTGCTTCATTCGAAGCAGCGCCAGTTTTTTCGAAGCATTGCGGTTTTTAATCCTTGCAGAAATCATCGAGGGGTAAAAAATGAATCGACAATTCTCTCTTTCTCCGAAACTCCTGGTCACGTTACTTCTGCTTTTGATGGCAATGGCTTCCCTGACCTCTGGCGCCAGGGTTTTGTCCGATGAAGACGACTTAACCGCTGAACAAGTTATCGCCAGGCATCTCGATTCGATTGGCTCCGCAGAAGCGCGGGCTTCCATCAATAGTCGAGTTATTCTGGGCGGTGCCGTAGCTGCAGCACGAATCGGTGGTTCAGGTCAGGCAGAAGGCCAAGCGGTGCTCGCTTCTCGAGGCAACAAAAGCCTGATAGGAATGGCCTTTTCTGTTCCGAACTATCCGCACGAAAAAATGGGATATGACGGGAAAAAGTTAACCGTAGCAGAACTGACGCCAGGCACGCGATCGGAATTGGGAAAGTTCTTTATGGCCCACGAGATGCCCTTCAGAGAAGGACTACTGGCCGGAACTCTTTCAACTGCCTGGCCCCTGCTTAATATGACCTTAAGAAGAGCCGTGCTGAAGTATGAGGGGACCAAGAAACTTCACGGACATAAAATGTATGTGCTTCGATATGAAACCAGGAATGATTCGGGCTTGAAGACCAAAGTATATTTTGACGCTGAAACATTCCGACACGTACGCACAGAGTACGAACATAGAATCATTCAGCAGATGGCTGATCAGCCGGGTAGAACTCAAAAGCAGGGTGATTCGATAACGAAGTTGGTCGAGGAATTTTCTGAGTTCAAGACGGTCGACGCGCTGACCTTACCGCATTCTTACAAGTTGCAATTGTCAGTAGAGACGCTGGGCCGCCGTATTCTCCAGGATTGGACGTTAGCACTTTCACAGTTTGTCGCTAATCGAACGTTGGATGATAAAGAGTTTGACGTTGTCTCGAAATAGAGGTGGGCCGTCAGATAGTTTGCGCCGTAACCTAGCAGCTTGCGATACTGCAAGGCGATGTCTCCGAAAAAACTTGCCCTCTGGTTTTTGATCAGCTCCGTCTCCATCAGCGCTTTGTTGGGCATATTCGTCATTATCTCCGGCAACTTCGGCGATTTTGAGGGGCGAGTCATGCTCACTACCGTAACCGTTTCCTTTGCCAGCATCTGCGCCCTGGCCGCCGGCGCTCTTTGGGAAGGCCGCAGCGCGCGCACGTTGCCCGGAATTGCGGTTGCGCTCGCAGTGCTTGCGGCGCTGCTGATCATCATTGGAATTTGGGCAAAAATAAGTGATGAAGATTATTGGAAATTCTGTGCAACGGTTGGAGTACTCGCCTTCGCCTCCGCGCAAGCATGTCTGATCTCACTCGCTCGACTGGGGCCGCGGTTCGTCTGGGCGCGGACCGTGACACTTCTTGCGATCTTTTTCCTCGCGGCGCAAATCATTTTTGTCATTCACGTCGATGGCAGAGGGGAAGGCATCTTCAAAGCCATCGGTACGACGGCGATCCTGGTTGCAGCACTTACGATCATGATGCCGATCTTTCATCGGTTGAGTCGAGGCGACTTGATCGATAGCAAAGCATTCGCCTCTGCAGATCGGCCTTTATTCCCGACAGTCCTCTGCCCTAAGTGCGGCACAACTCAACCGAGTTCTTTTACCCAGATCATGTGCACCGACTGTGGCTGTCGGTTTGTCATCACTATCATCAACGAGTCGTCCGCAACGCAACAAAGCTGAGCTTCGATGCCCTTCGTTTTTAGTAGATTTTTTTATTTGCTTATCCTTCTCGGTCTGGTTCCGCTTTCACTTTCGTGGGGACGCCCGTGGCTGCGCTGGGCGACGCTTGCTTACGATCTGCTCGTCATTAGTCTTGCCATTATCGACGGTCGCCGGAGTAGGCTCCCCAAAGGAATTCGCATCACGAGGGAGTTTGCCGGTCGTTTTGCCGTCGGCGCAGAGACCGACGTACAAATCAAGCTGCAAAATGCCACCGCGCGTCCAATTACCCTACGAATCAAAGATGAGTATCCGCCACAGATGAAGCTGATGGGCGCGCGCGAAGCTTCCGTGCGAGTCGCAGCGCAAACCGAAGCCCAACTGGTCTATGGATTGAAACCACCCAGGCGTGGTCGCTTTGAATTTGGTCAAACAGCAGTGCGCTTTCTTTCGCGCTCGAGTCTCGTGTGGTGCCAAACGCTGGTAGGTGAGCCAACCCCAGTTAAAGTTTATCCAAACATGCGCCGCGCCCGCGAAGCTGAGCTGAAAGCCCTGGGCGCGCGTTCCCTCGTCGCTGCTCACCGCAAAACTTCCTGGCGCGGTGAAGGTCGAGAGTTTGAGTCTTTGCGCGAATATGTACGCGGCGATGAGTTGCGTCACATCTCGTGGAGCGCTACCGCGCGGCGCGGCAAGTTGACGACGCGCCAGTATCAGATTGAGCGCGACCAAACAATTCTAATTGCCCTCGACGCCGGCCGCTTGATGACGGCGCGGATCGATCAGGAAACAAAGCTCGACTCCGCGGTGCATGCGGCATTGGCGCTCATGTCAGCGGCGGCGCGCGGCGGAGACAATGCCGGCTTAATGGTCTTCGGCCGCCGCATTCAAAAGTACTTGCCACCTAACCGAGGGCGCGAGCACATGGACGCCGCACTTGAGGCGCTTCATGCAGTTGAGCCGGAAATGATTGAGCCGTCTTACGCGCGCGCTTTGGAGTTTGTTGCCGCCAACAGTAAACGACGCTCGCTCGTGGTGCTGTTAACGGATCTGGTCGACGAAGAAGGGTCCAAAGAATTACTGACGTCTTTGAAATTGCTGCGCCCGCGACACTTGCCTTTAGTGGTAACGATCGCCGATCGAGATTTGAAAGCGGTAGTACGCGATGCCCCGGAAACCGGCGAGGAACTTTTCACGCAATCAGTGGCTGAGGAGATCATGCACTTGCGCGAGGGCGCGCTGCGACTGGTGGAATCGCAAGGCGGTCTGGCATTGGATGTAACTGCTGCAGCACTCGCCCCGGCGCTGCTTGAGAAGTATATGCAGGTTAAGGAAAGAGGATTGTTATAAGCCTGCGAAGCAGGCGAAAGCGTAGAGCCTAGGGCGTAAGCCCTAGGTCAACTCAAATTAGAATAGGAGAGCCCGCGACGCGGGCAATAGGCCAATTAGACTATCGCCCGCTTCGCGGGCTCATACGCATTTGACGGCGGCTCACCTAGGGCTTACGCCCTAGGCTTTACGCTGGACGCGTGCTGCGCACGCTAAAACTTACCGCAAACATTTCGAAATGCGATTTTCGAGCACTTTGTCTTCGCCGAATCCTTCCAGCTTCAAAAAGTATTCAGCGTCGGCATTCAAAGCTTTTTCCGGGACCAAGCCAACGATTTCGGTGCTGACAACTTCGACGCTCAACGCGGCGGCTGCTCTCTTTACCGCTGCGTACGCGGCTTCCATTCCGGTAACTTCATAATTAACAAGGTTCATTGAAACTTGAACCATGCTGCGTGTCTTCAGCTCGAATCCCAACGCTTTCACAAATGGCAGGCCGCCTTGGCGCGCCCGGATTGCCCGAGCAATTTGTCGCGCGACAGCAACGTCGCTCGTCTGAAGGTTAATATTGAAGGCGATGAGGAAAGGCCGCGCGCCGACAGCAATCGCGCCCGCTGTTTCGTGAACTTGTAATGGGCCAACGTCTGGAGCCCGCGAAGGCTCTACAGCAATCTGCTCACGCAGTAGCTCAAAAGCACCACGCCGCACGTCCTCCAGGTTTATCCGCTCGGGCCGCAGCGCCGCTCGCTCGTAATAGAAAACCGGTATTGAAAGCTCCCGGGCAATGCGCTCTCCCGCGCGATGCGCCAGCGCGGCACATTCGTCTAATGTGACTCCGGTTACGGGAACAAACGGGAGCACATCGGTAGCGCCGAGGCGCGGATGAACCCCGGTGTGCTTTCGCATGTCAATGAGGTCCGCGGCAAGGCTAACTGCGTTTAGGGCGGCGGCAACGACGTGCTGCGGATGTGCGACGAAAGTGATTACCGAGCGGTTGTGATCCGGATCAAGGTGGGTGTCCAGGACGCAGGCAGTGTCGACGCGAGCAATCGCTTCGCCCAGGAGTGCAATCGTTTCTCTGTTGCGGCCCTCGCTGAAGTTTGGTACACACTCAACGAGCGGTTCAAAGTTGAGCTTTTCAATTTCCACTTGTCACTTTGTACTTTGAGCTTTGAACTTGGTTCTTTGATCTTATTGTTCTAAGCGAGTGCGAAAGAGTCATCGACTCCTAAGCCCTTTCCTTAAAAGATGAACAAACAAAGAACTAAGCACAAAGTACCAAGTACGTAGTTATGTTATGTCGGCAATTGGCAATCGGCAATCCTGTTAATCGGCAATCGCCAATCGCCAATCTTCAATCCCCATTATGTCTAGCGATCGATTCATCAACAACCATAAAGCTGCCTGGCAACGCCTGGAGCAATTGCTGACGTTGCTCAATACGACTTCGCTTAGCCGGTTGAACCGCGAAGAGGTGCGCGAATTGGGGCGCATCTATCGCCGTACTGCTTCCGATCTCGCAATCGCCCGCGCTGAGTCGCGCGACCCGCGCCTGATAAATTATCTCAACAGCCTTGTAATTCGCGCGCACGGACGCATCTATCGCGCCGACGCCCAGGGCAGTCGACGCATTCGTAATTTTTATCTGCGCGAGTTTCCGCGCACCTTCCGCCGCACCTGGAGCTACACCGCCCTTGGGTTTTCTGTCTTCATGCTCTTCAGCATAATCGGTTTCGCCGGCAGCTATCGCGATCCGGACTTTTCCGAACTGATGGGAGTGTCGCCTGCGTTTCGCGAGCTCGCGATCGAAACTAAAACGCATTGGTGGGAAGACTTGAACCAAGCCAACCAGGTGGGCGCCAGTTCAATTCTCACTCACAACATTCAGGTAACAATCTACACATTTGCCTTCGGCGCTCTCTTCGGCGTAGGGACTTTGTTTTTCCTTGCCTACAACGGCGCCAACATCGCGTCCGTCGTCGCGCTAACTCATCGTGCCGGCTTCGGCAATGACCTGGTGACTTTTATGGCGGCGCACGGTGTTATTGAACTTTCGTGCATCTTCATGGCAGGCGGCGCCGGACTATTGATCGGCAGCGCGATGATCATGCCCGGGGATCTCTCACGCGGCGAGGCGATGAAAACCCGTGGCAAAGAAGCAGTGCGCTTGATGATGGGAGTAGCAACGCTCCTCGTGGTCGCCGGATTAATCGAAGGCTTCATTTCCCCGGCGCCGATCAACCCCCGGATCAAATTCAGCATCGCCGCAATCACCGGGATTGCTCTGTACTCTTATTTGTTACTGGCAGGCCGGGGCGAAGATGAACCGATAGCAGTTTCGGAGGTCCCAACTTCAGTTACCTACTAAGGACCGTATCTAATTCTCACCGCTCTTCAGCGCGGTGCCCCAAGCACGCAAAACTCGGAAACCGTTTAACGGTTTCGAGGACGAATCCTCTTCTGACACCGGGCTAAAGCCCGGTGAGGATGAGACATCAATTTGTTGCACCCGCGCAACGTTAACTTCCCAACTTAATCATCGCACTGCGCAAACGTTCATGCCGCTGCATCAACTTCAAATAGCGCGCCTCATCGCCTTTAACTTTCGCGCTCAGTATTTCCTTCAGTAATTGCTTCGCGGCGCCGTCCCAGCGATCCAGATTCGGAATCAACCCAATTGGCACCGCCAGTTCTGTCAACTCCCGCTTTTCAAACTCACTCCATCCTTTGAAGCTTAGTCCAAGCGAACGGGTCAACTTTTCCAGTGAGCCTTGTCGCATCTTTTGCGGATCACTGGCGAAATGCGCAGCCATCTGCCGCTGAACATTGAAGCCTATGTTCCTAACCTGAAATCGATCCCAATCGCCGCGACGCCCGCTGTTAAGCTCCCAAATCATTGGCCCAGCTGCAAGCCGTCTAAGTGTACGAGCCGAGGTTCGATACGAGTTCCGCCGAACAAGCTTCCGTTCTTCGTTTTCCGTCAGCTTCTCTATCTCCGGTTGCGTCGGGCGAAAGCCAAGTTTGCGGTAGAACCAAAAAGCGCCTGATTCAATACCCTCTTCGTTCTCGTGACCAATCTGGTACGGGTCGAGCGTAAAAGCGCTTACTCCAAGCAGCTTGCGAAACACGCTGAGCGTGCGCGCATAAATCCATGCCGTTTCGCCTTCGCGAAAGCTGTAATAAAAATTGAAGCCGCTTTCCATGCGTTCGAAGAGCGAGAGCCCTTCGAAATACCCGACGGCAATTCCATTCTTGAAAATCATCGCCGCGTGGTAGGCGCGCAACGGCAGGCGGCGGCCGGGCGGCAAACCAATCACGTACAGTTCAACGCCGTGGCCCAGCTCTGCTTGAACCACTTGCCGCGGGTCACCATGCGTAAAACCGTAAAGCTCGCGATAACGAATCGTCGACGTTTCGCGTGCCATTTCAAGAATCGCCGCACCTTGTTGCACACTTAGTTTTCTTAAGGCAGGTGGTGGGGATTCTAATTCCCGCTGCAGCGAAACTTCCCGCCGTTGAATCAAAGGTCCGCGCTGGTAGAAAATTTTCGGCACCGGCAAACGCATCCCAGTGCGCGACGCACGGTAGGGGGGCGTCCATTCCACATATAGCTTTTGCGCGTCGAACCGTTCCGTCTTTTCTTTTTCATCCAGGTTCAGCGCTTCAAAGCGTTGCAGCAGCCAGTCCAGCTCGGGGCTGCGACCTTTTGCGAGGGCAAGCCATTCTCGATAAGGAACGTTGGCTTCAACCGCCGCATCTTCTTCGAGCAGAGGCATGAACCGCGGCCAGGTCTGGGCGAGGCGGTTTTCATCCTCGAACCAATCCCAGGAGAGTTTTACGTGCTGCTGGTTTTGGACGAGCCAACGCACTATCGGATAGCTAAACGTATCGGTCACTGAGGTGCCGGCGATTCCCGATGCTTCGGGATCCGCAAGCGCAGACAGATCTTCATTTGCTGACTGGAGCGCGGCCACGCGATCGGCAAAACTGTTCAGATTAGCTTCCGCGAGTCTCAGCACGCGTGCATTAGCCGGGTACGCGCGCACGAAGAGGAGAAGTTCATGAAATCGCAGGAGAGATTCCGCATCCTTAATTTTCTTGCTGGCGAGCGACGTCAAGGTTGCGGCCACAATCTGCGCATCGCCTTTCCCAAAACGGCGCTTCGCTTCGTCCAGTAGATCAAGGAGTTGTTGAATGGGTATTGTAGGCAAGGGTCAGCAGGTAAATTCGAAGCTTGGGAAAGGGGCTATTCGATTGACGATTGCCGATTGGCGATTGGCGCGATCCGAAGTGATCCCCAGTCTCGCGCGATTATCTGCAGCTGTACTCGACCATCAAAAGCTTGAATGCTGACCAATCGGCCCAACGGGTATCCAAACGTGTCGGGATACTGACTTCAGCTAATCGCCAATCGGCAATTTGCAATCGATATCGGCAATCGAACCCCCATTCGCAACCCTGCGAATCGTCGACTCACAAGTGTTTCCGGTGAAAGGTTGCAATTTTCCAGGCATCAATCGCCTTCCAGGGCATTTCGGCGGTTGTGTAATGACCACAGGCAAGCCAGACCACGTCGAGCGGTAAGCCATGCCGTTTCACTTCGGCGATCACATCGTGTGTAAGATCGAGCGGAAAAGTTAGGTCGTAACGCGCAGCAATAAATCGCATCGGCCGCTGTCCCAACTTTTGCAGGCGACCGATGTAAGGCACGGGACTGATCGGCCGCCAGTAGTTGCGCAACTCATCGAGGGTCACATGTTGCTCGAGGCCTTCACGCACATGTTGAGTTGAAATTCCTTTCCAGGCGACATCCGCGACATAACCCGAGACGTGATTAAAAGTTCCGGCAACAATGCGCGGCTCATGCGCGAACGCCAGAAACGCGATGCACGACCCGATACTAGTTCCTAAAATTCCGATTCGTTCATACCCTTCGTCACTGAGCCATTGCACGGCGGCGCGCGTGTCGATGACGCCCTGGCGAAATGATTGAATGGTGCGCCCGATATTCGGGCCCACAAGATGGTCCGCTCTTTCCAGCTCAGGCTGCCGCCGGTCTTCGTGATACGGAAGCGTCAGACGCAGGGCGGAGATGCCGAGAAAGTTGAAGATGCGACACGCTTCGACATGACTGTTGGGATCAGCATTCCACTGCGGCAGCACCACGACCGCTCTTTTCGGCTTCCGGCCGTCGGCTTTGGCTGCCGGAAAGAAGCGGGCGCGCGCGATGTTGTTTTCCGGGGAATCAGTGTGCACCGCGCTGGTCCAGCTTAACTGATCTTTTGCGAGCTGAAAGTCGTTGATTGGCGGAAGGTCGAAAAAGGCGTCGCTGTTTTGCAGGACGTTTTCTGTGTGCCGGTCAAGAACGTGGCGTGGGTCGTCGCCGTTAACGTGCTCGACAATGAACGGCAATCCCCACTCAAACTGCCGTACGAGCCGGTTGTTATCTCGCTCGTAAAACGCGCGTTCGCGCCGGTGCATGTAATTCTTCCAAAAGCTCACAATAACCTCAGCGGCCAGCAAAAGAGTGAGGCGCAATCCTAAAGGGCGCGAGTAGTTAGATCAAGTTGACCCGGAATCAACAATAACCGCCAAGCCGCCAAGAAACGCCAAGGACACCAAGGAACACATAGCAAGCGCATTTGAAAGTAGCCGTGCTCTTGTTCCCTCTTTAGTTTTCTTTGCGTTCTTGGCGTTTCTTGGCGGCTTGGCGGTTAGTCTTTCGAACCGTTTCCGCGCAGCTTCTTCATGCGACGCAGCATTGCCGGAAGTAGTCGTGAGGTCCTGAGCAGTGAGCCGGTGGTGAAATAATTGGCAAGTCCGCGAAAAAGTTTTCCCGCGCTTTGGTCATAACGGAACCACCAAAGATCCGGCAACGAACCAAGTCGATTGACGTGGATGTGATGAGGAGTAACAAGCTCGAGCAATCCGGCGCGCCCGTGTGTACGGCCGTAGCCGCTCTCCTTAACTCCACCCCAGGGCGTCTGTGCAATGCCATGTGTGTAGAGCACTTCGTTTACCATCACAGTTCCCGCCGCAATCTTTTCCGCAATGCGACGTCCACGTCCGATGTTTTTGGTCCAGACACTTGCTGTTAATCCAAAGACACTGTCGTTAGCTAACTCGATCGCTTCAGCTTCCGTCTTGAAAGTCATCACCGGTAACACCGGACCAAAAGTCTCGTCGCGCATGATCTTCATGCTGTGATTTACATTCGTCAGCACGGTTGGTGGGTAAAAGAAGCCGGCGGAGTTCGCGACACGCTTGCCGCCGCTTACAACCTTCGCGCCATGAGCGAGAGCGTCGGCCACATGCTCTTCGACGATCTGCAGCTGTCGTTCGTTGGTCATCGATCCGACGTCCGTATCAGCATTAGTGCCCACATCCTGTTTCAGCACGCCAGTCTCTGCCAACACGCGTGCCAAAAACTCGGGCGCCACCGACTCATGCACATAGCAACGTTCAACGGATGCGCAAGCTTGCCCGGAATTCGCAAAAGCTCCCCAAACAGCGCCGCGCGCGGCATTGGGGATGTCAGCGTCCTCCAAAATGATCATTGGGTCTTTGCCGCCCAGCTCGAGGACAACGGGTGTCAGATGTTTGGCCGCCGCGGCGGCGACACGTTTGCCTGTCGCTACGCTGCCGGTGAACATGATCTTATCCACGCGTGCATCTATTAAGGACGAGCCCGTGGCGCCATCGCCGGTGACGATCTCTAACAAACCAGGCGGCACACCGGCAGCGCGAAAGATATCAACAAGCTTCAAGGCAATGAGTGTTGTTAACTCGCTTGGCTTGAGCACCACTGAGTTACCGGCAACTAACGCCATCACGATTTCCTGCGCCGGTGTTGCGAGCGGAAAGTTCCAAGGTGAGATGATGCCCACGACGCCAATCGGTTTGTAGACAATCCGCGATGAGCGTCCCATCAAGCCATACTGACCAATGTCGATCTTTTGCGCACGTAGAAGTTTCTCAGCCTGGCGTGCGAAAAAGTACATCGCATCAAGGGTCGGCACGATTTCCATGGCGATGGCTTCAGAAACCGGCTTGCCGGTCTCGCGTGAGATCAGCAGACCGAGTTCATCCACTTGCCGCAGCATTAGCTCGCGCGCCTTCAGAATTATTTCACCACGTTCTGCGAAGGAGCGCGTGGCCCAGGCGGGTTGTGCAGCACGCGCGCGGGCAACAGCCTGTTCCACTTCTGGCGAGGAAAAGATCGGAATGCGACCCAGTTCTTCCCCTGTGCCAGGATCGATGGAGATGATTTCGGTATTCCTGGTCTGAGTTGGAATCGTTTGCGTACTCATGGCCGGGGTGATTATCCAACAAAGTCGTCCAGCAATCCATCAAAGGACATAAGCCACAGATAACGCGGATAGACGCAGATCCAACCAAACCCCGGCCTGTCGCCAACTACGATCTGGCTTTTCTATCAGTGAAAATCCGTTTTCTCTGTGGCTAATTCCTTCTGAATCGCTCCATCGTTTACAATACCTGCCTTCCCAAGTTCCATTCATTCAAGGAGAGCCTCCTGATGATTCGTTCTCAGTTAACTGAGTTCATGCGTCGCATGGACCAAAATTCAGTAGCCATCATTCCCAGCGCGCGCGAAGCCACGCGCTCCAACGATACCGCCTATCGCTTTCGCCAGGACTCGGACTTCCTTTACCTCACCGGCTTCGAAGAACCGGAAGCGATCGCCGTCATCACTCCCGGGCGCGAACATAAGTTCACGATGTTCCTGCGGCCGCGCGATCCGGAACGCGAAATCTGGGATGGGCGCCGCGCCGGGCTGGAGGGGGCGAAGAGCGAATACGGCGCAGACGAATCTTTTCCAATTGTTGAGTTCGATGAAAAGCTCGATACGATTCTCGATGGCGCAGAAACACTGTACTACCGCCTCGGCGTTAATCCTGATCTCGACGACACCATCATCCGGCAAATTGCACGCATGCGCGCGCTTAATCGCAAACCGATCCATCCTCCGCAAACGATCATCGACCCGGCCACCATCGTTCATGAGATGCGGGTGTTGAAATCGGATGAAGAAATTGAGTTGATGCAACGCGCTGCCGACATCGCCGCTGAGGCCCATCGCGAAGCGATGAAAGCTGCGCGCGCAGGAATGAAGGAGTATGAAGTCGAAGCTCTAATCGAACTGATCTTCAAGCGGCGCGGCGCATCGGCTCCAGCTTACACCTCGATCATCGGCGCTGGCGCAAACGCCACTGTGCTTCATTACATCAATAACGACGGCGAGCTGCACGATGGCGAGCTACTCCTAATCGATGCGGGCGCGGAATACAAAGGATACGCTTCTGACATCACGCGTACCTTTCCCATCAACGGCAAGTACACAAAACCGCAGCGCGATATCTATGATCTCGTTTTGAAAGCGCAGATGGAGTGTGTCGAGTTAGTGCGGCCGGGAACAACTCACGATCAACTCAAGACTCACTCAATCAAGGTTTTGACTGAAGGACTGGTCGAGCTGGGCCTGTTGCAGGGAAAGCCCGACGATCTGATCAAGGAAAAGAAATACGAAAAGTTTTATATGCACGGGCTGGGGCATATGCTAGGTATCGACGTGCATGACGTTGGCCGCTATTACTTTGAAAAGGAATCTCGCGCGCTCGAGCCGGGTGTGGTGATGACGGTTGAGCCGGGGCTCTACATTTCGCCGGATGCTAAGGACGTTCCCGCGGAATATCTGGGAATCGGCGTCCGCATTGAAGATGATGTCGTGTGTACTGCGAATGGTCCGCGCGTGCTGACTAACAAGGTTCCAAAGCAGGCTGAAGAGATTGAAGCGTTGATGGCCAGATAGGTTTTCAGGTTTCAAGTTTCAAGTTTCAGGTTTCGGGTGTCAGGTATCGGATGACGGTGTCAGGTGTCAGGATCTGAGCGGCTAGCCGCCTTCCGTGCGGTAAGCCTTGGCTCACCGTCAAGCTCCCTTCTTTACTTAAGGCTACGCCTCTGACACCTCTCACACGAAACACCCGTTACCCGTCACGTCACTCGTCACCCGATACCCGCCCCTGATACCTATCACCCGATACCTGATACCCGACACCCTTTAAACCACTCGTTGACATCATCTCCACCAAACGTTACTTTCTAATTCCTCCCAAACACAATTTGATTCGAAGGAGACTGCTTCACATTTATGGCGAAGAGTGGATATAAAGGTGTGAGTCGCATCGATTGCCCGGAACGAAAAACGGTCGGCTGGTATGTAAGAGTCAGGCTTAATAAAGTTACTAAATCAAAATTCATCAGTGACAAAGCTCATGGTGGCAAAGACGCGGCCTTGCAAAAAGCTGTTGAGTGCCGCAATCAACTAGAGAAGGAACTCGGCAAACCCAGAACTGATTGGATCGTCGTTGGGGATAACCCGCGTAACAAAAGTGGCGTTGTCGGCGTGCGCCGCGCAATCAAAAAATACAAAGGCAAGGATGGGAAAATTTATCTGAACGAGGTCTATCAGGTGTCGTGGCATGCCGGCCGCGAAAAGCGAGGCCAGACATCGGTTTCAATCAACAAGTATGGCGAGCAGGAAGCCTTCCGCCGCGCGTGTTCCATTCGTCGCCAGAAAGAACTGGAAATGTATGGAACGGTGGTTGTGAGTAAGTGGGCCGAGACCCTCAGTAAGGTCTGCGCGGCGTAATGAGCTACGCGGAGACGCGGAGACGCGGAGACGCGGAGACGCGGAGTTGCCGAGACGAACCGCGCCAAGCTGAATTCAGCTATCGCGTGTTGGCACCGGCTCCGAATAATCGGCAATCGGCAATCGGCAATGCTGCCGCTCATTCTGATCGTAAGGAAATCCTAAGATGCCCAAGATTCTTAGTTGTCCCAAGTGCCCTTTTGAAACGGCGGAGTCACTCGCCAGATGTCCGAGCTGTGGTAGCCGACTTCAATCAGCGCGGAAAGTTCGGATCCTTGGATGGCTGTTGCTTTTGATAGGCACCGGCTTAGTCCTGTTCATGGGCGCGCTGGGAATTTATCTGGGAAGCATAATCGCGCAGAGCGGAGAGCGCGGAGGAACCACGAGCTTCACGGGCGGGCCGCAGGATGTGGCGCTGATCGTGGCAGTTTTCGGTTTGGTAATTTGCTTTGGGCTTGCGAGCATGGCGGGTGGCTTATGGCAAATTGTTTATGGGAAGCCGAATCGGAAGGTGATGGTGGCGATGTTCCTGGTGGCGGGAATACTTGTGGCAATTGCCTGGGCCCTTAAATATATGGGTTAGGCCGATTTCAATTGCGGATTGCCGATTGCCAATTAGCTTTTGGCCCAGGCACCCTCTCGCTGCGGCCGAAGTCAGCCTGTCTCGTCGAAAACTTGCCGCTAATATAGTTTCACCGCCGCTGGTGCGCGATCCTTCGACGTCAACGTGATCACCCGGTTAAGATTGTGATGAAAGCCGCACTTGACCCGCGAGAGATGCTGCTTGGCGCATGGCGGACCAACAACCGCGTCACCACCTTCCTCCTCGAGCACTTACCTGAAGAGCTGTGGGGCGCTTCAGTGCCGGGTGCGCCACGACGCACCGTCCGGATGATCGCCGGCCATATTCATAATGCGCGCTGCATGTGGATCAAGACCCTCGGAAATGAGCACGGCATCGTCGTCCCGCGTGCCGTTAAACGGCACAAGGTGGAAACAAACGAGCTGCTTTCGGCGCTAAGCCGTAGTAGCCGCGGCGTCATCAGTCTGCTCAAGCTGGGTTTTGACAGAGGTGGTGCGATTCCTCCCTCCTCGTCGTATACCTGGCGCAACCTGCCGCTTGACGTCGGCCACGTCCTAACCTATTTCGTCGCGCATGAAGGTCATCATCGCGGGCAGATAATCATGCTCGCCCGGCAACTGGGCTATCGTTTGCCTCTTGAGGTCACGGGTGGAATTTGGCACTGGTCGAAGCGATCTAAGGAAGCGCAGTAGATTCGCAACGGTGGGTGCTGCATGAAGCATTAGACGGATGCAAGCAGAGTCATTCTCAGAAACTTAAAGAACAACAGGAGCGTGCTAATGAAGAACAGACTTTACCTGTCGCTGGTTCTAGTTTCATTAACGTGTCTAGCCGGATGTACGGCGCACGCACAATTACAAAAAAGTAGTCCCGCCAGGCAAACCTGGGAGTACCAGGAGGTTCAACTCGCAACCAACCAAAGCTCGCTCCCAAAGCTTAACAGCCTCGGAGCCCAAGGCTGGGAACTGGTGGGAGTAACCTCGGCATGTGGCAGCAATCCAAATGTTGCCGTGGACTGCCAGTGGTGGGCCTATCTGAAGCGGGCCAGATGAAGAACCTCGGGCGGTGATAGCCACACAAGGTGGTGGAATGAAGTACATTTTGATCTGCGTAGCGTCAGCATTACTCCTAAGTTGTGGCGATGCCGGTGCTGGGAAGGTTGTTAATTCGGCAGCGCCCGTTATCCATGCTTCCCCACCGGTGTCTCCTCGATTGGAGATAGATCTAACTCGCATCGGGCACATTGCTCCGAAAGGCAGAGTTCAGGATGCTGAATACAATCAATTACCCATTGTTGAAGAGCTGATCGCACATGGTAAAGAATCAATTCCGTTCCTCATTAGCAAACTTGAAGACGAAACAAAAATCGATAGTCATGTCCTTGATTTCTGGTATCAGGTATACGTGGGGGATGTGGCGCTAGTCATCCTCAGCGATTTCTTTCTTGAAACCAATTGGACGAGGTCGACTATCGCAGGGATGCACTGGAACGAATTTCTTGGGCGCGGAAATAACAAGAACATCACGGGCGAGCAAGTTCTACGGAATTACATCGGAAGATACGGAAGAAGAAAAATCAAAGAGAGATGGCAGAATGTCTGGCAGCAGTATCAGGACAGAATTTTCTGGGATGGGCACGAGCGAACTTTCAAAGTAAGAGCTTGAATGCCCGAATGCTTGGCCAAGTCGGACAAAGTGTATCAAGTGAAAATTAAAGGAGCCTTCTGATGAGATACCTCTTCCTGGCCGCAATGCTGTTAATCGGTTTCGTCACTTACGAGCGAATGCGAAACCCGGCTGCGCAGGAAAAGCCGGCGACAACAGCTTCAGACCAACGGCAGCCAACGCCCAGATATGACCCCAACAATCCGTCTAGTTGGCCTGACTCGCTGGACGCCGTAGTTGCCGCACCTCAAAATCATAAAGTGGTGCTGGAGAATGAGCGGGTGCGCGTGCTTGAAGTGACCGTTCGTCCGGGAGAAAGAGAGCCCTTGCACATGCATCGAATGCCGAGCGTGATGTACGTGATGGCGGAAGAGAATATTCGCGACTACGACGCCGATGGTAAGTTGCTCTACGATTCACGAAGTGATAAAGCGCCTCCGAAGACTCCCTACACGATCTGGATGGAGCCGCAAGCCCCGCATGTGGTCGAAAATCTAAGCAAGAAACCGGTGCGGCTGTTGCGCGTGGAGTTGAAATAGTGACCAAACACATTGGTATCGTGGCCGGCAGCGCCGAGGGAGCTGCTCTGTGTTACCGCACGGTTTGTCTGGAGGCGCCTGCCATCATGGGTGAGCATAATCACCCTGAGATAACCATGAACTCGGTGCCAATGGCCGAGCACATGCTCCACATTCGCGCGAACGACTGGGAGGCGGCGGCGGCGCTGATGGCAGCATCCGCGCAGAAGCTGGCGCGAGCCGGGGCCGACTTCGCCATCTGTCCTGATAACACCTATCACCAGGCATTCAAGTACCTGATTCCCCACTCACCAATTCCATGGTTACACATCGCAGGAGCAGTCGCCGCCGAAGCTCATCGTTCAGGTTACGCGCGGCTTGGCATTTTGGGAACGAAGTATCTGACAGAAAGCAGCGTCTACCCGGACGCATTAGAGGAGTTCAAAATAGCGAGCGAGATACCTGACGACGCAGATCGGGAAAGGATCAACAAAATCATCTTCAACGAGTTAGTCAACGGCATCTTCCCCGAAACATCCCGGCTGTACTTCAATGAAGTTGCTGAAAAACTTAAAGCGCGTGGGTGTGACGCGGTCGTCCTTGGTTGCACTGAGATACCGCTAATCGTGCGCCCGGACGACTGTCCGCTTCCGACTCTGGATTCGACGCGCTTGCTCGCGCGGGCAGCCCTCCGAAGAGCACTTGAAAAATAAGCAACAGCGTCCAACAAACGTCTGCAGCTGACCCAACTCGGCGTGAGCAAACCGGATGAATATCTGGCGCTACCAAATCTGCGAGAGCCTGGAGATTGACGCTCCTGTCGATCACGTCTACGCCTTCGCGTCCGACCCGGACACTGTTCCCTCGTACGCGCGCGAAATCGTCCGCATCGAGATCGTAAAAAGATTGAGTGAGCATCTGGTCCTGGTCAGGAGCTACTTGAAAGTCGCGGGGTTAACGTGCTGCTTTTTGTATCGCTATCACTACCGCCGGCCGACGTCTTATAGCGGAGTGCAAGAAGGGCGTGGCCTCTTCCGTGGATACTTCACTTTGAACTTTCAGTCATCAGGAAGCGGTGCGAATGTCTCTCACACGGAAGGCGTGCTTAGCCCGATTCCCTTCTTCGCATGGATTAGTGGCTTCATCTACTTCCAGATGATGGCGCGCGGCGGCATAGGCGAAGAGCTTGGCAGGTTACAGAATCTAGTCGAGGATCGAGTCGCTAAAAGGTGATTCATGAAGCATGATGCATTGATAACGATTGTCCTCGTTTTGATTACAGCTTCTGCTTGCGCTCGCTCCCACCCATCTGACCGAGCCATGGAGGATCAATTGCTCTCCCGCGAGGCCAATTTCACACAACTCGTGAGAATATTTAGTGAGGACAGCCACGTAAATACCATCGGGGTCGATGATGTCATTATGGAGGCGGGGGCTAAAGAGACGTTGGGTGAAGCACGTCTTGCGGCGTATCGTGACCTGCCGAAGAAGCTGGGTCTTCACGCATCGCCCGGGGCCGGCATGGTATTCACTTGAGTGCCTCGACTAAAGATCTCTTCGTCGCCCGCTCCCATAAGGATTTCTATCACGCCAGACTCGAACCTTCACCGCTGGTTGATTCGATAGATGATCTCAGTCGAGCCGGCGGAGATCGCAAGGATCTAGCGCCTGTATTCAAGAAGATCAAGAACGAGTGGTACATATTTTTATGAATGCTACTGAGAGACTGGAGTCTGAATAGCTTCAGCAGATATGAAGGTGATCAACTTACGGAGGACGTGTGATGAACAGTAGAGCCAGATTCTCCCTGCGACGCTTTAATACCGATATTTCGCTACAACATGTAATCGTCACCGCAGCAACAGCGATGGTTCTGGCCCTCACACTCACTACACCATCTTCCGCACAGAAAGCTTGGCAGCGGCCGTATCACCAATGGAGTATCGATGATACTGAAAAAGTGCTTACGGATTCTCCGTGGGTGCAAACCCTACAGAAAGGTGGCGTCAGTTCAATGCCGTTCCCAAATATGGGCGCGAGGACTATGGGTGGAGTCACTCTGCGGCTGCGTTCTGGCCTTCCAGTTCGGCAAGCCATAGTGCGCTTGCGTCAGATCAAAGCGAACTACGATCGTATGAGTCCGGAAGAGAAAGCGACATTCGACGAGCGACAAAGAATTTCTTTGGAGTGCCCTGGCTGCAAGAATAACTATATCGTCGCCCTCTATCCTCCGCCCAGCAGGTTGAAGGAAATATCCCTGGACATTCTTAAGAAGTATATTCAACTTAGAAATGACCGCGGCGAGAGTCGTCCGCTAGTTCACATCGAAATTCCAAAGACCGCCTCTGACGAGGCAATCCTCTTTTTCTCCAGGTTCAATGAGAAAGGCGAGCCACTGCTTACGCCTGCAAGCAAGAAATTCAGTATTTCATTTGACCCGGACGTATTTAGGAATGACGCGATGGGAATTGTCAGATTTGAGTTCGATGTCTCTAAGCTAATTCTAAATGGAGAGGTGGCCTTCTGAGAGATGGAGTAGGGTTATTCGCTTTGTGGTTCCTCTCTACTGGAGTGCAATTCAACATCAGACGCCTGTAGACAAGGAGACTGATCAAAATGTCGAATTCAGAGATCTCCCCTGCTTTGGACTATGCCCGCCGCCTGTTTGAAAGAATCATTGATTGGTATAAGACCGCAGATTCAAAGGCCCAGATAATTCTCACGCTTGATGGCGCTTTCCTGACATTCCTTACAACTTCCGTCTTTAAGAATCCTGACGAGCTATCTAGAATCATTCAAAGGTTCAACTCTGCTACCTGGCTGTTTTTGGCATTGATGAGCGTGTGCTTGGTCGGTTCTATTATCAGCGCTCTCATGTGTCTTTGGTCTCGTGTATGGCTGTCTAGCAAACGAGACGCGGTCCTCGTGAGGGAGAAGATGAAATTAGACGAAGCGGAAAACTATTCTCCGAACGTGATGCTGTTTTTCAAGACTATTAGCTGGCTGGATCATGACAAATTCCAATCGCAATTACCACATGTAGATAACAAGTTTGAGATAGCGGCACTAGCTAGCCAGAGTTATCTTTTGTCGAAGAGAGTTAACACGAAACACTTGCTAATCAATCTTGGGTTCGTGCTAGCTGGCGCCAGTTTGATCTTCTTCCTGGCTGGCGGAATTAGCTATCTGGCAAGTTTCATCTGAGGTGAATGCTTAGCGACGTCAACAGTCTGAGGCCAATGCGGCGAGCGTTTGAGTGATTGTCTACCGATCGCAGCAGCTCACATTAGAATGAGTTACCGAGATCCTGAACTGAAGGAGAATCTAAATTATGGCAGCATCAGGAGCAGCCGCAGCTGCAATCGCAGCAGCGATCGCTAACGCTATAAAAGCCAGTGGTGTGGTGGTGCGTCTTGACCCGGATAACTTCCAAACTATCCTTCGCAAAACTGAAAATCCTCTAATCATTTATGCCGAAGGCGGATTCTTTTCGACTAACTATCAGTATTTGGTCAGCTACAAAGGGTTTGCATTTTTCACTAAAGCGGCTGAGCCCATTTTGTTGCCATCAGGAGTCGAGACAATCGTCGCGAAAACGATTTGGCTTCCCCAGTAGATGACTGGTTAGTAGTCCTCAACGAGCAATGGAAGAATGCGCGGAGCAGCCGAGAGGAATTAGGCAATGGTCTTCTGGCTCACACTAATAATTCTGGTGCTAAGTAGTACAGCAGCTGGAAACAACGCTTTAAATGTTGGTGGTCGCCGAATAGCGACTTTGTGTTCGTCAATTTCAGGAGGAACGTGTAATGAGCAGTGAACTTTCGCCAAGGCCTTCGCAGGCATTGACTCTGCAGTGGGCACTCGCGCTGATCTTACTCGCCGCCACAGCAATCTCAGGCGCAGCCCAGACTCGTCCGCGCGGCCGCGAGTTGGGAATTCCGTTCCCTGGCCAAACGGGTCCAGCCAATGCGATCACGGACGTTGCAGGCATCGCTGTCGGACATGTGACGCTTATCGAAGGCGAGGGCAAACTCGTGCCGGGCAAGGGACCGATTCGGACGGGTGTCACGGCGATTCTCCCGCGCCCACGCGGCAATTGGGATCCCGTGTTCGCAGCGACGTTTAACCAGAACGGCAATGGCGACATGACAGGGATCAACTGGATCAAGGAATCAGGTTTTCTCGAGGGACCGATCTTGTTGACTGGAACTCACAGCGTCGGCACGGTGCGCGATGCCGCGATTCAATGGCAAGTAAAGAATGGACGGGAGTTTGTCTTCACCTACCCAATCGTCGCCGAGACGTTTGATTTTTTGAATGATGCGAACGGCGAACACGTGAAGCCGGTCCACGCATTCGAAGCGCTCGATCGCGCTAAGTCCGGTCGTGTCGAAGAAGGTGGCGTGGGCGGCGGTACGGGGATGGGCTGCAATGGATTTAAAGGCGGCATCGGCACCTCGTCGCGATTACTGACCACGAAGCAAGGTGGGTACACGGTCGGCGTGCTGGTGCAGTGCAACTACGGCGGCGATCTGCGAATCCTCGGAGTTCCCATTCGTCCCGAGATTACAGACCTGCGAACCTGCACAACACTTTCGCAACCAATGAGCAGGCCCTGGACAGCGGGCATTCCCCCATGCTCGGCAACGGCACGTGGCGCTCGTGATGACAGTACGGTCGCTGATCACGAAGGTCGCGGATCAATCATCGTTATAGTTGCTACCGACGCGCCTCTCCTGCCACATCAACTGGAACGCATCGCAAAACGCGTCATGTTGGGAATGGGCCGGCTGGGTAGTTTTGCGGGCAACTCATCCGGCGATCTTTTTCTCGCTTTTTCGACGGCGAACGCGAATGCCGCGAAGTCCGAGGGCACATCGACGCTAGTCATGCTGCCAAATGAGCGGATCGATCCGCTCTTTCAAGCGACGATCGAAGCAACCGAAGAAGCTGTTGTCAACGCGATGCTGGCGGCGCAAACGATGACGGGCGCTGACGGGATCCGCGTCTTTGGCTTACCGGGCGATCGCGTCGTCGCCGCGTTGAAGAAGTACAACCGCATGAAATAGCAGCGATGCCGCGCTGTCTCGGGAGCGGGGCTAGTAACTCAGCTGGGAATATAAGTCGGTACCGAGGGGTAGCGGTTGGGTCGTCTCATTTGCGATTGCCGATTGTTGGAATTTGAAGTTAGTCGTCGCGATGGGTTCGCCCGCTAAAGCGGGCTGGGGATGTTTTTGGGCAGGTAACCCCGGGTCGCTTCGCGACTCGTTGCGCCTGGCAACTCAGTTGGGTGTTTTGACGACGACTTGGAAGTGGTAGCGCCGGGCTTGAACTACTGAACTTAATTGCCGCAGTTTTCGTCTTTCACTAGGTGGAACAACTGAGTCTATTGAGGTCTCTATGTATTGTCCGAAGTGTAGTCAAGAACAATTTTCCGAAGAAGTCCGTTTCTGCTCGCGCTGCGGTTTTTCAATTGGAGCCGTGCGGGAGTTGATCGCCAGCGGCAACGTTCTCATTCCGGGTACCGATGTGCAGGCGGAGCCGCGTTCTTCTGGTCAGAAGGCAGTTCGGCGAGGCGCATGGATAATGCTGGGGAGCTTGGTTTTTACGCTTTTCGTGGGCTTCATGTCAGCTATCGATGATGACTTTGCCGTTATGCTGGTGCTGCCATTCCTGGGTTTTATCCTCGGCCTTCTGAGCGTGTTCTACGGAACTTTTCTCGCAGACAAACGAGCGCGGAAACGAGCTGCCTTAAAATCGCTTGCTGTCCCCATGATGACGGCACAACCAGTCGCTCCAACGCGCGCTGAACTGCCAGCGTCTCGGATGGCTCCCATTGAGAGTTTCAGCATTAAGCGGGGTGAGACCGCTGAGATGGTCCAGCCGCCAAGCGTGACCGAGAACACCACGAGATTGCTTGACGAAGAATCTGAAGCGCGCCGCGGATGATCGCTTAGTCATACCAAGAGGTTCAAGATGAGTAGTCGAAAGATCGTTTGGTGCACCTTACTCATTTTGCTTGCCTGCACCGGTGTCAGCGCGAAGGTCCGTCATTACGTTTTCTTCGGCCAGGACCGGGAGAAGCTCAAACAAGCTTCGTCGTTTCTTGAGTCGAAGGCATTGGAAGGTGCGCAGGTAACCTATTCGTGGCGGCAACTGGAACCGAAGCAGGATGAGTACGACTTCAATTACATCCGTGAAGATTTAGCCTTCCTGAGCTCAAAGGGAAAGAAGCTATTCATTCAGCTCCAGGATGTTACTTTCAGCGAGTCGCGCATCAATGTGCCGCGCTACCTGTTGCAGGATGCGATATACAACGGCGGCGCTGATAAGCAATATCACGTTAATGAAGGAGACGAAGAACACGCCATTGTCGCAGGCTGGGCCGCGCGACGTTGGGATCCGGCCGTGCAAGCGAGGTTTCACAAGCTCCTCTTTGCGCTCGGAAAAGAATTCGACGGTCGCATCGAAGGGATAAATTTTGCCGAAACGTCCGTCGGCTTCGGTTACAGCGGACGCCTCTTTCCCAAAGGCTTTTCTTTTGAAATCTATCGCGACGCCATTGTCACGAATATGAAGGCTTTGAAGCGGGCTTTCCCAAAGTCAGTCGCGATGCAATATGCCAACTTCATGCCCGGCGAGTGGCGACCGACTAAAGACAGAGGCTATCTGCGCGCGGTCTATCAAGCTGCGAAAGAGTCGAAAGTTGGCGTGGGCGGCCCTGACCTGCTGCCCAATCGACCCGGCCAACTGAAGAGTTCCTATCCTTTAATCAGGGAAGCGGCGGGAATCGTTCCGATTGGGATCGCGGTCCAGGACGGCAACTACGACGATGTAAACCCGAAAACCGGAAAACGCTTAACGATTGCCGAACTGATCCAATTCGCGACGGAATACCTAAAGGTTGACTACATCTTCTGGTGCACTCAGGAACCTTACTACTCTCAAGACTTGATCCCGTTTCTCAGGAGCGTCGACCGCAAGCAGCAACCGTCACGTCACCAAGATAACAGAATGCAAAGTATCTTTAATAACAACAAACCCCCTCTCTAAAAAACTTTGATGGTCTTGGCGTTTCTTAATGCGTTTACGGTTTCTTAAAAGTAGTAACCACCCGCGCTTATACAACGAAGTCGGACGATAATGAAGGTTAACGCTTAGTTCCTCTTGATAGTGTTGCTAGCGAGCACACTGCTCGCTGGATCGAATCGCGGGGGCGCACGCGGATGCAGCGCAATCGAGTTTGCCGACGCAGGCTAACAGGTTGCCTTACGATGTAGCTCTCCGCTCGTCGCCAAAGGTCCTAGCGTTAAGAGAATGCCGTGCGTTATACGCGCAAGCTACCCCGCACCCTCGGGCTATCGACCGCGAATGCTCATCGCATTTGTAGCTTGGCCCGTGCTTACCGCGGTCCCGGCCTTTGTTGTTTCGCTACTGGTGGCCGCTGTCTTGGGCCTGAGGCGGCGCGTATAGAGAGCGCGCTGTCTTCAATATCTCATTCGAAAGGAAACTCTCCATGAACGAACACGAGAGCATGATTGGCATTTTAAAGTTGTATGAGCTGAGATCTGAGGCGACCATGCGTAAGGCGCGTGATTGGTTTACCACAGGTTTTTACCCCGAAAGCACTCAGGACATTCTAAATGTCCTGGTTGGAGAACACAGTGCCGAGTTTCGAATGGTCGCTTCGTATTGGGACATGGCTGCGGCGTTCGTCGTTTTCGGAGCTATAAACGTTGACATGTTCAATGCCATAAACACCGAACATGTGGTTGTGTACGCCAAGCTTCAGCCATTCCTTTCGGAGATTCGCGCGGTGCCGGGCATTCCGCCGTACCTTTACCTGAAGCATCTCGAGCCGGTGGTACAGGGCATTCCCGATGCGGAAGAACGAATTGCGGTAATGCGGCGGTACATGAAGAGTCGCAGGGAATCCCAGACCGGCGCACAAACATGAAAAGTTTGGGACCTCGGGACCTCGGGTTGTTGAATTTAACTAAGAACCAACTCAACAGCACTTCCAACTTGAATTCACGGGGCGCCAGTTAAATCTTTCGCCCAACGGGATCTGCTACTAGAATACCGGCGACAAATCAGGACGAGAGCTGAACCCGCTCAGGGGCGCAATTTGGTTTTTTAATCTCGTGAACACTTTCGCCCATGACTAGGAAGCCCAAAGAACTCACCATACGCGGCCTCATCCTGGGCGCGCGGTATCTCCTCCGGTCCGCGATTGCACTAAAAGGTGGATAGACTATGAGGGCTGATGAGTGGTTCGCGCTGGCGCTGAGAGTGCTTGGTGTCATTCAGGTCCTTTACGGAGTTGGATATCTGCTTGACTCCTCTCTCTTTCGTCTCGGCTACTTCAACTACCCTGACTCCACGCCGGCGTATTACCTCATCGCCGGAATCGCCTACACCGTCGTCGGGCTCTGTCTTATTCGCTTAACTCCGCCCATTGTCGATTTTGTTTATCCGCCGGAAGCGGACGAGGAAAATGAACTAGACGAGGAGGAGACTGACGAGGAAGAAACCTGAGCTGCGACTGTTGCATCAGCCCAACTTATGACTCTTTCAGCGAAGCAGCTAGCCACCTCCACGAGCCGCCGCAAGCGCGTGATTGAAATGTGCAGCACGCTTCCGGAAGTTGATTATGAAGTTGTAGGCGATGAGCATATCGCCTTCCGCATTCGCAAGAAGATTTTTGCTTACTATCTTTTCGATCATCATGGCGACGGGATAATCGCTTTCTGCTGCAAGTCGAGCCTTAACGAACAACGTCGATTGGTAAGAGACGATTCGGAAAGTTTCTTCGTGCCGGCTTATCTCGGCGCGAGAGGTTGGGTCGCGATTCGTCTCGATCTCGACTCTGTTGACTGGGAGCTTGTTACCGATCTTGCTCACCGAGCTTTTCAAGCAATCGCCCCGCGCAAACTAGCGGCGCTCCTTGAATAGTCAGCAGCAAGCACCACCCGAGAAGCGATTTCCCGTGTTTGCAAGCTGAACGCCGCCGCTCGATTTGGCCCACTCGTAGAAACAAAAATGTCTGTAGAACTAAACAAAGCTGTCGTTACTCGTTTCTATAACGAGCTCTGGAACAACCGAAATTTGACCGTTGCGAATGAAATCTTTGCCGCTGATTGCGTAACGCACCAGCTGCACTCAGGTACGGAGCCAGACGGAGCGCCGCGAAGTCCCGAAGACATGAAAGATCATGTGGCCTCATGGCTGGCCGGCTTTCCAGACTTGCGCTTTAGTGTTGAGCAGATGGTTGCCGAAGCGGATCACGTAGTCAGTCGCAGCGTAATGTACGGCACTCAGAGAGGCGTGTGGAACGGTCTGGCTCCGACCGGCAAATTGGTAAGCATTCGCATGTTCGTCGATCATCGAATCGAGAATGGAAAGATTGTTGAAGATTGGGTGCTGGTTGAGGCGCTCGGGTTCTTTCAACAACTTGAGTTGGTGCCGGCCACTCAAAACATTTTTTCGTCGTCAAACCGGTGAAGGAAGTCCACCAATGGCCTCCTATAAAAGTCTTGGCCCGCTTCGGCTTTGCCGCCGGATACAAGGCGGCGGCGAAGCCGTACCTAACAAGGCTCCATGACTTACTTTGAAGGGTTCAGCAACGACTTCCCCGGTGCAGCCTCTTAGGCAAAACCGACCTCAACCTTTTTCCTTTTTAGTTACATACAAGACGTAGCTGACGGTCGTGATTATGACGAAGTAGATCACGGCCAGGAGCTGAATATTGATGGGTGGGATTTTTCTATTGCCGAACTGTCCGGAACTAACTAAGAAATCAATCGTGCTGTGGACGTAGGGAAACAAGTAGCTGTATTCCCACGAAAGCATTCCAATACCCAGAAACCAAATTACAAATCCGGCGCCAATCGGAACCAGGAAGTTTTTAAACTGTAGCGAGATCAGATACTGCAAAGCAAGAATCGGCAGAGAGTCAACAAAGAAGTGGATGTTAGTGATGAGGAAACTTCGATAAGGGATTGACGCCACCGGATAAGGAAGATTACTGAAAAGCGCCGCCGGAATGACCGCGGAAAGGTAGATACCGACATTGAAGAGGACAAGAGCTTGAGCAAGCATGATCAGAATCACAACAAACTTCGCAAAGAAGATCGTGCTAAAGCGCTGCGGCGTTGTATGAAGCTGTTTCCAGGTGTTGTTCTTGTATTCGATTTGAGTGATCAGGCCCACCGCAAGAATAATCCCGATTGGTAGTAAAAAAGCCGCCATCGATTCCCAGCTTTGGTTCCAGAGTTTGATCCAGAAATCATCCGACCGGTAGACAGCCGAGAACTTATGAGCGTTCTTGATCCGCGCCATCAAAATAATCGAGGGCGTAAAGAACCCGCCGACAATTACCAGCCAGGCTGCCAGGCTTCGTCTCTTCTTCAGCCATTCGCTTTGTAGACTGTTGATGAAATTCATTTGCTATTCGGCGATAACGTCGAAAAAAATACGCTCCAAATCATTCTCAATCTTGCTGATTTGGTAAACGTCGATATCGTTTTGCACGAGGCGCTGATTGATGGCAGCGATGCTTTCGTTGTCGAGAAACGGCACCCTAATCCTGCCGGCTTCGGTTCGCGAACTCGGGTTGAACTGATCGATGATCTGCGCAGCCTTAACGTCATTACTGGTTTCAAAAACGACGAACGAATTTTGCTGACGCTTGCTGATCAAGTCGGGGAGCGTTCCCTGGAACAGAATCTTTCCTTTATTGATGATGCCAATGTGAGTGACAAACTTTTCTATTTCGAACAATAAGTGGCTGGATATCAGGATCGTTATGCCGTGCAATCGATTCAGGGTTTGCAGGAGTTCTCTAATCTCGAGAATGCCGTTCGGATCCAGACCGTTGGTGGGCTCGTCTAAGATGAGCAGCGATGGATTGTGAAGCAGCGCCATGGCGATGCTGAGACGCTGTTTCATCCCGAGGGAAAATTGATGGGCCTTTTTGTTTCGCGTCTGCGACAGGTCAACCAGATCCAGTACTTCTGCAATTCGTTCTTTCGGACATTGATAGACCTTCTGCAAAACTCTCAAGTTCTCGACCGCTGTGAGATGCGCGTAGATTGAAGGACTCTCGATCAGAGAACCGATCTTTCTCAGAGTCGCCACGCGATCGTTTGCAAAGGGCTTCCCGAAGACCAGAATCTCGCCGTGTTGTCTTTTAAGTAGACCTAAGACCAACTTCAACGTCGTAGTCTTCCCGGCGCCGTTCGGACCGAGGAAGCCGTAGATCGTGCCTTCGATGACCTGAAGATTTACCGAACTCAGGGCAGCTTCATTTGCAGAAAATCTATGAGTCAGGTTTATTGTTTCTATAGAATGCACTTGGTTTGTAGGAACTTTTTTATTGACCGGCAGTGAATTATTGGTGATTGCCGATTGCCAATTGCCGATTGGTCGCTCGCACTCGTCAGTGCTGTTCACTCAAGTCGCGGGCCCGGTCGAGTCAGTACCACCACGCGGTAGCCGGTGGGTTCTCGGCAATCGGCAATCGGCAAGCGGCAAGCGGCAAGCGGCAAGCGGATTAGATTCCGCTCTTTGTTAACGAGGGCTGCGGAATTTTATTAACCGGCTCTCCTGCAAAAATTGCCGCATCCCACTTCTCTGGGTCCCCATTCCCCGCGTCGCACTTGATGCCGCAGGTAGAAATGCTAAAGACGAACGATGTTCATTTTAATCGTGCTGATGCTGGATCGGAGTATCCTGCGCTGCGTAGGCGGCCGCCGCAAGCGAGCAATTGACACTTCTATTTCTTTTACTGCTGCTCGTAGTTCCCTACTTGATACTTACTCTCGTGGGGCAATGGAGTTCTGTTTTCCGGACTACTCCGGCTAAACGAGCCCGGGTAGGTCTTTCACTATTTTTTCTTTTTACCGCGATCGGTCATTTCATCAGAAGTGAAGAGATGGCAGAGATGCTTCCACCCTCGATCCCATATCGTGTCGAACTTATATACGTCACGGGAGTATTTGAATTTCTCGGTGCTATAGGTGCGTGGCTCCCTCACCTGACGCGACTCACGGGTCTGCTGCTAATCATCATGCTGGTTGGTGTCCTGCCGGCGAATATTTATTCGGCTCTTCAGCGGGTAGATTTTGGCGGTCACGGGACCGGCCCTTTTTATTTACTCGTGAGAGTGCCGTTCCAATTGTTCGTGATCTGTTGGACGTATTTCGCGACAGAACAGAAATGGTTCGGGCGGCGCGAGTAGTAGCCGAACAACATACTTCTGCGCAACGCTCGTGAGGCTAAATGAAGTTATTGATTCTGGGCGGGACAAGGTTTGTAGGCCGGCACCTGGTGACGGCAACCCTCGAGCGTAAACATGAGATCACGCTCTTCAATCGTGGTCAGCACTCATCCGCCGCCGTCGCAAAGGCCGAAGTGATTCACGGAGATCGAAACAGCGACCTTGAAAAACTGCGGGGACGCCGTTGGGATGCCGTTATCGATACGAGCGGATACCTGCCACGCACGGTAAGAGCAGCAGCAGAAGTCCTGGCTGCCACGGTAGATCGGTACATCTTCATTTCCAGTCAATCCGTCTACGCCGATCTTAGCGTTGTCGGTGTAGACGAAACCTCACCTCTCGCCACCTTAACGGGGGAACAGTTGGCAGCAGCGAATACAATTGATTCCTCGGGGCAAACGTCGGCAGTCACCTATGGAAAAATGTACGGTGGCTTAAAAGCTCTTTGTGAAGTCGCGGCGGAAGAGGTGATGCCGAAGCGGGTGCTGAGCATACGTCCCGGTTTGATCGTTGGCCCTGACGATTACACCGACAGATTTACTTACTGGGTTGTGCGTGTTGCTGAAGGCGGAGAGGTGTTGGCTCCGAGTCGTCCTGACCGCCAAGTGCAGTTTATTGATGTTCGTGACTTAGCCCAATGGATTGTGAGAATGATCGAGCAGAAGGAGACCGGTGTCTACAACGCCAATGGCCTGCCTGGTTCAGTGACGATGGGGAGCTTGCTGGCAGAATGCAAAACCGTCAGTGGCAGTAATGCTGCTTTCACCTGGGTCAGCGAAGACTTTTTGCTGCACCAGCAAGTTGCAGCATGGAGCGAGATGCCTCTCTGGTTGCCGGAGGAAGCGGCGCCGCATCTGCAGGGCTCTATGTTTATGAATTGTGACAAAGCGGTTAGTGCCGGTCTCACTCTTCGACCTTTGCACGAGACAATCGGAGACACATTGACGTGGTACAAAACAACTCGCGCGGATAAAGAATTGAAGGAGGGAATTGATCGTGAGAGGGAACAGAGCTTGTTAAGTAAGTGGCATGAAGCAATCTGAGACTATCTAACCCACACTTTCTGGCGGAACTAACCTGAGGGAACTCTATGAGAGCTTATGTCATTACAACCGGCGCGATCTTTGGCTTAATTACGATTGCGCATCTGGTTAGACTGGTCATGGAGCGACGACTGGTTCCTGACCCGGTATTTATTATCTTCACGCTAATCTCGGCAGGATTAACTATTTGGGCTTGGCGCGTATTGCGGACCTAGCAGCGCGGCACTAGGTTGCGCAACTCTTTGGTGTGCGCCGGCAGAGCGCTTTAGTTAACTCACGGGGTTGAAGCAAACTCACCTTATTCACCTTGATGAACGGCCAGCCGGTTTCCGCCGGAAAGTTTCATGGCTATTGGGACGGCCAAACGGTTACTAACGCTTTCGGCAGCACATAAATTCGACGGTCGCAAATAAACTCGCAAACAAGGAGCCGGCTGATTGGCAGTTAACGGGTAACGTAGAGGGCTGGGCTGAACAGATGGCCAATGAAATAATGCCGCTCGCTCGCAACGCACATCAGCGTCTGAAGTATTCAGCGATCAAGTTAAAAGTTGGCAATCCGGAGATTACAAGTGGACGTGCAGAGGAAAGAAAGAAAACTGGTAGAAAGTTTTTATGCAATCTGGGCCGCCGAGAATGTTAAGGAGAGGGTTCACAAAGGAGGCTGGCGTTTGGCGGCATTGCTGGAGGAAGCGCTGCAATGATGCCGGAGCGTAAACCGTCGCACACTTCGCGACTGGGTAACAGCAGATAAACTAATGATGTCCGGTCGATCATCCATAACCTCACGTCCACTCTGGACGTGTCCGAAGTGCAAGCGGCAGTTTGTTAATCCGAATATGCCGCACTCTTGTGGGCGTTACTCGGTAGAGAAGTTTCTCGCCGGTAAGAGCGAGCATGCGTTATCGCTTTACGAAGCCTTCAGCGCCCTCGTGCGCGACTGCGGCCCAGTGCACATTGCGCCCGCAAAGACTCGCATTGGGTTTCAGGTGCGCATGATCTTTGCTGCAGTTAATAAACTCGGCGATCAAGGGCTGGACGCTCACGTCGTGCTCACCCGTCGATTGCAGAACCCTCGTTTTACTCGCATCGAGACGATGACGCCCAAGTGCCACGTGCATCATTTTCGAGTTGAGTCGGTAAGTGAGTTGGACGACGAGATTCGGAGCTGGCTGCGGGAGTCTTATCAGGTGGGGACGCAAGAGCACTTGTCGCGGCAGAGGTAATCTAAGCGGACAACTATCTGAGAGGCAACGACGGCGCACGCCCTTGTTTCAGGTTATGCTTGGCGGGCGAAGGTGGTCGATCAAACACTGCAACTATGACCTCGCACTATGGCGATCACTGCGCCGACTTCTACGACGAAATCTATGGACCGCCACCGAAAGACATGGTTCGCGCTCTCTGCAAGCTCGCGCGGGGTGGATCGGTTCTCGAGCTGGGCGCCGCGACCGGGCGTACAGCGCTGGCCTTGCTTGAACAAGGACTTGCTGTCACTGGAATTGAGTCGTCGACCGCAATGTTGCAACAGCTGCGCAGTAAATCTGGCGCTGATGGCTTGCGCGTCTTCGAAGGAGACTTTGCAACTATACGGTTGGCCGAGGAGTTTGATCTGATCTTTGCCTTAGTGAGTACGTTCTGCCTGCTTGAAACACAGAAACGCCAGGAGCAGTGCCTTCATAACGTTGCGGCGATGCTTAAAAGAGATGGCGTCTTAGTGCTCGAAATCTTTCGCCCGGGGGGAGGCGAGCATGAAATTACGGCTGAAGGATGGCGCTCCCACGTTAGGAACGAGCTTGTTACGAGAACAGGTCAACGATTTTACGAGGCCCGCCTGCTTTATCCCGAAGTTGAAGTCCTCGATTCACTGGCTACAAATGCAGGGCTGGTTTTGAAAGAGAGGTTTGGCGACTGGAAGGGGTCCAGCTACGTACCAGACACCGGTAATCACGTATCAGTTTATGGGCGAACCTAGACTCGGTTATTAGCGGCCTTAGTTCTTGTTTCGGCCGGCTCCCTCAGAATGTGGCCGATGCTGCTTGTCGTTCCCTCGCCTAAAACGCGGCAACAGGTTCCCCAAAAAATTTGATAAAGGAATGTTCTCACGTATCGATTAGGGGTGACGCATATGAGTCGAACACTTTCTAAGAAGACCAGCCTCTCGGTAACTTCTTTCTTTTTACTCATGACGAAGAGTAGAGCGTTGTCGGGAAAACTAATTGCGGCATTCCTCACGATAGTTTGTTGCTGTTCCATGGCACTCAGCCAGCAAGAGCCTCCGCCTCGCAAGAGTCAAGTTTGTCCAAGCGCCTGGCAAATCTCGCCGGCTGATCCAAAGTTGACTGAGAAGAGCGACGCCTGGGTATCTGACAGCGGCTATGAAGATGGCATAACAATGCTGCAATTTTGCTTGGTGTTTCAATCGGGAATGACCAAGATCAACCGGCTCGGGATCGAGAAACTCAGAGAACTTCCAGTGGAATTGGAACCTTATCGCCGCTATCCGCAACTCGCCGCTATGAGAATCCGAGTTGACGATCTGCCGATTGGTTTTTCGATCTACAAGAACCTCGCTTTCGAATTAAAGACAGCCGCTATTATGACTGGGCCATCAGTCACTTTGAAACTGCCATCGGTGAAAACGGAAGAGGAATTTGATCGCTTGGTTTTGCTCCATTTAAATGAAGATTCGCTAGTGCCGGGAACTTTACAGTGGCAGCAATACGCTCTCGGGCAACAGAAGTCCGACTTCAAGACCCGAACGCTGACCGCTGAATTTAGAAACACAAGCATTTTTCATCAAGCCACCGGCGCGGCCCGTCTGGTAGTTGCTTCTTTCAATAAAGAGGAATACGACAAGTCCTCAGTCGATCTCTCCATTACCAGCGCGGCCCGGCCCGCCGTATGTGAACCTTGGGGAAACATTCAAGTATGTGATCTCAATCAGGAATGGGGGCGGGTTCGGACGGGCTGCCAGCGATGTCGTGGTGAACAGCTCACTCCGCGGCGCACTTTTTGTTTCAGGGTCAGCAACTCAGGGCACTTGTCGTCAATCGATCAATTCGACGCCTGTCGTCGTTTGTGAATTGGGAAGGGTCGAGTATGGCAAAACAGTGACCATGACGTTCACTCTCAAGAGCGACGACTTAGGGATGGGCAAGCCTGATGAAAAGGAGTTTGAGTTCTTTGCCAACACTGGAGTGCGCTCCCGAGAAAAAGATGACAATCCTGAAAATGACAATTATCAAAGTCTGGGAACGATTGTGCGCCGACAATGAGGCGTCTGGTGGACGTCACGATATCTCAAATCAGGTCGAGATCGATGTCGCCAAAAGTAAAATTCCATTTAATGTTTTCCCTGATTACAGTTGCTGTAGCATCGGTGATTATGTGGCTGTTGGGAGCCGCGGCGTCTCCGTTCAGCGAATCCTTTGAAGACTCCGTAATTTTCAACTTTTGGCGCGGACTGCATCTTTTTCCGGCCCTGGCGGCCTGGTCTGCCGGCGGGCATGCGGGAAATGATTTGGTCTTCCTTACCACATTTGCCATCCAGTGGCTGCTGATTGGTTTGGTCTTATCGTTGATAGTCTGGCGGTTTCGCGCTGGACCTTCTGAAGCGCCGGACATCTTTAAGTGAAGTAGCGACCGCACTGCTCTTTTCTTCTTCATGCACGCCGAGTCAACTTGCGAAAGGTTAAAGTAAATGACTAAGCACCTGGTCTTTGTTTACGGCTCCTTGAGAGGCGGAAGTGCGCGTTCGATGTCGCTAAGATTTCCCCAATCAAGGTTCATTGCTGAGGCGAAGGTAAGCGGCATCCTCTATGATCTGGGTCCCTATCCCGGCATGCTGCTAAATGAAACTAACTCGCTAGTCGTTGGCGAAGTCTATGAAGTTGACGATGAGCTTTTGCAACAGCTAGATGAGTTTGAAGCATCAAGCAATTATTTGCGGAAGCAGGTTGAGATCTCGCTCGGTGCGCATCGGACGATGTGTTGGACCTATGAACCGAATCCTGATTTCTATTCTCTTAATGCCTTGATCGCCTCAGGTGACTGGCTCGAATATGCGAGTACGAAAACAGAAAGGCCTGAAAAAGAGACTGAGTGACGATGGGGTCGCGCGGTGCCCGAACTCGCAAATCAGAAGCGATAGCGACCGCGCGTAGTAACGCAAACTGTTTTGCGTGTGCCTTGAGTGCCATTCATTCAGCGCAAACTAACAGTTTGCGCTACAAATTAGATCCGACTTGGACGTGCGGACAAACGCTTCTCACTCATGGTCAAGGAAATGAAATTCAGATCAATGACTCCAGAAGATTATGAATCGGTTCGGCTGTTTCTAGCTGAAGTGGGTTGGCGCGATCGTGTTTCGGATACGGATAAGTTCCAGAAGATGTTGGCACACACGAATCGAACAGTTGTAGCATTTGATGGTTCTCGCGTTGTCGGATTCGCCAGAGCCTTATGTGATGAGGTCTCTAATGGTTATATCTCAATGGTGGCGGTAGCCGCCGATAAGCGTGGACAGGGCATCGGTCGAGAGCTCGTTGGACATCTGATCAAAGCTGACGCCGGAATCACATGGATTCTAAGAGCAGGACACGGAAGCGAACGATTCTGGGAGCGAGTTGGGTTCCAGGCGTCCGAAGTTGCAATGGAAAAAGTTCGGACTTGAAGCTGCGTGGAGCCGAGAGCAGACATTCACACACGCGGTTATGCCCCTCGTTACGAGGCAGCGTAAACGCGCCAGCCCACCGGTTTCGCTGTTTCGAGTGTGAGAGCGAAGCGGAGGTGGATGCATTCGCTGAACTGTCGTCGAAAGGGGCGGTGATGATGCCGCCCGACAATTATGGATTCAGCAGAAAATTATTTGGGTCAACGACCGCCTCGGTGTGTCGTGCAACTAAACCTGCAATAAGCAGTGCCCGGTGAGAAGGAGTAACCCATGAAGTCCTTATTACTTTGCATCATCGCGACTGTCTCCCTCTCGCCGCTCGGCATGTTAACAGGAGCTCAGACAGCGAAAGACTTCCGATCGAAGTACGGTTCGCCATCAGAGGTGTTTACGGTCAACCCTGGACTCTCGTTAACGGCTAAGTACACAGATGAGGGGCTCGCCTGTGAGGTCGATATTGTCCAGCGTGACGTAATGTTCGGTTCAAGGCTCGCAATGACCAACCTTCCCGAACCACGTCACGATCTTGGCAGCGGAGTTAAGAGGATCATTGCTGAACTCATGCCCGCGGCTGATCAGCGTGGGCGTAAAATCAGTACGGGTAAAGGTGAAATCGGAAACTGTTACGGCAGTAGTAATGAAGATTATGACCTCGTGAAAGTGAGTCGCAGCTGGGTCGACTGCGGCGCCCGTTCATATAGTGCGCGAATAATGTGGAAGACGAGGCGTTGTACGGGCACGCCCGTTGTTAGCCGCGACATGGAGGTGTTGGTGTATTTCACTAATCCAAAGCTGCCGGAATTTGCCAATACCTGCGGTGCCGGCGAATTTGTTACGCGGAAGGTCAAGCCGACGAAAAAGCTTGCGGACGCGGCGTTGCGCTTACTTTTCGCGGGCCCAGATGTGTCCGAACAGGCAAAAGGAATGGAAGGTCTTGGTCCGTTAGGTGTGTATTATCGCGGCGTCTCGATCAAGGATGGAGTTGCAGTCGTAAACTTTCGACCCGGCGCGGAAAAATACCTGCACGTGTTAGGGCCAGCCTGCGGGCAGGAAAAAGTCTTGACGCCGATTGTCAAAACACTAAAACGCTTGAGCACGATCAAGTCAGTAGATTTCGCAATCAACGGGAAGATCATTGAAGACTGGGATGCGTCCCAGAGGCGTGACAGGAAGTTACCGAACGTCGGCTTTACCGCCAACGCGCAGAGAAGCGCCAAGAAATTAAGACCCACTCGCTAGAGTACGGGAGCGTTTCGAAACTGCTCGATAGGCTGCCTACTATTCTGAATTCAATCAACTGCTTCCAACCATGGCGAAAATTTTGAGCTCGCATTTCAGACAGCCACCGCTACTCACTCTGCTGGCGCTGCTTCTGCTGGCACCGTCTACGCTGATTAAAGCGCAACAGAGTGAACTAAGGATTTCCACCGAGGAAGAAATCAAGGCTGATTTTGTTTCGGTCCCTTGTAAAAATGAGGATCGGCTGCGAGCAACGAGGACCTTGTTTGAGAAGATGGGTGCCGCTGCTTCGGACATATCGATCGACAAACACAAAGACGTCGATAATCTGATGATCCGGATACAAGGCACAATCAAGGAGACGGTGATAGTTGGCGCGCACTACGATCAAACAGGTGGCGGGTGCGGGGCTGTTGATAATTGGACGGGCATCATCGCCATCGCTCATCTATTTAGAAGTCTGAAAACTTATCCCATTAAGAGGTCGGTCTTGTTTGTGGCGTTTGGAAAAGAAGAAGCTGGCCTTGTCGGTTCGCGAGCTATGGCGGAAGCAATTACTATCGAGCAACTGCCGCAATATTGCGAGATGATAAACATCGACAGCCTTGGTTTAGGCGCTCCTCAGGTTGCCGACAATATGTCTAATAAAAAGTTGAGTGCTTTCACTGCGAAACTGGCTACCGATATGGGCATGCCGTTTGGGCAGGCTGCGATTGCAGGTGCGGATTCCGATTCAAGTTCTTTTTTGCGAAGGTCAATTCCGTCGTTAACAATCCATGGGCTCACCGAAGATTGGCCCAAGGTTCTTCACAGCAAGAACGACCAGGCAGCAAAGGTTAACCCCCTGAGCGTGTACCTGGGCTATAGGTTGGCACTGGCTCTGTTGTTTCGTCTGGATAATCTGCCCTGCAAGGAATTTAGAGTGCTGAATGTGAATTTGAATTAGACCTCGACTTCGCGCCATGCCTGAACGTGTAGATCTCTTCGATAGTACTTACAAACGCTTCACCGATCAGGTGCTGGACGCGATCGGCAAAGATACTTTCGGCACCGACATTAGCCAGAACAGTTGGGTGACCGTTGATGAATATGAGCGTTTGCTCCCCTGGTTGAAGCTGGCGCAGCCGACCTGCTGCGCATCGAAGGCGAGGAGCGCTTCGCAGGACTGCAGCAATTCTTCGCGGCAGTGCATCGCCTGACTAGCGACCGAAGGCTGTCGAGAATTGTTTACGTGGAAGAGAAGCCTGACCGCTAATCAATCGCAACTGTCAATCAAGCTTCGATTTGTTCTATCCTTAACTACAAGCGATTCAGCCCGGTGAGAGAGCTTCAGTCCTAAGCGAGTATGGATTCCTGGCGCCGTTGACGCTGCGTCTCTAATTTTATCTGGTGTGGCATATTGTTTATGGCGGCTTAATCTCAACCGCCGCATAATGTTTTTTAATGCTAATTGGCTTACTTATCATGGGCATCACGATTGTAGAAACAAACCCTGGCTCCCCCGACGCCGTGGCCCTGATCAATGAACTTGATGAATATCTCAACCAACTCCCGTATCTAGATCACAGTCGCCATGCCTACAGCATTGATAAGCTGCTGCGCGAGGGCGTCAAATTTTTTGTGGCCCACTATGAAGGAAGCTCGGCGGCATGTGGCGGGATAAAGTTATTCGACGCCGAGTATGGCGAGGTTAAGCGCATGTACGTGCGACCCGCCTATCGCGGATTAGGTTTGGGGAAGGCAATGCTCAATCATCTGGCTGAGTACGCTCGTGAACGGCAGGTAGAATTGCTGCGACTGGAAACGGGAATTTTTCAAACAGAAGCTATCGGACTTTACTACAGGTATGGATTTCAGCGCCGGCCTCCGTTCGGACAATACGTCGAGGATCCGATGAGTGTTTATTTCGAAAAGTCGCTTGCAGAAGAACCTTATGAATAGCGTAATCCTGAGATCTCGCTCCGTTTTTTCTGTACTGCTTCTTATAATCGCTCTTAACAGTCTTGCGTTTGGATGGACGGCGGACGCCGCCGCAAATCGCAGCTGGCCGAGTTTTTGGCGGCAGTTCACCATAGCGGTAAACAAGAGAGATCATGACGAACTCCTTAAAGTGATGCCCGCGGACTTCTTTGATGGCGGCGGAGGCCTGACCCCAGTTCAGTGGCTAAGATACATGGATGAAAATGCGCGCAATGGATCCTGGAGGGATCTGCAGAGGTCAGTTGCGCGCGGGACTGTTGCCCACAAACAATGGAGTCGCAAAGGCGTAATCACGCGCGTCACTAGAGACAACGGTTACTACTTCGAATTTCGCAAGGATAAGAAATGGTACTTTGCAGGCGTGGTTGGCGACTAAGTCGTTCGCATCCATAACACCCTGGTTCGACCAAACCAATCATTACCATCCGGAACGGACTATGTGGAACAGTCTCCTCTTGCAAGCAGCAATCGACCAACTGCTGATCGACTTCGGCGACTTTCACGATGCCTGCCTGCGTGAGGTCTCGATTGCCACCGAAAGTTATGTTGGGGAAAATCTTGCCATGAGCTGCCCCCCACACCTCGACACTTCCGTCCTGCTCTTATTCCAGCGGCAGGCGCGACCACTGCCGGCGATTGAAATCAAATGTGAAGAAGTGACCGACCTCCATTTCACGCCTACTGCGGATGGCTGCGACTCAATCATCAGCTCGGGAACGGTGTCTCTTGCTGACGGCGGAGTCCGGCTCGCTATCAACTTCTTTGGCGGCCCGCTGCAGGGCCTACCCAACAGCAGCATTTTTATTAGATCGCGCGATAACAAACAGTCTGACTTAGTGGTCACGGCACGGTCGGTATTTTGGAGGTCAATCGAAGACGGGTTAGGAGAGAGGCTTCGATACCGGCAGAAAGAAGAAGTGTGAGTCGGCTTACGCCGGCAGGTGGTAGCTTTTAATGTCATGCTTCGGAAACTGGCACTAATAACTTCTCTGCTCTGCTGCTTTCCGATTTCGAACGGAGCGCAACAGGAAAAAGCGCGCTGGCAACGCGTTTACACCGGGGAAGATTCTGTCATTGAGATCAATGCCTTGAGTTTGCAGTTCGAACCGGAACATGTTGTCCGGGCAACCTACCGAACGGTGCTCTCCAAAGCTGAAAGTCTGCCGGAGAAATCGGGCACGAAATATAAGAACCGCGTTGAAATCATTGCCTTCAGCGCGGCCGGACGCCGTTACCGGTTTGAAGAGGTGCGCTGGCTCGATGCGAGGGAGAACGTCGTTCACTCTTACCAAACCGCCGCGAATGCAGATTGGAAGGTCTTTAAGATAGGCGGGATCATGGACCAAATGTTCGCAGCCATCGCTGCTGCGCCACCCTTTGGCAGTTGGAGGGTGCTTACCTATCGCTTTGGCGACGCTCCAGCGAAGAGAACGGTTGCCGCCCCAGAAGCCGCACGGCTGATTGATACCCGAGTCAGACTCAATTGGGACAGAGCGGAAGTTGGCGGAAAGGTGTGCTTATCACCTGCGTTCCGTTCGCGACGATTTACTGCGGAAGAATTTTCTCGCGAACTCGGAGTTGAATTAAAGGCCTTCGGTATAACTTCCAACTACGCCGACGGCATCATTGTGAAGTGCGAAGGGAAGGACTGGCAGCCACCACAAAGTCTGCTGCTCCAGTTGCCGCAAGGCGGAATGTTAATACTCTGGGAGGGACTGTTCCTCACCCTCGGCCAGCGCGAGCATTTTCAAATTACGCCGCCTTACACACTCCGGCGCCGGGTCACCCTACAGTAAAATGCGATGAAGCCTATTAATTTTACCTTTCGAAAGGAAATGAACCATGAGTGCTCCTAACACAGAGATGGAATCTCTCAAGACCAAGCTTAAAGCAATGTGGATGAGCGGCGACTTTGGTCAAATCGCGAAGCAACTGGAAACGAATGCGGAAGAGTTTATCCACCGCCTGGGGCTCAAGCCAGGTGAGCGTGTGCTCGACGTAGCCTGCGGCAGCGGCAATCTGACGATCCCGGCCGCGCGGACCGGCGCTGTTGTAACTGGCGCCGACATCGCCACCAACCTTTTGGAACAAGGACGCGCACGCGCCGCAGCTGAAGGTCTGACGATTCAATTTGATGAAGGCGACGCCGAGAATCTTCCCTATGGCGACGCGAGCTTCGATGTAGTCGTAACCATGTTCGGAGCTATGTTTGCTCCTCGACCCGAAGTTACGGCTGCGGAACTGGTACGCGTCTGTCGCCCCGGGGGCAGGATCGCGATGGCGAATTGGACACCCGAGGGGCACATTGGCGAAATGTTCAAGGCCACCGGGAAACATGTGCCGCCGCCACCCAACATGCCGTCCCCCGTGAAGTGGGGCGACGAAGCAACTGTGCGCGAACGGCTGAGTGATGGAATTTCAGAATTGAAACTGACGCGCCGAATGTGCCGGTTCAATCTTCCTTTTACGCCCGCGGAAGTTGTCGAACACTTCCGCACCTATTACGGTCCCACGCAAAGAGCGTTCGCTGCACTCGACAGCGACGGTCAAGCTGCCCTGCGCGGCGATCTGGAACAGCTCTGGTCGCGGCATAATAAAGCGACTGACAACACAACTGAGGTTGATGGTGAATATCTGGAGGTCCTGGCGACGAAGAGCGAATAAAGGGTCGGTGTGACTTTGAGTTGAGCGGCCTCCTGATCCAAGAACGAGAAACAGCAGTGAGGGAGCTCTGCGCTTAATAATTCCGCTAGTGTGGCGCAAAGCAAACAAACGCGTGACGCTGAAAGAAATCCTCGAAGTGCTGGCGCTACTGGCGCAAATTATCGGTTTTCCGTTCGCCGCTATCTCAATCTACCTGGCTCGCAAGGAAGCCAGGGCAGCCCGGGATCTACAGATTGCTCTTAACTTGTCTGAATCCTTTCGCTCGCGCTGGGAAGGAGGCTGGAGTGACGCGCTCTACGAAGTGAAACAAGCTCAAGAGGCTTCCCAGAGCAAAGAAATCCCGGTAAAAAATCGCGACTCTCTTTTTCAAATGTTGAATTGGATCGACTGGCTGGGTGTCCTTATCAGAACGAAAAGCCTGTCAGAAAAGGAAATCATTTTCGGATCGATTGGACCTCAGTTCACTGAGATCATTGAGATCAGCCGGCCTTTGTTTGAACCTGATCTCAAGAAGCATGGGTCGAAATACTGGGCCGGTTTGTTAACCGTTGCTGCCGCGCTGAACCTGAGGCTGGAATCTTAAATTTCTCTAGCGTCTCTGAGTGTTCATTGATCACATCCTGCCGCTACAAAAATGAGTTGGAGAAATGCAGCGATTAGCCAACAAGGATGTCACTGGCAAACCCATTAAACTCGGCGACATTGTTCGCATCATTGGTGTCCCTGATCTCCGCGGCATGACTGCGGAGTGCCGGGCCGAGTCACTCCCCGTCTTCAAACATCTCGTGGGCAGGTACAAGCGAGTCTACGAGTTCGATGAATACGGCTGCGCGTGGGTTAGTTTTAAGATCAGAAAGGGTCCTAGCGCGGGCTTTCACATGGTCGGTATCGAACCGTACTTGTTGCGAGTCCGGCGGTCTCGCCAATAAACCACTTACCCCGAAGGTCATGCGGCAGGCTTGTCCAGGTTGCCGACGGAGTTGACTCAGCTCGAGCTGATGTTATGGACGCTTACGGATACATCTCAGTAATTATCTCGGTGGTCATCGGCCTGGGTTTATCTCATCTCTTGACGGGTATCGTCGAGTTGTTTAAAGCGCGCCGGCGGGTTCGCTTCTACTGGGTCCATCTGCTCTGGATGGTTCTCACTTTTATCGGCCATATTTTTCTCTGGTGGACGATGTGGAATCTCCACTCGATAAGAGTCTGGAACTTCTTTTCGTTTCTGCTCCTGCTTTTGGCGCCTGTGCTCCTCTATGTTGCGGCCGCGTTGCTTGTGCCGAAAATGAATGGTGAAGCGCCAATCGATTTGCGTGAATATTTCTATGACAATCGAGCGGCGTTCTTTAGCGTCAACGCGGCATTCACCGCACTGATGGGCACCGAGAACTGGATGTTGACCGGGCATCCTTCCCCGCCTCAAGTCATAACTGTCTTCATCGTCTGGTTTATCCTACTAAGTCTTTCGGCCGTAATTAAGAACCAGCGCTACCACGCCGCCATAGCTCTGCTCTTCTTAATATTACTTCTTGGTTTCATCGTTCTCTTCGGCTTGCGGCTCGGGGCCTGATAGAAGCTTGGGTACGCGCGCCAAGCGAAAAGGCTAAGACGTGACTGACGAGACACCGCGACTCATTCTTCACATGTGCGGACTGCTGAATTATCACTGCTAAGATAGCGCCATGCCCGAGATGTACTGTCCTCAATGCGGTCGAGAGCTCGAGTTAGACTCCGGCGAAATACGGTTCTGCCGTTCCTGCGGCTTTTCCCTCGCCGATACCAAAGAAGCGCTGCACGGCTACTCGGAGCAGAAGCGCGTTGGATTCTCAGTCGTCACCTGGGCGTACGCTTTGCTGCTCGTCGTTACTCTGCTGCTGCACGGCGGGTATGTCTCCCTCAACACGAAATGGGTCTACTGGCTTTTAACTGGACTGATTGTGCTCAGCGTCAGCTTCTTCGTCTCGGCCGCTGTGAGTGCGCTAAAGCCTGCCATGTTTTCAAAGGCTAAGCGACGCACTCCAACCACTGCCGCTGCGCTTCACCAAAATAGTTTGAGTACTCGCCCGCATCTTAATGCACAGCAGACACCATTGCTGCCTCCCCCAAGTGTGCCCGTCTCTGATCTGATCAGTCGGCGAGAGCGCGGCAATGAGGTCAAGGAACCGCGCAGTGTTATCGAAGCAACCACCAGGAATTTAGACGAGCGAAGTGACAAAGGTTAACGAATCGCAGCAAATAAGAAGTTGATCGAGGCTAGCTTTAAGCTGCCGGGCGTAGGCACAGTACGGCCCAAATAGTTAGCAGCCTGCTTTGAACATTTGCATCAAGAGTCAGCGCCATCGGTGACGGCTCTTGGTGCAAGCGTTTGCGATCTTGACAACTCTGCTAAGCTCCCCAGCCTATGTTTCGTGATCCGCGCCTGGCTCGCATGGCTACGTTTCTCGCGTCAATAGGCATTGAAATGCGGGCCGGCAGTATCGATGTGCCGACTCTCTTCCCGGGGAGTCTCGTCTCGCGCGGGTCGCTGGTGATTGACGAGTCACTACTCGTCGCGCCCGGCGACGCGCTGCACGAAGCCGCGCACATTGCCCTCGCGCCACCCGAACGCCGCTCAACTGACTTCGGCTACATTAATAAAGCGACGGGCGGGGAGGAATTAACAACCATCGCCTGGTCGTGGGCCGCCTTGCTTAAACTCGAGATTGAACCGGAGGATGTCTTTCACGGCACTGCATACAAGCGTGGCGATTCTGGAATGATTATCGAGTCGGCCCGGCGCGGGATCTACATTGGTTTCCCTTTGCTTCAGGTATGGAGCATGGCATTCGATGAGCAGAACGCACTCATACGCGGTGTCCAGCCTTTTCCGCATATGGTGAAATGGATCCGGAGCTGACGCGTGCTTATGGCTTTGCACAAACTATGCGCGTGCGGCGGATGCGATCAAATAGCATCGGTGTGCAAGCACTCGCCTTTGGTGAATCGGCGCATACAGAAGCGGGAGCGATAGCGACCGGGTCCTCTCGATTGCCGACTGTCGATTTCCGATTGACGTTTTGGCCTGTAGCAAAAAAATCTTCACAAATGTCAATTGCCAATTGGCAATCGCCAATTACACTATTCCTTAACCCGGGAAAATTTTGCGATCAAGGGATGAGTCTGTGTACCCTTAATCCTCAATCACGCCAGTGGCATATCAGTTGGGTCAACTGCGCAGAGGGAACGGTGGGCCTGCCGAGGATCGGTGGGTTCAAAAACGGTCGGCTGTTCTTTCGCCCGCTTCTGCGGGCTCTTGCATCACTTACACTCTCGACCTGGGGCTCACGTTTCAGGCTTCATGCTTTCACCTGCTTCGCAGGTTGGTTAAAACGTAAACCCCTGTTGTCAACCAAACTTCCGCGAGCTGCTCATTCCGGGTCCGGGTCCCCACTCGTAAGATCGAATACGCAACCCGGGGATGTCTCGCAAAGGATGACGTCATAACTATCCAGCAGCGGCATCGCGATGGCTTCGAGTTCGTTCTTCCACAAATCGCCCGCGTAAAAGGCATCCTTAATTCGCTCTCGTTCCTCCAGGGAAGGAAAGCTGCGCAGCCACACAAACTTGTTGGGATTTTCAACGTCAAGAAAGGGCCCCACTACCTTCATTCCATGCTCTCTTAATGCGGGTATGGCTCGCGTCTCAAACAAGTGAATGAACTCAGCTCGACGGCCGGGCTTGATTCGGTAACTGCGGACTTCTACTATCATGACTGACTCCTCAACACGGCGCAGTGATTGACCTGTCTTCTTCGCGCAGGAATATAGTCTGACTTATGAATTCACTCAAGAAGGTACCTTCAGGTAACGATTAATTCCATGCGAACTCTGGAAGGGTTCGCGATTTCAATCGAACCCTTTCAGGGTTCGCGTTGTTGTCCGGGGTGGTTACCCAGGGCGCTGCCCTGGGGCTGAAATTTGCGAACGCCTTCGGCGTTTTCCATTGCTTTTGAAAGGTGGTTCCTATGATTCTTGTCGCTCTAATTCTTCTGAGCTTCCTCCAGGGAGCTTCCGCCGACTCCAAGCAAACGGTAACGGAAATTGAGAAGCGCTTCAACGCAGCACTCCTAAAGAAGGATGCTGTCACCCTAGACGAACTCCTCGCCGATGATATCGTGCACATCGGTTTCGAAGGTCAGTTCGCGGGTAAGGCGGAGTACATGGCCTTCTTCAAGAGGGACATCTGGCAGTACCGAAAGTACGAACCAAGCAACGAGACTGTAAAAGTGGTAGGCGATGTGGCTGTGGTCACCGGACGAGTCGATCGCACGATCGTTATCAACAACGTGGAGACGACAGGCGGGTTTGCGTTTACCCACGTCTGGTCGCGCGCCGGAGAACGTTGGCGTATGACCTCGTCTCACGTAACCGGCATACCGAATCCTCGGCCCTGAACAGAGACAAAAATCTCGTACACGACTAATATAAATGTCTTAAATCTTCATCGAACTAAAGGGAGGGGAGACACTCCATGGAAACTGCAGATCGAGTTCGCGCAAATACTTCTGAAGAAATTAACCGCCGGATCGACCAGGACATCGAGCATCGCGTTCGGGAATATGCCAACCGCAGCCGGTCCGACATCACACGCCGTATCGAGGAACTCGATCGCGAATGGGACATGGAGCGGCTTCTGGAAACCAACGCCTCGGCCATTGCATTTACAGGGCTGGCGCTTGGCTTAACTCATAGCAAGAAGTGGTTAATTGTGCCTGGCATAGTCTTGCCATTTCTCTTCCAGCACGCGGTGCAGGGCTGGTGTCCGCCCGTGCCGCTATTCCGCCGTCTCGGGGTCCGCACTCGTGAAGAGATTGATCGCGAGAGATATGCGCTGAAAGTCTTGCGCGGAGATTTTGAAAAGGTCCAATCGTTACCGCGAGCCGATGTGGCACTAAAAGCAGTGGGAGCTTAACAACGGCAGGAGTGGATTCCATCATGCCGAGCGTCACGCAACTATTTTGTAGCGCGCCGGCAGAGCCAGCCACAACCAAAGTGAGAACACGAGCGAGCGCGAAATGACACTAGCGTTCGAGTTTTGATTCGTGTGCTTTGAGATGGTGAGGTGAGGTAACTAGCACAGCATACGACGGGTCGGAAGCTGAGTATTTCTTAATGTAAGCGGGGGGCAGGCGCCTGTCCGGACACAACTGTTTTCCGGACCGCGCTTGCCCCAACCGGTGCTTAGGGACTTACAAAATTATCGATCGTGATTGTCTGGATTCCTGCAGCGCTGCCAGCGAGGAGACTGCTGTTCGTTAGTGTGGCTTCGATGTAGTAGGCCTTGCGTTCGAAGTCAAAGGTCCAGGGCCTTCCGCAGATACTGGCGGCTTGTACCTGGTAGTTGTTGGAAAGTGGGAAGGGCCGGCTGTCGAATGTTAGGAGTGTTTTTTCCGATCCACTGGCTACATCTACTTCGATCAGTTTGGCGACCACCCGTGCGGCGCGTCCCGCGGCAAGGTAGCGTACCTTCAATTGAACATGGCCAGACGCTCCCGGCTGACAGCTCAGAGAAACGAAAAAAGTGTCTACCGGCGTGACGTTGTAGCGAATCACTGCTGAATCAGTTTGCGGCGTAATCAGGGCACGCTTTGCAGAGCCTACCGGTGGCGCCACCACAACGCGGCCCTTCTGCACTTTGCTAAGGTCGAAGAAGACCTTCCCGGAAGAGCCTTCGTCAACGGTTCCATCGGAGCCAATCGTCGTCCAATTCTCACCGGTGTTCACCGTTTGCGCCTGAGCACCAAAGGCAAGGAGTACAAAACAAAGCGCGAAGGTGAAGTTGCGGAAATTTAGGAGGTGCTTCCGCGTTAAACCCATGAGTGTGCTACGCCGTGCGAAACGTTTACGCGTAGAGAATGGTATTGGGTAATCTAATCCCAGGCTTACTTCTCTGCTTTTAGCCATGATTTGAATGTCTCCTTAGTTTGTGAGAGGTTGAAGTTGATAGCTAGGTTCTAAGTCAGAGGGATTCGCCCCGCAGTGCTTCGACCATCATCGATGGCAAGTGAATCTGCTACCTGTTGCCAGAGAAATGTCTTCCGGCTTTCGAGGTCTGTTAAAGGTGATGTTCTTTTCGGGCAAAGTATTTCTACCGCTCGCGCACCTCATAAGCTGCGCTGCCTTTCCTCACAGTGGCCCACAATCGCAATGGCGGCGCAGCAATTCGTTAAAGCGAGGGGATTCAGATCGCTTATTATTAGCTTTGAAATAAAGTCCTAAGCCTTATGCGCTTCGGCTTGCCGCCGGATGTGAGATACCGTCAAATGAGTTATCAGAGCTAAAATCTTTCTAAGACTATGGCAGATCAAAATAAGAAGATCCGCTGGTGGTTATTGCTTTTGGTGACCACCCTTGCTCTTTACCTTTGCTGGCTCATGGTTAAGCCTTTTGCCGCTGTGCTGGCATGGGCCACTGTGTTGGTGATCGTCTTCTATCCTGTTCACCAACGACTGGTACGCAAGACGAAGCGGCCCGCCCTCAGTGCCTTGTTGTCGTGCGTGTTGGTAATTCTCACGATCCTCATACCGGTAGTCTTAGTGACATTTGCGGTGCTGCGCGAATTATCCGGAGCCGCGGACAGCTTACAGGCGAGTCTTGCAGCGCTCCTCGATCCAAATTCGCCGCTGACTGGACGCCCGCTGCGGTGGCTCAGCGGCTTTGTTGATGTGGAACAACTCAGCTCACAAGGTCAAGTCGTCGAGTGGTTAAAAGGAAAGACTGGCGCAATCGCCGGTCAGACTCTGGGTTTTCTGGGAGGCGCATTAGGTGTCGTCGTGCAAATGTTTTTCGTTATCTTCACGATGTACTACTTGTTTCGTGATGGGGATCGAATTTTCGGAGTCATAAGGGATGCATTACCACTTGATAAGAAACAGGCCGAAGATATTTTGGCAAGGACCCGAGACGTGGTGGGTGCGAGCGTCTATGGTCTCTTCAGCATCGCCATCATCCAGGGGGCCCTAGGTGGTCTAGCCTTCTGGGTTCTCGGGTTGCCTTCAGCGATTGTCTGGGGCGTGGCGATGATTTTTCTCTCGATGATTCCCATGCTCGGAGCTTTTCTCGTCTGGGTTCCGGCAGCGATTTATCTTTTCGCAACCGGTCATTACTTGAAGGGAATCCTTTTGGTCTTGTGGGGAACTCTGGTTATCGGCATGATCGACAACTTTCTACGGCCTAAACTGGTCGGCGGCCGGACCAAGCTGCACGAGCTCTTAATCTTTTTTGCCGTGCTGGGAGGCTTGCAGGTCTTTGGTGTCCTGGGAATCGTGCTTGGTCCAGTCGTGCTCGCGATTACCCTCGCCCTGGTAGATGTGTTCCGCGCCGCCGATCGCTCGGTGGAAGGTTGAACTTTATACATCGTCGGGGAAGAACGCTTTGACTGGCAACTCCCAGAACTTTGAGTTCGAAGATTTGTGTCGGTAAATGGATCGACGCCGGGGTCTTACAAGATTGACGCTAGTCTGTTGCCTAAAACAGTCCTTCATCATAAACGGAAATTAATGACGTTTTCGGCTCCCCTTGTGACACGGCTGAGCACGTTTGTTCGCTCGATTGGTATCGAAGTGCAAGCCTGCGCAATTGATTGGAAGACTCAATTTCCCGGTCTCGACATCAAATTAGGCACTGTGCTTGTGGATGAAGAGCAACTCATTCATCCAGGAAACATCCTGCATGAGGCGGGTCACATCGCAGTGCACGATCCCGCCCGCCGGAGGGAAACAAAATTCTCACCTTCAAAAGGTGAAGAACTGGCGGCGCTTGCCTGGTCATATGCCGCGACAATGCACCTTGGACTCAGCTCAGAGTTAGTCTTCTACCCGGGAAGCTACCATGGCTGGGCCACTTCACTCGTGGAGAATTTTGCAGAACAGCGCTATTTAGGTGTTCCGCTATTACAGCTCTATGGAATGACAATTGAACAGCGATTCGCGGCTGAACGTGGTCTGAAGCCTTATCCGCACATGTTGCGTTGGCTTAGGTAACTCGCTCTTCCCGAAAATCAGTTAGCGCAGTTCTCGCTCGATAGATTGATACCCGCATCGAGTCTTGGAAACTAAGTGCTGCCAGCTCTCATTAACTTTGGAGATAGGTAATGGAAAACCAACACTTACAAATACGGTTATTAGAGATCCGCACGCAGAAGCTGGAGAGGTGGTTACGCATTTCCGCGTGTGCCTGGCTGCTTAGCTTCGGTTTGTTTGCAGTGTCTGCGTGGACCTGGCAGTCTCCAACCAAGCAATCGGCTGCGCCTGCTTCACTGCGTGTCTCCGAGCTCGTGGTCGTTGATCCAAAAGGTGGCGAACGAGTTCGGATTGGCGGAGATCTTCCTGATGCGATCATTGCCGGCAAGCGTGTGCCGCGCGGCGAAAAGGCAGCAGGCGTACTTCTCTATGACGGCGCCGGGCAGGAACGCAGCGGGTACGTCACGTTCGAACCGTCGGGAAATGTAGGACTCACGCTCGACACGAAACGAGGGCAGGTCGCGATCTTTGTTGCCGGACCGGATACAGGATCGGCGTTGCAGCTTTGGCACGGAAGGGACTCAATCGAGTTTCGCTCAGATGAAGATGGTTCGCGGTTCTGCAGTTCGGGGTGGCGAGGTGTTCTCGCAGGAGCCGGCTGTGAGTAAGATTACGCCGAATACTTGTGAGGCTTATCGTAGCGCTCGTTCGCGCGTATCAGCCGAGCAAGTTATGCGTGATTGCCGACGACGCTTCAATGATGCGGCTTGTGGACCCTGCTTGAACAACAAACCTTGAACTCTCATTGAGGCTTACACCGGGCTGAAGCGCGGTGAGAATGAGATTCGTTTACATAGGAAAGATTAATTTGGTGCGTACCAGATCATTAACTTCGACAGAAGAGCTGCGGCGTTATGCAGAATTCGGCCACGATGTATATCGCGAAATGCCCCAGTGGGTGCCACCTGATCCAGAGCATCTGGTGGCACTGCTAAGCGGGAATGGCGGGTTCGGCTCCGAGTCACACATTCAGGCCTTCTGGGTCGAAGAGGGTGAGCGCGTATTGGCCACCGTGACGGCAGTTACCGACGATCGCTATGATCGGCGCTGGTACGAACGACTCGGTCACCTCCTTTTCTTTGAAGCCCTTCCTGATCAAAACGAAGCAGTCGAAACGTTGATGCGGGCGGCCGATGATTGGTTCCGCGCGCGCGGTTGCCAGGCATTGCGAATGGCGATGCTACCCGGGATGCAACTTCCCCTCACAATTGACGCATACGACTTCGTTCCAACTATTCTTCACACCTACAACCCTCCGTACTATCACAGCTACATCAAGAATGCGGGTTTCAGAACCGAGTGTGGCGTCGTGCAGTATCAGATTGCGTTCACGCCTGAGCTAGCCGCGCGCTACCAGACGATGGTGGAGCATGCCGAGCAGTCGGGCGTCTCGCTGCGATCGTGGGACTTTGATCGCTTGGAAGCGGAGAACGAAACCTTCACAGCTCTCTTCAACGAGACTTTCGAGCACCACTTCGGTTTCATGTCATTGCCGACGGAGGTAATGGGTGGACTCACCGTCGGATTGAAGGACTTCCTAATTGCCGACTTCACTCTTTTCGCTGAGGTCGAAGGAACGACGATAGGATTTGTCTACTCGCTGCCGGATCTGAATCAAGTTTTCCATCGCATGAAAGGCAAAGTGATTGAAGACAACTTTGACGAGTTTCAGCAACTGCTGCAAACGATCAATCATGGCGTGCTTCTGGTAATCGGTGTGAAGACAAGTCAACGAGGGCGGGGCGTCAACCTGGCCCTGGCAGCGCGCAGCTACCTCGCGATGATTGAGCGCGGTTACAAGACCGCGAGTTACACGGTCGTCATGGATGACAACTGGCCTTCGCGCCGCACCGCGGAAAAGCTAGGCGCGCGTGTCACCAGAAATTTCAACGTGTACAGGAAGGAATTGTCGCAGTAACCGAGGTCGCTCCACAGCCGCGCAACTGAGAATTCCGGGTGAGAACGGATGCCGTTTGTTGTAGACCCACAACCGGGAGAGGAAGTCTTTCTGCACAAAGAATTCCGCGGCTCGCATGACCACGTGTTTGCGATGGCGGTGTCCAATCAGGCGGTCTACATTCCCGTGCAAAAGCTTGTTCTGAAGAGGGACGCCTGGTCTTTCAAGCGCGTACCGCTCAGTGACGTCGTTGACGTTCGCTTACTGAAGCAACGACCTATCTCGCTGGTACTGCTCTCAGTATCCATGATTATTTTCGGAACCGTTTTGTCGGTTCTGATGATGTGGCGCGCTTTTAATCCGATGGAAGGCGTGCCCTACAGGATAAGCGGTTGGCCAATGGCAATCGCCGTGGGTGGCATAATCATCCCTTTCATCGCGCGCAAGCGCAGAACCCTGCTAGTGAGGATGCGCAAGGGTAAATACAAATGGAAACCGCAACTTGGTGTCGATAAAAAAACGCGGCAACTCTGCTCAGATATTCAGGATGAAGTTTTGCAGGCTTGTAAGAAGGCTGGGATCAAGACCACTGACGTACCGTAGTCGCCCCTAACATGGCGCCGCGCTGAAGTCAGGCGAGAATCCGACCTAATATTTGACCCGAACAGATTCATGAACACCACGCCCTTAACCAACATCGCACCCGAAATATTTAGAAAGCGGCTACTTGTAGAAGGCTACTTTCGCGTTGAAGTCAGCGAAGATAGCTTGCGCGAGTACTTCTCGCGGATCACCTCCGGACTTGGACTACGAACATATGGCGAACCGATCATTCATCGTACAAGCGGCGCAGGAAAAGATGTTAACGAAGGCTTTGATGCGTTTGTGCCGTTGATCGATTCCGGAATCTATATCGCCGTCTGGGTGAATCCGAAGTTTCTGTCGACAATTATTTACACCTGTGGGGAATTCGATGAGGAGAAGGCGGTAAGATTGGTTGAAGAAATCTTTCGCCTCGAAGGTTTTCAATCGGCAATCTTTTAGAAGGTACTTGCCGAGTGCCGATCAAGGTAATACCAGTGCAACGCGACGGACTCAGGTCCGAGAAATGAGTTTTCAAGTGATAAGAAATCAGACACAAGGAGACTTTCAATGAAAAGAACCAACAAGCTTCTGCTGCTCATAACTCCCATTGCTCTACTGGTCGTGTCAGGATTTGCGGCTACAAATTCGGTCGCAGACTCAAAGTACCGGGTCTTTTGTGCTAACAAGAAGATTGAGGTGGAACAACGGACGCTCGAGCAGCAAAAGAACGCGCGCGGTTCTGACGTATGCGTATTAGGTGAGTTCGATTACCTGTCGGATGCGGAGAAGCAGGCCGAGCAAAAAGGTGGTAAGGGCGCGGAGTGCACCTGTCCGTGAGCTAGATCACTGCAAATAACAAGATGAAGATCGTCGTCGAGATTCTTTCCGCAGTGGCACTCCTTTTGTTGGCCCTGGGAATTGGCTATGGCCTGTGGCTCTTGGTTCGAATGCCCACAGATCGTTGGCGTGCCGCGGCCTTCGACTTTGTTTATGTCAACGATGATGGCACCGTGAGGGCGCTACACAAAAAGGAGGAGGCTCGCTTGAGCAGCCTCTTCTTCGTGGGCGACTCCCCAGAGTTTTACATTAAACCGTATTATGAGTCCCTCAATCCTTCAGGTCAGTTGAGCGGTTACTTAAAGCTTCGGCTCTTGCCGAAGAATATTGACGTTACTTCTGTAAAGAAAACCAGCGAGGGCTAATGCGGAAAGTTCGACTCGAAGCGTTCAGCGATGGCGTAATTGCGATCCTGATCACCATCATGGTGTTGGAGCTGAAGATTCCACACGGAGCCGATTTGGAATCACTCCGTCCCCTGCTGCCGGTGTTCCTAACCTATGTGCTGAGCTTTTTGTACCTGGCCATCTACTGGAACAATCATCATCACATGCTTCAAGCCACGGAGCACATCAATGGCAAGATTCTCTGGGCCAACATGCATCTTTTGTTTTGGCTCTCGCTGATTCCCTTTGTCACCGGCTGGATGGGAGAGAATCATTTCGCCACTCTACCTACAGCAGTCTACGGCGCGGTGTTGCTTGCTGCCGCCATCGCCTACTACGTCCTGCAAAAAATGATCATTGCCCAGCAGGGTCGTAATTCTAAGCTCAAAGCCGCGATTGGAAGAGACCTCAAAGGCAAGATTTCACCGCTAATCTACCTGGCGGCAATTCCCCTTGCTTTCGTTAACCAATGGATCTCTGACGCGCTTTATGTGTTGGTGGCGCTGATGTGGCTGGTCCCCGACCGGAGGATTGAGTCAAAGTTGAATGGCTCTGCTAATGAGTAGTCTTGGTATCCAATTGTAGGCTGAGACTTAGCACTTTAGGGCCGAGCGTTGAAATGATGAGCGAGTCCGAACACGACGAGGCGACGGAGACTTCGATTGCCATCTCTGACTCAGGTTGGAATTTGTCTGGAGATTGGGAGCGAATCGCTTCCCTCGTAATTGCTGCCGCGTATTTGTTGTTTTCTCCACTTTTGTTTCCTGCCGATTCCTGGTCGCATCTCGTTGCCGATATCTTAATGAGAATACTTTCCCTCGCCTTTCCTTTGGGGTGTATTTGGTTTGCGGATGATCTGGCGGAGTACTTCCGTGACGGAACACTTGCTCCAGAAATCACCACACCCAGCTCCGGAGCTTTCGTCAGGATAGGCGGCTGGGTTTTGCTGCTGCTCCCGGTTTTACTTTTCCTGCTAATACGGCTGCTCGACTATTTGTATCGATAACAGCCGGCCGCGAAGTTCATTAGGAGAACGATCATGACAGAGCGAGTGGTGCCCATGATCCATGTGCCTGACGTGGCCGCTACTGTTGATTGGTACCGCAAGATCGGCTTCACGGTAGTGGAAACGTACGGCCACGACGGTGAAGGCCTCAGTTTTGCAATTCTCGCGTTTGGTAATACTCAGGTCATGTTTAACCAAGGCGGGCGGACAAGCGAGCAACATCGTCGCGAAGTCGATCTTTACGTTTACACCGACGATGTTGAGGTGGTTTACGAACGTCTGAAGGATCGCGTGGAAGTGGTTGAGGGTCTACACGACACATTTTACGGCATGCGCGAATTGATCATCCGTGACCTTAATCGTTTCTGGATCACGTTCGGACAGTTAAGTAGCTATGGAACCTTGATGGATGCGGTGCGCGCAGGAGAAGCAGAGCAAGTGCGGACGGCTCTTAATCGTGGCGGATTAAAACCGGAAGCGCTTACTAACGCCCTCGTTGCTGCTGGCGCCGGGGATAACAATGAAATCGTCGAGCTGCTGCGACAGGCAGGTGCCACACCGCCCCCAGCTTTGGATGAAAGCGTCTTGCAAGCCCATGCGGGAAAGTACAAAAGCGAAGCAGGGATGCAGGTTGAAATGAGTCTGAGCGAGGGAACACTGTATGCAACGCCGTCAGGCCAGGAGCGCCTAAGACTGATAGCGATGGATGAAGTCACTTTCCGACCGCTAGCATTTGCAGGCGTGACAGTGAGATTCAATGTTGCAGACGGGAAAACCACCGGCTTCGTATTCCAGGATGGAACTAGCGCAACACAGTTGCAGAGGGTGAATGAATGATAAAAAGGTAGGGGCGTCCCTCCGTGGGCGCCCCTGAATGTCAAGAAGGGGCGGCCACAGAGGAGCCGCCCCTACAACCATTAGAACAGTACCTAATCGTCGCCATCGTAGCCGCTTCTGTATTAGAGTGACGCCGTCGACCCAGACCTTTTCCAGAGGGTGTTCGAAGCCAATAGTCTAGTTCCGATGTACTGTCCCAACTGTGGAACCATAATTTCCAGCGACCAGAGTTTTTGTCGCGCCTGTGGTCTGGGCTTGGAAAAGATCGCCCAGTCCCTCGTCGAACAACGTCCCAATGAATTCGAGGAAAGCCTGCAACAGCGAAAGGAACGCATTGAGCGCTGGGGAGTCGCGGCTCTCAGTGTCTTCGGGCTCGGCGTGGCCAGTATCCCGCTCTATAAAATCGTCATGATGATGCTTGAAGGCAGAGTGTTGGCCGGCCTCGGCTTCCTCGCTCTATTCGTAGTTCTTGGTTGCGGCCTGCTTGCTGTGATTCTTTTTGCCAAAGCCAGTGAAGTCGGTGCAGCCAAAATAAAAGGCAGCCGCAGCGGATCTTCGGCAACGCTTCCCAATACAAATACGACAGCAAAACTTCTGCCTTCGGATCAACTTGATTCAGTACCTAGCGTGACTGAAAGGACGACCGAGCTCTTGGTCGCGGAGAACAAAGTTCGGGACAAGGAAAGCTGAATCGAACGACTGGAATACATTGCTACCATTGGCCAAGGGACGACTATGCATCGAAGTCTCCTACAACTCGCCGTTCAAGATCCGGGGTGAAAGACGTTCAATTGCGATGACCAACAATTTATCCCGACGCCTGGATGTTTTCTTTTATGGCTTGTTCATGGACGAGACTTTGCTGCAAGCGAAAGGCACTGAACCGCAGCAGGGGCGGTTGGCAACCCTGGAAAACTTCCGGCTAGTAATCGGAGAGCGAGCAACGTTGATCCCCAGCGCGGGTGAAATAGTGCATGGCGTAATCTTCTCGCTAACTCAGGCGGAGCTGGATTTACTGTATGCTGAAGCCTCAGTCAGTGTTTACCGTCCCGAGGCGGTCAGCGCCAGAGTCGCCAGTGGCGAGATCGTTCCCGCGTTGTGCTTCAACCTTCCGACGCCACTCGCGGCGACGCAGGGCAATCCTCAGTATGCGGCGAAGTTGAAAGAAGTTGCGGAGCGAGTTGGATTGCCGGCGGAGTACATAGCTACAATTGCAGAGTTAACTTAATCCACCAACTCGCACCGCCAAGGCGCCAAGACGCAGAGACGCCAAGGAGAAGAGGGGCTAAAAAGCATTGTTGTCCTTGACGGAAATGGTTTCATTTCGGCTGTTGATAATTCCTTAGCGTCCTGGCGGTAAAACGCGATGCCCGAGCGGGCCCTTGGCGCCTCGGCGGTTAGAATTCAAACACTAAGAGTTCAAACTATGAAAATTGTTACTCTGATCATGCTCTCGCTCACGCTGCTCGGGGGTGGTATCGCCAGGCTGGTACTCGCCTTCCAGCCGAACATGATTAAACCCTTCACAGAGAACTCGCTTACCCGAACTGATCTGCTGATCATCGCTCTGGTGAATATCATCCTCGCCAGTGTCGGAATAGTTTGTCTCCTAATGGGCATGTTCACACCTTTCCGGATATTGATCGCTGTCTTTCTATTAACGAGTCTCGTCGAGATCGTGATTCGTTTGAAATCTGGCGGCTCCCTTTGGCCCAAGTTGCGTTGACGAAACTCAGCGCGATACAACCGTTGGATTTATCAGCGTGCGGCTTTACCTCCAGGGCACCGAGAACCGCCGAGTTCGCCAAGAAGTTAACAGCACTCCGCACCGTGTTGAGGTGAAACCTCGCATTGATGCAGGGCGTACTGAGTCTCAGAGGGCGAGCCGACGTTTTGTGCGATCTGAGACAAGAAAACCTAAAAAGTCGCTGCTTAAGGTCGCCGGCCCAGCCGAGCTGACAGCAGAAGAACTTTTCCAACCAGCAACACATTAGGTAAGCTGGCGTCAGGCAAACTCCCCAAAGCACTCAGCGTCAGTGAACGATCGACCCGCGAGCTGAATTAAGCGAAAACTGATTCTGTATCGCCCACTGGTAAACCATCATGTATTGTCCGAAGTGTTCTCAGCCGCAAGTTTCTGATGAGGTACAGTTCTGTTCCCGGTGCGGCTTGCCCCTCCTCAACTTGAAGGAGTTGATTTCATCCGAAGGCAAGACGAGGTTGGAAGCTACCAACAAAGACAAGCTGTCGCGGCGGCAAAAAGGAACTCGCCAGGGCGTGATGCTTATGCTGCTCAGCGTTATCCTGGTTCCAGCTTACATTCTTCTTGCCTCCTTATTTCCTGCTAACGATCGGTTGATCGAAAGCTCGGTTAGTGACACGCCCTTTGAAAAGATTTCGCAGGCATTGTTGTTAACTATTTTTCTGCTGGGTCTTGCGCGCTTGCTCTATGCGCGAATTTTTCAATCAGCAGCAATTGACGAGAACCACTCCCCAGTTCACCTGGAAACTTCGGCTAACTATTCGCTCCCTTCGGCACCAGGCACTCCGGTCACGGGTTTGGGCGCCTGGCGTCAGAACACAGGCGAAATCGCCAACACACCGGACCGCAACTGATTTAACAGCAGTGCGCGAATCGCGATTTCCATCACAGCGAAATGACACAGGAGCAATCCTGGAGGGGATCAATGATCAGTTTCATTTTTCCGCAGCGACGACTATCCACCTGGGCCACTCGTTGCGGCGTCTCGTTATTAGTAATCATCTTCCTTGCACCTGTAGTCTTGGCACAGACAAGCCGGGTAGTTCGCGACACGCTGCACAGCGTCGCACTCGAAAAGACGGTAACAGGTGAATCTGCGGATCGCAGTGTAATCGTTTATTTACCACCCAGTTACGACACCTCGCCCGCAAAGAGATATCCCGTCGTTTATTTGCTGCATGGCATCACCGACACCCCCGAGGTTTGGATGAAAGCGTGGACGACGCGGAGTGATTCGTGGGGCACAATTACTGGAGTGATGGACAGTGGTATCGCTGAACGCGCCTTCGGCGAAATGATTCTCGTGATGCCCGATCAAATGACAAAGTGGGGCGGCAGCTTTTATACCAATTCAACCGTCACGGGAAACTGGGAAGACTTCACCGTCAAAGAGTTGGTGAGCCACATCGATGGCAAGTATCGAACGCTCGCGCGCGCTTCCAGCCGCGGCCTCGCTGGACACTCAATGGGCGGCTATGGCGCGATTAAGTTGGGAATGAAATACCCGGATGTTTTCAGTGTCATCTATGCATTGAACCCGGCGGTGCTTGGTTGGGGACGCGATCTATCAATTGAGAATCCGGCTTTTGCCACGGTACTTAAGTTAAAAACACCCGAAGACGCGATCAAGAGCCGCGACTTCTATGCCCTCGGAGTGATAGTCATCGGCCAGGCGTTCTCACCAAACCCTGAGCGCCCGCCATTTTTTGTCGATTTTCCTTTTGCCTTAGTGGAGGGCAAGCTCCAGCCTTCAGAACCGGGATTCAGTAAGTGGCAAAAGAATCTTCCAGTGCTGATGGTTGAGGAATACAGCGCCAACCTATTGAAGTTGCGCGGTTTGCGTTTCGACTCAGGCTACGAAGATCAATTCACACACATTCCACCAACGGCACGGGCGCTTTCTTCTGCTCTGACTGCGCGAGGCATCGACCATGTGTTCGAGGAATACAATGGCGATCATCGGAATCGATTTTGGGGACGCAACGGCAGGATTGCCACCGAAGTCATGCCTTATTTCTGGCGCATGCTGGATTCGCAGGCAAAATAAATGAAACGCCAATCTTTTGCCACCCTCGCCCTATTGCTTGTGATCGCCGGAACACTGCAAGCACAAACCATCACTGGACGCTGGGAGTGGCGCGAAGTCGCTGTGAAAGACAAGCCGCAAACGCGGTTCAGTCTGATGATCACGCGGAAAGCCAACATCGTGCGTGGGGTTTATAGCGTGGACGAGTTTATCAACGGGGAATGGCAAGGCGAGGATGGAAATCAAACACCGTTTCTTGGTGTAGTTAAAAATAAGAACATAACGCTAGAATTCGATCCGCTCGCAACCGTTCCCGGTTACCAAGACAATGTTAACTACAAAGCTCCTGATGATGGGCGACAGCCAAGCATTGCCAGACTCGTGTTGAGCGGGCGCACTCTGCGATGGCAAATCATTCGCGGAGCGGGTATCGAAGGTCTTCCCAACAAATTGGCGTTGCGACGCGCGCTGCCCCGGTAAACAATCCACGCCCGTTAGACTACTCGCACACGATGCGACGATTTGAATTACCTGGGTTTAGCTACTCTTCACTCACCACGTCTGCACGATTCTTCTAAAGGAGGCTAACCTTCATGAGTAAACGAACTGCAACTAAAACTGGAATCATCTTCGCGCTGATTGCGACTGTGAGTTTTCTGATTTCGGGTTCAAGAACCGCACACGTGGCAACTGTCGCGGATGCAGCCGGCAATCTTGTTCCCGACATCCAGGCTTTCGATCAGGAGGCAAAACTGGCTGAACTGCGAAAGAAGATTGTCGGTCGTGAGAATGAGCCCGCGGAAGCGGTTTTCAAGAACATTCAATTTCTCAAAGGCGTGCCCGCAGGTCGGCTACTGGCGGTGATGAAGATCGGCTACAGCCGCTCGCTTGGAGTGAACTGCACGCATTGTCATGTTGTCGATGAGTGGGAAAAGGATGACAAGCCCACTAAGCAAACGGCCCGCGATATGGCGCAGATGGTGCGCACGATCAACAACGACCTCTTAAAAAACATCAAAAACCTGAAGAGTGAAAAACCGGTGATCAACTGCACGACCTGTCATCGGGGGCAAACGAGGCCGGCTTTGGACTTGCCTGAAGGCGCGCCCAAGACGGCTTCCACCACGATTTCACACCGATAGAACACTTTCGATTACGAGTGAACCGCCAAGACGCCAAGATCACGCCCAGTTCGCCAAGTGAGATTGACTGTTAGCAGGTTCACAACAAAAAGTTCGGGCCAATTGATCGGTTCAGAGTGAATCCAAACTTCACTCACGTTGCCGCTCTTAATATTCTTGGCGAACTTGGCTGCTCTTGGCGGCTTGGCGGTAAAGGATTCGTAAAACGAGGAATCACATCATGAAGAGTATTTCAGCTTTCGCTATTCTCGCAGTGGCAACAGTCTCATTGGCTTTGGGTTAAGGCGCTAAACTTACTTCGCAACCCGACAAAGTTGGCGAGGCAATCAAACAAATGGATCGGCAATGGATCATCGAAGCTTACAGCAGCAAAGATTTGAAAGACTTCGATCGCATTGTTGCTGAGGACTTTTTGATCACTGGCGCTAACGGAAGGATCTTGAACAAAACACAGAAGCGTGCCAATGTGGCCGCCGATTACACCGAGTTCGCGCCCGACGCTGTTTTCAGAATTGATGAAGAGAGTGCGAAAGTGCGAGTGTTTGGCAGCACAGCCATCTCGACCGGGTTCATTATCGAGAACTACATTTACAAGGACATGAAAATTAATAGCCGCGTCTATTTTACCAACACCTACTTGAAGCGGAATGGACGCTGGCAGGTAGTGGCTTCGCATTTCACGAACATCAAACAGCCGTAAATTTTCCGCCCTCCTCCGGAAGGCGCGGTAAGGGAAAGCTACTTATGAAGCTGCCTTACTTGATAAGTCTCACCGCGGCAATGTTATTGAGTGCGATTGCACCAACTCCTGCCGCAAAAAGCTGGAACGGCCCGCCAATACAACGCGAAATTACCGAAGCGAACTGGAATACTCATCCAAAAGTCCGCGCTGTTCGACAAACCGTGGCAGAGATAAAGGCCGCGATGAAGCGCCGTGATTTTAAGATCTCCAAGCGAACACTTGATTGCGGCGATTTCGGCCTGGTAGTCAAACAGCTTGCGAGCAACGCGCGGGGTCTGGGCAGGTGGTATCAGGATTACCGTGAAGGGCAGGATGCTTCATGGGACTTCTACTATTACTACGATGCAGCGGGTCGACTACGATTTGTACTTGCTTCCGCGCACTCCGCCAATGGAACTCGCGAACAGCTTCGTATCTACTTCGATGAAACCGGAAAACGTATCTGGCAAAAACGAGATCTTCACGGACCTGGTTGTCCCGGCTGTTTCTCTGCTTATTACGACTCAGACGAGGCCCTGATCTTTGAACCGGTGAAAGAGTTTAGGAATGACGGGAATTGCCAAATCATAAAAGCGAACAATTAGAGGAAAGCTTATGAGGCGGATAAACAATTATAGAACTCGAATCATTTGCGCGAGCCTTCTATTACTCTGCCTCTCATTTGCCGCCGGCACAAAACGATCAGCCGCCGCTCTACGGGATCCTGCTGGATAACTCTGGTCTTTAAGGTCACAGTTCGATCGGGTGTTAGAACTGGGCAATGAAGTTGTGCAGGACGCTCACAAGCGCGGTCCTATCTCCATCTTTAGTTTCAAGGGCACAGGTAACCCTAAAGATGCCCCGCCTTTGACGGTGACACGCACCATCTGGAACCAGGATCCCGTTGTGCTTACCCGGTATTTGGACAGCCTGTTTATTGAAGGCGGACAGACAAACCTCTTAGACGCGGTCCACTCCATGGTGAATTACATCAATGCCAAGGCGGAACAAGATAAAACGCCGCACGCGCGCAAAGTCTTAGTTCTGATAACCGACGGCGAGGACCGGAAGAGCAAGATTCAAGAGAAGGAATTGCTGGCTGAGTTGCAGCAGCATCAAATCAAAGTATTCGCTATTGGTCTTGTGCGAGAACTTGAAGACGAAATGAGGTTAGGGAGAGGAAATCCGCGCAGCAAAGCCGTTAAGCTCCTAACAAAGATCGCTAGGGAGACAGGCGGCCGCGCCCTGTTCCCTAAGACTAACAACGATGATGTTGGTGCTCTGATACGCGAGCTCTTCGCAGCGCAGCCGTAGCGCGCCGCCGATCTGCGCGAGGGAATCTCTGATCTGGTATTAAAGCCTGCTGAAAAACTCCGAAAAGGAATGTGTATGTCTACTCAAATCTTCAAACTCTGCTTATTGATGCTGTTAGCGCTCGGTCTTCCCAGCTTTGCCCAAGCCCAACAAGCTCTGGATGCCTTAATCGATCGTGATATCGCGAGGCTTGTATCTACCTACAAGGAACTGCACGCCGCTCCTGAACTCTCACACTTTGAAGAGAAGACATCAGCGTTTGTAGCTAAAGAACTGCGCGCACTGGGTTACACGGTTACAGAACGACTGGGCAAATACAGCCGTCCCGAATGGAAGGGTTACGGGGTTGTCGGCGTGCTGAAGAATGGCTCCGGACCTACCGTGCTCGTGCGTTCAGATCTGGATGCACTTCCTGTTGAGGAAAAAACCGGCCTGCCCTACGCGAGCAAAGTGCGAACCAAGAACGATGCGGGCCAGGACGTTGCCGTGATGCACGCCTGCGGTCACGACCTTCATATCACTTCCCTACTAGGAACCGCGCGGTTGCTTGCGGAGCTTAAGGATCAATGGCGTGGCACCCTCGTATTAGTCGGGCAGCCCGCTGAAGAATCGGTTGACGGGGCGAAGGCGATGCTGGACGACGGACTCTACAACCTCATTCCGCGCCCAGATTATGCGCTCGCCCTCCACGATATCGGCGATCTGGAAGCGGGAACACTTGGCGTCACTCCCGGTTTTGCCTTAGCTAATGCCACGAAGATCGACATCACGGTGCGCGGCATCGGAGGCCACGGATCACGGCCGGAAGTAACAAAAGATCCCATTGTGCTCGCCGCGCAGATCGTTATTGCATTGCAAACCATCGTCAGCCGCGAGTTAGGACCTCTCGATCCAGCCGTTGTCACCGTCGGCTCCATCCATGGCGGCACGCGCGCCAATATAATTTCCGACGAAGTGAAACTGCAGCTGACGGTTCGCTCCTACAAGGAGGAAGTGCGTCAGAAAATTCTGACGAGCATTGAACGCATCGCTAAAGGCACGGCACTCGCGGCCGGCTTCCCTGCTGAACTCGCTCCCATAGTTATAGTTGCTGAAACCGAAGGAACTACTGCGACCTACAATGATCCAGCGTTGACCGAACGGCTGAAAAATGTCTTCACCAAACTGGTGGGCAACAAAAAGATCTTTCACGTCCAGCCGATCATGGCCAGCGAAGACTTTGGACAGTTCGGGTTGGAAGGACATCAGATTCCAACCGTGATGTTCTGGCTGGGAGCCAGCGATCCCGCGGTTCTGGCAGAGAGCCGGCGTAGCGGCAAACCCGCTCCGTCGCTGCATTCGCCGTTTTTCGCGCCCATGCCCGAGCCGGCAATTAGAACCGGAGTGAAGGCGATGACGGCGGCCGTTTTGGATTTGATGAAGAAATAAGAACAGTATTTAAAGTCAGGCAGTATGTTAGTTCCGGCTTGGCTCTGCCCCGCTGCGCGTCTGGGAGACGATCGCAATTCAATAGGACTTACATGAAAAACATTCTCCTAACATCTTCCTTGCTATTACTCGCCACGTGTTTCCCCTCGCAGAATTTCGCACAGGCAACCGGTGCAAAGCCTCCGGGTCTTCCCGAGGGCGCGAGGCCAGTGGGGCTCGACGACATGGGCCACCTCGACGGAGTCAACTACGTTAACGACTTCTTTGGGCTTTCATTTTCTATACCCGTCGACTGGGTTGTCGTGCAGGGTCGAAATAAGGAGATTGCCGAAGCCTCGAAGAAACTGGTGGCTAATGAAGAAGAGAAAAAGCGCGCCGAATACGAGAAGTCGATCGAGCGCAGTACTGTTTTGCTGGGATTGACCCGCGCACCGGCCGGTGCGCCAAATAATGCGTCATTGCTCGTAATTGCCGAGCGAGTCAGCTCGCCAGCCATCAAAAACGGCGCCGATGCGCTTCGCAGTATGGAAACAATGACGAAGAACTCCAGCTTCCAGGTGGAGTTCCAAGATGGCATTCGCAGTGAAACTATCAACGGGGTAGAATTTGCCTACGCCATGGTTAAGACCACTTCGCCGAACGGTATCTTCATGCAGAAAATTTACATGATGATTAAAAATGGCTACGGCTTGGAATTCTTTTTCACGTACCAGGACCCTGCTCACGTGGCGACCTTTGATAAGCTAATGAAAACTGTGAAGCTTAAGTGATGATGGAGCGCGGCGGCGCCTGATACCCGCAGTTAAATGAAAGACCTAACAGAACTTCTCAAAAACAATCGTGCCTGGGCCGAAAGCATTAAGGCCGGCGATCCGGAATTTTTTCAAAAGCTGGCTCAGCAACAGAATCCGGGTTACCTCTGGATTGGTTGCTCGGATAGTCGCGTGCCCGCCACCCAACTTGTCGGCCTGCCTCCAGGTGAAATGTTCGTGCACCGCAACGTGGCGAACGTGGTGGTGCACACGGATGTTAACTGCCTTTCCGTAATCCAGTTCGCAGTCGATGTGCTCGAAGTTGATCATGTCATTGTCTGCGGCCACTATGGTTGTGGCGGCGTCAAGGCGGCAATGGATAACTTGCAACTGGGGTTGATAGATAACTGGCTGCGTCATGTTCAGGACGTTATGCACGATCACGCAGCGGAACTGGCTAAGATTAAGGATGAAGCGCTGCGCTTAAACCGCATCTGTGAGCTAAATGTGATCGAACAGGTGTCGAATGTCAGCCGCACCACGATTGTCCAAAACGCCTGGGCGCGCGGCCAGGAGCTGGCAGTGCACGGTTGGATCTATGGCGTTGAAAACGGGCTGTTGCGCGACCTGGAGATGTGTATTACGAATCAGCGGGAATTGATAGCAGCCTACGAAAGAGCCGTTCGCGCTTCGGCCTAGGTGAATTACTTACGAAGAACAAGGAGAGTAATTAATGCGGCAAAGCAATTGTCTTTTAGGGTTAGCACTCATTAGCCTGGCCCTGGTTTTGGTTCCTACTGTTGACGCCCAAACACCGAGCGCCGACGAAACCGCTATCAAACAACTCGTTCAGCAAGTCCAGGATGGCTGGAACGCGCACGACGGCGCAGCTTTCTCCGCTCCCTTTGCTGCAGATGCTGATTACGTAGTGGTTAACGGTATGAAGATCAAAGGTCGCGACGAAATCGAAAAGGGTCACACGCGAATCTTTACGAGTATCTATAAAGACAGTCGAAACGTCGCGGGGCTCAAAGGCATTCGTTTTCTACGGCCGGATGTGGCAATAGTTCATCTTGAATGGAGCCTGGAATATAGCGCTGGCGGTGAGAAGAAGAACGCTCGTGCGATGAACAGTTGGGTGGTCACGAAAGACAATGGCAAGTGGAGCATCGCTTCGTTTCAAAACACGGCGATACAGGCTGAACAGCGTTAACCACAGCTTCATCCGCCCGCGATGATTTACCGCCCAGCCGCCAGGAGCGCCAAGTCCGCCAAGAGTTAAGAAAGGGTGAAATTGTCGGGTGGAGAAAACCAGCGAGGCTGTAGTGCCTTTTTACCTGAATTTGCTTGGCGTACTCTGCGTTCCGCCGCGGCTTGGCGGTTTATTGAACCATACGGTAGCGATATCGACCCTCAGTTCGAAAGTTCCCTAACAATTTCCTGCAGAGCAGTGCGGGCCCGTTCGACCTCGTCCGGCCGAAACGATATTGCGCCTACAACCGCATGCCCGCCGCCGCCATAGCGTTCGCAGATCTTCGCGATGTTATGCGTCCGGGGCACCGGGGCCCAGGGATTGGAACCGACAGAGATTTTAGTTCTAACCGAACCGCGCGTGAGCGCCACTGAATAGCTTGTCTCAGGATACAGGTAGTAAGGAATGAACTTGTTAAAGCCTTCGTAACCCTCGTCGATCAGATCAAACCGGACGACTCGATCGGCAAAGACAGCGTTGCGTCGCACCGCCTCGAGCGTTTCCAGATGTTGTTGCTGAATCGGACGGAAGCGGCTTTGTACTTCCTCGCTGGAAGCGACTGTTTCCAACGGCTGCTCTACTAGTTGGCGAATTAGTTGTTCGATAAAATCGTCATCGGGATCAGCTTCAATCACCTGCATTAATTGCAGCGCCGGCTCTTTTAGCTCAACACATTGCGCCGGCGATTGGTAGAGCGCGCCGTCGATGATGTGGGCCCAGTGCACGAGGGAGTGGAGCGGCTCGGGGTCGAATCCGAAACGAGCACTGGCTATGTCTGCAATGAACTCTGTACAAGACTTGCGGGTCGAATCGACAAACTTTGTTCCCGAAGTGTCAGCACGAAAGTGGGCTTCGTCTTCGGGAGTGAGAAACGCAGACTCGTGATGATCGAACCACCACGTCAGTCTTTCCGAGGCAGCATATTTAAAATCGACGATTGCATTCTCATCGCCATCAAACATTTCCATGTCAAAAAGAGTTCCCGGGCGATGCAGTAATCCCTGGTAGTGGATCTCTGCGTGCGGATGAATTCTTTCCTGATAGAAGCGACTGAAGGTAGCGGCCGAGGCCACTCCATCAAAACAATGGCCGTGATAGAGCAGACGAAGTTTCATTAAATGATTTTGGGGCTTTTGACGTCGGGAATTTGGAAGATTTGGTCTTTGAACTTTGAACCTGAGGCCTGCCGTCTCCTGCTGCCGCCTCCTGCTCCGGCTCCTGCCTCCTGCCTACTGTTTACTGCCTACTCCCTATGGCTCCTTGCATGGCTCAACCGCCGCGGCCGTAGTTGCGTTCAGGCGTTCGCTGATAAATTTATCGACATCTTCTTCAATCAACTCGCCATTTACTACCCAGGCCTTTTCGGCAAGCAGGTCGCCGGTTTTTGGCAGCTTCGCAGGCTCAAGAAAAATATTCCACGGGGATCCCCAGTTTCTGCGGTCGCCGGTCAGTTGCCGGTAACCATAATGTGCGGTCTTTTGCTTGTCTTCGCGCGTCTCGGATTCGCTGACCACCGGATAAGGCGGACCACCAGGCCCAAAGAAAGCCTTAACATCATCGCGCGAGGCATACTCGCTGACCCCAATCACCTGGAAACCCTGGGCCTTATATTTCTCATAAAGCTTCGCTGCCACCGGGGCCTCAAAACGCCAGTTGCCGCACCACGGTGCGAAGTAAACAATCATCACCAGCTTTTTGCCGGCCGCGAGTGAACGCAAATCAACAGGCTTGTCGTCTGCAAGACTGGTCAGCGTCCAGTTTTTATAGTTGACCGTTTTTTCTTCCAGTGGCGAGTACTCATGCTGCGCTTTGGCGGCCACTGGAGCCAGACCAATCAGCAAAAACACCAGTGTTAATAGCTTAATCATTGCAATACTCCTAAGTGCACACTTCGATGCGCTTCGCCTCACTTGGTAAGCTTAGCCGTCGCGGTTTCTTCCAGTAACGGTTTCACGGCGGCTTCAAACGATTCGCGGCGGCGTTCGCCGATTATCGTGGCGCGAATGCGGCCTTCGCGGTCCAGTATGAAAGTAGTCGGCAACGGACCCACGGCAAACTGCGATGCTACATTCGAATCGCCCAGCAGCACGGGATAGTCCTGCTTAATGTCTTTCCAAAAATCTTTTACTCCGTCCGCCCCGTCGTAAGTAGACACACCTACAACAGAGAGGCCTCGGGCTTCGAGGTCGCGATGCATGATGTTTAGTTCGGGAATTTCGGACCGGCAAGGGATACACCAGGTGGCCCAGAAGTTCAGCAACACGACTCGTCCGCGCAGCTCTTCCAGTTGAAATGCTTTACCCTCCAGCGTCTTTAATTCGACAGACGGCGCCACCGGAAACGCCGCGACATTTTCCGGAGCCGCCGTAGTCACGGGCGCGGGCGCCTTAACTTTTAACCAACTTTCCGCATTGGGCAGAATACTCGCGAGGGTAGAACTGGCAAGCAAGGTTGAATAACCGGATGCCACAAGTAATCCCACCACGATCAGGATGACGCCGGAAACGACTTCAACCTTGTGCAAGTGGCGACGAAACTTTCCATAGAAGCCCAGAAACTGGTTGAGGCCCAGCCCGGTCAGCAAAAAGGGTATTGACAGCCCCGCCGAGTAAAACGCGGACAGCAAAAGTCCACTGCGCCATCCGCCGCTCGTGGCCGCAAGCCCAATGATGCCTCCGAGGATTGGGCCGATGCAGGGCGTCCAACCAGCAGCGAAAGCGATTCCTAAAGTAAAAGAGCCGGCCATGCCACTCGGCTTGTTATCGGAAAAAGAGCGCGTGTCTTTGTAGAGTGCGGAAATTTTGAGAAGGCCGATGAGCTGAAGACCGAAGGCAATGATGATTGCACCGCCGATGATCCTCACCCACATGTTGTTCAGGACTGTGCCGCCCACCAGACCCGCCGTTGCGCCCAGCGCGAGAAAGATCACGGAGAGACCGGCATTGAAAGCCAGTGAATTTAGTATCACCGCGGTCCGCGCATTCGCAGCCGACCCGCCTTCTTTAAACCGGTCAATGCTGACGCCCGACATCAACGAAACGTAGCCAGGGACAAGCGGCAAGACGCAGGGCGAAAGAAACGAGAGAATGCCCGCTAAGAAAGCGATGCCGATAGTGATGCTCGAACCTTCCATTACTTAATCCTTAAAACTCTGCCGCGTATCGATTGGGTTGATTATAGGAGCAAACCCTTCCAGCGACGAACCCGGCCATTCCCTTGCTCTAAAAGCGGCTCTGCTGCGGCCTTAGTTATCTCGTCAAGGTCGCCCACTACGGGACGACCCTACATCTTTTGAAGATGGCGCAGGCTCGTCAATTAACTCCTTGATCTTCTTGCCCAGAGCGGTGGTTTCCTCGTCGTTCGCGCCCACAGCGATAAAGCGCACATTGCCTTTGCGATCAATCAGAAACGACATGGGAATCGATGAGACACCATAATTAATGTCATTTTTCGTCGAGCCGGATATCACGAAGCCGTAAGGCAGCCGGTAGCGCTTTTTGAAATCTCGCAAGTAAGCCAACTCCTCCGCCGTCGTAGCCCGCTTGCCATTGGCCTGACCGAAGTAATTCGTCATGCCCAGGATCACCAGGCCTTTGTCCTTGTAGCTTTCATGCCAGCGTTGCAGTTTCGGGAAAACATAGTGGCACGGCCCGCACCAGTGGGCCCAAAAATCCAACAGCACCACCTGGCCGCGCAACTCGGCAAGCGTTACCGGCTGCTGATCAATCCACTCCGCCGCAACTAACTCCGGCGTCACACCCGCCTCAATAGACTTACCGGCTAACAACTTAAGTGAGTCGGTGCCTGGATCCAAACCAGCGAGCCGCATGCGCGCCATCTTGTAGAGATTGCCCGAAGGCAAAGTCAGTGAGAGCTTTAGCAGATCACGGAGTAAAGCGAGCGCTTCGTCGTGGCGGTCTGTTTTTATCAAAGCGTCGGCCAGCTGCGAAGTTGCCTTGAACAGGCGCTCATCACGTCTGAAGACGCCAACTTTTGTCGCAGCCTTTTCATTGCGGGCGACTTCAAGCATGCCCCGCGCGTGCTCTTCCATGCGGGCGTAGTTATTGGCTTTCTTGAAAGCTTCAGTTAACAGCGCTTCCATTCCGAATAGCTCATTAAAGTCTATTGGTTCATTTTTCCGATACGTGGCAACTATCGCTTCCGCTTCTGGTAAGAGATTCGTTCGAGTTGCGTGTAGCACTACTACCGCCCGCGCGATCTGTGACTTTTCTCCCTTCGAATTCTTGGCCAGGTAACGCCGCATCACATTCAGTGTTGCTTCTGCATCGCCGACCAGATGCCGCAGCATCCCCAAATAGTAAAGATCATCTCCAGAAAGATTCTTGCGGCCCACGAGGGTCGCAGCGTTAGCAAGCGCAAGCTCTTTCTGTTCCTGCTTCGTTTTCGCCTCCAGCTTTGAGTCGTAGCCAAGCTTTTGCTTATTAAACTCGGCATACTTCCGGCCCAGATACCCGTTCGCGTCTTCATAAAGTTCCTGAGCCGGACGCTCGTCGGGTGCATTCGTTTCACGAGCGGGTGGATGCGCCGGGCCGGCGCCAGAAGTCGTTTGACTTGCAACTGGAGTCGCAAGCAACAACAACGAGCCCAGGGCGATTACGGCAAATTGAAGTTGGCGCATGCTCATTGGAAGAAGGAGTTAGTTGACAGTTACTGCGGCAAATCGATCGGGAGCAAAAGTCTGAAGCTCCGTTGCCACGACATTATCCGCTATCAGTGCGGCGATCAACTTGCCAGTAAGCGGCGCCAGCAAAATGCCATTGCGGTAATGGCCGGTAGCAAAGAAGAGCCCTTCCGTTTCACCTGTCTTACCTAACACCGGCAACTCATCAGGGGCGCGCGGCCGCAAACCAGCCCAGGAATCAACCTGCTTCAATTCCGCGATGCGCGGAGCAATTTCCAGCGCGTTATCGCGGATCGATTCAACCCCGCGGGCGGTTACTTCTTTCACAAAACCGGCTGGTTCAGTTGTCGAACCGGCCAGTAAGCGGCGGTCGCGACGGGGAACTAAATAACCTCGCGGGCTGTAGATCACATGGCGCGCGAGCGCTGGCTGGGCCTCGAAACAGATCATCTGCCCGCGCACTGGTTCGATGCGAACTAGCGGAGCGGCGTTCCCGGTCTTGATAAAGGAGGTCCAGGCGCCACCGGCGATCACGACATTTCTGGTGTTCACAAATCCTTTGGAAGTTGAAACACCTGCGACCTTCCCTTTTTCAATTTGCAGCGATTCGACGATGGTATGCGCGCAAGATTTAACGTCGAGTTTTTCGTTAGCTGCGATTAAAGCCCGAAGCAGCTGGCGGTTTTCAACCTGAGTGTCCGCGGGAAACTTCAACGCGGCTAACACTCTCTCCGAAAGGTTTGGTTCCAGTTCGCGAGCCTGCAAGTGAGTCAGTTGCTCGACTGACAAGCCAAGGCGTCGCTGCCACTCATAACGTATTTCGATCTCCGCACGATCATGTTCGGTAAAGGCGCAATAAAGTGTGCCCGTCTGATCGAGTTCGACGTCAATGCCGGTTTCTTCAAGAAGTTGTGCTGCGAAGTTTGGATACAACTCCCGACTACGGCAGCAAAGTTGAAAGAAAGCGTCGTCGGCATTCGCTTCAGCTTGCGGCGCAAGCATACCCGCCGCAGCGAACGATGCTTCTCTGCCGAGTTCTCCACGCTCGACTAGCAGCACCCTTCCAACTTGCTTGCGAGCGAGCGCACGCGCCACTGACAGTCCGATCACGCCGCCGCCAACAACGACTACATCAGCTGTCTCGTCCGAATTAAAGAATGCACTTGCCAACTTTTGCGTTTGCTTTCTAGTCAGTTGTCAGTTCGGAGTTGTGGCTCTATCCTGTTGAACGATCCAAGAACGCACGGGGCAGGGAGTCGATTACCGCGGAGCTGCGTGTCGAAACTACAATTGAGCAAATAGCCAACAATTCGTTATGAAACATACTATCACACTGATTCCGGGCGATGGCATCGGCCCGGAAGTCGCTTCTAATGTCGTCAGAATTATCGAGGCCGCGGGCGTAGATGTAGCATGGGAAACTCATTACGCCGGCGCGCAGGCGCTGGAGAAATTCGGGACCACTCTTCCCGAAGAGTTGCTTGCCTCAATCACGCGCAACAAGGTGGCGCTTAAAGGTCCGATCACAACCCCGGTCGGCAAAGGCTTCGCTTCAGTCAATGTTGGGTTGCGCAAGACCCTCGACCTTTACGCCAACCTGCGTCCAGTGCGCGCCTTGCCAAACATTCCCTGTCGCTATCCGGAACTCGATCTCGTAATTGTGCGCGAGAACACTGAGAGCCTTTACGCTGGGATCGAACATGTAGTCGTGCCGGGCGTAGTGGAGAGCATAAAGATTATTACGGAGAAGGCTTCCACGCGCATCGCGAAGTTCGCGTTTGAGTATTCTCGTCGCGAAGGACGCAAGCTGATCACGGCGGTTCATAAAGCGAACATCATGAAATTGTCCGACGGGCTCTTTCTCGATTGTTTTCGCAAAGTGGCGGAAGGTTTTCCTGAGATCAAAGCAGACGACAAGATTGTTGATAACGCCTGCATGCAATTGGTGATGCGTCCTGAGCAGTTTGATGTGATGTTGCTGGAGAACCTTTATGGCGACATCGTCTCGGACCTTTGCGCCGGATTGATTGGCGGACTGGGCTTGGTTCCAGCGGCAAACATCGGTGAGCTCGGCGCTGTGTTCGAAGCGGTACACGGTTCGGCGCCCGACATTGCCGGGCAAGGAATTGCCAATCCCACGGCGTTGCTACAGTCCGGAATCCTGATGTTACGTTATTTGAATGAGCGTGAGGCTGCGGATCGGATTGAGAAGTCGATGCTGAAAGTGTTTGAAGAAGGAAATATCCGCACCCGCGACATCGGGGGCACTTCGAAGACCGCCGAATTCGCTGACGCGATCATTACGAAGATGGCCTGAGCTTTTGGAGTGCGGCACTTTGTGGCTTTGTAGCCGCGGAGCGGAGAGATACTACCAGGATTAATTTGCAGGTCGGGAAGGGGGCCTGCCCCGCTTCCTGTCGAAATTAGCCACAGATTTACGCGGAAGACGCGGATCAGAACCTTAATGTCAGGGCGATTCTGATCTGTGTTATCTGTGTAAATCTGTGGCTAGTCTTATTCTGAGCGGGGCAGCCCCCCTTCTTAACCTGCAAATTAATTCTTCAGCGCTGCGACCCACTCCAAACGCTACCTGACCACTCCGCTATCTTCCAGCGCCATGTATGTGTCGGTCGCGAACAAGCCCAACCAGGGATCGGACGACGGCGTTAGAAACAGTTCCGAGTAAATCTTGTTATTGAAAGTCTCGAGGTCGCTGCGACCAGCATCCTGAACCAGCCAGCCGTAAATCCTCGCCCGCATTAGATACTCATTCCGCACCGAATCCATTGCGACGTTCAGCTGCAGTTTATCCAGCAAGGCCTTCAGATCATTTTTACCCAACACCTTTCGGGTTTCTCTTTGGATCAAGCCGATGCTCCGCGAATCCAGCTGCGCATCAGACAAGTGGAGCTGCCCAATCTTGCGCCACGTTCCCTCATCGGTGACTCGTTGTAAAGACTCTGCACCGGTCGTGAGCGAGCGTAACAAACTCACTTCTGTGATCGCCTTTGTAACAACCGTAGTCGCCGCGTAAATCGCGGTGGGAGTGCCGTCAGGTGCACGCACCAACCCCTCAGGGGTCTTGCCGCCGGTCTTTTGAATATCGGCAAGCCACTTAACGTAAAGAGCGTTGATCCTATTCCGCCGGTAAGTATTCAGGCCTGTGCCCGGATTCGCGTTTTTGGCTTCACGCAATTTCGCGAACACTTTTTCCGACACCAGTAACGAGCCCAGGAACGCGTTCGGTCCATAAAGTCCCGGCAATGCTTCGATGATTCGACCTTCAACATCGAGAAGGTAATGGATGCTGTTGCCGGTTAAGGTGCGCTCCAACTTGCGCCCGTCTCCAAAATCGATGGTGACATGCGGGACCGGGCGCACTGATCGCCAATGCAACACGAAGTCTTCGCGCAATTTTTTCGAGATCGTGGCATTCGAATAAAGGATAGTGCGGAAGAAGCGGCTATTGGCGCAGCTGAACTCATCGCTTAGCTTACCCAGCAATCGCAATGAAAGAATCGGCTTACCGGATCTCCTGGCTGCGGCTTTGGCCTCGCCCATATCCGTGTACCAGTACATTCCCGACAGATAACTATTCTTTTGTTGGCTGACTGCGTCGAGCGCTGCACTAAGTCTTTCCCACTCAGGAGTGCTGGGCGTGAGCGGGTCTACAATCTGTTTGTTGATTGCGCTCGCGTGCACAGCAAGCATCGCTTCAAGTCCGGCGGGGCCTAGGCTTCGCAGTTCGACGGCAGCGTCAGCTGCACCTTTCTCGTCAGCGGAGACTGCCTGCCGCGCGAGAGCTTCGAGTTTGTTTTGAGCTTTAAGAGTCGTCGGGGATAGAAGTACTGCCAGTAAAAGCAGGAGTAGCAAGAACCTGGGCCTCATATGGACCTCCGAACAAATTGGCAAAATGAGACGAGCGGTGGGGAGGGAGTGACTTTTGGAGTCAGGGAAGGTAGGAAAGGGTTGTCCTGAGTGTAGGGATTTCAGTCAGGGAAATGGACCTCTAACAAGTTACTGCCACGCCAGAGCCGCCAAGTTCGCAAAGAGCTTAAGCACCAACGGAAGTTAGAACATTCCGTGTGAAATGGTAATTGCCAAGCCTTCTTGGCGAACTTGGCGGGCTCTTGGCGCTTTGGCGGTTTCAGCCTATCCCAATCTATCTCAACTGGTCTCGAACCTTCTTTGGCAGTTTGTCGCGAACCAGCTCATACGCAGTTCGCAAAAGGGGTTCGAGTTCGCGCTTATTGAGAGCATCAAATCGCTCGAGTGCTACCCAATGATAACGGGCTACATAAGGCGCCGGCATAATGCCGTCGCGCTCAACCAGCTCCGCGAACTTCTCGGGCGTGCACTTGAACGACATGACATGATCACTCTCTGGTTCGAGTGAAAGCACGACAAACATCTTGTTGCCAATGCGCATCAGGAGGTCGTTCTCCCACTGAACACCTTCAGTGACGTGTGGTAATGAAAGGCAGAATTTGCGAACTGATTCAATGTCCATAAAAAATAATTGCTGATTGGCGATTGCCAATTGGCGTTTGCCGAAGATCTAATCGGAAATCGCCAATTGGAAATTGGCAATGTTATCTATTTGATTACGAGTTCGGCCTGCGTCTCATCCCAACGCCAAATGTTTGCACGTCCCTGCAAATGGACTCCGCCCAACCACTCGTCGATTCCATTCAGCGTCACTCGGTCAGCGGCGCCACTCAAAACGCTCCGGCCCGCAACGGTGATCGCAAAGCCACTTTCCGACATCGCCTCTTGCTTACCCTCAATCGTCAACAACGGTGACGGGCCACGCTTCAACTTTTGCAGCGCATTCCAGTACTGCGCGTCGCCAAGGCCATAATTCGGCTCCGCTACAACAAACCGCGAAAACAGATCGTCAAAGCGCGAAGCTCCCTGGCCAATCAACTCCAGTCCCGTGTTTTCAATTTTGTTTAGTCCATTGCGAGCCGAAGGAAAGCGCCTAAGTTGAAGTCTTAATGCAGCATCGAGAAAAGGCAAAGCACTCGTATCAGTCTGCAGTAGCCGTTCAAGCTCTCGAGGATCTTCAGAGCGATAGGCTTGCCATGCGCGTACCGCCAGCTCCAGTTGACCAGCGGTGATCTCACTTCGCTTGTCGAACAGCGATGCCAATTCTGGCGGAGTTAACTCACCAAAGCCACGAAAGTTGGCCCGCCCGGGAAATTCACCAATGCAGATGAGTGATAGCTTGGTTGCAGGATGACGCTGCGCGCACCAGTCGAGCACATACAGCAGATTAGCCTGGCAGAACAAATCAGATTCAAACCAAAGCGTAACCTCTTCATAATCCTTAAAGGACTCGAATACTTGTTGCTGTCGCGCGAAGCCATTTTCACACGTCTCAAATTCGACACCGTAAGCTTCCGCCAGGTGCGTCGCTCTAATGCGGCGCCAATCAGATCCATTCACGGCGGGAGCCGGACCGGCAATCAGAGCGTCTCGGAAAGAAAACCGCTCTCCGCCGATCGCTGTTTGCGACAGTGTCGCTTCAGTGCTTTCACCGTTGAGTATGTGCAGCATAGGATTTCTGTTTAGCAGGTCTCAGACACCGAACAGCCGTCGCAATTCGCTGATGCGCGTTAGGTGAAAGTCGTCGTGTTCGGCCTGAAAATAGATCATGTCTACCAAACGCATTGGAACATTCAGTCGCGGATGGTGGGCCACCATTGTAAAGGCTTCGGGTGCAAGCGAGTCGAGCCGCGCCACTAATTGCAAACGCTGCTCGCGAAACGCGCTCAGGATCGTAGCGATTGCTACTTCATTGTGCTGCGATTCGTAGGTCTTGCGGTTAGTCATGTCAGCGGCGTGCAACTCAGTGGCATTGGCAAAGTACTCGGCCAGCCGCTGGCGCACGAGGGATTCAAGATCTAATAAGTGTCCCGCGTTCTCCTGCATCGACCAGCGTTCACCGTCACGGCGCCGCAAAACGTCCGGTTGCAAGGAGCCCAAGTGCTCCTGAAGGCGTGCCAGGGCGCCACGGACCGCTCGATCATTTCCGGATACAAGCCTGCTGGAAAACTAAAATCAAATTTGTGATCAATCCACTTGATTCTGGTAATCATGGAGTCAGTTTCGAAAGAGAAAGCGTCAAAGAGCGGCGTTGTCTTTGTTCGAGTTAGCGCTTGTATGGGGTCAGTTACCTGCTGCGATGCCACGATTAACCTCCTCAAAGAGCCGAACATAACAAGGGCGGTCATCGGGCTAACGCCATCGCGTTAATCAACTCCGCCATTCTCCTGTATAAGGCGAGACTCACAAAGAAGAGGGCAGCAAGCGCATTCTTACCTTTATCCAGGGTAGGGCTTTGCACAAAAAGTAGTCCAGCATCAAGACTCAATGATGTGCCTCGTTTACGAGGCAGTCCCGCAGGGCAGTTAAACCAGGCGTTTTACGGCTGGTTAGATGGCGCAACGATTGAAACCTTAGGCCGTTTTAACGGCGTTCCCCGAATGAGGCCGCTAAAGCGGCCTGAAGCAAATTATCGTCGTCGGTAAACCAGCCGTAAAATGGCTGGCCTAACTGCCCTGCGGGATGGCGCGTAAACGCGCCAAGTCGATGAGCCAATCCTCGCCGAACCTATCAAAGGATACTAGCCCCTCGAGATTCTCCTTTAAGGTTTTGGAAGTGGCGAATGCATTAGCAGCGGGTTGATCCTACACGCGGGGACACGCTCGCAGCAAAATAAATCTAAGTCTCAGATATCAATCAAAAGCGTGGCAGTCCCGCCGTTAGCCTTAACATAGAACGACGACAACCCGTACACTTCTGTACGGTTCTACGTCGCCGGTTTTCATAAAATACTGCTGCAAATCCGCTAAACCCCTTGTCGACAGCGACACCCATCACTGGGCAAAGTTGGGCATACGTGTTGCGACTCTTGTTGCGACTCTTAAAGTTGGGCACAAACGCGCTCGACAGCCGAATTCCCCCGCACACAGATTATTCCCCCGACACATTTAGAGATTCGAGGAGGAGCAGAGCTTATGAAGAATTTTGTAATTAGTAGTCTGGCAGCAGGTGCGTTTACCCTGGCGCTGTGCGGAGTCGCCATCGCTCAGGAGACAACCACAACCACGGTAACGAAAACACCTACCACGGTAACTAAAACTGTCCAACACCCTGATGGCAGTTACACTGTAATCGAATATCCGGTAGGTAAAGAAACAATCGTCACGCTTGATCCAGTAGCATTAAAAGGTGCTGGAGGGACAGCAACGATTCTGCGCGATGACAGCGGGACGCGTATCAAGATCAACATGACCGGCGTTCCTAAAGAAGTAACCGCAGTTAATCTCTATGCCATCGATCCGACCGGCGCCATTACGACGCTTGGGCCCGTGGTATTAGCCGATGGCGTCGGTTCATTTGCAGGAACGACTCCGCTTTCCAAATTCATGATTGTGGCAGCACCGGAGAGCACGCTGACAGCCTACGATCCTACCGCCGTCTATTTCCGCAGCGCGGTCCCAACAGGGTTTGCTGTGATACCGCATACGATGACTCCGGTCGGTGAAAAAGTAGTTGCTACCACGGCCGCCACAACAACTCCGGTTACCACAACAACTCCAGTTACTACAACAACTCCAGTTACCATGGAAACCCCAGTTACCACAGTTACCTCGCCCGCCTACACCGTTCCGATGCTGAACATCCCGGCGTACAAGAAGGGCGACGACACCAAAATGACGATCAACTTCAGCGGCGCGCTTACCGGCACGCGAGCGAATGTCTTCATCACGCCGCGGAAGGATGGACCTACTGAAGTAAAACTTCGTTTCCACGAATTGAAGGAAGCGCCGGCAGGACACACTTTCACAGTGTGGGCCGTTTCTCCTGACAATAAGTTTACGAAACTCGGTCAGATTGTGAATACCGCTGGTCGTAACGAAGCGGAGATCAAGTCTGAAGTCGCTCTTGCGGACTTTGGCTTGTTTGTGACGTTGGAAGACGCCACGGGTGCTCTTACGAATCCCGCGGGACCGAGCATCGGGATCGTGGAAATAGTTAATAAGTAAGCTAAATCCACGGCTTTACCAGATGAACTATCTTAGGCCGCCGCAGGGCGGCCACTTTTTTCCCCCAATTGTTACAAAAACATTGCGCTCCCACCCGCTTCTTCGGGTAAAATCAAACCCTTGAAGCTGGGCTGTGCAATGCAGCCTCCTAGGTGCCGCCCACCAAAACGGTGCTCCCCAAACAATCCGGCTGACTGTCATCCGGATAACATCAACAATTTGCTTGTCCGCTCGAAGGCGGCCCCCCAAGGATCTTATGAATAGACGCATCTTCCCCCAGTTGCTGCTACTCCTTATTGCACTCGTTACTGCCAGACCGAGCTACTCTCAGGAAAACCTTCCGGAATTAGTCAAACGTGTAAAACCGGCGATTGTCGCGATTGTCACCTACGACGCGAGCGGGGTCGCCCTGACCACAGGTAGCGGGTTCTTTCTGCGTCCCGGGCAGGTGGTAACCAACCTGCATGTGATTCGCGGAGCGCGACGTTGCGAGGTGAAGACGCTCGACGGCAAGGGTCGAATTTATCAAGTTGCCGGACTTCTGGACGTTGACGAGGAAGGCGATCTCGCACTGCTCAGTGTTGATGTACCTCATAGCCGCGCTCGTGCAAGTCAGCTCGCTCCGCTCTTGCCGGAAGAGGGCGAAAAGATCTTTGTGATTGGCAATCCTTTGAAGCTGGAAGGATCGGTAAGTGACGGCATTGTTTCCGCAGTACGCGAGCTGCCGAACATCGGCAAGATCATCCAAATCACCGCGCCCATCTCGCACGGCAATAGTGGTAGTCCGGTATTCAATCTGAAAGGTCAGGTGGTCGGCGTCGTCACTATCAAGGTGACCAACGGACAGAATATTAATCTGGCTATCGGCGCGGCACGCGTGCGGCAACTTCAGGCCGGCAAGCGCCGCCTGCTCGCAGAGCTGACAATGCGCGACAAGAGTGGCGACCCCTCGGAGTCGCTTTACAAAAACGGACTTGATTCACTGTGGCTGGGAAATTTCGACAACGCGCTTGGATATTTTGAGAACGCGGTGAACAAGAATCCGGCGAGGGCCGATGCCTGGGTCCAGGTGGGCTTCTGCAAAGTGAAACAGGGAAAGAACGACGAAGCCATCAAGGCCTATCAGCACGCCGTATTGCTAATGCCAAACTCGGATGAGGTGCGAAACAAACTGGGCGATGCTTATTACTACTCCGGCAGGCTGATGGAAGCGATTGCGGCTTATAAAGAGGCCGTCCGCCTACGACCGCAGAGCGCTGAAGGCTATTACAACCTCGCGCTCGCATACTTCGAGAATGGAAATGAACACCAGGGATTAGCCGCGGCACGGACGCTTAAGCAGTTGGATGAGCGACTGTTTGCCAGACTGATCAGTGAACGCGAATAGGTTTTGTTTCGAGTTACAAGTTTGGCGTTTCGAGTTCCGCGTTTATTGTCGAGGCGCCTCGATTCCAGTTGGTGGTCACCCCTTACCTAAAAGAACTCGAAACCCCAAACTCGGAACTCGAAACTCGCGGGAACTTACTTCCGCCCGGCCGGTGAACACATTAGGATCAATACTCTTCGGATTGCCGATCACCACGAACCGCAAGTTGCGCATGTAGAGCTGGGAAACGCGTTTCACGTCCGCAGCTGTCACCGCTCGCAGCCGTTCGATGAATTGCGCAGAGTTGCGCCAACCCCCACCAATTAATTCCGCTTGCGCCAGCTCGCCTGCCTGAGCACCGTTCGTTTCCTGCCCGAGGTAATAGCGCGTCAGAAAGTGTTGCGTAGTGCCAAGGAGTTCTTCGGCAGTTACCTCGTCTCGCTGCAAACGAGTAATCTCCTCGAGCATTAGCCGCACCGCTTGATTCGCATCAACCGCAGTAACGTATATGCCCCCTGTGTTTGCCGCCTGAGTTCCCAGAAAGGCATCGGGTGCATAAGAGAGGTTGCGCTTCGCACGCACCTCCACAAATACTCGGTTCTGCAAAATCGATGACGCGATCTGAAGAGGATAGATGTCGGGAGAAGTGGGCGGCGGCGCCGAGAAAACTCCCTTCACATAGTTTGTCGGAATTTCACGAGGTGTGACGGTCACCGTCGATGCGCTGAACGAGAGCGGCGGCACCGCGACGTCTTTGTAGTTTCCGCGCGGCAGCTTGCCGAAAGTCGCTTCAACTAGCCGGCGCACCTGGGCCAATTCCAAATCGCCGACAATCACTAAAAGCAGTCGCGAAGTTTGCATGATCTGCTGGTGATAACGCTTCAGGTCGTCAACAGTCAGGGTGCTAACCGACTGAGCAGTGCCGCGCGGATCGTTGAGGTAAGGATGACCCGCGTAAGCTGCGCGCGCCAGCAGCACTTGCAAATACGAGTCTGGCGTATCTTCGTCGTCACTTAACCCAATCAGCTGCCGTTGCTTGACGCGTTGGAAATCGTCCGCGGCGAAGCTGGGCCGGAGCGCAGCATCAGCGAAAATCTCCCAGCCCTTTTCAAAGTGCTGACGCGTGCTTCCCAACATCAGCGCTGCGTAATCGTAGTTGATGCCGTAGGTGATCACTGTCCCGGTGCGCGACAATTCGCGGCGAAAGCGTTCGCGCGGGAAGTTGGCGCTGGCTTCAGTGGCGACATCGAGCATCAAGGCCTCGATGCCTGCGTTAGTAGTAGTGATGTTTCGTGAGCCACCGCGAATATAGAGTCCGGCAACTACTGTCTGATTGCCTTCGCGACGTTTCAGCAAGACCTTAAGCCCATTGACCTCGAATTCACTTACCAATCGCGCACTGTCATCGACTACCGCAGCCGCCGTAGCCCGCGCTGCTGGCGCGCTGGGCGTACGCGCGTCGCCGGTTTGCGACCATGTCACCGTCGCCGAAGTGAGGAGGGCGAGGATCAGGGTCAAAGTTCGCAGCCCACTGCGACCGATTACCGGTCTAGTCGTCTCTAGTTTTTCCTGGAAGCTTCCCATTGATTAGTTCCCTGTCGCTTTCTGAGTTGCCGCTTTTGCGTTTTGGTTACCCACCAGGTCATCGGTGGTCAGCCCCGAAGTGCGCACCGACTCTTCCGATAACAATGCGAGACCAACGTGCGGTTTGTCCTGGATGTAGGTGTTCACGTAGCGACTGATGTCAGCTCGCGAGGTGGCGCGCAAGCGCTTTAAGTAACCACGGTAATAGTCGAACCCGGTTGAGGCCCACCAAAAACTAATCACATGCGAATACTCGGAAAGCTTCTCGCGGGAAAAGAGATCGTCAGCTTCGAGTAACGCCTTGGCACTTTCCAGTTCTTCATCGGTGAAATAATTGGCGTCGTTGAAGTGGGCCACTTCCGCGTAGGCAGCTCGCACTGCCGCTCGTGCTTTGTCCGGCGTCGTTTGCAGCGTCAGAAAGATTGGGCCGACGTTGCGCTGCGTGTAGTAACCAATGCCCGCCCCGGCCACTAAGCCGCTGTCAACCAATGCGCGCTGAAACCGTGAGTTGGGCTGGCGCAGGATAAAAGAGAAAACATCTGCTGCATAAGTGGCCGCATCGTCTTTGCCGATTGAAGGTCCCTGCCAACCAAGTTGGATCACCACATTCTGCACCGGCTGCACCAGCAGCTCCCCAGAACTCTTCGGGAGGGGAGGATGCTCAACAAGCGGGAATTCCACGAAGGGATCCTTCGCTCGCCGTTCCCAATCACCAAACAGTTGTTCCACGAGTGCGTAAACTGCAGGAGCGTCAACATCTCCAGTAACAACGATCGCCGCATTGTTGGGAACGTAGTAGCGACTCTGGATTAGACGCATTTGTTCGGTTGTCGCCGCGCGAACGGTTTCCTTAAACCCGCTGGGACGTTTGCGGCTGGGATATTTATAAAACAAACGCTCATTCATCACCTGGCCGATCAAGCCATAAGGATTCGATTCGTGACGGTCGAGCTCGCCGATGACCACTTCACGCTCCTGAGCAAACTGGCCCGGATCAAACGCCGGGTAGCGCGCGGCATCGCGCATGAATCGCATCGCAACGCCAAAGTTTGGAGTCGTAGTTGTGAAGTAGTAGTTAACAACTTCTTCCTGCGTTTGACCGTTATAAATAATGCCGAGTTGATCAATAGTCTGCAGGTAGTCGGCCTTTTCCAGGGCGGCGCGATTGGCCTTGAAGAACATGTGCTCATACAAATGGGAAAGCCCATTGAGCTCGGGCGGTTCGGTATACGAGCCATTACGAAAAGCCATTTCCACGGTGACGAGCGGAATCGAATGATCCTCGAGTACGATTATTTCTAAACCGTTGGCGAGTGTCTTAGTGACAACACTTTCTTCGGGTGCTTTCGCGGGAGCGGCTGCCGTCGCACGCGGCGCCTGCTTTCCGGTTTGCGGCCGCGCCGGACTTTGCGCCGACGCAAATGTGGAGGGAACGAGAAAGGACCAAACAAGTAACAGAACCAGTAGATAACGCTTCACAAAAAGCTCCATTCGTATCATAGATGTGTCTAAAAACCGGCGCGGGGCGCCGGGCAGAGCGTTTAGCTTAAGGGCGATGCCTTTCGATGTCTGCCTCCGGCGATTGGATGTCAGCCAACGTAAGATTCATCCTGCTCGATCCGGGACAAGACCCAATCAAACTCTCCCGAGGTTATCTTGCCGCCGCAGAATGCACAAACGCCGCTGACGTTTACCTTGAGCGGGGCGCCACAGTTAGGGCAGTTGAGATCGGCCCGCGATGCTTGCGGTTTCGCGTGGCGGTTTCTGATAAATGTCCAGTACTCGCTCCACGAGCGCGCCACATTTTGTGAGCCGCTTACTACCCGGCCGTTGCTATCGATCGTATAGTCGAAGCCCTGCGCGCCGATCCGCAACGTAATCGCGTTGTAGAACGCATCTTCCTTGATCTTCACTGGTTGGATCGCGTAAATCGCCACGCGGTCGAGCATATTGCGCAGGCCCTGGCGTCGATAAGCGTTGATCCAGTATTGATGCATCTGGAAAAGATTATCGGTCTCGTGCGGACGCGCTCGCTCCCAATCGAGCGAGGACCAGGCGGATTGCAACTCGTTGAAGATCACAGCAGCGCGCGCCTGAAAATCTTGCCACGAAAATTCGGGATGATTCTTTTCAAATTCGAGCCGGATGCGATCTAAACCAGGCTGCACAACGCTTGGAGAGTCTGTTCCCACCTTCGGCACATCAGCAGTGAGTAAGGGACCGCGATCCTCCCGACTCAAAGAGGCAATCCGCTGCACATACCATTGAAATTCGCCGCTCTCGATCTTCGTCCCGCAAAAGGCGCAGGCGCCGGCGCTGTCTTGATGTAACGCAGCACCGCAGCGCGGACAGTGCAACGCGGTGGCTTGCGCGGGAGTAGGAGATAGCACGTCGCGTTTGCGCTCCAAATCCCAGCGCTCGCGCACGTAATAAGTAGTTTCGGCCGAAGCTGGGCCCGTTTGCACGACCTCGGTGTAGTTCACTTCAAACAGCAAACTAATCTGCAAGATGGGCGTGTCCAGGCCGCGAACATCAATTACCGACATGGAACCAACGATGATCCCCTTAATCTCTTTCAGACCGGGAGGGCTTAGTTGCAGCAAAGAGCTGCGAGCGGTTTCGCTCAAATACGGGGAAAGCAGATCAAGCGCCTTTGAGCCACGACCGCGGGCTTCGTGTGCCCGGCCGTAGAGTGCATAGCTGAAGTCGGTGAAGACGATTTCCGAGAAGTTCGGATCAAACTTTTGCAGCTGCGCAAACTCCCGGACGTATCCATCGCTATGCGGAGCGCCGCCACCATCTGCCGTCGTAGTTCCCGTTGCTGTCGAAAAGATCGCAGGCTGCCGGTTTTGACTCCGCCGCCAGAAGAAATAGATCACGCCCGCGATCACTATGATGTCGAGCGGAATGCCGATCAGCGGATACTCAATCGTGAGGTATAGCAGCACTCGAAAGAGTTGGAAGACCAGCCAGAGAATCGCCCCGGCGTCGCCATCACCGCCGCCGCCACCTTTACCGCCGTAAGATTGTCCGCCGCCAACTCGGGCGAAGACGTCGGCAGCAAGGACGAGCAACAGACAAACTCCGCCGGCCGCAAAGATGAACCGCCAACGACCCGCTCCGGCAATTTGTCCCTTAAGTGTCTTCATTAAGCTGATCAAAATTCGATGTGGGGCGTATCCGGCAATTCGTTTGGATTCTCTCCAGTCGCCGGCAAGTAGGCAGCAAGCAACGCTCCGAGCAGCCGCAGCGCCTTAAGCACCGACTGGAAATTCTCTTCTTTACCGGCTTGGTGCAACTCAAACAGACATTCATTCCATTCAAGCGCGGGTACGACTTGCAGCACGCCGCGATCGGCAATCAACTCGAGTCGCCGTTCCAGTAGGGACAGATAGACCAACACACCCAGCTCGGCTTTGGTGTTTGCGATGCCCGCTTCATAAAACATCGCAGCCGCCCCAGTGCGAGCTGCCTGCTCCCGAAATTTGTTGCTGGTAAGAAGACGGCGGATACCGCGAGTCTTCGCAGAAAGAAAGGCCCCGAGCACAAACAACAATGCCACGTCGATTGCGACCCAAATCTGATGGAAATCAATCGGGGAAAAGAGCAGAAAGAGCAAACCGAAGAAGGCCAGCAGAGCTCCCGCCAAATAATCAGCGTGTGCGTAAGAACCCGAACGAGCCCGCACGACGATCACAAGCTCCGCGTCAGTGTGCTTCTCAATTTCCGCTACGCAGTCGGACAAAGACTCGCACGCGGCTTGATCGATCCTGCTTGAAGTCATTGTTGGGAAATCAGAGTCGGAGCTTGAAGTCACTGAGCCGACCGTCGGAACCGGAGATTTGTAGACTACTGATTAAGATGAAGCACGCATCCAACGCAGAGTCTAGCGCAAGGTGAGAGCCGATCCATAACGCGTATAGATTTTCGTGTAGGCGCGTCCCTCCGTGGGCCCCGGGCAACGCAACCAAGGGCGGCCTCCAGAGTAGCTGATCAATCATCACATCCTTTAACGAGCGGTTCAGCGCGGTAACGGATGCCGGGTAAAGAAGCTGGCAAGTCAGCACAGCAGATGGTTGTTACTATTTCGTTACCTGTGTGTAAGACCGAATACACACGGTACTGTTAGATTCATTCTCAGAGGCCTAGCATTGTTTGCTGCTAATACCCACAGTCAGATTTACCACCTTGTCATGATTGAGACGCGGACGGCCAAGACTGTTTGCGGATTACGCGTGGCGATGATCGTGGAGCCAGAACCGGTATCAGCGGCGCTTCATCTGGTCTCCCACGAACCACCCGGCTACTCTTCCTGCGCACACTGCCGGCGACTATCCTCGCCCCAGCTGAGCACCGAGCGGCGACTGCCAATTGACGATTAGTGAGAAGAAGACGGAAATGTGGCGGACGCTGTTGCTTGGTAGTGCTGACCTCTGTCCGCTCCGGGCCAATCGGCAAATCCAATCTGCGATCGCTTACCTCCGCAATTTGCCAACGGCTATGTTCGCGCGTGCCCGCAGCACGCGGCGATAGTCAGCAGTCTTTCGCGACAATAAGTTGTTGGACCAGACGGTCTTGAAGGGAGTGCCAATGCGCCCGCTGCTCTGGACCTCGAGTACGTAGGCCTGTCGCTGCCGCGTCACGTAAAGAACGAAGCGATGGTGGGAGGCGCGACCGTTGCGCTTGATGCCGCTAAAAAGAACTTCATCAAAATCGTCGCCGTCTGCGTCCAACTTTTCTGCTTTCCATTGTCCGTGCTGAAAAGTTTTGTTATCGAGCTGTCCCCGCGCCAGGATGCGAAAAGCATCGCCGCGTCTTTCCATCACAAAGAATTTGGATAGGCCATTCCTTGATCCTGCTTGAATGGCCACCACCATTCCACCGGTGGCGGTGTTCAATATCTGCACATCGCGCACAGCGTTCCGCGAAACGGTCGCAGCGATGCTTTCAGCCCTAGCCAGACTGAGCGTCGCAGGCGCTGCCGAACCCTTAGTGAATTTTAGAGAGTTGTTGCGCCCACTCGACGGACTCGAGAGATCACCGCTATCTGTTTCTAAAGTGGATTCCGCTTCAAGCTTGTTTGCGGTTAGAGAGTTTGATCCTGCTTGAGATGCCGTCTCTACGTTGCCACCCCAAACGAAAAGCAACGCGCCCAGGAAAATAACGGTAGCGAAGGGAGCGACCAGACGGACGACAATGTTGCCACGTTCAGCGACTACAGCAAGAGTTGAGGAGAAAGGATCTGCTTGCGGTAATTCGCGTTCGCGTCGCACGAGACTCTTTTCGAGAAGGGCCCGAGCAATTGCGGCAGTGCGCGGACGATCCTCAGGACGCTTCGCCAACAACGAATGCACTACCAGCGCTAACGGCTTGGGAATATCAGGACGCAGCTGCGGCAAGGGCGGCGGCGCCGCGGTGGCCTGTTTGACTAGCACTGCTGACGGTAAGACATCCACAAAAGGTGGACGTCCGGCCAGCATTTCGTAAAGCACCACTCCCAGACTGTAAAGATCGCTACGGGCTCCGACGCGCTGTCCGAGACATTGTTCGGGTGACATGTAACGCGGCGTGCCGACTATCTGTCCCGAACCAGTCGTTGCATGCGTAGCCGTGGTATCCGGCGTCACCAGAACTTTGGCAACGCCGAAATCCAAAACGCGCACCCCGCGTTCGTTGAGCATGATGTTTGACGGTTTCAAATCGCGATGAATGATGCCGAGCTGGTGTGCTTCTTCCAGCACTTCGCAAATCTGAACCGCAATCTTTACCGCTTGCTCCGCGGAAAAACGAGCCTGACGAACCAGGGCTTCGGAAAGTGTCGTGCCTTCGACAAATTCCATAATGATGAAATGCCGGCCGTCGGGCAGATTGCCGGCGTCGAAGATCATTGCCGCGTGAGGATGACGCAAGCGCGCCATGGTACGTGCCTCCCGCAGGAAGCGATCGGCGACATCGCGATCGCCGGCAAACTCCTGCTTGATAATCTTGACTGCGACGGGCCGTTCGAGTCCCAGATGAGTCGCACGGTAGATAGTACCCATGCCCCCAGTTCCGATCTCGCATTCGATTCGGAACCTGCCGGCGATAACTTGCGGAACGTCCATAGCTGACCTTCTTTCGGGATTAAAGGCCGACCGGTGACTGCTCTAGGGAGCTGCACAGATCCGTGCGGCGTAAAGCGAGAGTATTAATTTGTGATTGATCCAGGGGAGCGCTCCCGGAGTGTCCGGGGGTTAGAGCGGCGCTAGTCTAGCACCGTTAAAACCCGTAGCAAACTTTTTCCGAGCGAGGAAATTACGTTGGGGCGTCCCTCCGTGCGTGCCCTTCCGTAGGCGCCCTTTCTAGGTTTGTTGGTAGACATGGCGATAGCTGCTCCTGCTTCTCCTTTTCAATAGGCTTCTCACATAGTTGAATGCTGTTCCTGGTAGCCGAGACGAGGTGACTTCAGCTCCGAGGGAGCCAACTTGAACGGGAAGTGAAGACGTTTTGTTGACGCTGCCGAAGCCTAAGCCTCCGCCGAAGCGGTGTCAATGCTTTCGATGAGACTGTTGACAATGTGGCGAGATGAATCTGACCAGCTCGGCACAAAGGTGAATAAGCAGCCCCAGATGAGCGAAGAAGTTGCCCAACTGCTAACAGACGCTCATGGTAAATCCGGGGAACCGGCCAAGCTTTTGCCCAGGCATTAATTCACGTTAGGAATCCAGAATGTCTGCCCATCGACGATTACACTCTTCAGCCCGTGTTTAGGCAGATCCTTTTCTTTCAATCCCAAATAGGTAAAGTGCGGCAAGTCGCTAAGCACAGTTTGAAACCAGCCATGCTGCGCCAAAATCTCTCGCACTCGCGGGTTGTCGAATTCAGTAACATCAAGCGCAAGCAACGCGATATGTTGCGAGGTGCCGGGAGCTGCGATCGAGTAGAGAATCGATTTCGACAAATCTTTGCTAAAAAAGATTCCTGCCTTTTCCAATTCCAAAACTTCAGCCACTTGATCATGCAGCGACAAGCCGCGCAAGCGAGTGACCTGTTCCCTCGTCAAGCGGCCCTGTTCGAGCCAATAGTCCAAAGCTGGCAAGAAGCGCGTGTCCCAAAGTCGCATGCTGTCTTCGTAATTTCGGCGCGCGGCTTCCGGGCCCCCGCGCGGCGTTATGTCGAGCGCTTCCTCCTGCGCGTCGTCACGAGCCTTGAGTAACGCCCTCATCGCTGCCGGTTGCAATTCGATCTCCGCATCGGCAATTGTTTCAGCGACAAAGCCGGCCGCATCTTGAAACGCAGCCACCTGCTCCTCGGTCGTGAAGACGCACGCCGGCGGCGGCAACACTTTTTTGTCTGCCAGGAAGATCGCGCCATACTCTTCGAGAATGCGCCGCGCTACCGGGTCGGCTAACGGGCAGATTCGATCTACCGTTGTTTTGCGTTTCTTCAGCGCTTTTCGCAGGGCTTCATAAAAAGGTGTGGCAACGGTCTTCTTGTCCCCGCCCGCGGTCATCTTGGTATTGGGAATCATCAGTGTGTATGGATAGTTGGTTTTTTGGGATCGCGCGGCGGCACTCCCGGTGGAAACTAAGAGCGCCGGAATTAGAAAGACCAGAACCAAAAAGCTTGAGTGCGGTTTCGGAACAGCTCGAACTCGCCTAAGCGAAACCGTAAACGACCCCCGCGAAACAAATTGCTCACCTCGATGCCACTGCATTTTGTTTACTGATGATAGGTGTGGACAATTAGGATGGTCAACAGAACGCGTCGAGTTGAAATGACTTCATGAATCCGATAGACCTTATTAAGGAAATTCTTGCGACCTATGAAAAGCATGGTTGGCGCCTGCGCCGGGCTCTCTTGCGTCCGGAAACGCGTGCTGCACTCACCGACGAAAGCTGGTCCGGAGATGCGAGCATTGAGGTTGGGGAAATTGACGCCCTCTGGTTCTCGCGCGGCTCGCAGCAAAACCGCGAAGCGTGGGAACTTCGCTTAATCTCGGCAACTCAATATGCGCTGTTTGAAGTCTTTGAAGCTGATGAGCCGGATGCGGCACGCGAAGAAGTCAGGCGGGAAATGGAAGGCCGGATGAAGGAAAAAGTTTCGAGTTCCGAGTCTCAAGCTCCGAGTAAAGACTAGGCACGCGGTGTTCTACTGAGCTGGACTGGAAACGCGAAACTCGAAACTCTGCTTACTGTCGACCCATCTTCACAGGTATCTCAAGCATCTCCGTGCCACGCATCAGGGTAATTGTTACGGTGTTGTAAGGGACGGCTCGCCTTACGCGCGCTGTCAGTTCTTCGGCAGTCCTAATCGGCACGTCATCAAACTTGACCACAATGTCCCCTTTTTTGATCCCCGCCATATCAGCCGGTAAGTTCCGCGCAATTTCGTCCAGCCTGATGCCGAACATTTTGGTTCCCGGAATCGGGACGCGCGCGGTCCTGTCGTCGTCAAATCCCAAACGCCCTTTGCCTCCTGGACGGTTAGCGAACTCTTCTTCTATTCGTTCGAATTCTTCGGGAGACATCGGTGTGAGCTTTGTAGTCTTTTGCTCACCGTCGCGGAGGTAAATCACATCCACCGGCTTCCCAATCTCGATCCTTCCCCTAAGTTCTGTTATTTCGTCTTCGGTAGTAACGGGTTGACCATCGACACTGGTGATGATGTCGCCACCCACGAGACCGGCTTTATCAGCCGGCGACCCCGGTGGTTCCACGTTGTCGAAGGTGACGCCGCCCTCTCCGGTCTCAAACTCATGCACACCAAAATAGGCCAGCTGCCTTTGGGGGATTGAAATGGTAGGACCATCGCGGCCAATCGGCGCGACGATGGCGGTAAAGGCGGCAGCCGCAAGAAAGAAAACGAGCAGTCCAATGAACATCCAACTCATTCCGCTCATTCGCTTGCGCGTTTTGCCAAAGGCGCGCGTCGGTGACGCCGCTAAGGGCGCGGCGTAGTTTGGCGCGAATGGTTGCTGCTTGGCTCCAGCCTTGCCGTCTTGGAATCGAACCGTTTCGGTGTATTCAGCCGGACCCTCGCCCAGACGAAAGCCACAGTTACGACAGAACCGCAGCCCTACCGGCATTGGCGTGCGGCAGTTACCACAACTGGTAACACCGCTCTCGAATTCAGTCTTTCCGCTCATTTCTGGATTCTGCGACATGACGTTCCTGACCGTTTAAAGAAGGCACCAATTAGGCTCCGGAGGTCTATACGCCAAAAACTGCTTTTCAGTTGCATCCAGGCGCCCTTCGCAACCGAACTTATAGTAAGTCAAAACCGGGCTTAAATCGTAGCATCGAAGCGCTAGTCTCCTAATTTAAAAACAGATGTTGGACGTCTCCGCGGGGTCATTATCATGACATCCTTTACAGGTCGGTTTGGTCGTGGGTCGGGGAAGTCAGAATGGGGAGCGATAGCGACCGGATCGTCTAATTTGCGATTGCCATTGCCGATTTGTCACGATTTCGTTATCGGCTAATCGTCAATCGGAAATCGCCAACGGCAATCAAGGAGCCTGTTTCAGTGCATTTTGGGGCTAGCTTCGGTGTTTTGAGCTCGGACCGAAGTGGGGCAGGCCTGCTTCGGATGCGGCCCGATTAGACATCTGGGAATGATACGTGCAGAATCGCACCTGCTTTCCCCTGGACCCAGAGATGAAACTGAAGGAACAATTACTGTGGAAGTCACAAAAGCTCTCGCCGCCCTCCAACCGCTTTATGGTAAAGACAATATTGAAGTGATCACGGTGGATGGCCGTCGCGTGCGCGGTATTGTGCGCAGCATGAAAACCACCCAGGCCCTCACCACTCCCAGCGTAAAAATTGAATGCTCAAACGGTCAGGTCGTCAAAATACCTTTCCCGGCTATTGCCGAAATCAAGGATTACAACTAAGACCATTACTAGATGGGCGGGGTGCGCATTCTCGCGTTTCCTGAGACCATCGCGTATAGTACGCCGTTCATAAACGGGGATATCGAGGAGAGCTTAGCGACTTGGCATTAATGATCGAAAACCTCGGCGGGCGGGTGGCGACAGTTTGGTCGGAACTGCGACCTACGACCCGTGGCCTTGTCGAAAGGGCCCTGCAGCTCTCAAACGCTAATTCGCCGCAGTCGCGAAACCCGCCTTACGATCCGCGCGCTGATATGGAGCTCAGTCGATTGCTGACCGCACTCGATGATCGGGCCGCCGAAACCACCGCTGCGACTGACAGTGAAGAGAGTGAACAGTTACGTCACATCGCAAATACTTGCGCCACCGTTCTGCAGGAAAAGACTCAGTCTGCCGAAGTGTTTGCGCAACTAGTGCGCCGGGCGGATCAGCAACGCGACTACAAACGCATCGATGTGCTGGCGGACGCTTTGAATTCGCGGTTCGCCCCGAGTGAAATTTGTGAGCTGGCGCGTTCGGAAGACGTGATTGTCAGGGCGCTGGCCAACGAAGCCTTATCGCAATTCCCGACTTCCGTGCTGGTGGGATTGTTGAGTGATCCGGTCGATTCGGAAATCGCGCGCGATGCCTTGCGTCGTCAGGCGATGGAGTTCGGCTCTGATGAAGCGCGCCAAATCATCAACGCCCTCGATCAGGTGGAAGAGCTTTAGCATTCGGATAGTCGTGACTCTCTTCAAGCGCCGAGTCGCAGAGGCGCTGAGACGCAAAGGAGTTCCAAAACCGGAAACCCTTACGTCACCTCCGGGTACAAGCAACCTTACGAGAGCACCACTCTCTTAACACCCTCCTTAAGTAGCGCAACATTGAAATTCATCAGTAACCCCAGGTGATATCCCATCAATCTGAGGTACGAGATTAACTGTGCTGAATGAATCGGGGCCAAGCGCTCAACCGACTTGAGTTCCACGATCAACCGATCGTCGATAATCAAATCTATCCTTCGTTTTCCCAACAGATGATCCTTATAACTCACCGTGATCCAGCTTTGCGATCTAAAGGGAATGCCACGTAGATCTAGTTCAAGTTTGAATGCTGCCTCGTAGAGTGGCTCAGTAAGACCTGGGCCGAGATGGCGGTGCACTTCAATTCCTGCACCGATCACTCTCCGAGCCAAATCGTTAAGCTCTTTATCTGGTTCTCCAAGCGAAACGAGGGCGGCAATTGCCGACAGAGGTGGCTTTTCGTTCATGTGAGGACTCCAATCCGCAAGTGAGGTGAACTGACCTTTTTTTATGATGTCTTTGCGTCTCCGCGTCTTGGCGACTCTGCGTTAAACACCGGCCCAAACGAGCGACTTGGCGGCTTGGCGGTGAAATTGTCTGTTAATAGCGGCTATTACGCCACGGGCTGCAGTTGCCCAATTTCATTAAGGCGCGCCACCACTTGCTTGATCAGCCAATCGGGAGTTGAGGCACCGGCCGTTACGCCTACGCGAGCGACGCCTTCAAGGTCCTCAGCGTTAATCTCTGCGGGCGTTTCGATCAAGAAGCTCTTACTGCATTGTTCCTGACAAACGGCAAGCAGCTTCACGCTGTTTGAGGAATGCCGCCCGCCAATCACGTAAAAGGCATCGACCTCCCCGGCGAGCCCACGCGCCGCATCCTGGCGATCGCGAGTAGCCGAGCAAATCGTATTAATTACTTGCGGTTCCGCGTCCGCCTTGGCACGAACAGCTTCCGCTACTTCCTGGAATGTCTTCAACTTGATAGTTGTTTGCGATACCACGAGTGGCGAACGCAAAGTCGGTAGCAATGCTACTTCAGCAGCATCTCGCACGACATAAGTGTTGTTCGGAGCATAACCGACGACGCCAATCATTTCCGGATGATCCGGATTACCCGCCACCACTACGTCGCGTCCCTGCTCGGCCGCGCGTTCGGCGAGATGCTGTACTCGCGTAACAAAAGGACAAGTAGCGTCGATAACTTTCGCAGCGCGTTGTTCCAGCTCGAGCTGCACCAGAGGAGTCACACCATGAGCCCGAATCACCGCGACGGAGCCATCGGCTTCCACCGGTGAATCGATTGTCGAAACACCCTTGCTACCTAATCGCTCCATCTCCTGAGCATTGTGAATCAACGGACCCAGCGAACGAATCGGTCCGCGGCCTTCATCGACGGCGTCTTCCACCATCTCCACGGCACGTTCCACTCCGAAGCAGAATCCGTATTCATCAGCCAGTAAGACTTCCATGACTTCCTTTGATTTTGCGAAACCGTTTTAGATTGCCGGTCCCGGTTCGCTCGTTACGTTTTCTTCGTCGCGCGTACAAGCGCGGCGCCATTCTTCACGTAAACGATCGCCACCGGCAACGCGCGCGTCCACCCATTCGATATCTTTATCAACCAGCTGACGCACATTATTCAAAAATGATTTCTTAAATTCCCCCAGGCTGTGTGCCATGTCGCGTGGCAGGACAGCATAGGAAGCGTCCCCCAGGTAACGGGCAGCATCGCAAATCGCATTATATGCCGAATTAATTGGGTCTTTCTCTTCATCCATGATCGATAACCTCCAAAGGACAAAAGCCGTCACCATGACGGCCAGGTAATTCTAACACCAACTGCTTTACGTCGGCACGGGCAGACTCGTTCCAATTAAGGTCTTAATTCCAACACCAACACCAAAGCACCAAGATAACCCCGCTTTTTGTCCAAAGCCCCTAATCTCCGGAATGCTTATTTAATCCCCAACACCATCGAATCAGGTCCGACCAAATGTTCCACGCGCGTCTCGCGAAAACCTGCGTCGCGCATCCAGCCGGAGCAATCCTTGCCCGTGTAGTCGAATCCGCCCGGCGTTTCGATCAGCATGTTGAGACTCATAATTAAGCCAAAGGCATTCTGACGCCGCTCGTCATCAATTAACGCTTCAAAGACTATCAGTGCTCCGCCCTCGGGGAGTGCGCTGTAAGCTTTCTCCAGCAACATGCGCTTCTGCTCCAGATCCCAGTCGTGCAGGATGTGACCCATTGTGATCACGTCAGCGGTGGGCAATGGTTGGCTAAAAAAGTTGCCGGGCTGAAACTTGAGTCGCTCACTCAACCCGTTAGCCGCTACATATTCTTCGAAAATCGGACCCACAACATCGAGGTCGAAATTCGTTCCCTGCAAGTGCGAATGTGCCAGAGCGAGTTGTACCAGCAGTCCGCCTTGAGCCCCACCGACATCAATCACCGTCTGATACTTTTCCCAGGGAAACTTTTGCGCAATTGCCAAAGACGCGCCCATGCTTAATCCCGTCATCCCTGCTAGAAACAGTCGCAGTCGTTCTGGATCGCCGTAAAGAGTTTCAAAGAGACCTGAGCCGCCGGTTTTCACTTCATTCTGAGGAAGACCGGTTTTTAAACCTTCGGTTAACGAACCCCAAAAAGGATAGAGTCGTTCGTTGGACATCTCGAGCATGCCGCCGATGTAGCTCAACTTTCCGCGCACCAGGAAGTGATCGGTTTCCGGCGTGTTGCGATAGAGATCTCCCTCGCGCTGCAGCATGCCGAGAGCAACGAGAGCGTCGAAAAAATCACGCGCACTGCGCGGGTGCAGTTGCAAATGCTCGCGCAACTGTTCCGCGGTCAAAGGCTGAGTTGCGAGTTCTGAGAACACTCCCAGTTCAACTGCACTCAAAAGAGTCTTGGATCCCCAGAAAGCAAAACCCAGTTGCAGAATGTTATCGGGCGTAACCGCCATCTTTGCTGACATGTATGGATACTCCTTGCTCTAAAAGTATGTTGATCGGAACGCGCGGCTCATTTTCGCCAATGTGCGATCACGCTTATTTCTGAAGCCTACTTCGCCGGCTCATTTCTTTCGCCCGCTTCGCGGGCTCGTTGAATTTTGCTCCCCGGTACCTAGGGCTTACGCCCTAGGCTTTACGCCTACGCGTGCTTCGCACGCTTATTTCTTCCACCTGCTTCGCAGTTCTACTGCTGATCGTCGCCCGGGGCGGGTCCCGGCGTTGGCCGTGGTGGCTGTGGTGCTCGCTCAGTGTTGAGTGAATCGAAATTCATCGCTGCGTTAAATAGCAAAAAGAAACTTCCCTGCGTTTGATGACGCCACATCGGATTGTTAGCAAACATCAACACATGACCGCGCCCCACCGGGACGTCAATCACCGCCGGCGCGTTCGCTAACTCTGAACCACCGGCGAGCATGCCGCTGATCAAAAGTTTCTTCTCATCTGACGCAAAGCGCAGCACTACACGCGGACGTTGCGCGAGGGGAACAAAGAAAGCCCCGAGTTGCAGACGTTGCTCTTCGGTTAACTCTTCCTCGCCTCCCCGCCCGGGTGATCGCGAGGGTGCCGGCGAAGCTTGCGGCATGCCTTGAATAACATCGGCATCCGTTAAGCTGCCGCGTCCCGTCGCTCTCTGAGCGCCGCCCGCAGCTCCAGGGGCACCTCCACCACCGCCACCGCCTCCCTGCGTCGCCACCTGAAACAATGGTGCTTGATTAAAATAGATCGGTACCGTCTCGTCATAGCCATACGCGATCGGACTCTTGCGATCGCTAAACTGCGCCGTGAAGACCGAACCGCGCGCCTGAAGTTGGCGCGGCTCTTGAACGGAAACTCCGGTTGTCATGCCGTATTCGATCGGAATGCGCGAGTTGTTCGTGATCACCACAAACAAGCCGCCCGCTTCGACAAACTTTTGCAGGTTCATGATGCCCGCCATACCCATACCGCCGCGCATGTCGTCGGTTTGGTCAGGCGAATGGCCGAGGTTCGGTGTCAGTTCCGACTCTTTCCAGGGGATCGGTTCACCGCGCATGGGAATGCCATTGACGATTTGCTGCGGCGAACCACCGAGCGGCGGAAAAATGATTACATCAAACTTGTCGCGCAGGTTCGGGGTGTTGCGCACCAGCTGATCCGAAATATACGAGTAAGGAATCTGCAAACGATCAAACTCGATGCGATACCAGCCCTCGTTCTGCGTGTTGGTCCAGGTGTGCAGAATGGCGATGCGCGCAGCTACCAGATCGTGGGTCTTCACCTCAGGCAGCTTGTCGACAGCGTGGGCCGTCAATCCTAATGCGGTGATCGCTGTTTCGAGCCTCTGCCGCAAGTTTCCGGGGTTCCCTTCAGCTTTGATAATGAAAGAACCAGCGTTGAACTGCCGCTCGCCAATCTTGAATGCGTCTTCGGCAGCGCCGATGTGCACATCTTTAAGGCGATATCGCAGCGTTGCGAGCGTATTTTCGGTGTTGTGGTTGATAACGTAACCGGCCGCAGTCGCCGCGCCCATTAGCTTGCCCTGCACGCGAGCGTCGGCTGTCAGCATCTTCATCGGGGCGCTAAGTACTTCCTTCTCCGTGATGCGCACGGTTTTTACATTACGCAAAGCTCCTAACGTCCAACCCGTGTCATCGTAGGGACGCGGGTCGTTAACGTTGTAGTACTGCGTGTCCAAAAGCATGTCCGCCATTCGCGAGTAAGGTTGATCCATGCGGATTACATACGATCCGGCAGGAAACTTCTGACTCTTGATGGCAATTTCCCTGGTTGCCGTATGCACCTCAACGCCCATGTGTCTTAGCAGGTTGATCATGTCAGCTGCTTCCACCAGTCGCGACTGATCGCCTGGAACAACATAAGCGGCCGGACCTTCGTTGGTAGCTTTGGCAACGGAACGCTTGCTCTTGATGTAGAAGTTCTGCAGGAAACGTTCTTTATTGTTAGCGACAAAATTAAGCGCCAACAACACACCCGATTGCTGCATGTTTACGTTGTTGCGCAGTGACCAGCGCACGCGCGAGTGAGGCGGGTTAGGACGAAACCAATCGCGTTGCGCTTGTTGCGTCACTGTCCGATCGATTGTGTCGGCGCCGCCATTGCCAAACGTTTCATAGAAGCGTCCGATCGAATTGTGACCATTGGCGACATAGAACATGTAGTTCGGCGCCCAGCCGTCGTAGAAGCCGTGCGTCCAAACACCGGGTACCCCGCGTTTGGTCATCTCTTCGACTTCGTGATACGCAAGCAGTTGCCACTCGTCGATCGTGATTGGGTCGAGCCAGGCGTTGTAGGGTCCGGTTCCGGTTGAGGTGTAAAGAAAAGGTACCGACTCGTGCAGGTCATGCAGCACCGCCGGGTGATATTCCAGGAAAGTCTTCATCATGTTGCGCGTCAGTGCGAGTGCCATACCGAGCCCGTCACGATTGTTGTCGTGCGCCACATACTTGCCCCAATAAATTAGCGATGGCGCATTCTTGCCAGGATTAGCCTTGCGATAGTTATAAATATCAACCATGCGATCACGACCATCCACCTCCAGCACAGGTGTGATCAGCACAATCACGTTCTTGCGGATGGCCTGGATAAACGGACTTTCTTCAACCGCCAGCCGGTAGGCCAGTTCCATTAACATCTCCGGTGATCCGGTTTCAGGTGAATGGATCGAACCCGATAACCAGTAAAAGGCTTTGCCTTCACCGATCAGCTTCTGAGCTTCAGCTTCATTGAGCTGGCGCGGGTCGGCGAGCCTCGCCGTGATTTCTTTGTAGCGATCGAGTTTTGCTAACGCCGCTTCATCACCAACAGCGAGCAGCAACTGTTCGCGACCTTCTTCGCTCCGTTCTGGCGCAGTGAAGACACGCACGCGAGGTGTGCTTTTCGCGAGCTCGCGATAGTAGCGATTGATATCTTTGGTGTATGTCAGCTTGTTGGGCGTCCCCGCAATGTAGCCCAGCACTTTGTCCGGAGATGGAACCTTGGCGGAGAGTGGCAAGTGATCCACTAGCTCCGTCATAAAGTAAGGAGCCGTCGTGTATTCCCTGATCTTCTTTGTGTACTCGTTATCGTTATTCTGTTGCGCCGGAGCCGTCTGGCCACTCACAAACAGCAGCAGCAAAAGAGTAGAGAACAAAGTTGCGGTGCGAGCGTACCTGGTCGGCAGAGGCATGGCGTTTCGATTCATGATTACACTCCATCCAGGATTTCGAATTGAATTTGACAGGCGTGCGCGGGCATATTACGGGTGATACCCGCTGGTAGTAAAGAGCCTCGCCGTAGATTTGGTTTCAGCAACGCGCTGGCAACGTTGACAGTAACGCGGCCCTTTCTTATCTTGTCGGCAGTAAATAGCAGGTACCTATTCTCCCCATTTTCCGCCACTTCCGGAGCCAGTCACTCGACTCCAATTCGCCGGGAGACAATCGATGAGAAGCCTATTCATCTTGCCGCTGCTCCTGATCCCTCTTGCCAGTTCGCAGAATAAGAGTTCTGTCAGCACCCAGGGAGCGCCAGACCTGACGATAGTCAGTCATAGGTGTTACAAGGCGCGTCAAGTTCCAGATCCCTATAACGATCCGGATCCGCCGCCCGCGCAATCGGTTTTCCTACCTGGTGGCAAGAATCCGCAGCGACAGCAGCGCGTCAACGAAACCGGAGGCGCTCGAGATCCGGCGGCTGATACCACCGACGGTCGCGCGGCGGCGCTCGAGAAGATGGTGCAGGAGTCGCGCAAGCCCGATCGCAAACCAATCGATGGATTTTCCTACCGACTAAAAGTAAAGAATGAAAGCGCCAAACCAATCGAGGTCGTCTTTTGGGAATATCAGTTCATCGACCCGGCCAATCCTCAATTAGTAGCTCGTCGCCAGTTTTTGTGCGGACTCAATCTGAAGCCGGGCAAAGACAAAGATGTTCAGGTGTTTAGTTTGTCAGGGCCAAGTGAAGTGGTTAGCGCTGGCAGCCTTTCCGGCAACAGCAACAAGGCACCCCAGGAACGGGTTCTGATCAATCGTGTGGAGTATGCAGATGGCAGTATTTGGCAGCGTCCCGATTGGAGGTTCGCGGAAATCCGGCTGACTTACGCGCGCGCGATGGCTACACCCTGGACGGAAATGTGCCGCGGGCTGTAAGGCGTTGAATCATAGGGTTATCGGGTGTTTGGGTCATTGAACCATCGGGTCATTCAGTCGATGAATTATTCGCACAATCAAATATGCAATGATTTAATAATTCAACAGTTCAATGACCCGATGACTCAATGACTCAATGATTCAATTACCCGATGATTCAATGATTCAATCGTTTCGGCCTATGGTGCGCGCTATTACCGGCCACATTTCCCTGGCCCACATTTCATAGCCCGCATCAGAGGGGTGAAAACCGTCGCTTGAGAAAAACTCTGGATGTGAGGGGAGTTGATCTCGCGTCATGGTATGCACATCAAACACAGTCACTTCATAACGGGCCGCGATCGCTTCGAGACGTTCATTAAAATCAATTATTGCCTGCTGGTACTGCCGGCGCGCGAACTTAGGAATACGCGGCGCGCTGGAAATATCCGGAATGTTTGTCACAACAATCTGCGCACTGGTGCCTTTCCTTAGCTCGCTGAGAATCTCTTCGTAGTTGCGAGCAAACTCCTCAACTCCAATCCTGTGGCCAATGTCGTTAATGCCGATTCCCAGTGTTACTAAATTCGGATTAGCGGCAATGCCACGACGCAACTGACTTCCAAGTACATCTGCGGTTGTCGCCCCGCTCACGCACAGGTTACTCAGTTTGGATTCGGGACGCTCCGAAGCGATTTTTTGGAAGAGCCGCGCAACGTAACCTCCATTGCGCGCGCCCACGCCGACGCCGGTGGAGTCTCCCAACGCGACATAGTTAACTGGACCAGAGATAGGTGTGACCGACATTGATTCCGAAGCTTTCTGGTTAATTCCAGCTATGCCGTTAGAGCTATTGGATTGACAGCCGGAGAGCATTAGAGTCAGAAGAATTGTTATCAGCGCAAGCTGTTCCGGTCCAATGTCCAAGGTCCAAAGTCTAACGTCCGCTACTTCAAGTCCGCTTTTTCTCATAACAAAATCCCTATTAGTAAAAAGTACGACAATTAGCGAACTTTGGACCTTGGACTTTGGACTTTGGACCAACAGTTTACGCCCTGCCCGCGACTTCGCCGGTTTGCGTATTAACTCGCACGAGCTCACCTTCCTTGATAAAAAGCGGCACCCGCGCTTGCATGCCAGTCTCGAGCGTAGCCAGCTTAGTCGCGCCTCCGGCAGCTGTATCTCCCCGCAGACCTAACTCGGTGGCCACGACCGCGAGTTCAACATACTGCGGCAGTTGTAACGAAACCGGCGCACCATTGTATTTCAACACCTGAAGCGAGATGCCTTCCTTCAAATAATTTCGATCATTGCCGACTTCGTCGCTCGAGAACGCGAACTGTTCATAACTCTTCTCTTCCATGAAGTGACAACCGTCGGTATCGCTGTAAAGAAACGAAGCGGGAGCAAGTTCCACGTCAGGCTCTTCAAATTTCTCGCTTGAACGAAAGCTCTTCTCAAGCACTGCTCCGGTCAATAACTGCCGCAGCCGCGTTCGCACCATCGTGGCTGCGCCGCGCGCGGTGGGTGACGCGAAAAAGACTTCAAGGACAACATACGGTTGCCCCTCGACAGTGATCAGCAACTTCCGTTTCAGCTCATTGGCGCCAATCAGGGCCATTGGTAAAAATGTCCTCCTGCTATCATCGTACCGGATCTCTCAAGATCGATTCCGCGGCAATCCAGGCCACTTGTGCGGCTGCGAAGTGCGCCTTCTTTAACCCGGCAATTTGCAACAGCGCTTCTCCTGTTCGCGATAGCATCCGAAAAAGATCGCCTTCTTCAGCGCGCGTCTTCTGCACGAGCGTCGACCATTCCATTCCCGCGGCCCAACGCGCCGCAGCGCCCGCCGCGGAAAAGTTTAAATCTGGCGCGGGCTCGATTCCCTGTTCCCATTCCTCAGTGGCTACACCAAATCCAATTTCTTCAAACTGACCCAAGGTGGTTACGACAGTGTCGTCTAACTCCAGCTCGCCATAATCGCGATCTTCATCGGCAGTTAATGCGGCCAGCACTGCGGCCAGACGCACACTATCAATTGTTCCAAACAAGCCCCGTTCTAAAGCTTCACCCACCAGCAAAGGTCTATCGACATGCAGGTCGGCGAGCCAACGTCCCCGCTCGGTAACACGCTCGGATTCAAAGTCGAGATAGCCAAACTTCGCCAGCACCCGCGCTCGCTTTTCAAATGGCTGCCAAACTTCGTCGCGCAGCAGCTCGCTCCGGCGTACCGCATTCTGAAGCGCTTCTGCGTCAGGCAGCGAAGCCCATAAGACCTCGGCGCAACGGGCCTGCTCTTCCTTCTCGCTGTTCACGGTTATCGATTCAATAAAATTCTCAATTAAGCCAAGTGCGTCAGACTCCTCATCTTTAACGTCACGCAGCCGCGGCTCGGGAAGCACCAAATCCTTGCCGCGCGATTGCACTTCGGCAAACGCCTCCGCAACGCTCTCTTCGCGGAGCGGATAGATTGGTTCGTAGACTCGACCAATCCGTTGCAGGGTCAGACTTAAGCTGCGACCGTCCTCACGAACTCCCAGCACATTGTTGTTACGGCGTTGCGTAACCATGACTAGACGCTTGCCACTTCGTCCGATTCCGACAATTCTTCCTGGCAGCACCACTTCATCGAGCCAACGCAACAAGACTTCAACTCGTGTTTGCGGCTTTGCCTGTTGCAATCGCTCGCGAGCACTTAACAGCCGCTCAAGCCCGAGCGCATCACTCACCTTCAATCCGCAGTTAGCCGTCTGGAGCATTTCGCGAATACGCGTTTCACTTGCGACACGCTCAGCTGCGAGCCGGGTTATCTGCTGTGCGGCGTCCCGGTGAGCAAAACTCTTTTCGGCGATCTGGCGGACCTGGGCAAAGTCTCCGTAAGCATCAAGTAGATTCAAAAGCGTTGAGTAAGTAGCGCGAAACTGACTTACAAGTGGATCAGGCCGCGCCTTGAGGAGCTCGACAATTTGTTGCGGATCCTGATGAATGCCCGGCGCGGCGACAATGAATCCGACGCGATCGCGTCCGCGTCTCCCGGCGCGACCGGTCATCTGTTGCAATTCCGAAGCGGTTAACGGCCGCCACCCGCCCGCAGTGCGCGCGTCCGCGCCGGTCAGAACTACGGAGCGGGCGGGAAAGTCTACGCCGGCAGCCACCGTTGCCGTTGCAAAGATCGCGTCAAGTAAACCCTTGCTCATCAGATGTTCAATCAAGAGTTTCCAGCTGGGGATGTGGCCGGCATGATGCGAGGCGACGCCGCCTCTGATGATGGTTTCCCAGTGTCGATGATTTCTGATCTCGCCGTGCTCTGTCACAAAATCCAGCATGAAGTCGCGTCGCGTATCGCGCCGCGAAACGTTTGCATCGCGTCGCATCAGCGCTGCTTCCGCTGCAGCTTGATCGCAGCGCCGGCGCGTGGGCAAGAACACGATAGCCGGTAACAGATTGTAAGAACCGAGCGCCGCCAACAGTGTTGCTGGCGGCATCTCAGGCATCGAGAGCTTCATAGAAAGTAGCTTTGCTTACCCGCATTCATCGGTGTTGTCGATTCACTGGTGGACACAGAGTGGACAAGTGGCTGAGACGCCGGACCGCCGAGTCTCAGAGCCGCTGAGTCGCAAAGAAGACATGGCAGTAAAGCAATGCCCATCAATAAACTGACCATCTCGCGTCGTCCTATCTCTCCGTGTCTCCGTGCTCCGTGTCTCCGTGTCTCCGTGTCTCCGCGTCTCCGTGTCCCATGTCTCCGCGTCTCCGTGTCCCATGTCTCCGCGTCACCGTGTCTCCGTGTCCCCGCGTCTCCGTGTCCCATGTCTCCGCGTCTCCGCGTCTCCGTGTCTCCGTGTCTCCGTGTCTTGACAGGTCAATATCTTCGGCGGCGCTCTCTCCTGTGTTTTTCTTCCATTCCCACAAGCTCTGGATTGAGCCGCCCTGCGTCATTCATCAAGGGTAGAAGTTTTTGATCAGGTAATAGGAACGCGGCCCGCAACGGCACCGGACGCGCACCGGGTCGAGTAATGACGCCGCACCGCACGCCACGCACTTCTTCGATCCATCCGGCAAAATCTTTTGCGTTGCCGATGGTTGCCGATAAGAGCAACAGGCGGATGCGCGGTGGTGTCAGGATGATCGCCTCTTCCCAAACATGTCCGCGATCTTCATCGGCGAGGTAATGAGCTTCATCCAAAACCACGAGGTCGGCCCGAACTTCGTCGCCGCCGCGCAACGCATCGAAAAGCTGATTGCGAAAAATCTCCGTGGTCCCCACGATCAAAGGTGCGTCGGAATTCTCTTTGCGATCGCCCGTCAGGATCCCGACTTTCGCTGCGCCAAACTCTGCAGAAAATTCCTGATACTTAGAATTCGTGAGTGCTTTCAGGGGCGTCGTGTACCAGGCGCGGCGACCCGCCTCGATCAAGCGACGAATTTCCTCGCGGGCAATCCAGGTCTTGCCGCTGCCGGTCGGCGCGGTTACGAGTACGTCTTCAAACTCCAAAGCCGCGAGCGCTTCAAGTTGAAACGGATCGGGTTTGAAGGGAGCCGCAGCGGGAGTCCCGATTCCTTCGAGTAGTCGGCGAGTCTCTGGGGAATGTGCCGGCGTTTTGAACGAGGTGGGGACGTTGAGCTTTTCGTGAGGTTTGCGGTGACGTGCGGCTGCAGAGCGCGGCTTATCGCGATCGCCTTCCTTGGCAGTACCTTGCCGTTGATTTCTACGTCCGCTGCTGCCTCGGTTCCCGCGCCCCATGCGGCCATTCTACAGCACGAAAGGCGCGGAAAGGCGGAGACGCGGGGACAGGGAACACGGGATACGGAGACGCGTGGGACCGGGGGACGCGGAGATAAGGAGAAAACCTGAAACAGCTTGGTTAAAGGAACATGTCTACTTCGCTGTTTAGGTAAACGTTTGAGTCTCTGCGCCTCTGCGTCTTGGCGTTTGCGCGTTTCTGCTTGTCTGGCGCCGGAGGTCTGCCGGTTCCAAAAGGGCAATTTAGCCTTCAACCAGCAAAGTGTTAACTTATCTTTGCTTTTTTTGAGCGTTCGCAACGAAGCAAGGAATGATCGCGTCTAATGGCGGGATTGAAAGTGCACAAAGGGGAACTCGCGGGTCGGAAAACGCGTTTTGCTACGGGTTATGGCTGAACTTTTTGAAAATGTACAGGTAAATCGTGAGCCACGCTGGCAGATACTATCGAAGCTTGCCATAGCCTCGCTCGCACTCCACGCTACTGTGCTGGCGTCGTTAATGTACGTTCCCGCGGTGCGGGATATGTTTAATATTGCCGCCCTACTTTCAGACACCGGCTATGTCGATAAGGCGTATACCAGGACTGAAATCGGCGAAGACGTGCAAATGCTCCAGTTGCCTCCAGCGAAATTTCTCTATCCTGCAGGCTACTTCGCCACCGAAACTCAACTACAACTCGCTCAGGCAATCCAGGCAACCGCTGTCGCTCCCCCAGTGACGGTTGATCTAAGGCAGCTAAGTACTCCAACACCGAGTCCAACGCCCGAAGCATCCCCGGCTCTTGCCGCGGAGGCGTCACCGGCAGCTTCACCGACATCGTCGCCAACAGAAACTACGGCTGAGAAGGCAAAATCCGAAACACCTAAGACGCCGGAAGAGGCCGAAGCGGAACTTAATAGAATCGCTGCGGCCAATAATGTCGTCAGGCCCAGCGAGAGCGAGATCAATACTCGTCCTTTGAAAGATTGGCTCGCCCGCTCAGAGGAACGGCGAAATAAAGGGGAACTTGATCTAACTTCCGCGGTCGAGATCACGATCGCTGGGAAACTTAACCCGGAGTGCAGATTGATCGAGGCGAATGTGGTTCAGAAGACGGGTGACGCGCGGCTGGTAGAGGTAGCGAAGGAGATGGTGGGAGCCATTGGCGACAGCGGTATGCTCTCATTCCTGCGCGACCCCAAGAAAAAGATTCAGGACAAGGCGCTAACCTGCGATGAAATGCCATTACAACTAACTATCAAACTTGACCAGAGCGAGATCAGCGCGATTGTAGAAACCGAAGCTACGTCACCGCAGCGGGCAAGCGAGATGGCCGGCGCTTACAACTATATGTTGGTCGCGGGCCAGATAACCGCGGCCGCGAAAAGCAAAGACGAAGAAGTTCTTTACCGCAATACCAAAGTGACTTCAGAGGAAAAAAAGATCCTTGTGAACTTCAAGATGCCTCGCCAGACTGCGAGTGAGATGCTGAAGAAACAACTCCCCAAAGCGGGTTAAGCCTGCAAGCAGCTCAGGATCTGTAGGGGCGTCCCGCTGTGGGCGCCTTTTTCAAGCGAGGGGGCCACTGAGCCGCCCCTTAGAGCGATTTACCATCACAACGAAAGCCGCGAGTTTGGGTATTGCCCTAGTTAGGTCTTTGTAACGCTGTTAGTTTGCGTGCGCCTTCAAATGGCATTCCTTCAGCGCAAACTGACAGTTTGCGCTACAAAATTAGGGCACTACCGGCGAGTTTGCCTCGCTTTGACCTGTCCATTACAATCACAAATTGCACGGAATGACTTGGATTTTGACATTTAATACGAATTAACTAGAGACGAATAGACGATGATCGACAAATTTTTAACTAAATTATTTGGCAGTAGCAATCAACGTTTTCTGAAGTCGGTTCAGCCTCTCGTCGGTGAAATCAATGCGCTCGAACCTGCTATCAAGAAACGGACCGACGAGGAACTACGCGCTCGTACCGATTTTTTCAAGGAGAAGATGCGGGAGGCGATCGCCGGGATTGAAGACAAAGCCGAACTCAAACGAGTCGAACGCGAAGTTCTCGATGAGATTCTGCCCGAAGCCTTTGCCATCGTGCGCGAGGCGAGTGTGCGTACCACCGGGATGCGCCACTTCGATGTGCAATTGATCGGCGGCATCGTGTTGCACCAGGGGAAAATTTCTGAGATGCGTACGGGTGAAGGCAAGACGCTCGTCGCAACCTTACCTTCCTATTTGAATGCCTTAACCGGACGCGGCGGCGTTCATGTCATTACTGTAAACGACTACCTCGCCTCTCGCGACGCCGAATGGATGGGTCAAATTCATCGCTTCCTCGGTCTCGAAGTTGGTTGTATTCAAAACGACATGGATGATTTTGAGCGGCAGACTGCGTACGCCGCCGACATCACCTACGGCACCAACAACGAGTTTGGCTTCGACTATCTGCGCGACAACATGAAGTTTGATCTTGCGACCTGCGTGCAGCGCGGACATTACTTTGCAGTTGTCGACGAAGTTGATTCGATCCTGATCGATGAAGCCCGCACCCCGTTGATTATCTCCGGTCCCTCTGACGAAGCGACTGATAAGTACTACCAGGCAGACGCCATCGTGCCGCAACTGAAACGCGGCGAGGACGTCGATGGTGTGAAGACCGGCGAATATATTGTCGACGAGAAAACCCACACGGCTGTGCTCACGGAAGACGGAGTTGATAAGGCAGAGCGCCTGCTCGGTGTCGGGAATCTCTACGATCCGGTCAACATGGATCTGCTCCATTGCGTCGAGCAAGCACTCAAGGCGCACACACTTTACCGTCTTGATCACCAGTACGTGGTTCAAGACAACAAGGTGATCATCGTTGACGACTTTACCGGACGTCTGATGGAAGGCCGGCGCTGGTCGGATGGCTTGCACCAGGCAGTGGAAGCCAAAGAAGGCGTTAAGATTGAGAAGGAGAATCAAACCCTCGCGACCATCACGTTGCAGAATTATTTCCGCCTCTATGAAAAACTTTCCGGAATGACCGGTACAGCGGAAACCGAAGCCGCGGAGTTTCATTCAACTTACAAACTCGATGTGATCGTTATTCCGACGCACATGCCGATGGTGCGCACAGACTTTTCCGACATGATTTATCGCACCCTCCCGGAGAAGTGGGACGCGGTGATCGAGGAGATCAAAGATTGTCATGAACGCGGCCAGCCAACACTCGTCGGCACCGTTTCGGTTGAAAACTCCGAATTAATCTCCCGCCGTCTCCAAAGAGAGGCGGTCCCGCACAACGTCTTGAACGCGAAGTATCACGAACGCGAAGCAGAGATCGTGGCCCAGGCAGGCCGCAAAGGCTCCGTGACGATCGCCACCAACATGGCCGGCCGCGGTACCGACATCTTGCTTGGCGGTAACCCGGATTTCATGGCGCGCGAGTTTCTCAAGAAAGAAGAGATCGATCCCGATGATGTGACCGAGGAGCAGTGGGCCACAGCCTTCGCCAGCGCTAAACGAATTGTTGAGGAAGAGCACAAAGAAGTCGTAGGACTGGGCGGCCTGCACATTCTCGGCACGGAACGACACGAATCCCGGCGCATCGACAATCAGCTGCGCGGCCGCGCAGGTCGCCAGGGCGATCCCGGCTCATCGCGTTTCATTCTTTCCCTCGAAGACGACCTGATGCGCATCTTTGCTGGGGACAAGGTAAAAGCCTTGATGCAACGGCTCGGCATGGAAGAGGGTGTTGCCATCGAATCGAAGATGGTTTCGAAACGTATCGCGGCGGCACAAAAATCGGTTGAAGGCCGCAACTTCGAATCGCGCAAACACCTGCTCGAATACGACGACGTGATGAACAAGCAGCGCGAGACGATCTATGGCTTGCGCCGCCAGTTAATGGAAGAGCCAGATCAGCGTGATTACCTCATGGGCGATCCGCCGAAGTCTGGCGTTGCTTATGACCTCCTGACTGACATCACGAGACAGTATCTCAATCCCGACGTGTCGCCCGACGATTGGGACGTCGAAAACTACGCCATTCAGGTCAAGACAATTTATGACTTCGATCCCGAAGCGGCGCGAATTGATTTCAATCAGCTCAGTTCTCCGGAAATTGCCGATCTCATCTGGGAAGAACTTAAAAAGAAATACGCTCACAAGGAACAGCAGATTGGCGTCGAGGCGATGCGCACTTACGAGCGCATCATCATGATTAAAATCATCGACGCGCAGTGGAAGGATCACCTGCTTTCTTTGGATCATTTGAAACAGGGAATCGGGCTCGTTGGTTATGGACAAAAAGATCCTCTCGTGGAGTACAAGAAGCAGAGTTTCGATATGTTTCAGGAGATGCTTGACCGGATCGACACGACCACCATTCGTTCGCTGTTTAATCTACAGATAGTTTCCGAAGAACCGCCCGAGGCTTTGCGTCAGCGCCGTTCGCCACGTCGTCCCACTCCCTTGACCTTCACCGGACCTAACCAGGGAGCGGCAGCGGCGGGCGAGGAAGCCGGCAAGGTTAAGACGATTGTTCGCGATCAGCCGAAGGTGGGTCGTAACGAATTGTGTCCCTGCGGATCAGGACGAAAGTATAAGAAGTGCCACGGCGCCGCGGCGTAATT
>JBGSYG010000047.1:0-47213 GCA_041750995.1 Pyrinomonadaceae bacterium | reverse complement strand
ATCATGTGGAGCACAAGCGCGGGTTCGGAAGTAATGAAGCCGCTGGCGACACCGGTGTTAGGCGGAATGGTTTCGAGTCTGGTGCACGTACTGATCGTCACGCCAGTGATCTTCTATTCGCTGCGAGCGCGTGCGTTGAGCGAGCAGAAAGATGACCCAGGCGCGCTGGACAAAATTAATTAAGGCGATTCAAAGGAATTGAAATGAGGTCTTCTGATGATTAAGAAGTTTCTGGTTACAGTGTGGGCGCTGATGACTTACGGACCGTTTGAAATGGATACCTCCGTGGGTCAGAAACTTTCCGCAGCGATGGCTCACCAGAATCCCCGGTCGTCTTTGTCTCGTTACTTCGACCCAAAATTCGGACTTTCGGCCGATGAAGCCGTCGCTTACGGCTTGGCGCATAACGGTGAATTGGCGGCGGTTCGTCATGAGATCGAAGCCGCGCGCGGATTGGTCCAGCAGTCCTCACTTCGGCCAAATCCGCAACTTGAGATCGAACGAAAAGAACAGATAAACGGACCGGACAACGACACGATGGTGGGTGCGATGTTGCCTCTCGAGCTGGGTGGCCGGCGCTCGGCGCGCATTCTGGTAGCGCAACGTGCATTTGAGATGAAGGAAAGCCTGCTGGCAGATCGTGAACGTTTGCTCGCTGCGGAAGTACGGGCAAAGTTCGGTGAAGCCTTGGGTGAGTTGCTGAAGTTAGGCTTCACTGAAGATCTGCTTTTGGCAACGGATGAGGGATATCGGCTGGTATCGGCTCGTGTTACTGAAGGTCGGACGGCGCCTCTGGAACAAAACATGGTGCTGGTCGAGGTCAATCGTATTCGTTCAATGAGAGAACGCAACGAGGGCAAGGTCGAAGTGGCGATGCTTGAGCTGCGCAATCTGATGGGCATGCGGCCGGAAGAGCCGCTGCGCTTGCGTGGAAATTTCGATCATTTGATTGACCCATTGCCTTCAGTTGCTATCTCGACTGAGGTGGCTTTACGCGAGCGTCCCGATCTGCAAGCAGCGCGTGCGTTGGAAACGCTGGCCGAAGCACGGATAGCGCAAGCGCGCAGTGAAGGACGGTTAGACGCAAGTGTGACAGGAAAATACGAGCTGATGAATTTTGGGTTTCCCCAGCGAGGTTTCAATTCCGAGGGACAATTGGTTCCCATTGAGGGAAGATTTCATTCCGTCGTGATGGGCGTCACTCTGGACTTGCCAGTTCGCAATCGCAATCAGGGCGCGCTTGCAGCCGCCGTGTCTGAGAGGGCAGCAGCCACTCAGCGGCGCGAGTTTGCCGAGCTGACTGTGCAGCGCGAGGTGGCCTCGGCGTTTGCGCTCCACCAAAGCGCAGCCCGGGCTGCGGAGATTTATCGAGTGGGTGTTCAGGGGCAAGCTAACGCTAATCTCGAGGTGGTACGCCAAACCTATGAGCTAGGGTCGAAGAGTTTGCTCGATGTTATCGCTGAGCAGAGACGTTTTATTGAAGTCCAGACTGGGTACATCGACGCCCTGGTCGACACTTATCAGGCGCGCGTGGAAATTGAACGCGCCACCGCTTCCCCAAACCTGGTTAAGAGATGAGCGATAACTCTAAAGAAAAACCCGAGAAACGTGATGCAGCGGAACCTGACCCAGGTGTAACCATGAAATCTCGCGTTGGAGGCATTGCCCCGCGTTCAGGCGCTGTTGGAAGAAACCGAACTGCGATTTTGGCAATCGTCGCGGTTTTAGCTATCGCCGCGCTTCTGATCCTCGGCTTAGTGTTATGGCGATTCGGATCAAGTGGTGGCGGTGGTCGGTCCGTACCCGCGCCCCGCACGATCTCCTCAGAGCAGCCTGATGGTGGTACCTCGGTACCAACTGAGACATCACTTACTATCGCGCCTGAAATGGTTGATCGTGCAGGCATCAAAATCGAGCCGGTAGGCGAACAACTGGGGGCGGCTAACACCGGGGGTCAGACTGCTACAGGTGTAGTTCGGGAAAATGCTTATCGCACGACGCCGGTTGTGTCTTTGGTTGGGGGCATTGTGCGGCGCGTGAATGTCGAGTTAGGCGCCGGCGTCAGGCGAGGACAGCCTCTTGCGGTGGTATTCAGCAATGAACTAGCGATGGCCCAAACAGGTTACCTGACGGCGTTTGCTGATTTGGAAGAACATCACAAACATCATGTGCGCACAATCCGGCTATTGGAAATCGGTGCTGCCAGCCGCGAAGAGTTAGAACAGGCCACGACCAAGTTTAAGACAGCAGAAGCTGAGGTCGCTTCGCAGCGGCAAAAGCTACTGTTGCTTGGTCTGAGCCAGCGACAGGTGAGTGGGCTCAAGTCATCATCACAGATCAGCTCGGAGGTCTCTCTGCCTGCTCCCAGCACAGGAACGGTCATTGCTCGCGCTGCGAATCCGGGAGAAGTAGTGGAAGCCAACAAAGAGATTCTGCGTATTGCCGATCTCTCAAGCGTTTGGGTTGTGGGTCAGGTGTATGAAAAGGACCTTGGGAGAATCCGGGTTGGGAGCGGCGCCAGCATTACCGCTGAAGCTTATCCCGGGAGAATCTTTCGTGGGCGAATCTCCTACGTGGATCCGACTCTGGATACGGCCACGCGCACGGGGCAGGTTCGCGTTGATCTGGCAAATCCCGGTCAGCAGCTGAAGATTGGGATGTATGTGAACATCGCGTTTGCTACCGTTGGTGGTGCCGAGTCTACTGCGCCGACTGTGCCAACGGCTGCGGTTCAGAACATCAACAACCAGCAGGTGTTGTTTGTCGCGACGAAAGAGCCCAACGTATTTGTTATGCGGCCAGTCCGACTTGGCCCTGAAGTCAACGGCCGCTACCCAGTCGTGGAAGGTTTGGCTGTCGGAGAGCGCATCGTCACTGAGGGCAGCTTTCTCGTGCGGGCCGAATACCTAAAGACGGCTTCTGCAAACCATTCGCACTGAATGCAGTCTCGGAAACGTCGGTCGCACAAGCGCGCTGGAGTTTACCTTTTGGTTTCCGACAGTCAGCGCACCGCGCGAGTCCCTATCACCGTTTGGACCACCTAACAGCCACCCACCCAGTTGCAGAAGCGGACGCGGAGAACGCAGCCCTCATTACACGCAAAATATTTAAGTTGTTACGCTTCACTGAGTTGCGGGCCAGCCATGTTTCGTTCATTTACCATTCCTTCCCATTCTCTCCGGTTTTCTACCATCGAGTGCTGTTTTTTCTGGCCACGTATTGGCCACTTGGGGAAAATGAGTCCTGCGGAGTTGAGTCTGTAAGCTGTTGAGAGTGGGTGTTATTGGTGGAGCAGAGGGGGATCGAACCCCTGACCTCCGCATTGCGAACGCGGCGCTCTGCCAAACTGAGCTACTGCCCCACTTGCTCGAGCATATTAGGAAGCTGGAGAGGGAAGTGTCAAATCAGCGGTTGCTGATGCGAATTCAACGGAGCACTTAAAAAGACATTTCCCATATGTCATTAGTTACTCTTCTTGAGACTCTTCAACACCTGCGCAATAGCTTCCTCTAGTTTCGAGACACTCTTGCCGCCACCTTGAGCCAGATCCGGTTTGCCGCCCCCGCGACCGTCTAGCAGCGCACATGCCTCGCGCATCAGAGTGTTCATGTCGCCCGGTGCGTCGGCAGAGCGAGCGAACACGAGTCGCGCGGCTTCCTTCTCTCGCGAGCCAAGTAAGGCGATGACGTTGGGATGAGCTATCAAAGCCAGGGCAAGATGTTTCAGAGATTCGGCCTCACGTTGAACGAAGATTTTTGTGATGACACGAGTGGGTATTTTGGGAACGGGTGGTTTGACGACTTCGAGATCGGGAAAGTCCTTGATAGATCCGGCGGTCGTAGCCTGTTCGCTCCCGCCTTCGTTACTCTCCACCAGCGCGCGTTTAGAAGCGCTATCGCGTTGGGCGCTTAGCCACCGGGTATTACCGGCAACGGCGGCGCGTGTCGAATCCCTACTCCGTTGAGCGCGCAACTCGGGACTATTATCGTTGTCAGGATTTCGGGCAGAGACTGCACCTTCTCGCAACAGTTCTTCCGCCTCAACTCTTGACGCAACCTCTTCCAGCACCCGCAACCGTCGGTGCAAGTCTTTGTTTTCTTCAACCATTCGTGCCGCAAGAGCGGGGGCATCGTCACGTGCTGAGCTAAATAGTGCGGCGGTGTTGCGAGCGGACAAATTCGCCCGCCGGTAATCCGCAAATGCGCGATTGCCCGCAAGGAACTCAATGCGCGTCAGTCCTTTCGCGCGCTCCCATGACCGAACCACGATAATGCCTACTTCTCCTGTGCGGTAAGCATGTGTGCCTCCGCACGGAGTCAGATCGAAGCCTTCAATTTCAATTACGCGCAAATCGCCGGCTCGCGATGGTTCCTTTCGTAAAGGAAGCGCGGCAGCTTCGTTAGAGCTTACTTCTTTGATCGTGATTGCGCGATCTTCCCAGATCACGTTGTTGGCCAAACCCACAGCGCGTTCAATAGCCTCTGTTGTTGGGTTGGATAGCTCGACATCAATCTCGCAGGACTGCTCGAGCACACGGAACCCGCGTGTCGGTGCGTTAAATAGCGAGACAAACGCCTGAGAAAGAATGTGCTGTCCGGTGTGCTGCTGCATGTGATCGAGGCGGCGAGGCCAATCGACGCGGCCTTGCACGGTGGAACCCACAGCCGGAGCCCTTCCTTGAATGACATGGAGGATGCCGTTTTCTTCATCGTCAATACATTCGACAACGCGTACGCCGCCGATGGTGCCGGTATCGCTGGGCTGACCGCCGCCCGTGGGATAGAACGCCGTGCGATCGAGTGTTATGGCGGTCCAGCCGCTGACGCGCTCACTCTGATCGATGACTCGTGCTTCGAATTCGATCAAATGAGAATCGTTGTAGTAGAGACGTTCGGTTAAAGGCATAACGGTTATTGCTTTTGGGGTCTTGGGCTTTTGGTCTTTGAAGTTAGTTCAAGGTTGAGTGACATGCAAGAGACGGCAGTACTTATGCGTCTCAGTCACAGCGGGCCTTCAGCCCGTGTCCCAACGTATTAGGTGTCTCGTAACCGCTTTAAAGCTTTTTGATGGGTCTTATCAAAATTAGAAACCATGAAAACGGTTACCCCGCAGGAATTCTGTTTGCATCAGGCTGAAGCCCGGTGGAGCGGCAGTCCTACGCCAAGTTCTAACCAATGAGTTTTTGCCAGACCAGTCGCAGATGTCATAATCCGCTTCCGGATCCTCTACAAATTGATTAGTCATCGTCAGAATCATTTATGAAAAACAACTACTTCAAGCTTGGCTTTCGTCTGTTGCTGGCATTGCAGCTGCTTTCGATGATCGGTATCGCCGCAGCCCCGCAGGCCCCGCTGCGCTCGATCAACTATCGGCTCTCGATGTCGCTTCCGGCTACGCACTTATTCGAGGTGAAGGTTGAAGTTGAATTGCCTGAACAAGCAACTCCACCGTCACTAGACTTTCAGATGCCGCGTTGGTCGCCCGGACGTTATGCGGTTTTTGATTTCGCCAAAAACGTGCAGGAAGTTTACGCCGGTTCAGGAATCTGTCCGCCAAAACAGGATGCGGCAACGCAGACTGTTTGTCGTCCTGCGACACTACCGGTAAGTCGAATCGACAATCAAACCTGGCGCGTCGAAACGAAAGGTAACTCCGCGATCACCTTCTCTTATAAGGTTTTCGGAAACGATCTCTCGGGCACGTTTTCACAATTGGACACGCGACACGCCAACTTTAACGGCCATTCGATCTTCATGTACATCGTCGATCACACAGCTGATCCCGTGAAGCTGACAATCACGCCTCCGGGCGGCTGGCGAATCATTAACGGCCGGATGAACCGCCCGGATCAGCGCGAGTGGCAGTTTCCGAATTGGGACATCATGACGGATACGCCGACTGAGATTGCGCCTGACTGGACTGAAGATATTTTTCAAGTGAACGGCAAGAAGTATCACGTGATGGTGCATTCGTTCGGTGACGAAGGGGGCAAGCGCAGCGCCCTCGTCCGCGACATCGAAAAGATTGTCCGCGCGGAAGTTGCGATGTGGGGCGAGCCGGAGTTTGATGCCTACACTTTCTTGATTCACTTTGCCGCCGACGATCGCTCGGGTGATGGAATGGAACACCTGACCTCAACACAGATCATCGAGCCTGGGGCCCTCGCTGATCCCGAAATTTACGAAAGCACATTGGGCACAGTGGCTCACGAGTTCTTTCACGTTTGGAATGTGAAGCGGCTACGTCCGGCGGAATTTGGTCCCTGGGATTTTACTCGTCCGGCAAACACGCGCGGTTTATGGGTCGCTGAGGGTCTGACGAATTACTACGGACACCTAATGATGCATCGCGCCGGTCTTTGGAATGAATCACAATTCCTGAGACGTCAATCCGACACGGTAACGTTAATTGAAACCTCTCCCGGCAGCCGTTTGATGAGCGCCGAAGAATCGTCGCAGTCGGCAGCGTTCATTGATGACGCGCCGCATGCGCAACGCACCAACCTGTCTAATACGGCGATTAGTTATTATCCGAAAGGTGAATTGATTGGCTTCGTTCTCGATTTGATCATACGCGGGAAAACAAATGGCAAGGGGTCGCTCGACGAAGTGATGCGGCGCATGTATGACGAGTTTTACTTGAAGAGTCCGCAAGCGACTTATTACTTGCGCGGTCGCGGTTATCAGCCGGAAGACTTGCAAAGAGTAGCGAGCGAAGTCGCCGGTTTTGATTTCACTGATTTCTTTGCGCGTTATGTGCGACGGACGGAAGTGCTTCCTTATGACGAAGCGCTTGGCTACATGGGTCTGAGATTAGTGAAGGAAGTGAAACCGCAGCCATTCAATGCGGGACTGTCGATTAATGACGGCTCGGGTCGGCCGGTGATTGCGAGTGTGCGCTACGGTTCGCCAGCTGAGGATGCGGGGTTGCAACGAGATGACGAGCTGGTTTCTCTCGGCGGAAACAAAGTGACCGGAGAAAATTGGCTGCGAGTCTTCGCGCGTTACAAGCAGGGAGGTCGGGTCCCGGTAGTTGTTACGCGCGATCGAAAAACCATCTCGGCTGCGATCATACTCGGCGAGCCAGATCGTTTTGACTATCGCATTGAAGAGCGAAAAGACGCGACTCGGGAGCAGAAGGCGTTGCGAGCCGCGTGGTTGAAGGGAAACTGAGCTCGACGATTCGTGGAGTTGCATAAACATCGACAAGGGGCTTTGGAATCTATCGCCCGCTAAAGCGGGCTCGTGTTTTTTTCCAAGCGTGATCCCCGGGTTACGCTCGCTGCGCTCGCTTCACCCGAGGCTACCTTATGCCGCGCCTCCGGCGCTCAATAGTGATCACTCCACGCGGTAGTTGGGCGCCTCCTTGGTGATGATTACGTCGTGCACATGCGATTCGCGCAGACCCGCAGAAGTGATCCTTATAAACTGACACTTCTCCTGAAACTCTTTGATCGTGCGACACCCCGTGTACCCCATCCCTGAGCGCAACCCGCCCACTAACTGCGTCGTCATCTCGGCGATTGTGCCCTTATAAGCAACGCGGCCTTCGATTCCTTCGGGGACAAGTTTCGATTCGCTTTCCGCCATCTCCTGGGCGTACCGGTCACGCGAGCCTTCACGCATTGCACCAATCGAACCCATCCCGCGATACGTCTTGAACGAACGTCCTTGAAAGAGAATTACTTCGCCTGGTGCTTCTTCGGTTCCGGCAAAGAGGGAACCAATCATGACTGTGTCGGCTCCGGAAGCGATCGCCTTGGCGACGTCACCGGAAAACTTCACGCCGCCGTCCGAAATTACGGGAACACCGCTGCCGCGTGCTGCCTTAACACACGATTGAATCGCGGTTATCTGTGGCACACCAGCGCCGGTCACAACCCGCGTTGTGCAAATCGATCCCGGTCCAATGCCAACTTTGATACCATCGACGCCGGCATCGATTAACTCTTTCGCTCCTTCGCCAGTTCCAACGTTTCCGGCAATCACCTCAGTGTCTGGATGTCGTTTCTTTATTTCGGCGACGGCTTCGATGACACGCGTCGAGTGGCCATGCGCGGTATCGATTACCAGACAATCAACACGCGCTTTCACTAACTCATCAGCACGTTCGCGATAGTCGCCAGTCGCGCCGATCGCAGCAGCTACGCGCAGCCGACCGAGGTTGTCTTTCGCCGCACTGGGATACTTGATTGCTTTTTGAATATCTTTGACGGTGATTAAGCCTTTGATTCGCTTATCGTCGTCGACCACGAGCAGTTTTTCGATCCGATGCTTTTGCAGAACTGCCTTGGCCTGTTCCAGAGTCGTGCCCACTGGGACAGTTACCAAAGGCTGTTTAGTCATCACTTCCGAAACCGGGATCTCGAATCGTGTTTCAAAACGAAGGTCGCGATTAGTAATGATGCCGACCAAATGACCGTCTTCATCTACTACCGGAACGCCGCTGATGTGATAGTTCTCCATCACCATTAACGCTTCGCGCACTGGTCGATCCGGACGGATCGTGACGGGATCGACAATCATTCCCGATTCGGATCGTTTTACCTTGTCGACTTCTTCGGCCTGACGCGTGACGCTTAGGTTCTTATGAATCACTCCGATGCCGCCCTGTTGGGCGAGAGCGATGGCGAGCGCGGCTTCGGTTACGGTATCCATCGCCGCCGAGCAAAGGGGAATTTGCAAACGGATACTACGAGTGAATTGCGTTGACGTATCGGTTTCTGACGGAAGCACGTCGGAGCGCGCCGGAACTAAAAGCACATCGTCGAATGTAAGTCCTTCCGGAATAGTAGACGGAATCATGATATTGAAAATTACTCCTGTCGCTGGAAATGATTTGAGATTGAAACATCCCGAAAACAGTTCTGCCCGCTTTCAGCAGCGGGCAGATACTTCCAAAACAAATTGCGCGCAGCATCTTGTGCCACGCCGTCAGGCGCAAGCCAGCGGTCAACACAGACGCTATTGCTGAACTGCTTCGTTGCCAGTTTTCCTTGGCCCAAGATCCGCACCATCATTTACAAAGTCGTTCGCCGCTTTCTGCCGAGGCAAAACCAGCACCGAGGCCGGACGCTGATCGAGTTGAGCTGAGCGACGTTGGAACCAGTGTAACGCTGCGAGCGCACCAAGGGTTAATAGAGCGAGAATAATAATTGCCAGTACAACCGTCAAAACCGGAGAACGCGTGGCCGGAACATCCGTGTAAACCTTTGATTGGTAAGGAGTGGTGACGACTTCGTCTCCGCCGTCACCCGAATCCTGCATCGATCGAGAGTAGGCCTCAACTGCCTTCTTTTCATCGTAGCCAATGCAACGAGCATAGGCCCTAACGAAACTCCGGTTAAAGATTCCACCGGGCAGTCGTTTGAAATCGCCTGATTCGATTGCTTCGAGGTAACGGATTGAGATGCGAGTTTCGTCGGAAATTTCTCGGAGAGGAATGCCCCGCTCCTCGCGTGCGAGTCGCAACTGTTCGCCGATAGTAGCCGCCATTACCGATCCGCGTCAGTCTCTGCGACAGTTTGATTGGTCTGCAAACCTGGCAGAGCCCGTGGAAATTAGACCGCAACTAATTCCTGCGAGTGCAGGCGTCAATTAGACCTCGGGTTGAACTCTATCTCTAAGAGTGACTTACTCTTGGCCCGCAATATAGCTTGCGATGCTAAACGGTGTCAAACTTTTACCCAGCCGATCTTGATTCTTCGTGTCTGCGGTGTTACGTTGGCGCCAGCTACCAGAACAATCAGCTTTAATTTCTACAACTGAAAAAAGTGAGGAGATGAGTGATGCCCTTAGAAGCACTCGGAATGGTCGAAACCAAAGGTTTCGTCGGAGCCGTTGAGGCTGCGGATGCAATGGTCAAAGCTGCAAATGTGCAGCTCTTAGGCAAGGAATATATCGGCGCCGGCTACGTGACCATTTTTGTGCGTGGAGATGTGGGCGCCGTAAAAGCTGCTACTGATGCCGGTGCGGCCGCAGCTCGTCGAGTGGGCGAATTGATCAGTGTTCATGTAATTCCCCGACCACACGCAGAAGTCGAACGAGTTCTCCCGGTTGACGGTTCAACGGGTTTAAGTCCGGATGAGCGTTCATTACAAGGCGGATCGCGCGGGCAGCTGGGACAAGGTGACCGCTCATTGCCGACGGGTGCGCGGGAAGCGAATAAGGAAAGAGCCAGGTAAGGCGATTGCCGATTTGGGATTGCCGATTGCCGATTAGCGAAAATTCGAAGTTGAAGTGATTTCGCAGTTGGAATCAAGAATCGTCATACTCCAATCAGCAATCGGAAATTGGCAATCGGCAATCGGGAGGGGCGATGTCGGTAGACAAAGATCTCGTATCGGTGCAACAAGCGCGCGATCTTATAGAAGCCGCTCACAGGGCGCAGGCCGAAGTTGTTCGTTTTGATCAGGCTAAGATCGACCGCATCTGCGAGGCGATGGCAAAAGGCGCGATGCGCGAGGCAGCCCGTCTGGGCGCTATGGCGGTTGAGGAAACCGGATATGGTGTTCCCGCGGACAAGCAGGAAAAGAATCGCTTCGCGGCTGAAGACGTTTGGAACTACTTTCGCGGACTGCGGACGGTCGGAGTCGTCTCAGAATCAAAAGACGTTGTTGAGATCGCGAGCCCGCGCGGCGTCGTAGCGGGTATCATTCCCTCAACTAATCCTACCTCGACCGCAATTTTTAAAATTCTGATCGCGATTAAGTCAAGAAACGCAATCGTGCTTTCGCCCCATCCCTCAGCCGCACGCTGCATCAACGAAACGGTTCGGGTGATGCGCGAAGTTGGCATAAAAGAAGGACTGCCGGCGGATGCGATTGGCTGCATGACGACCGCGACGATTGAGGGGACAGAGACCCTCATGAAGCACAAGCAGACAGCGGTGATTCTGGCGACTGGAGGCATCGGCTTGGTGCGTGCTGCTTACTCGTCGGGTAAACCGGCGTTTGGTGTGGGACCGGGTAATGTGCCGTCGTTTATTGAGAGAAGTGCGGATGTGCCTAAAGCCGTTCAAGATATTTTGACTGGCAAGTGTTTCGACAACGGAACTATCTGCGCGTCTGAACAAGCCGTCATCTGCGACGCGCCGATTGAGAAAGCAGTTCGGGAACAGTTCAAAGCTCAAGGCGGCCATTTTCTTTCTGCTGCAGAGGCGGATCAGTTAGGCAAAATCGTCGCGACGCCACAGCGTTCGCTCAATCCGGGAATCGTCGGCCGCTCTGTCGACGTGATTGCCAAGATGGCAGGACTGACTGTGCCTTCCGGCACACGCTGCTTGCTTGCTGATGTCGGCGGAGTGGGTCGCGACTTTCCTTTGTCGATGGAAAAGCTTTCACCGATTCTCGCGTTCTATGTAGTCGATGGAGTGGAACAGGGGGCAGCGCGCAGTCGTGAGGTCCTCGCTTACGGCGGCATGGGCCATACCGCCGGAATGCATACGCGATCGCGCGAGGCGGCCGTGCGAGTTGGCGCAGAATTACCGGCGTCGCGAATCACGATCAATACGCCGACAACTCATGGTGCGATTGGATTCTCCACAGCCTTGCCGCCTTCGATGACATTGGGCTGCGGGTCGTGGGGCGGAAACGTGACCTCAGATAATGTCTCGCCGCTGCACTTGATGGACATCAAGCGCATCGCCTTTGAAACTCGGCCGGTTAAGAGTACGCGGCCGGCGGCTTCCAGAACAGCTTCTGCCAGCCCCATGCCCGTTGCCGCCCAACAGCCGAAACAACCAGCAGTCGCAGTCGCGGGCGGGAAGATAAATCGCGAAGAAATTGCCGCGATCGTCGATAAATTCCTGGCAGGAAGAGCGCCGGCTCAGGCGGAGGCGTCGCCTCCAGTAGCATCCAGACCTGTCGAAGTGGAAGCGGGAAGTATGTATTCCGGACCGCCGCGAAGCGAAAGTACTAGTGCGTCGCGGCCAACGCCCGCGCCGGCTCCTGCTGCAGCTAGTGCTTCCAACAATGGACGTCAAGTAGTTGATTTTGTCAGCGAAGACGATGTGAAGCGCGCTTTGCAGAAGGGCGAGAAGATCTACATCAACGCAAAAACAATCATTACTCCCGCGGCTCGCGATATCGGCGAGCCCAAGGAAGTGTTTGCCAAAACGTAAATACGAGTTTCGAGTTTGGAGTTTCAAGTTTCGAGAGGTTGAGTTTCAAAACCTGAACCTGAAAATGTAAACTCGAAACTCGAAACCGCGCAGCCATGTTTCTAGCTAAAGTTGTTGGGACAGTGTGGTCGACCAAGAAAACGCCGGACCTCGAGGGCGTTCGGTTTCTGGTCGTGCACCCGTACGACCTGGAGAAGGAACCAACTCGCAATATTGTGGTGGTTGCTGATCGATTGGGAGCGGGCGCCGGTGAGATGGTGATGTGCGCATTTGGTAAAGCTGCGCGCACCGCGATCGGTAACCAGGACATGTCGATCGAAGCTGCGGTCGTCGGAATTGTTGATCGCGTGGATTTACAGGAATCATTTTCTGAAGAAATGCGCGATGCCGCTGGAGAATTAAGTCGCGACAACGGAAGAAGGTCTTGAATCTCGACTCATAATTTCGATCTTTGAACTTTGAGCTTTGTACTTTGATCTTCGTTCGGAGTTTGCCGGAGGCCATCTGATTCAAGGTGGAGACAGAGCAAAGTACAAAGTTCAAAGGACAAAGCTCAGAATGGAACCAAAGATTAAACACAAGCATAGATGCCAAATGAGGATTTGATTTATCGCATCACCCGCACGGTGTACGACCGGCTGGGAGCGGACGCGGACGAACAAGCGGTTGAGCAACTCGTCACCGAAATCTACCGACAGGTTGAGCCTTTTCTAACCACCAACGGAGCCTCATATTCAAGCAGAAAGAATTTGCCCGCCTCTGGTAGGGTAACATCGCCATCACAAGAGGGTTCGAATGACCGTCTGATCATTTCGGTATTTGGCGTTGATCATCCTGGAATTGTTGCCGGAGTGGCAGAGATACTTGCCGAGGCCGATTGCAGTATCGTCGATATTAACCAGACTGTAGTGCAGGGAAAATTCGCGATGGTAATTGTCGCCGACGCTGGTCGCGCGCGTCAAAGCACGAACGAGTTGAAAGAGAGACTGCGTCAGGAAGGGGAGAAGCTTGGCGTACGCATCTACGCGCAACGTGAAGACCTTTTCAACGCGATGCACAGGATATAGCCATTGCGGATTTTCGATTGCCAATTGGCGATTGAAAAAACGCTTATGAGCGCAGACCTTATGTGTCCATTAATCAAGCTGTTCTCCTGGATCCTCGATTTCCGACAATCGGCAATGACAAATCCTTCGATGGCTGATCCTGAAATTGCTCGTCGTTGTCGTTCCTGTGGGGCATCGATCCGTGTTCGAGGTATGTTTTGTCCTCAATGCGGGAAGCCAACTTCTGAGCAAGGGCCAGATTCCTCAAATCACGAGCCGGCTGCCGATACTGAGGAAGTTTTTCTTGCGCCGGAAACTGTATCCATCGATCTGCCGAGTCTCCCGACGTCTGACTTCTCAAACGATTACGCTGCAAGAGGCGCGGAGACTGTTCCATTGCAGCCTTTAACGCACGATGTTGAGAGTTCTGCGGCGTGGCAACGAGAGCAAGCTAAGACAGAGGCACTTCCACCCTCCGTGCCGCATCATCCAGTTACGGGTTCGCCGGGGGACGGCGTACGCCCGCGCGCCGCCCGGGGAGCGCTGGGAGAAGATGTAAAAAAGCGGCTTGGTAAAGTGCGGGAGATCTCAACAGTGGTGCTTGATGAGGCTTCGTACGATCCGAGCGCGCGCTTTTTGCTGGTTGCTGCAGTGTTATTCGTCTTATTTCTGGTGATTCTGATCTTGAGCGAGATGATGCGGTAATAGGTTTCGAGTTTCAAGCTTCAAGTTTCGAGTTCAGATGAAAGAACCTGGTCGCTGAGGCAAGTGTTTCGGCACTGACGGTAGCAATCGACACGAAACCCTGAACCGAAATCCTGAACGCAAAACTCGAAACTCGAAACGCGAGACTTCTTATGGACTATTCACAAGCCGAAATTCTCCAGACTGTAGCGATGACCGAGATGGAACATCTCGATGTGCGGACTGTCACGCTTAGTCTTAGTTTGCGCGACTGCTCCAGCGAGACCGTCGCGCGCACTGCGGAACGATCCTACGAGAAAATAATGCGAGTGGCTGAGCGCCTCGTTCCCACGGTCGACCAGATTGGGGATGAATTCGGGATCCGCGTAGCCAACAAAAGGATCGCGCTTACGCCAGTTTCCATGATCACTGAAGGCGCCTCGGGTGATCCGGTTGAGTTAGCGCGAACGATTGATGCTGCCGCGAAGTCAGTGGGCGTCGATTTCATCGGAGGCTATTCAGCCTTAGTGCACAAAGGCGCCACCAACTCGGAAAATCAGTTTCTCAATTCGATTCCCGAAGCCCTCGCGACGACGGAACGACTCTGCTCCTCAGTTAATGTGGCAACTACGCGCGCGGGAATCAACATGGACGCGGTGCGACAGGTTGGCGAATTGATTAAAGATGCGGCCGAACGCACTCGTGAATCGGGCGGCCTCGCCTGTGCCAAGTTTGTTTGTTTTGCCAACGCCGTTGAAGACAATCCGTTCATGGCCGGCGCCTTTCATGGCGTGGGCGAGCCGGAAGCTGTCATCAACGTCGGTGTGTCTGGTCCGGGCGTAGTCAATTACGCCTTGCGCACTGCCGGCGCTGACTTGCCCCTGGAACAGCTCGCAGAAATCATCAAAAAACTCTCTTTCAAACTTTCGCGCGCCGGTGAGCTGGTCGGCCGCGAGGCGGCGCGTCGCCTCGGTTTACCCTTCGGCATCATCGATCTTTCCCTTGCACCCACACCCGTGCCGGGAGATTCGGTGGCAAATATTATTGAGGCGATGGGGTTTGAACGCGCCGGCACGCATGGCACAACTGCAGCGCTCGCTCTGCTCACCGACGCCGTTAAGAAAGGCGGGGCGATGGCGAGCGGAGCAGTGGGCGGCATGAGCGGCGCTTTCATCCCGGTGTCTGAAGATGCGGGAATGATCGAGGCCGCCCAGGTGGGCGCGCTCACACTTGATAAGCTCGAAGCCTGGACGAGTGTCTGCTCCGTGGGAATTGATATGGTGGCAGTGCCTGGCTCGACTTCGGCAGAAACGATTTCGGCGATCATTGCTGATGAGATGGCCATCGGCGTGATGAACAATAAAACGACGGCAGTGCGCATCATTCCAGTTCCCGGCAAAGAGGTCGGCGAAATGGTTGAGTTTGGAGGCTTGCTCGGCAGCGCCCCGATCATGGCAGTTAATGCGTTCTCTTCGGCAGGTTTTATCAGGCGCGGCGGCAGGATTCCCGCCCCGATTCATTCGCTGCGAAACTGACTAGGCGCTCCGGGATTAGGCGATAATCTTTCAGATGCTGAAGAATCAGCTAAAAGAAAGGCACATTTTTGCCTTGTCTTGATAGACTATCCCGGCTCAACAAACATGAGTTGGAGACAAACGATATGGCGGAAGCACTCGGCATGGTGGAATGCATGGGACTGGTCGCGATGATTGAAGCGGCCGATGCGATGGTGAAGTCGGCGAACGTGAAACTTGTCGGCTGGGAAAAGATCGATGCCGGGTTAGTCACTGCGATTGTGCGCGGAGACGTTGCTGCCGTGCGCAGTGCGGTTGATGCCGGCGCTGCCGCCGCCAACAAAGTTGGTAAGGTGGTAGCGACTCACGTGATCCCGCAGCCTCATGACGATGTAGATTTGGGATTGCCAGTTTTGAAGACCGGCAAGACCACCAGGAAGAAGATCAGCGGCTCTGTTGGCCGGAAGGTCTAAGTTCATGATGTCGGTACCATTCTCGGTTATCAATCATTTCACCGCCAAGTCGCCAAGTCGCAAAGACGCAGAGAATGATTGGCAAAAAGATGGGAAGCCTTGGCAGGTCCTAACTCTTGCAATCCGTACCGTCTTACTCACGTTTAATCACTCTAGCTAACTGCCCAAGCTTTCTTGGCGTCTCTGCGTCTTGGCGGTGAAATAATTGATGACCGAGACTGGTACTCACCCCACCCAAACTGACCCACTCTCCCTTGCTCGATGCAGTCGCCTAATCGGCTAAGAAAGCGTAAACTCTCTGCAAATCCCCCGGGCCAGTTAAATTCCCCCACATTCGAGCACACTCTTCACTTCTCGTTTGCGAAGTGATTGCTGTGCTCCAGTCTGCTGTTGATAATTTCATTCTGAACCGGAGGTTAGACGATGAATGTTAAGGACGTAATGACACCTGACCCAGCGTGTTGTACTGCGGACACTAGTCTGCAAGAGGTAGCTAAATTGATGGTAGATCACGATTGTGGCGAGATCCCGATCGTGGAGAGCAAGGGAACAAAAAAGCCCATCGGCGTAATCACCGATCGCGATATCGTCATTCGCAGTGTCGCAAAAGGGAATAACCCGCTCGACCTGACGGCTGCTGATTGCATGAGTAAGCCGTGCGTGACAGTAACACCGGAAATGTCGATTGAAGAGTGTGGCAACATTCTGGAAGCGAACAAAATTCGTCGCGTACCTGTCGTTGACCAAGCCGGTGATGTCTGTGGAATCATCGCCGTTGCGGACATTGCCTTGCGAGCAGGCGGGACCGTGACCTCGGAAGTAGTTAAGGAAGTATCGGAGCCTGGCGCATCCGCTTCAGCCGCGGGAAGATAAAATCTCCGCAATTATGTGGAATCAGCTTGAGATGCTCTGGGGCCTCGTGGCTCCAGAGCAGATTCCGCTGTGGCTCAAGATTGGATACACGGCGTTCGTGTGCTTTCTAGTTCCGATCTACTGGAGACACTACGGGCCAGGCAATTTTCTTTGGTTTTCTGATATCTCGTTGCTGATAGCCCTGGTGGCGATTTGGCTGGAGAGCTCCCTTTTAATCAGCATCGTTGCCCTAGCGATCCTGTTACTGGACCTCGCCTGGAATCTCGATTTCTTCGCGAGGCTAATCACAAAGACTTCAATCACCGGGCTTAGCGCTTACATGTTTCGCCGCGAAACCAGCCTGTTGATTCGCTCACTCTCGATCTTTCACGTCTTTTTTCCTTTACTAATTATCTGGATGCTTTACCGGCTGGGCTACGACGGTCGTGCCCTCGTAATCCAAACTCTGCTTGCGTGGATCCTGTTACCGCTGTCGTATTTCTTTACGCGCAGATCAGAAAATGTGAACTGGGTTCATGGCTTCGGAAACAAACCACATCGCTGGCTGGCCCCAGCGCTGCATGTGGTCCTCTTGATGATCCTCAATCCTATCGTCATCTACCTGCCAACTCATTTTCTTTTGCAAAAAATCTTTTCTACTGTGTAAGCCTATACAAAAAATTTTCTTGTTCACGGAAATGCGGCATTGTATATAGCTGTTTTCTGACAATCGCGAAAATCCCTGGAACCCAACTGAAGTGGAGAAGCAGCGAAAACGCATCCTCATAGACTTCGCAAGAAGCGAGATGCCTTCGTCTTTCGACACGAGTCGATCTTGCTGGATGCTCTCGATCTAAGCGACTCGCCCACACCGCTGCCGCAAAGTGGAAAGGCATCGCCCTCAGCGCGTGACGGAGCTTCAAGTTTAGCGGAAAGCATACTCCGGCGTGCTTTTCATTTTGTCCTTCAGCGCTGAAAGCTCCTGCGCGAGGAGTTTCTGGTCTAGGAGGAAGGCCAGCTGACTTCTACAATGGGTTCGATGACACTAACCCTTCACTTACTTCGTCACGGTCAGACAGCGCTCAGCCGCGAGGATGTCTTTTGCGGCTCAGGATTGGATCCGGAGCTTACGGCCGAAGGATTTCAGATGGCCCACGCTTTTGCCGCCGCGTCACAAGCAAAGTCGTGGGCGGCGATCTACTCGAGCAGCTTGCGCCGAGGAATTACCACCGCCCAACCCCTCTGCAACCAGTTGGGCTTGGGTCTGCAAGTTCGCGAAGAATTGAACGAGATCGCTTATGGGGAATGGGAAGGGTTGAAGAAGGAAAAAGTTGAGCGCGATTTTCACGATGATTACATAAGTTGGCTCGCTGATCCGGCGTGGCATCCCCCAACCGGTGGCGAAGCCGCCGTCGTGATTGCACGGCGCGGCTTGCGCGTAGTTGAAGAGATCAAGAGCAATTGTGCCGAGGGAAATGTTCTGATTGTTTCTCACAAAGCCACAATCAGGATCATTCTTTGCAGCTTATTGGGGATTGACGTGGGCCGCTTTCGCTACCGGCTCGTTTGTCCGGTAGGTTCGGTGAGCGTGGTTGAGTTTACCTTGCACGGACCATTACTGAGGGCGCTCGCCGATCGTTCGCATCTTAGTGAGGGGCTAAAATCACTGCCAGGCACCTAGTGCTGACAAGGTATACTCAAGGCGAGCGTGATCATAAAACAGGGCAGTCTCCCTTGAGCTACGCGCCCGAACCAGCACAAGTCTTCCGACAATCTCCGAGAGTCTCGTTGATACTGGCTCTCTTGTTCTTCCTTTCTGTTCCAGCCCTTGCGCAACAGCCATTTGTCACAGACGACGCCGATGTGACACCGAAGGGCCGTTTTCATTTTGAATTCAGCAACGAATTCGACTGGCTACAGCGTGAGTCGCTTCCCAGCCTGCAACAAAATACCGCCGACATCGAGCTCGGCTACGGATTATTTGAAAACTTCGAGGTTGGAATAGCTGCTCCGTTTCTCACCATCATTAACCAGGCAGGAACGACTTCCCGCCGGGTGACGGGAATCGGTGACCTCAACATATCTCTGAAGTATAACTTTCTCCGTGAGCGGGAGAATTCACGCCGGCCGGCGCTCTCGATCGCGTTCAATCTGGAATTACCAACAGGAGACGCCGAGCGACAATTAGGATCTGGCCTCGCAGACTTTTACGTGAACGGGATTTTACAAAAGTCGCTAACTTCGAGAACCAAGTTGCGATTCAACGGCGGAGTGCTCTTTTCGGGGAACGAGACTACGGGCGCTTTAGGAATTAAGAGTCGTGGGACTGTACTAACCGGCGGTAGCTCACTTGTGAAGCAGTTTAGCCCGAAGCTTCAGCTCGGCATTGAGTTAACGGGAGCAATGTCGAAAGACCTGGCGTTGGCTAAGCGACAATTACAAGCTCTGATTGGTGGAAATTACCAGGTAAGCCAGAACGTCTCTTTTGATTTTGCAGTTCTTGGCGGCAAATACGCGGCGAGTCCGCGTGCAGGAGTGCAGCTCGGTTTCTCAGTCGATTTTTAGGAGGCTGGCCTTGATTCGATCATGGCTTGGGGGAGGCAACGATGGCGCGAAAGAAAAGAAATAAAATTAGCGCGGCGCTCGAAAAATTTTCACTGAAAGCTACTAAAGCGACTGGGACTTCAACGGCTTTCATTCTCGCCCTGTCCGTCCTTCTTGTGTGGGCAATTACGGGACCCTTGTTCCGCTTTTCTGATACCTGGCAGTTAGTGATCAATACCGGTACGACAATCGTCACGTTCCTCATGGTCTTCCTAATTCAGAGGACACAGAACAAGGATGCTCTGGCCATTCACATGAAGCTTAACGAGATCGTCGCAGCGCTCGAAGGCGCCAGCAACCGGCTGATCGATGTCGAAGATTTGACCGAGGAAGAAATAGAGACCCTGCACAAACATTACCGGCGGCTGGTTACTATGGCAAAGAAGGACTTGAAGCTGACGCAAAGCCACTCGATAGAAGAAGCGGAAGCCCGGCATAACATCAAACACGGCAGTCATGGACGCTCTGCTTAGATTATGCTCCTTCACCGCAAGGTTGTTTTTTAGCCTCTCCGCCTGGAGCATTTCTAGGTAAGGCGATTGCTCTTTGGGATTATTCACCTAGATCTTGACAGTATGGAGCCTGTCCACCTTTGGTAGTGCCCTAATTTGTAGCGCAAACTGTTAGTTTGCGCTGAAATGGCATTCAAGGCGGAGGCAAACTACAGTTTGCGTTACAAAGACTAACTAAGGCACTACTCAGCTTTCCAGTAGTTTGCCCATCATTGCTAGGGCAGTTATCCTTGAAACTACCGCGCCCCCCACAGTACTGAAGGATCTAATGGATCATTCGTCGTCGCACTTCAAATTCATTTATGTCTCCCCGAAAGTCCGCAAGAACTAAAGAGCGCACGATCAGTGAATCGCTGCAAGAATACGGACGCGGCGTGGCAGGAGGGTTAATGTTTAGCCTCCCGCTTTTATACACCAGGGAAGTCTGGTGGGCCGGGTTTATCGCTCATCCCTATCGGCTACTCGGCTATGTACTGGCAACCTTCGTTTTACTGCTTGGGTACAACCGCTACGCGGGTCTGCGGCGCGATTTGACCACTATTGAAGTCGCCATCGACGCAATCGAAGAGATGGGACTCGGGATTATTCTCGGTGGTCTGGTTCTCTTTCTGCTAGGCCGCGTTACCTTTGACATGGCTCTCCTTGAAATTGTTGGAGTCGTTGTCGTAGGCGCTATGACTGTGGCAATTGGCGTTTCAATCGGCACAGCGCAGCTGGGAGCAAGCGGCAAGGAAGATGAGGGATTGGGAGGAGGTTCGGCCAAGAATGAAATTAATTTCGGTGGTCAGCTGGTTTTCGCCTCGTGCGGCGCCTTTCTCTTTGCGGCAAATATTGCACCCACTGAAGAGGTTGTCGTTATAGCAATTGCATTGTCGTGGGCAAAGTTAATTGGATTAGCAATATTCTCGCTCTTAATTGCATTCTTGATCCTGCATTACAGCGACTTCAGAGGTGCGGCTGATTTTGTGCGCGCTGACCATCTCGTCATTATCCTGCTGGGAACAATTGTTACTTACGCCGTTGCACTAAGTTCTTCGGCGCTGGTTCTTTGGTTTTTTGGCAGCTTTGAAGGGTTCGCCTTTTACACTGCTTTGGCTCAGACTATCGTGCTCGGAGTGCCCGCCACACTTGGCGCCTCAGCGGGTCGGCTATTACTACAATGAAGAAAACTAAAAAGAATTGGTTGGAATGGGTAGTGTTTGCGTCGGGTCTGATCCTCGTTTCGGTGACGCTTGGTTATCTCATCTACGCTGGCTCCACAATGGGCCACGAACCCCCCAGCATTGAGGTGCGGCTGGGAACACCGGAAAAACAACAATTCAATTTCCTGGTGCCTGTCACGGTGATTAATCACGGCGATGAAACAGCCGAGGGAGTGCGCATCGAGGTGGTGATTGAGAACAGCGGTGCGTTAAAAGAAAGCGCCGAACTAGAGGTGGCCTTTCTGCCGCGTCATGCGACTCGCGAGGGGTGGGTAACGTTTGCTCAGGACCCAAGCGCGAATCAACTCAAAACGCGGGTACTCGGCTATCAAAGGCCCTAAGCGCATTCAATGGACGCCGTGTGAATATGGTGCGGATGGATTATCCCAAGGGTGGGAGAGACAGAGAGCTCAGACATGTAAACACTGCTACTTCACCTTCTGGTCTTCACTCTTAGCCTCCGCCATCGCCTCCGGCTCTAACTCCTCGGCGCTCTTGTTTAATTTGATGAATACGCCCCAGGAGGCGAGCAACACTCCTGCAGCGATTCCAATGGACGCGGCGTGCGGCAGTCGTGTCGGATCTTTGTGCGCGAGTTCAAAGACAGTCACCAAACATTCAATTGAGAGAGCTACAACGACCACAACCACGAAGCGAGACAAAAACCGCCGAACGCGCGTGGGTGCGCTCACTTGCACTTTCCGTAACACTTCCTCTTCCAGGATTGTCTGCCCCAGTTCGAAAGCGACCACCGCGATGGTCAATAAGCCAATCGCTTCGAGAATAAGATTAAAACGATCTCTTGGCGTCAAGACCTGGCTGGGGTCCAGTCCATGCCAAAGCTCGAGCGCGGCAAAGAAGATTAAGGCGAGGCCGCAAAAGGTGAAGAGAAGGATAATACCCGAATAACTGACAGTGAATACTTTCCGAATAATTTCCAAAGCGAACCTCTCTTTACCAGGCAGCCGCCCTCTAGTTAAAGCTACGATACGAGAGGGTGCCAATTCAATCCGACCTATGTCCACAAGTATGATACTACGGACCGCCCGGATGTGGATTGCCCATTGTCTATATGGAGGGTATGCTTTTTCAGTTCTCAACATTTACTGAGTTCTGGAGACACAGTATCGCCGTGCCCTTATTTGTAACCACAGCGGCGCCTTCTATGGAGACCGCTTTGCGTCGTCGAATTAAGGGGTTTTCAAATACATGGTGATGCTTTCGCAACTGCTGCGCTTCCGAATTGTTGACCAGCAAGGAGCCGAAGCAAAACTGAGTGACTTAAGTGTCGCTCTGCTTGATGCTGATCATCCGCCCGTCACCTGCCTTTACTTCCTCAATGCACAGCGGCAGACGTGTTCCATCCGTTGGGAGAAAGTGTGCGCCGTAGACTGGCGCGAGCGCGTTATCAAGGTCGACGATCTTGGGGCAGCTGATGTGGAATCGACCGAGTCGCTGGCTAAGGCAGTTCTGCTGGCGGCCGGAATCCTGGACGCCATGGTTTTGGATCTGCAAAACCGTCGCACTACGCGTGCGAACGATCTGCTGCTCGACGAACATGAGGGAAAACTATTGCTGCAAGCTGCCGATACCGGTCTCGGTGCGATTGCACGCCGCCTTACGCGAGGCCGTTTTGGTCCAGTCCTGGAGAGTGCTTTGTATGACTGGGCCTATGTCGAGTTTCTGCGTGGCGATCCGCGTGCGGTCAGGAGTGAAGAGGGCGAGCACCTGCGCATCAGTCGCTTGCCGGCCGGTGAAATCGCGAGGCTCACAGATGGCTTGCCTTACTTGCACGCCGCTGAACTAATCACTCTACTGCCCGATCCGAAGGCTGCGGACACTTTGGAAACAATGGGTGCAGAGCGTCAGCTGCAGGTGTTTGAGGAACTGGATGAGGTTCAGGCGCTTCGTCTCCTTGAGCTGATGGCGCCGGACATCGCCTCGGATCTTCTGAGTCGTTTGCACCCACTCACAATGCGCCGCTACATAGAGCACTTATCACGGAAACAAGCCGAGCGAATTCTCGAGCTCTTGCGCTATCCGGAGCACACTGTTGGGGGCATCATGACCAACGACGTGGTTTACGTTTGCGGAGATCTGACGATAGCCGCTGCTCGTGACAAGTTGCGCGTGCCCTTGAAAAACCCTGATTTCGTTTATTTCATTTACGTCGTAGACAGTGACGAAACGCTTACTCTGCGCGGCTCAATCTCAATTCGCGATTTGCTCACGGCGCCCGATGAAACGAAGTTGGAAGAGATCATGGATCCATACCTGATTACGCTACATCCACTAGCAGCCGCGGATCAGAGCGCCCATCGCGTTCTGGATAGTCACCTCGCTGCGCTCCCCGTCGTGGACGACGACAAGCAGTTGCTTGGTATCGTCACCATTGATGCCGCGGTGGCCCAGGTGGCTCCTCGTAGTTGGACTGCTCAGGTGCCCAGGATTTTTTCATGAAGAATTCCGTGCAGCCGCAAGGTCTTGAGGCACTCGACGCAGTTGATGCCGCGGCTTTGCCAGCTGCGGCGCGTCCCATCAAAACGGGATTGCGGATCAATGTTCGCGGGCGCAGCGTCAATCTGCGCGGCATGCGAAAGCCTCCAAAGGGAATTCTCCGCTGGCTTGCGGTGCTTGGTCCGGGATTGATTGCTACTTCCGCCGGTAACGACGCGGGCGGCATCGCTACCTACAGCCAGGCTGGGGCGAAGTTTGGTTACCAACTGATCTGGGTGATGGTGATTCTCACCGTTTCGTTCGGCGTTGTGCAGGAAATGTGCGCGCGCCTGGGGGCAGCGACTGGCCGGGGATTGCTTGACCTGATTCGTGAAAGGTTTGGAATTGGGTGGGCTCTGTTCGCGGTCGTGGTGATTTTGATCGCGAATGGCGGCGTAACGGTGAGCGAATTTGTCGGCATTGGCGCCGCGATGGAGCTGCTCGGAGTAAGTAAGTATGTATCAGTCCCGCTGGGAGCGGTTTTCATCTGGTACCTGGTGATCTTTGGTTCGTACGCGAAGGTAGAAAAAATCCTGCTGCTGATGACGCTGGTTTTCTTTGCCTATCCAATCGCGGCGATTATGGCGAAACCTGATTGGGGCGAGGTTGCAACCGGGGCTTTAATTCCCACTCTTAATTCGGATCCGGCTTACCTGTTTCTGGTGGTAGGTTTGCTCGGCACTACGATCACCCCTTACATCCAAATCTTTCAACAGAGCTCCCTCGTGGAAAAAGGCGTAGCGCGCCGTCACTACGGAACAGAGCGAATCGATGCCTACTTCGGTGCCGTGTTTTCTAACTTGATGTCGATTTCAATGATCATCGCGACCGCCGCCACCTTGTATGTTGTGGGTCAGCGCGAAATTGCTTCGGCAGCCGACGCGGCCCGCGCCCTGGAGCCGGTGGTCGGAGGTGCAGCACGCGTGCTTTTTGCCATTGGGTTACTGGGTGCGACGCTGCTGGCCGGAGCGGTGTTGCCGCTCGCAACTGCCTATGCGGTCAGCGAAACGTTCGGAATGCCGAAAGGCGTCAACCTTGATTTCCGCCGCGGCCGGGTGTTCTTCAGTCTCTTTACTGCGTTGATTGTGGTGGGTGTAGTTCTCGCCCTAATCCCAAACATTCCCGTAATGAAGTTGCTGGTAGGCGTTCAAGTTTTGAACGGTTTGCTGCTGCCAATCATTCTCGTTTTTATACTCCTGCTGATTAATGACACGGCCCTGACGAAAGAACTGAAGAATACGCGCCTTAACAATGCGTTGGGGATAGGGACGTTGGTCATGATTACTACTGCAGTCCTGGTGATGATCGGCGGGCAGGTGCTCGAATGGCTGGGGGGCTGATACGTCTAAACCGCCAAGCCGCAGCGAACGCCAAGCCGCTTAAATGTCCCCTTCGGGGACATCCCCTAATTAATTTCCACCAATGAATGGTCGGGCTTGGACGATATAGAGTTGACCGCGCAGGTAGAGCCACTCAATGTCTTGATCCTTACCTCCGAATAGGCGCCTGATCCGCTGCGCCGCTTGGGCAAGACGTCGCGTCATCTCGTCAGTTAGCACGGCGCGCTCGCCAGTGATGGGGACTTCTTTTACACCGCCATTCTCGTCAAATGTCAGCAGACTGTCCTCGGCCGACCGCGTTAATACTTGAATCGCGTTCGACTGCGGTCGAAACAGTATTTGTTCTGCGATGCGCTTGCCGTCTACGACTTTGATTCCCAGGCCGCGCTTAGCGCTGATGTAGATGGCTCCCTTGCTTTCGGCGTTATAAGGATCGGCAGTGATCATCACGCCGGCGCTGTCGGCATTGATGCCTTCCTGAATTAAGACAGCCATGTAGACTTTCGCATGATCGATGCCGGCGCGTTCCCGGCCTTCGTATGCTTCGAAGTTCCAGAGCGACGCCCAGACTGTCTTCAGCGCTTCCAGCAATTGATCGTCGCCTTTCACATTCGGCACACTCGAGTGCAAACCAGCGCCGCTAAAGTTTGGCAAGTCTTCCGCGTTAGACGAGCTGCGGGCAAACAAACCTTTGCCGGGAAATTGAGAATGCGCTAACTGCAGCACTCGGCCTTTCAGTGCTTCGTTAATCTTTCCTTTTTGAATGCGCTCGCGTAATTCGGTAAGACGTCCCCGCCGGTACGCCGGATCATGAACAAACTTCTGGTCGTTCATCATCTCGAAGATGAAGTCGTCCAGCGCGTTTTCATTGATGAACTGGTCGTAATAGAAAAAGGGAACGGTAAAGCCATTTGGAATGATCACGCCCGGCAGACGCGCATTCATCAGCTCGCCAAGATTCGCCGACTTGCCTCCGTATGCCACAACATCCCGCGCTCGTTGCTGACTTAGCGTCTTGATGCTGGTGGCCGTCAAATCCGAGCGCGGTTTCATAACATCAAGCCGCTGCGACATGCGTCTCTGGTACTCGCGTAGCTGATCCATGTCGGCCGGCTTGATCGTGTAGCCGTCGCGCTTCGTCTCAAACGAAACCCAGCGACCGTCATATTGTTTCAATAGTTCGTGGGCGTTCTTGATGTATGCGTTAGGCACGCCCCAACCCTTTACCAGCAGGTTAATGTGCGAGAGCGGAGTGGAAGGCTTGCTGACGATCACCCCCGCGACGGGCGGAAGCTGAATCGGCACTTCGTTCAGCACCAGAATTTCATTGAAGCCTATCTCGACGTGTTCATCGAGCTTTTCGATGATGTGAATGCGGCCCAGTCCGCGTGCGAGATTTAACGGTTCATATTCCTGTCCATGCGAAATGTCGCTTTGCAGAACGCGCTCAAGACCGGTTAACGCCGCTGATGCTTCTTCCTGCCGTGAGGAGTTGGGCTTATACGCCACGGTGGTAAAGAAGGTCTTATTAATAACTTCGCTTGCCGTTTTGATCAGCTCGCCGCTGATCTGGTCGCCTTCCCAGAATTCAAACGTCCAGCGCTGGACCGGAGTTTGATAAGCGAGCGTGCCGAGCAAGAAGCGGCGGTTGGCTTTTAGATAATTGTTTTCAGAGAACTCCTGCCCGCGTTCGAGGGACAGGTATGTGCCATTTACAAAATCTTTATGAAAGGCAAAACGCCGGGAATTCACATAGTAGATCTTGTTGCGGTCGCGGCGATCGATGACGAAAAGTACGTGCGAGAGCGGATACGAACTATCGGAATAGATGCGAGCGAGTGAATCAAATTCAGCGCGAGAGGTAATCGCGGGAAGGGAACGAACGTTGGCCTTAGGTTGCTGACCGGAGACACTAACGCTGCAAACCAGTAACGCAAGCGCGATTGTTATTTTCGTCTGAGACATCGCGGCAGGGAAGTGGGGAACAGGGGAAGAGGGTAGGGGGCGAAAAAGCGGCGCTGGTTCCCCTCTTCCCCCTTTGGTCTTAAGGCTTCACGGGCGGTAGCCGAGTCCGCGGCGGTCGCGGAGTAGTCCGACTTGTGGGCGCCGGACCGCGAGGCGCGTTACGCCCAGTGCGTGTTAGCGCGATGCGCTTGTCGCGTCCTGCCGCGTCAGCGACAGCTACCTTGATAGTTCGAAAGGAGCCGTCACGCTCTTTGTTTGTTGGGTTGTAAGCGAGAATGTATTGCGTTCGCAGATCCCGCACGATCTCGTTGGCGATCTGTGGCAGCTCGGAAAGCGATTGCGGAAAGAAGGCCCGGCCACCCGTTTCGGAGGCCATCCTATTGATCAGATTTACCGAGCGTTCGCGCGGGCTCTTGCGAATAAAGCCGCCTTCCTTATCCAGCTCATTTACAAATCCAATCACATAAATCTGAACGTCCTGCTCGCGCAGGCGCGCAAACAGTTGCTCCTGTTTATAAAAGCTGACGCGGTCTTCGCCGTCAGTTACAACGATTAAGGCGCGGCGACGCCGATCGTTGTCATCACCTTTCTTGTATTCAGCGAGGCGCTCTGCGGCAAGGTAGACTGCGTCGATCACTGCGGTCTGTCCGCCTTCGGTGTACAAACCGTCGAGCGCATCAATCAGCAAATCCTGATTTGAAGTGAAGTCCTGCTCGGTAATGATCTTATCGCTGCTGATGAAGCGCACCAAAAATGTTTCGTCTCCCGGCTTATTGGTATTGACGATACTCTTGCCGGCGTCGATCACACTTTGCAATTGAGTACGCAGCGATCCCGATGTATCAACAGCCAATCCGTAACTGATCGGCACCTCTTCGCGGCTGAAAAAAACCATGGGCTGCTCGATACCGTCCTCGTAAACGTGCACCTCATCCTGACTAACGTTATCTATCGGACGATTGTTACGGTCGATAACGCGCACGTTTAGGGTTACCAACTCCGTGTCGACAGTCACGACTTCGCCTTCGCCGAATTCTTCAGGAGGAGTCGGTGTCGGCTTCGGTTTTAATTTAGGAATCGGTGGAGGTTCGCCAAGATCGGGCGCGACTCTATCGACTCCGCGACCGGTCTGCATAACTTGCGGTGCTGGTGTTGTGGTCGGTTGAGAGACGGGCGTTTGCATTACGGGAGCGGGTGTCGCAACAGGTACTTGAGTCGCCGGAGTCGGAGTAGGCCGAGTCGGTGTGACTACAGTTGCAGGTCGCGGGGGAGTCGCTGTAGGCCGCGGAGTTGGAGTTTGTCCGCTGCGTCGCAAGCGTGTTTCCTGAGCCTGGCCGGCCGGCACATGAATCGAGCTGGCGAGTCCGGCAAGAAGGACGGCGAGAACGCCGATAAATATGAAGGCCCTTAAATTGCGGCCGTCTGAATCAATGATGCGCTGCTTTTTCACCGAGCTCGTAACCCTCTCACCGTGAACGATTGTAACGCATTTTGGAGTGCGCTGACTTGGTAGCGCTTTTAAAGCCGCAACAAGTGCCGCACCCCAAAACTACAGTTGGCGCTGCGATACCCACTGGAGCGCAAATCAATCCCGGAGGCCGCCGGGCTAGGGCAAATGATCGCCCGGCGTCCACTGCGCACACGGAAGAGAGATGTTTAGAAGAGTGTGTTAGTTGGCCGGAATACTTAATTGACTGATTGAACGATTCTTGGCGAACTACGAAGGCCCACCAAGCCGCGAAGGTTTGCTTTTGCAATCGGCAATCGGCAATCGCCAGGGAAATGGGTCAGCGGGATCCGACGACCGCGAAATAGCCTTCCTTGGAGCGCACGAACAACTTAGGCAAACCGCGCGGGGGAGTTACCTTAACCTTGATCTTGTGCCATTTGCCGTCGTTGACGAAGTTGTTCGGCTTGTACCCGATAGAGTATTGATGGCGCAGCTCGAGAGCGATTTGTTCGAAAATGTCGTCCATCTCTACAGCCGAGCGTGGGAAGAAGGCCTTGCCCCCGGAAACGTTCGACAACTCATCCAGGATGCCTTGTCCTTCCATGCCCAGCGAGCTGCCGGCATCAGCACCGCTCAGAATCCCAATGCCATACAAAACGACATCGGATTCTTTTAAGAGTCGCCTCAGTTCGTTAAAGGTATAACGCGAGTTATTGTCCTGACCGTCGCTAATCAACAACAGCGCGCGCTTCGGATGCGCGCCGCGCTGCACCTTTTCCACACCAAGATAACAAGCATCGTAAAGCGCGGTGTTGTTTCGCGTCTCCACGAACATGAGTTTATCGAGGACGGCATTGCCGTCGCGAGTCTTGTCCAGCAGCAGTTGCGCGCGAGAGTTAAAGCCAATCAGAAAATACTCGTCGGAGTTGTGACTGGTTTGAATGAACTTCGAAAGCGCTTCGCGGGCCTTCTTAACTTTATCGCCGCTCATTGAACCCGAAACGTCGAAAATCACGCCAACAGAAACCGGCGAATCATCGTCGCTGAAGAAAATGATTTCTTGTGGAGTCTTTTGATCGAGAAGGGTGAAAGCGTTTTTGGTTAGGCCTGAAACGTAGCGGCCGTAGGTGTCGGTCACGGTTACTGTCAGCGTGATCAGATCGGTGTTAACGATCACCGGGCCATCGAGATCAATGCCCGGTTTACGTTGCGGATCCGGTTTGGCTTCGGTAGCTGTTGGTTCGACGGTTGGCTTCGGTTGGGCGGTTTCCTGAGCGTGAACAATGGCGCTGGTGGCGCAAGCCAGAGCGCAGCATGACAGGAAAGCTATCCTGACAGCGAATTTAGCCGCTAAGTGCATTTGACCCCCGCGTTTTTGCTTCAGAGTCTGAACGATCGTACGGTTGAAAGGACTGCTAACACAGATGCTTTCGGGAGAACCGGTGATGCCCAGGCGCTCTTTTCTTTTTGTAAGGGACCGCTAGAAACGACTTGCGTGGGAGACCGACCGCGCGCTATTTCAATTTCAATTTGGGACACCCGCATTGTAGGACAGCGACCGGAGCGCGCGCAAGAACGAAAGAGCTTTGTTCGAGCCGGCCCTTAAAGTTGCAATCCGAATCGCCCATATACTAGGTCGTTCCTGCTTTGCCGGCAGTGTTGCGTCTGGAACGCTTATCCTTGTTCCACCGCCGCAAGGTTACAATAGCTCCCTACTGCAGTCGCAAGAACTATTGCGATCAGAAGTGAAAGAGGTATGTCGGCCAAAAGGATTAAGCTGAAGCCGCCCCATAAGAGCGCTGAAAGCGTAACGAGAAACGTGCAGACATATATATAGCGGACCCAGCCTTTCCTACTGGCCGGTTCAGGGTCTTCGTGGCTGTCAGTCATGCCTCTCCAGCGATGTTGTTTTGAAGAGCAGGCCGCCCACGGCTTAGGGGCGTCTAGTAATGCAAAAATATCAGTCCGCCTCCGGCGCTCCTAACAGGATTGCAACTTACTGCCCGGCGGAGCGTGGTAAGCAGGGCCTGAGAGCAGTGCGCTAATTAGGTCTTTGGTAACGCAAAGTGTTAGTTTGCGTGCGCCTTGAATGCTTTTCACGTAGGCAAACTAAAGTTTGCGCTACAAATTAGGGCACTACCGGCCTGAGAGCTTCCGACATTCAACCAATTGTCGCGTGTTATACTTTTTGCCTTGAGTTTGACCTTTTCATTTCTAATCCATGGCTGAATTTATTGTTCGTTTAGGGACGCCCGCGGGCGAGGTTGTAACGCGCACAGTCGATGCGCCGGGCATTCATGAGGCCCGCGCCCGGCTTGAGCGCGAAGGCTTCCGTGTTTTTAATGTAACGCCGCCGCGGACAACCGGCGTCACGACTCTAACGCGGCTGGGAGGTCGCGGAGCCCACGCGCGCGTTAAGCCGAACGATTTCCTGCTTTTCAATCAACAACTCGCGGCGCTCTTTCGCGCTGGCATCCCCATCCTGCAGGCCATCACCATGCTGCGTAAACGCGCGGCTTCGGCACGCCTTCGTGCGGTGCTGGGCGATGTTGAAGAACAGATTCGTGGTGGTGCAGCGTTGTCTCAGGCGTTCGCCTCGCAAGGCAGTCTTTTTCCCCGCATCTATACAGCATCGATCCTCGCGGGAGAGCGCTCAGGTGCTCTTGATGAAGTGTTAGGCCGCTACGTGACTTACATGCGACGGAATGTGGCGCTGCGACGAAAGATTCGCGGCGCGCTTGCTTATCCGATGTTCCTCCTCTTCGCCTCGCTCTGCATGGTCACATTTCTGACTGTCTACGTTGTGCCGCGCATGTCGGAATTATTTGCTAATTTCGGAAGCGAACTACCCACGGTCACGCAGCTCGTCATCGGACTCTCTCACTGGCTTTCCGGCAACGTTATCTGGTTTGGCCCTCTATTAATCGTCGGCTCGGTTGGTCTATTCCTTTGGTCGCGTACACCACAGGGTCGACTGACAATTGATGGCTTGATCCTAAAGATTCCGCTAGCCGGCAGCCTCGCGGTCCAGTTGTCGGTAGCGCAAGCCACCCGTTCACTCGCGACACTTCTGGCAGGCGGCATCACCCTTGTCGAGTCGTGGGAAATCGCAGCCGAGTCAATTACTAATCGCGAATTGCGGCGACGCAGCGCGGCGATTCTCCCAATGATTAGAGAAGGACGCTCGTTTACAGAGAGTCTGGAGGCGGCCGGCTGGATGCCATTGTTGGCGATCGACATGATCGGAATTGGTGAACGGTCGGGTAGTTTGCGAGAGATGTTGGACGAGGTGGCGGTGTTTTACGACGCTGAATCTGAGGTCCGGCTCGAGCAGTTGACGACCACACTTGAGCCTGCGATTCTGGTGGTAATGGGAGGCGTTGTCGTCACGATCTTGTTGGCCATCTACTTGCCGATTATTCAATCGATCTCCAGCGGCGCGGGAGTAACCGGGGCGAGATAAGGCAGAAGGCAGAAGGCAGGAGGCAGGAAGGCAGAAGGCAGAAGGTAGAGGGCGGGAAGGCAACTTGAAACCCGCCTGACACCTGATACCCGGCACCTGATATCCGACACCTGAAACCCGACCCCCGTCACCTGATACCGGAGCCGGTACTCGAGATTTAAGATTTGAGATTTGAAACTGGGACTTGAGATTTAACTGAAATGAAGCAGCTTTCTGAAGACGAGGCGACAAAAACCTCCGTACCGGTGATTGGTGTCGGCGCACTCGCAACTGACGAGCATCAGCCACCCGAAGTGCGTGCCGCTAAAGAACTCGCGCGCCGTTATCGACTCCCCTTTGTCGAATTGCTTCCCACCGAAGGCGAATCTCCCGTCGATTACACCTTATTTAATGAGATTCCTGTCGACCTCATGGTCCGCCATCAATTCCTGCCTTTGAAGAAAGATGCGCGGGGTCTGCACCTCGCCATGGCCGATCCGACTGACCTTGAGCGCCTAGATGAACTTTCCGGGGCCTTGCATTCTCGCGTGGTTCCGCACGTAGCCACGGCCGGAGCCATAGAAGTGATCCTCCGTCGGGGCGACGCCACCCAGCGGGTTTTGCAGGAAGCGGCTTCGGGATTCCGCATCTCACTGGTGCGAGAAACAGAAACGGGCGAAGAGGTTCTGGATCTCGACCGCCTGGCAACCGATTCGGAGATGTCGCCGATCATCAAGCTCGTCGACACGATCATTTACAACGCCATGGAGTCGCGCGCTTCTGATATTCATATTGAAACTCGCGACACCGAAGTACAGGTCAAATACCGAATCGACGGAGCACTCTACGCTAAAGTCGACCCTATCGATCTCGCTTATCACCAGACGCTGATTTCACGTATCAAGGTCATGTCTGAGTTGGATATCGCCGAACGGCGCGTCCCTCAGGATGGCCGCTTCCGCGTGCGTTACAAGGGAAGAAACGTCGACTTCCGTGTTTCGATCATGCCGACGATTCATGGCGAAGATGCCGTGATCCGTATCCTCGATAAAGAACAGATCAACGAAGAGTTTAAGAACCTGAATCTTGATGTGGTGGGTTTTGCTGAAGATGATCTGCGCAAGTTTCGTCACTACATCGCTGAGCCTTACGGCATGGTGCTCGTGACCGGTCCGACCGGCTCAGGTAAAACGACGACGCTTTACGCCGCGCTCAACGAGATTCGAAACGAAGAAGATAAAATCGTCACGATTGAAGATCCGGTCGAGTATCAGTTGCATGGCATTACGCAAATCCCTGTCAACGAAAAGAAGGGACTAACTTTTGATCGCGGTCTGCGATCCATTCTCCGCCACGATCCTGACAAGATTATGGTGGGTGAAATTCGCGACACCGAGACTGCGCAGATTGCCATCCAGTCGGCGCTGACGGGCCACCTCGTCTTCACAACGGTTCACGCGAATAATGTCATCGACGTGATTGGCCGCTTTCTAAACATGGGCGTCGAGCCTTACAACTTCGTTTCGTCGTTGAATTGCGTTCTGGCGCAGCGACTGATTCGCATGCTCTGTCCTTATTGTAAGCGTCCTTTTCAGGCTTCCGATCTGGAACTCGAAGAGTCGGGACTTAGGATTGAAGAGCATCGGAAAACCACCTTCTTTGCAAATGTGGGGTGTGATGCCTGTAACCACACCGGTTATCGTGGCCGCACCGCCATTCACGAGCTTCTGGATCTTTCAGACAATATTCGCGAAATGATTGTTGAGCGACGCCCCGGTTCGGAAGTGCGCCGGGCCGCCGTGGCAGAGGGCCTGACAAGTTTGCGGGAATCCGCCCTGAGGAAGGTATTTGCTGGAGTTTCGACGCTTCACGAGATCAACAGAGTTACGTTCGTTGAGGAAATAAGCTCCTCAAAATAGGTGTGAGTCTGGCCAGGATCGAAGAATTTTCATATCCCATTTTCCATTTCTCCTTTATTATCTATTGCCCGTTTCGGGAGCCCTTCAACCCCTGAGGGCAGATGAATAAGGAATCAGAAGCAATAAAGCGGTAGGATGGGTAAGGGAGTGAAAGGGAAAATGTCCAAACCCGATAATTTCAAACCCGACGCCCGACACTCGACACCAGACATTCCGAAAACCTAACTCGAGTCCCTGGAACGAAAAATCCGTGATTGCGTGTAAACAAACGGCAGCACGGTTGCATCTTAGGTTCCCTGACGGCATTATTAACCCTGGAATTGAGTCCGATCGGCTCTTCACCTTCAGCCTAGAGAGAATTTCAATGAGAATTAAAACAAAAACTCAGCTGTGCGTTTCGCTGCTACTCACCTTTTCTTTGCTGATCTTGCCAGTCACAGCCCTGGCAAAGAAGGGTGACAAGAACTTCAAACGCGGGATGCAATATGAGAATTCTCAGCAGTGGGAGAAAGCTGCTCAGGAGTTTACTCTCGCCGTCGCTGCCGACCCTTCCAATATGGAGTATCAGCTCCATTTCCGCCGCGCTGCCTTTAATGCTTCGCAGTCGTTTATGCAGCAGGGGCGCGCGCTCGCGGAGCAGCGTGATTTCGTTGGCGCTTATAACGCTTTCCGCCAGGCTTATGGTTACGACTCGGTGAATGAACTCGCCGTGTCTGAAATGGATCGGATGCTGCGGCTGCAAAGTGTCAAGGACGGCACGAGTCGTCCGAGCAACGGCGCCTCTACGATCGGTGATAACGGCGAAGGCTTAGCGGTACCGGCGAGTGGACAAGTGCAGGACCAGACGAGCTCGCTGCCGGCGCGCGCCGAACAACTTCGTGTGATCACCTACAACGGCGATCTCAAAGCGTTTGTCCGCAGCCTGGCTGAGCAACTACAACTCAACGTAGTTTTTGATCGGCAGTCGTTTGCGCAGTCGCGGACAATCGATATCAACTTGCGTGACGTTACAACGGCGCAAGCTCTCGACTACATCTTTCTTCAGGAAGGTTTGTTTTTTCAGAAGCTGAGTCGCCGCACGATCCTGGTGGCAGATCAAACACGACGGCCGCAATATCAGCAACTGGTACTGCGAACGTTCTTCCTTTCAAACATGAAGCCGAGCGACGCCCGCCAGCTGATCCAGCAGGCGATTCCTCCGTCGGTTGGGCGACCGCAAACGATCGTAGTACCTGACGACGCTACTAACAGTCTTACAGTGCGCGACACTGCGGAGAATGTCCGATTGATCGGCGACCTGCTCGGGAGCATTGATAAGGACCGCGCTGAAGTGGTCATGGACGTGAATATTTATGAGGTATCCAAATCTGATTTCATGCAGTTTGGCAATCAGATAGGGAACGTCGGCTCCGGCAGCACGTTCAACATCGGCGGCTCTCCCGGCTTCTCATTATTAACCGGTAACGGCACGATTAATGGTGGCAATGGTGTGAACCTTGCCCCCCTCGTCGGTGGCATACCAACCGCACTAGCAGCGGCCCTGGTGATCCCGTCATCCGTCCTTACGGCTTTTCAAAGCAAAGCTAATACGAAGTTGATCGCGTCTACTCAGGTTCATGCGTTCAATGGAGAGGAATCCACCGCCCGCATCGGCCAGCGCGTGCCAGTGCAAACGGCGCAAACATATCCTTTCGGCGTTCAGACTGGCCAACCAGCCCAGGGAACCAATTTCCCGACAGGCGGTTTCCCGGTCATCAACTACGAACCGACTGGATTGACTTTGAAATTTACGCCGCAAGTGTTCCCGAATCTCGACGTGCAAGTGAAGATGTCGATTGAGTCAAAAGATGTCCTCGGCGCCAGTACGCTAACGCCGACATTTACCGAGCGCACGATCACCGGTACGGCCCGCGTGCAGAACAACCGCACGATGATGCTGGCGAGTGTGTCGCAGAACATCGAATCGCGCGGACGGAAGGGACTCCCCTTACTCGGCTTGATTCCAGTCTTGGGACGTCTATTTACTTCGCCGACACGCGATGACCGCCAGGTGGACATCGTGATCGCAGTGACGCCACGAGTCTTGCGCGCGCCGACTGTTACACCGCGCGACGAAGAGATGCGGCCGAGTGGTACGTTACAGTCGCCGACTACGGGTTCGCTCGAAGCGATGATTATCGAGTCGGATCGTGAAGATCAACTTGCTGCCGCGCGCCGGTTGCCACGCAATTCAGTCGTCAACCTTCCGGATGTCGAGCCACCACCGTTTAGTCCGGTAGCGGGTGGCGCAGGTCGACACCAGACCGCGATTAACAACACGGGCAACACAGCTTCAGCACCGGGTGTCGCACAGAATGCCGCCGCAAGGACGCCAGCTCAGACTTACTCAGCATCGAACACCCAGGCTGCGGCTCAAAGCACAGAAACGAAAACTTCTATCGAAGAGCTTCCGGCTTTCGTACCGGCGCCGAAGTCCATGGTCAGCGAACGCTCGGCGGAGCAGGTCGCGCTCGTCAATACGGGCATCGGTGGAGCCCAGAACGCAGCCTTAACCAGCTCACCGAAGCCGATCCAAACTTCGACTATTGTTCCGCTCAAGGGCGCGCCTAAAGCCCAGATGTATTTGACGGGCGGAGTCGCGCCGCTAAAAGCTGGCGAGAAACGCCAGATGGCAATCGAGTTGACGACAGACATGCCCGTGGGTCTCGCCGTCTTGATGCTGCGGTTTGATCCCAAAGTGGTGAAGGTGACCGCGATTAATCCCGGCACACTGCTACCGCCAGGACACTCAGCCAGCATGACGCAGTCTGTCGACCCCAAGGGCGTTTATATGTTTTCGCTCTCCACTTTTAATGGCGCTACTCCGCTACGCGGGGGCGGCTCGTTGGTTCTGATCCAGATTGAAGCAATTGCCCAAGGTGATCCGGCTTTTAGTTTTGATCCACAGAGTTTGCGGTTGATCACTCCAGACGCGCGCGACATCGCAGTTGAACTCGTGCCAGTGCGCGGACCAGTAAAGCAGTAAATGGAGCAAGACGGTAGACAGCGGAACGCGGAATCGCAAGGACGCGGCGACTTGGTGACTGGAGTTAAGGTTCCTGGTCGCCGCGTTCCTTTTTCATCTGCTCGCGGATTCACCCTGATTGAGCTCGTCATGACGATTACCGTCATGACAATTCTTACGCTGGGTGTGATTCCGTTGATGAAGATTTCAGTCAGGCGTCAAAAGGAGCAGCAGCTTCGCGACTCGCTGCGCCAGATGCGCATCGCCATCGATGAATTTCACCGCGATACGGTGGGAATGCCTCTTACCACTATTGAGGGAGGGCTCCAGCCGCAGCAACAACAGCAGGCACAAGCGGCTATCGATCCCCGGAGTCGCGTCGTCATCAGTGATGCCACGATATTTGGCGTTGATAATCCCGATCGATATCCGCCTGATCTTGAAACCCTGGTTAACGGCGTGAATGTTATTCCGCGGGGCGGCAACTTAGGCGGTCGCGGCGTTCAGGGAGTGAATGCCACCGAAGTGGGGAGTTCAGAGCTCGCGACCAAGAAGAAAGTTTACCTGCGGGCGGTTCCCATCGACCCGATGACGGGCAAAGCCGACTGGTGCGTGCGTTCCTGTTACGATGCCCCAGACGCGAGTTGCTCGGGTGGTGGTGAAAACGTTTTCGATGTCCGCTCGAGTTCGAAAGAAACGGCACTCAATGGCGAGAAGTATAGTGACTGGTAAATACAGGGAAAACGGGAAACAGGTGAAGGTGGAAATGCGGCAGAGCGTATTACCCTTTTCCCCTTTCCCCCGTTCAAGAGCGGGTTTCACCCTGCTGGAACTCATGATCGTGATCACGATCGTGATCATTCTGGCGGCCATCGCCTTGCCGCAATACCAACGCACAATCATGCACGCCCGTGAGGCGGTGTTGCGCGACGACCTTTATAAAATGCGCACCCTGCTCGATCAATACGCCGCGGATAAGGGAAAGCTTCCGTCTTCGCTCGATGATCTGATTACGGAACGCTACCTGCGCGAGTTACCGGTTGATCCGATCACTGGCGAAAAGAATTGGGCAGTTGAGACGGGTGAAGATCCAAATTCCTCCGGTGGTGAGTCGGGAGTTGTTAACGTGAGGAGTGCCTCGACCGATACATCGTCTGAAGGAACGCCGTATTCTGAATGGTAGGTAGTGGTCTTTGGTCTTTGATTCTTGAATTTTTTAAGTTGAACTTCGTTCTTCCGAATTGTGATTAAGTGACTCACACCTAAGAAAATTTAGAGGTACACAGCAAAGAGTCAGAAATTAAAGACCAAAGACTTAAATCTAACCGCTAGATTTTCAATGTTATCGAAACTAATCCATCCCTGGTATCCGGCGACTGCCCTCGGACTGGAAAAAGGCCTGGCCTCAGTCGTTGAGCTTGAGCGGCGCGGCAATGCCGGGAATCTGCGTCGCGCGGCGACGGTAAAACTGCCCGAGTCGCTGATTTCACCAAGCTTTGAAGACGCGAATATTGAAGATCACACGGAGTTGGCAGCGGCGTTGCGAGAGCTGGCGGCGAGTGCTGGAATGCTCAAACAAAAGCGCTGGTCCGTTAGTCTTCCGGAAGCGACTGCTCGCACCTTGATCTTGACGCTCGAGGTCAACGCTGGTTCCGCAAGCGAGCTGGAAGAGGTGTTGAGGTGGAAAATGGATCGCGGCTTTGGCATTCCGCTGGAAGAGTTGTCCATTTCACGCGAGCGGCTGGTTAGAGATTCGCAGGGGCGGGATCGCTATTTGGTGATAGCTACGCGTCTCGCCGTGCTCGCTGAGTATGAGCATCTGTTTAGCATACTGGGTTGGCGCGCCGGTCTGGTATTACCGCGGCACATTGGCGAATCGCAATGGCTGACGCGCAACGGATTTAGTGGCGACTCGTTTTTGCTCAGTTCAACTAATCAAGGTTTTACGGCAGTAATTTTTCGCGACAAGCAGCCCCTCATCTTCCGCAGCATTGAATGCGACGCTGACGAGCGTGAAGATGAACTTTATCGACTACTGCTTTTCTATCGCGACCGTCGCGCTGCTGAAGCGGAACTTGAACAGCCGCTCTCCAGGTTTATGATCACCGGCGACGGCTTCGACAAAAACCGCGCTAGCGAGATCGTTAACGAGACAACGGGTGGCGACTTACGTCCGCTCGAAGCCGCAGACCTTGGCTTAAGCCTCCCGGGCAGCGGGCTTGATTTTGATACGATCGCCGCTCCCGCCGGCCTGGCAACCCTTTCCTGGCGATAAAGTCTCAGTTTCAAGTCTCAAGTTTCAGGTCGTTTTGAGTCTCAAGTCTCAAGTCTAAGGTCTCAAGTCAAGATCTTGAGTTTAAATCTAAGGCTTCAGGCATGAAAAAACCCGAGATCTGCCATTTGGCACTCGAAACCTGAAACCTAAATTTGAGATTTGAGACCTGGGACTAAAGTCGAAACATTTCTGTTTTCGCCCTCGTAAAAACTGAGCATCATGAGCATGACTGCAGCCCCTGCACTTTGGAAGGAATCTGGCGCCGCCACCGACCGTGAGCTCGTGGCCACTGCCGCCACAGGCGTCGAGGGAAGTTTTGAGGAGTTGGTGCGCCGTTATCAACGCCCAATTTCCTCATATGTCTATCGCATGGTAGGCGACTACGAGTCGGCACTCGATTTGACACAGGAGATTTTCATTAAGGTTTACGGGTCACTCTCTCGTTATCGCGCCGAATTCAAATTCTCTACCTGGATTTATAAGATTGCCCACAACTGCGCGGTCGATCATCTGCGCCGGAACTCCGGACGCGAACGGTCACTGCTCGCCGGGTTGGAAGGCGATCATTACGAGTTGCCAATCGAGAGCGGCAGCCCTAGTCCTGAGCAGGAAAGTGAACGACGCGAGCGCCGGTTGGAAATCGAGTTTGTTGTTCGCTCGTTGCCGGCAGCTTATCGTGAGTTGATTGCCCTGCGTCACTCGCAGGATCTGACTTACGAAGAGATTGTGGAAGTGACTGGCTTGCCCCTCGGGACCGTAAAGAACCGGCTCTTTCGCGCACGCGAAATGATGCGACAGCAATTTGTCCAGCGCGGCATCACGGGAATGTAGTCGCGATTAACCAGCACATGGAAATTAGCAAATACACTTGTCAGGGTGATCACATTCCGGCGAACGTCGCTGCCTATCTTGATGGCCAACTCGACATCGCGGCGCTAGATCAGTTCGAATCACACGTTGAAGCTTGCCGGCCTTGCCGCGCCGAGTTAAATGCGCAGCGCCAATTCCTCTGCGAGCTTGATTCCGTCCTTTCAACTCCCAAAGAACTTTCCATCCCCAAAGATTTTGCTCGCATTGTTTCGGCACGCGCCGAGAGTGATATGCGTGGCGTGCGCTCTGGTGGTGAACGACGGCGTGCGCTGTTGGTTTGCCTGACTTTGGGTCTCGCAGCTTTTGTTCTACTCGGCGCCACCGCCGGAAATTCGCTTCTGGGAAGCGCTGCTTTACTGGCCAACAAAGTGCTCGGCGTATTAAGTTTGCTTTGGACAACTTTTCACGACGCTGTTATCGGCATGACGATCGTTTCGCGCGTATTCGTCAGGATGTTTCTCCCAGAATCCCCGCTAACTAATCTCGCGGCCCTGGTTGTCCTGGTGCTCGCAGTTGCATCTCTCTCTCACTTAATCATTCGATATCATCGCCGCGGCCAAATGCGCCTTTCCGAGTAAGGACGCATTTATTGGTATGACGATCACTGCAACAACAGAAGTATTTGTGCACGCTAGGCCCGATCCGGGGCTCCTGCGTTTCGTCGCCCGGATTAGCCTGCTCTTCGCCTGGATCCTCGTTGCGGTTATGGCGATTTACGCTCAAGCTCCGGCGCCTGCCGGTCCAGTCGCAGAAATCTACGTCGTTGAAGGCGTCAGCGACACGATGGCCTATGGCCTGGGACGTTCGGTTAAGGTTAACGGCACCGTAAAGGATGGCGCGATATCGTTGGGGGGCGACGTGATCGTCGCAGGTAGAGTTGACGGTGACGTTGCGGCAATCGGCGGCTCGGTAATTCAACTTCAGGGAGCGAGCATTGGCGGTGATGTGATCGTTGTAGGTGGCACATATCGCCACGACGACGGGATTCCCAATCGCGACCCGGGCAAGAGCACTATTCTTTACGCCGGCTATGAGCAGGAGTTGCGCAACCTGATTCGTAATCCAACTGGTATGGTCAGCCCGCGCTGGACGACCACCTATGTCGGACTGCGAATTGTCGCTGTGCTTTTCTGGTTTGTTGTGTCCCTTCTGGTGACGGCCGTTATGCCCGGCACCATTAGCAGCGGGATCGCGCGCTTGCAGTTAACGATGGGCCGGGTCGCAATTATCGGCGTCATCGGCGCCGCGATTATCGGCGCGGGCATTCCTTTTAGTCTTCATTACCTACCGACCCCTCTCAACGTCCTCGTCGGACTCTTAGCGTTTATCCTCATTGTCGTGGCCGCACTCTTTGGCAGAGTCGTTGTTTATGCGGCGACCGGGCGCTGGCTGCAACGGAAGCTCTTTCCCGGCGGGGCAAACTCAGAAACAGTAGCGCTGCTCCTGGGAACCGCCTTTTGGATTGTGCTGGCTTCGCTGCCGTATATCTGGCCACTGGTTTTTTCGGTGCTGATCGTTACCAGCCTGGGCCTTGCCCTCACCGCTCGCTATGGCATCAGCTGGAAGCAAGCAAAAGCCAGCTGACGCTTGGTACACTCGCCCAGTTGCTTCCCGAAATCTAGAACTCTCCGAAGCTGTCGTCGCCTTCTGATCTCGAGATGGAGCCAACCCACGACCCGAGTAATGAAAGCAGCGATGCGGATCTGGTGGCTGGAGTTGTAGAGGGCGACGCGACGTCCTTTGAACAACTTTTCGAACGCCACCGCCAAAGGGTCGCCGCAATCGCCGGCCGTTTTTTTCAACACGCGCCGCAAGTTGAAGAGATCGTACAAGAGACGTTCATCAAGGCTTACTTCGGGCTCACCAATTTTTCGCAATATAAAGTCGACTCTTTCGCACACTGGCTGGCGCGAATCGCATTCAATTGCTGCTACGACGAACTGCGACGACAAAGCCGCAGCCCCGAGCGGATGTCCGCTGCCTTCGACGAAGGCGAGCGTCGGCAACTCCGCGCGTTAACTGGAGGGGAAGGGTCGACCCTCGAGTCGACTGCGATCAATCGAGACCTCGCGCATAAGTTGCTGCGCCTGCTTAGTGCTGAAGATCGGCTCGTCCTGGTGCTGCTTGACGTTGAGGGACTGTCGGTAGCCGAGATTGCGCAGTTGCTAGGTTGGTCTTCACCAAAGGTCAAGATCCGGGCCTTTCGAGCCCGCACCGACCTGCGCCGCTTACTCAAGAAATTCCTCTAGATCTGAAAATAAGTGTAACCGTTAGCGGTTCGCCACCGTCTTTACAGTGGAGTCCGAAGTTTCGCCAGCCGCTCGGCAATCTCTCTAAGCAATATGACCCAAGAAAAGGCGTCAATTTCGCGTGAACACCTGGATCGCGCCGGCCGCATCATCAACAGGGCGGCAGTCCTTTCTGACAAGGAAACTCGGCAAATCGCCGCGGCTCCGTTTTTGTTTGCGCGGATTCAAGCTCGCATTGCCGCGTCAGGGGAGGTTTCGGAGGCGGGCATCTGGCAGGCATTCTGGTCAATTTCCAAGCGAGCCATTGCGGTGATGATGATCCTGGCTGCGCTTAGTTTCGGGCTGTCAGTCTACTTCACGGGGAACAAAAACCAGCCCACAGCGTTTAGCGTAGACGCCTACCTCGGAACCAACGAATCAGGCGTCGAGAATCTGGTCTTTGCAGAAAGGCGGCCGCTTACGCAGGATGAAGTGCTGGCTACCATTATTAGCAGTGACAGGGAGCTCGGCAGATGAACGAAAAATCGAATAGCCGTCTGAAAACCTGGCTGGTACTGGTGGCAGTTTTTTTGCTCGGTGCTGTCACGGGAGTAGGTCTTAGCGGTGTTTACCGATCAAAGGCCAACGCTTCGTTTCGCGAAGGTCGCGCGCGTAATCACCACGCAATGTTTGAAAGAATTCGGAACGATCTCGGTCTCAATGCGGAACAGTCTAAAGAGATGCAGAAAGTGCTGGATGAAACTGCCGGTGAATTTCGCACTCTGCGCGGCGAATTACGACCACGCTATGAAGAGCTGCGTCTAAAAGCACGTGGCCGCATGCGGGCAATCCTGACAGCTGATCAGCAACAGAAGTTTGATTCGTTAATGGCAGAGATCGACGCTAAACGGGAAAAGCCTGATGTGCTGACTCGTTGATTGGCACTTTTCTAATTCGCATACGACGCTCTCGTTGGTTCATGCCGGACATAGGGAAATAAATAATGAGAAAGAACTGGATACTACTGATTTTGATCTTGCTTAGCTCGGTAGCGCTCGCCTGGGGTCAGGCTACAGGCACAGGCACTGCGGCCACGCCGCAAGGTGCCGATGCGGGCATCACGCCGAATCGCGTGATTGGGGAAGTGAAGGCCATTGATGCGACCTCCAAGCAGCTAATTGTCAAAACCGACGCCGGCGCCCTCATAACGGCCACGCTGAACGACGCCACGCAATACATGCGCGTTGCACCCGGCGAGACCAACCTGACAAATGCCACGAAGATCACTTTTGCCGATTTGGCCGAAGGCGATCGCGTGATGGCCATGGGCAAGGTTTCGGATGACAAGAAGTCTGTCCCGGCGCGGGCCGTGGTCGTGATGACAAAAGCCGACATCGCAAAGAAGCAGGATGCCGAAAGAGCAGAATGGCGTCGTCGCGGAATCCTGGGTGTTGTGTCTGCGCTCAATCCCGCTACCAAAGAGATTACAATTTCCAGTCGTTCGGCGGCGGGTCTGCAGTCAGTGATTATTCCCGTAAGCGACAAAGTTGAGATGCGTCGTTACGCTCCTGACTCAATCAAGTTTGGCGACGCGAAGATGAGCAACTTTGCAGAACTGCAAGTCGGTGATCAGTTGCGCGCATTGGGAGAGCGTGCTCCCGATGGCACTCGATTTACGCCGGACAAGGTCGTCAGTGGTGCTTTCAGAACAGTTGTGGGAACCGTGACCGCCGTCGACCCTGCTACGGGCGAAATCAAAATGACGGAGAGTGAAAAGAAGCAGGCGCTTACGATTGTCGTCAAACAGGATGCCGTCTTGCGACGCTTTCCCAGTGAGATGGGCGGCGGAATGATGATGAGTCGTCCCGCCGGCGCCAATGCGGCTGGCGGACAACCACCGGCAGGCGGGACACCGAGTGGGACACCCGCAAGTGGAAGAGCTCCGGGCGGTGGCCCCGGTAGAGGCGGCGGTTTCAATGTCCAGGAGATGCTCGAGCGATTACCCATCGTTACGCTTGCCGATGTGAAGCCGGGAGAAATGATCATTGTCTCAAGCACGAAGGGCGCTGACCCGACGCGTTTGACGGCGATTAGTTTGCTGTCAGCAGCGGAACCTTTTCTCACCATGATTGCTTCACGTCAACCACAAACAACTGGCGGTTCAGCGCCAAATCCTTCGGCAGGTTTGGGAAACAGCGGAATTCAGTTTGGCATCGGTTTGCCATAAGTGATAGCGGCATAGGTTTGCCGGATTAGCAAATCTTGCTGAGAGCGAGTAGCTAGAAAAACAGGAAAACTAAACCCCGTTATGAACAAATTAAATCAACTTTTGCGACAGGGTGTGGGCATCGGAGTGATCCTTGTCCTGGCCGCTGCTTTCGTTTTAGCTCAGCAGGCTCGAGGCAGCTTGCGAGGCACGATCAAAGATGAGCTGGGCGCAGCAATTGTCGGCGCTACCGTCACGATCATCGATCCCGCTGGCACTGCTAAGACGACGGAAACGAACGGTGAAGGTGTCTATACAGTTTCGGGTCTCGTTCCGGGAAAGTACATCGTGATGGTGTCAGCCCAGGGCTTTGCTCCTTCTGATGAAAGCGAGGTCGATCTTGCGGGCGGCCAGCGACAAACCTTCGACGTTACTCTGAAAGTGACTATTGAAGACCAGAACGTGACTGTGGCTGCGGAGACTCCGCTGAGTACGGAGTCGACCAATAACGCGAATCAGACGCTGATAACGGGTAAAGACCTTGATGCCCTCCCGGATGATCCGGATGAGTTGGCAGCTGCGCTCCAGGCGCTGGCGGGGCCCTCTGTCGGCCCGAATGGTGGGCAGATTTTCATCGACGGATTTTCCGGCGGACGCCTGCCACCCAAAGATTCTATTCGCGAGATTCGCATCAACCAGAATCCTTTCGCTGCGGAAAACGATCAGCCTTCGGGCCGAATCGACATCCTGACGCGTCCTGGCACCGACAAGATGCGCGGCAGTATGTTTTTCAACTTCGAAGACGAGAGCTTAAATTCACGTAATCCGTTTGCTTCGAGCCGCACGGCTTATCAGGTGCGCCAGTATGGCGGAAATCTTGGGGGCCCAATTGTTGCCAAGAAAGCTTCGTTTTTTATAGATTTTCAGCGACGCGAAACTGACGATAACGAGCTCGTGAAAGGAACGATGCTCGACGAGAACTTGAACCCACTCGGATTTGGCTTCGGCGTGGTGACGCCCAGACGCAATCTGACGTTCAGTCCGCGCATCGATTACCAGCTTAACAGCAATAACACCCTCGTGGCGCGTTACAGCTTTAACCGTACTCGCAATCAGAACAGTGGTGTCTCAGGTTTTTCGCTTCCCGAACGCGCCTACGACACCGCCTCAACGCAACACAACTTTCAAATAACTGAGACGGCTGTGTTGAATGCTTCGATGATTAACGAGACCCGGTTTCAGGTCACTCGCAATCGCAACCAACTCTTTGGCAACAACACGGTTCCGACGTTGAACGTGAGTGGCGCTTTCCTTAGTGGCGGCTCTCAAGTGGGCGAAGTCTTGACCAACAACACGAGTTGGGAGTTGGGCAACTTCCTGGCCTGGCAAAAGGGGAATCACGCGCTCAAGTTCGGCGGCCGGTTGCGTGGAGTCAGCATTAGCGACAGCAACCCGAACAATTTTGGCGGCACTTATACCTTTACCGGTGGTTTCGTTCCCACTCTCGACGCGAATAACCAACCGATTTTCAGCCAGCCGATCTTTGTCGACAGTCTCGAACGTTATCGCCGCTCACTCTTATTTAGTGGCGCAGGCTTTAACCTGACTCCTGAAGAAATTCGTGCACGAGGCGGCGGCGCTTCGCAGTTCAGCATTTCAGCCGGCGATCCGCTCGCTACTGTGAAGCAGATCGACGCCGGGCTTTATGCCCAAGACGACTGGCGCGTGCGTCCGAATCTAACTTTCAGCTTTGGCTTGCGCTACGAAAACCAAAGCAATATTAGCAGCCTGCTCAACTTTGCCCCGCGCCTCGCCGTGGCTTGGTCGCCAGGTGCAGCCAATGCCACGCGTCCACCGAATATGGTGATCCGCGCCGGCGGCGGCGTGTTCTACAACCGCTTCAGCGAAAACAACACCTTGCAGGCGAACCGCTTTAATGGACTTAATCAGCAGCAGTTCTCTATCAGCGAGCGACCAATTTACGAGAATGTAAACGGTCAGCTGACGTTTGTCGGAGCCTTACCGACGGTCCTCGACGCGTTTTACATTGACCCGCCCAACAGCATTCCGCCGGTAGTCAGCCTGACACCTGGCCGGCAAATTACCTGGCGCGTCGCTGACGATCTACAAGCTCCGACCGTTTACCTCGGCGGCGTTCAAGTAGAGCGGCAACTGCCTTACCGTTTCACCGCGACTGTCGGGTTTTACTCGATCCACATTCGTCACGTGGTTCGCGCCCGCGACATCAATGCGCCATTACCGGGGTCAATCACGGCGTTGAACCCCCTTGGCACGCGTCCCCTGGGAAATATCGGCGACATCTACCAGTACGAGTCGACCGGTAGATTCGATCAGAACCAGTTTTTCATCGCCTTCAATAATCGTTTTAGCCGAACGATTTCGTTCTTCTCCAGCTATTCGCTGAGCAAGACACAGAACGATACCGACGGTCAGGGCGGTGGATTGTTCCCGGCAAATTCTTATGATTTAAGCGATGAGTATGGTCGCGCGGCTTTCGATGTGCGACACCGGTTCACTTTCGCAGGGACTGTCACCTTGCCGTGGCAGATTTCGCTGAATCCATTCATCATGGTGACCTCAGGACGACCGTTCAACATCACGACCGGTCAGGACACCAATCTGGATCGTCTATTCACGGAGCGACCGTCGTTCGCTCCTGCAGATGCTGATTGCAGCGATCCAAACATTGCTTGCACGGCGTTTGGCAATTTCAATCGCAATCCGGCGGCTGGTGAGAAATTGATTCCGCGTAACTTCGGTCAGGGCCCGGGATTCTTCTCCGTCAACATGCGCATCAGCAAGACCTGGAGTTTTGGCAGCATTGCTGCGAGCGCTGCTAACCGTAACAATCAGAATCAACAGCAAGGTCAATCAGCAGGTGGCGGACGCGGCGGTCGTGGTGGCGGCGCGGCTGGTGGCGCAAGTCAAGTGCGCGTTCCCGGCGCTGGGGGCGGACCCTCAATGGGTGGCGGCCAACGCGGTCCGGGCGG
>JBGSYG010000046.1:0-31514 GCA_041750995.1 Pyrinomonadaceae bacterium | reverse complement strand
GGTGTTTTTTGAACGTGGTGGCCAAGTGCCGGGTATTTCTCTGGGCTTCCTGCTCCTGGCGGTATTACTATCAGGACTAACTGCGTCCGTCCTGGCGACTTGGGCAACGCTGCGAACGCCGCTGCTGCCGGCGCTAAGAGCGGAGTGATTTCGTCAAAGAATCAAACTTCATGTCACGACATCTGTTTCCCCAATTCTCGAATCGCTTTCACAGGGCCAGGCACGCGCATCTGCTCCTTCCCTTACCAGTCGTGCTTGCGTGCAGCTTGCCCGGGTTGGTTAAAAAGGCGGTAGACGAGTCACGGAAGCCAACAATCATCAAGAGCGCTGACTCGAGAATTCAACTTACAATACCAGGCGGGTGGAGCGAGCAGAAAAAGCTAAATGAATCCGCCGTGCTTCAGGCAGCCAATCCTTTTCAAGAGATGTACGTAGTCATCATCGAGGAAAACAAACGCGATTATGTCGAGAATGCCACCTTGGAAGAATACACGTCGTTAGTACGCAACCAGATGATCTCGGCAGTTAAGGACCCGCAAGCAACGGATCCAGTATCTAGCGTCGTCAGCGGTCATCCGGCGCTGGAGTATCTTTTAGATGGCAGCGTCGAAAAAATAAAGGTCAAATACATCTGCACTGCCGTTGAAACACCGAATCACTTTTGCCAAATAGTTACCTGGACCCTGCCGTCGCTCTTTCAGAAGAATGAGGGGAAACTTCGCGAGGTAACGCAAAGTTTCAAGGAGTTGAAGAGCGAATAGCAATGGTCTGTTTCATTGATGCCCAACCCGAAGCCGATTAACCTAGTGAAAGAGAAAAACATCATGAGGTCACTTCTGTTACCAGTTCTGTTTCTTGTCACCCATTCAATCACGGTGGTTCGCGCCGACAACTGGCCGCAATGGCGCGGTCCGGCAATGAACGGCGTCAGCACCGAGAAAAACCTGCCACTCTCCTGGACCATCGAAGAAAACATTAGCTGGAAGCTTCCACTGCCAGGCTTGAGCGGATCGACGCCAATCATTTGGCGCGATCGAATTTTTCTTAATGTGGCCGAGGGCAGCGACCTGTATTTGTGGTCTGTCGATCGTAAGGCAGGGACGCTGGTGTGGAAAAAGTTGCTCGGCAGCGGCAACGTCAAGATGCGCAAGCAAAATATGTCGTCGCCCTCTCCGGTTACCGATGGCAAGAGTGTGTACGTGATGACGGGCACAGGCGTGCTGAAAGCTTTTGATTTCGGCGGCAATCTACTTTGGTCACGCGACCTGCAACGTGAATACGGGGCATTCGGTCTGCAATGGGGTTATGCCTCTTCGCCGCTCCTCGCCGACAACGCGCTATATATCCAGGTGCTGCACGGAATGAAGACTGACGACCCTTCCTATGTGATGCGTGTAGACAAAAGTAACGGTAAGACGGTTTGGAAAGTCGATCGTCCCACCGACGCGATCACTGAATCGCCCGACTCCTACACGACGCCCGCCCTGCTGCGTTACGGCAAGTCAGCGGAGCTAGTGGTCACGGGCGGCGACTGCGTTACGGGACACGATCTGGCAACCGGAAAAGAACTTTGGCGCGCGAATGGTTTAAATCCCGATAACAATCCTTCGTACCGCATCGTCGCCTCGCCTGTCATTTTCAACGAGATCATTTACGCACCGACTCGCGTAAAGCCCTTGCTCGCTTTGAAAGCCGGCGGCCGCGGTGACGTAACGACGTCGCACCTGCTCTGGTCAACACTTAACGGACCGGACGTCCCGACCCCACTAACTGACGGTAAGTATTTTTATGTGGTCAATGACCGCGGCATCATGTGGTGTCTCGACGCCAAAACAGGAGCCGAGATTTACGCGCAACAGCGCTTGAAACCGGGCGCCTACAGCGGCTCGCCAGTACTGGCGGATGGAAAAATTTACGTTACGAATGAAGATGGTCTTACATCGGTGGTGCGCGCCGGACCGAAGTTTGAAGTGCTCGCGGAAAACTCGTTGAGTGACTACTGTCTGAGCTCGCCCGCAATCTCGGACGGCCAGATTTTTATTCGCACTTCACAACACCTGTATTGCATCGGAAAGAAGTAGTAGCTCAGGAATGGCCAGGTTTCACGCCGCAGGTGTGAGAGTTAATAGCCGTAGGCAGCGCCCACGGATTTGGTTGTCATTAGTGTTTCGCCCTGAAGGGGTCGCACGCTCAGAGTAAATATGACCCTTTCAGGGTCAAAAATGTTTCTTGCTGGTTCCCGTGGGCGTGGCCCACGGCTATTGACTTCGTCCCCTGCGGGGATAAGGCACAGTCTCAGTACCGCGGAGGTCCCCATGCCAGGAAGGGTAATCAACCGGAATTTGCGATGCTTGACGTTTTTCATAATCATCGCGTTGCCGTTGAGTCTATACGCCCAGAGTTCCCAGCTCGGCAAAGTTGAATTTCAGACCTCAGGCTCACCGGCTGCGCAGGCGGAATTCCTCCGCGGTCTGGCCGCGCTGCATTCTTTTTGGTACGAGGAAGCCCTCGAGGCATTCCGCGCGGCCACTAAAATAGATCCTGAATTCATGATGGGCTATTGGGGCGAGGCGATGGCCCACAACCATCCGCTCTGGGGCGAACAGGATACTGCTGCCGCGCGCTCCGTAGTTGCTAAGTTCAAAGAGACATCAAAACTTTCTGCTCGTGAACGTGCTTACTTGAATGCCGTCAAATTACTGTTCGGCGAAGGCGACAAAGGCGCGCGCGATTCTGCCTATTCAGCAGCAATGGAAAAGATCTATAACGACAACCGAGACGATTTGGACGCCGCTGCATTTTATTCGCTCTCGTTGTTAGGGATTGTCCGGTCGGAGGAAAAAAGCTACCGGTTGCAGGCGCGAGCGGGTGCAATTGCCCTCGAAGTTTATCAGCAGAACCCCAACCATCCGGGCGCTGCGCACTACATCATTCACGCTTTCGACGATCCTGAGCACGCCATCATTGCTTTACCGGCGGCCCGTCGTTATGCCGGGATTGCGCCGGCCGCGCATCACGCTCGCCACATGCCTTCACACATCTTTCTGCAACTGGGAATGTGGCCCGAAGCAGCCGCATCAAATGAATCAGCGTGGCAGGTTTCGGATGAATGGATGAAGCGCAGGAACCTTTCGCCCAGTGTGCGCGACTATCACAGTTTGCACTGGCTTCTCTACGTCTACCTGCAACAGGGTCGCTATCGCAAGGCGGAAGAGCTTTTGTCGCTGATGAAAAAGACGATGTTGGAAACGACTAACGAAAATAAACTGCGACCCGGTTACTACGAAAACAATTACGCCAACATGGCCGCCGCTTTTATCGTGGAAACCGAGCGCTGGGATCTGGCAGCCACGCTTTTTCCCGCGACCGCACCGCCAGCGGGCACCGGAGAGTCAATGGGTAGTCATAGTCATGGCGCGGCACCGTTCCCAACTGATGCAACTTTGCGTACGTCGGATCGCAGCCACAGACTGCCGCAATTTGTTCGCGGCCTCGCTGGGGCGTGGAAGGGCGCGCTCACCGCAGCCAGCGCTTCTGAGGGTGCCAGTATTGGTGAGCTTGAGGTTATTGCAGTCGCTGCCGCCGTCAAAGGAGATCACGATCAGACAGCAAAGCTAATGAAACAGGCGGTGGAACGGGAAGAGCAGCAAGGGCCGCCGTCGGGCCCGCCCTCGTTGATCAAACCCGCGCACGAGCTGTTTGGGGAATTACTTTTGCGTGCGGGGAAACCCGAACTGGCGGCGGAGCAATTCAGAGCGTCGTTATTGCGCCAACCAAATCGTGCCCGGTCGTTGCTCGGGGCGGCCCGCGCTGCCGCGAAGCTTGGCGATCGTTCTGCCGCAGAGGCGACATATCAAAAGCTTCTGTCGCAATGGCAACAAGCCGATGCCGAGCTTCCGGAACTAAAAGAAGCGCGCGAATATTTGCGGAAGTAGGCGAAATGTCCCCGAAGGGGACAAAGCCAATAGCCGTGGGCAACGCCCACGGAACCGCGCCGCAAGTTAGTCCGACCCTCAAAGGGTCAAAGAGTAAATCAAGGCAATCAAATCACTCTCGTCAACTGCGCCCGAGCGCTTCATGGTGTTATAAAAACTCTGCCATGGTTCGACCCTTTCAGGGTCTTAAAGATGCTGTGTACCCTGGGCGATGCACACGCTATTAACTTCGTCCCCTCCGGGGACAGTCGCATTCGCAGAAACAATTTACACAACCCAATCGTAACTCCCCAGTTCAGTAAGCCTTATTTGCAGGAGATTCAATTCATGATTCCGAACCTTTCTCTCCGACTGCGCACGCTACTCGCCGGCGCATTGCTCGTTTTCATTCTTCAAAGCGGCGCCTTCGCTCAACAGCAGGCTGCCAAAACCAAGGTGGCAAAGATCGATGAGGTAATGAGCCTTGCCAACAAGTATCGCCTCTTCAATGGCTCAGTCCTCGTGGCCGAGAACGGCAAGGTGATTTACAAAAAGGGCGTTGGCCTTGCCAACATGGAATGGAACATTCCTAACACCCCCGAAACAAAATTTCGCCTGGGTTCAATCACCAAGCAATTCACCGCGACCGTGATCCTGCAACTGGTCGACCAGGGCAAGCTGAAACTGGACGGAAAAATCTCCGACTACCTGCCGGACTACCGCAAAGATGTCGGCGACAAAGTCACTGTTCACCAACTGCTCAACCATACGTCAGGCATCCCCAGCTACACCGGAATGCCCGGCTTCTTTCAAGACGTTAGTCGCAATCCATTTAAGGTTGATGATTTCGTTAAGAAATACGCCAGCAACGATTTGGAGTTTGAGCCCGGCAGCAAATTCTCTTACAACAATTCCGGCTACTTTTTGCTGGGTGCGATCATTGAAAAGGTCACCGGCAAACCTTACGAACAGGTTTTGCAAGAAAATATCTTCGAGCCGCTGGGAATGAAAAATACTGGTTACGACCATTTCGCCACGCTGATCGAGAAACGCGCCACGGGATACCAGAAGACGGCTAACGGTTTCGCCAACGCGCCTTATCTCGACATGTCGATCCCATATGCCGCGGGTTCGCTATATTCCACTGTCGAAGATCTCTATCTGTGGGACCAGGCGCTTTACACGGACCGGGTGCTCGCTGAACAAACCAAGCAGCTGATGTTCAAACCTCATCTCGCGAATTACGCCTACGGCTGGAGCGTGAGGAACGCCCGTTTCGATGCCAAGGTTCCGGTGATTACACACAATGGCGGCATCAACGGTTTCAGTACGACCATTATCCGTTTTCCAGCTGAGAAGAATCTAATTGTCATGCTCGATAACAGCGGGCAGGGCCTTGATCGATTGTCGGAGGAGTTGGCGAAGATCCTTTACGACCGCCCATATGCGCTCCCGAAGATGTCGGTGGCTGAAGTACTTTCTAAGACGATCGCTGAAAAAGGCATAGCCGCTGGGCTGACACAATTTCAAGAGCTAAAAACCAAATCCGCTGACTCCTACGACATCAGCGAGGAAGAACTAAACCGGCTTGGCTATCAGTTGTTGGGTTCGGGCAAGCGCGACGAGGCGATTCAAATCTTCAAGCTAAATGTTGAGCTCTATCCGAAAGCATTCAACACTTACGACAGCCTCGGCGAAGCTTACATGGTGGCGGGTAACAAAGAACTTGCGATTCTTAACTACAAGAAGTCGCTCGAACTCAATCCGGAAAACAAAGGCGCGACGGAAATGTTGAAGCGCCTCGAGAGCAATGCCCCAGCAGTCGATCCAAAAACCTATGATGCCTACGTCGGTGAGTATGAAGTGTCGCCGAGTTTCATCGTCAAGATATTCAAAGAAGGCGACAAGCTGATGACGCAGGCGACAAACCAGCCTGCGTTCGAGCTCCTCCCGGATGGTGAAAACAGCTTTGCCCTAAAGGCGGTAAACGCAAAAGTTAATTTTGTAAAAGATGCGGCGGGAACTGTTACGGGCCTGGTAATTAACCAGGGCGGCCGCGAGATTCCGGGAAAGAAAATTAAATAGTCGGAGTGTTCGAGTCTTTAGCGTGCGCAGCACGCGTAGAGCGCAAAGCCTAGGGCGTGAGCCCTAGGCTTTGCTTCGAAACGATCAAAGAGCCCGCAGAGCGGGCGACAGAATGTTCGATCACTGTCGCCCGCTTCGCGGGCTCAATCATTTTAATCTATCAGCGACTTAGGGCTTACGCCCCAGGCTTTACGCTCGACGCGTGCTGCGCACGCTCGTTCTTTATTTAGCCTTTACGTCGTAGGCGTAGATCGTGTCCTGATCACGGATGTAGAGACGACCGCCCGCAACAACGGGATGCGACCAAGTGGGTAGCGATTCCTGCTGAATGCGAAAGCGTCCCTTCTCTTTGTAACCAGTCGGAGTCGCTTCCGCTAATCCGACCACGCCATTCTCGCTAAAGAGGTAGAGATGACCATCCGCAAACACGACTGAACCCTTGCCGACGCTGCGATCCTTCCAGGCGATTTCGCCCGTATCAAACTTCATCGCCGTGAGAATGCTGCCGGAAAAGCCATATAAATGATCGCCAATCAACACTGAGCTACTGTGGTGGTTGCGCATGTCCTTGGTGAAGTAGAGCTCTTGCGCCGCCATGTCCTTGCCGTTGGCTTTGATCTCAACAACACCACCGCCAGTGCCGTAGTCGGAGGAAATAAAGATCCGGTTGGCGCGCGCGATCGGTGTGGCTGCGTTCGCGACGCGATTCGCCGGCTTCACATACTCCCAAAGCAAACGGCCGTCTTTCAGATCCAAACCGACCGCTCTGGTTGATGTAAAGAAAACCACCTGGGGAGTGCCCGCAGCTTCGAGTGCGATTGCCGATGAATATCCAGCCTTCTCACTCTGACTCTTCCAAATCAGGGCGCCGTCTTTCTTGTTGAGCGCTACGATCGAAGCACCGGGTCCGCCCGGATTCACTAATATTTTTTCACCGACGATGAGCGGCGATTCGCTGATGCCCCAGGTGATTTGTTCCCCGCCGAATTTTTTCAGCACATTCATCGTCCAGATCACTTTTCCGGTGGCGACATCGAGAGCTGAAAGATCACCATCACCGCCGAGAGCATAAAGGCGGTTGCCTTCGATTGTCGGTGTGCCGCGCGGGCCATCGCCACGGTCGTTGCGAAATGCGCCGCCGTGCGGCGTAGCCCAGATCTCTTTACCGGTTGCTTCGTCAAAAGCAATCACAAATTCGCGGTCACCGCGCAGGCCCATCGTATAAAGTCGCCCATTCACAACTGCGAATGACGAATAGCCAAAGCCCGCGCCCTTGGCCTTCCAGGCGAGGGGCGGCCCATTTTCAGGCCACTGCTTTAGCAAACCTGTTTCTGTAGAAATGCCGTCGCGATTTTTGCCACGCCACTGGGGCCAGTTGCCGCCCGCTTGCGCGGCGGCTTCGCCCAGCGAAAGCAGAATCACGAACGCGATGCTGGCGACAGTTCGCACTTTGGGGTTTCTCATTTCCGGGATCTCCTTTGGTAAAAAAACGGAACGGGGAGTGACAGAAAAGCAAAACTAAGCTGCCGGTTTGAAGTAGAGCACCATCCCGGCGCCCACCGCCGCCAATAAAAACCCGAGATAGAGCAGCGGGTTGGGCATGGTTTTCGGCGGATGCAGCCACATTGAGAACAGCACGTTTACGAGCGGCGCACCGGCGAATACTACGGGCATGACATAAGTCGGGAGGCCGCCGCTGCGAAACGCGAAGATGATACAAACTGCGCCGGCCGCTCCGAGCGTGCCGCCGAGTGTCGCCGCCAGCGAGCCTTTCATTGTGAAGCCGCTCAGTTCGCCCTGATACGAAAGCATGGCGAGCGGTACTAGCACGCCGATCAGAAAATAGGCGATGCCGACGCACAGGAGCGCGCGCATCGGACTACCGAGCGCAACCTGACCTCGATGGAGCGCGGGACCATAAAGCCCCCATGAAAGTGCCGCGCCGAGTGCAAAAATGATCCATAGCATATAAGGGGAGCCCTCCAAGGAATGATTTGCAGATTGCCAATTGCCAATTGGCGATTGCCAATTAGAAATGGCGACCAGCGCCTATTCTTCAAATCGGCAATCGGCAATCATCACTCAGCAATCCTAAAACGCTAGTCTAATGCCCACCTGAATTTGGCGCGAGCTGGTAACGGTTGAGCGGATGCGTCCAAAAGTGCTCAATGCCGTTTCATTCGCAGCCTGCCCCGCAAACGCTGTCAGAGCCGGTGGGGCGAAGTTAGCCCGATTGAAAAGATTGAATGCTTCCAAGCGAATTTGCAGACTTGCTGAATCGCTTAAGGCGCTCAGTTTCGTTTTCTTCACTGCTGCTAAATCAAACGTTCGCAAGTTGGGACCAATAAACGCTCCCCGTCCCGAATTGCCCAACATCCCGGCGGGCGGAACTATAAACGCGGCGGGATTGAAATACTGATCAGGTCCTCCCAACACCGCCGATTCGTAGGTGAAGCCTGGCGCCATTGAAGCGCGGTCGCGACCGATACCGGGACCGAGCGATGGTTGCCAAAGCGAGCGCGACCGGTTCGCGGCGACAAAGACCGTTAAAGGGTTTCCGCTGCGAGCGTTGCCAATACCGCTAAGCTGCCAGCCATCGAAGAGCGTCTTGCTCAAGCCCTCAGTGTTGCGCGCGAAGGGAAGATCCCAGGTGAAATTAACGACCCAGTTGTGTTTCGCATGATAGTCCGCCAGGCCTTTGTTGTAGTTCACACCCGGAATTTCCGGAAACGCAGTGGTAGTGCCGTTAGTCGCGTCGGAAAAGAACGTTGATGCTTGCGTCGTATCAATGTTGCGCGACCAGGTATAGGACGATTGTATATTAAAGTCGCGATTCCAACGCTTGCGCACCTCGAAAATCATCGCGTTGTACCACGAATCGCCGTCACTGCTCTTCAGCTCAATCGTAGAGAAAGCCGGATTGCGTCGCGGCGCATTGAGCGGATAGAAAGGCACCCCATCAGCATTGATGATCGGCACTGCGGTGTTCACATCGTTGCTGCGCAACAGGTGTATGCCTCGTGAACCAGCGTATCCGAGTGTGACGACAGTATCCCAGGGCAACTCGCGCTGAAAGTTCAAGTTGTAGACGTTGATATAAGGATTATCCAGATCGAATTGCACCGGTCTGATGGAGTTCGCGAACGGGCAGCCGAGCGGCGCCGCGGGAAAAGATCGAGGACAAGTTGAGGTTGGTGGAAACTGAACAGCAATCCGCGGTGTGGCCGGGGGATTTGTCACTGTGACAATCAGGTTCTGTTGATTATTGGTGTTGAAATAAATGCCGTAGCCTCCACGCACGCTCGTCTTGCTATCCCCAAAAACGTCCCAGGCAAACCCAAAACGCGGGCTGATGTTTTTTCGCGTCGGATTTCTATAGAGCTGCCCGACTGTCGGGGCCGTATCAGTTAACGATGGCAAGGCGGAGTCGCGTCCATAGAGGTCCTCCGGCATCGTCGTCGTTTCATAACGCAACCCAGCATTAATGGTCAGACGCGGATGCACGCGCACGGTGTCATGCACATAGCCGGCAAAGAGGGTAAAGCGCCAGTAACGATCCAGCGCTCCATTTGGGGTCAGTCCGAGGAAACTCTGTGGGACATTCGTGAGAAAATTTCTCAAGTTGGCGAACGTCCAAATGCCGAGCGAAAACGTGGGATTCACCATGTTGTCCTGGTAGCGTTCGATCAGACCCCCCGCTTTGATCAAATGGCGCCCACGTGTGTGCACCATTCCCTGTTCGAATCCGAAAAGATTTTGCGTCAACTTAACGCTGACAGATGTTTGAGGACCGAAACGCGGCATACCGCCAATATCGATGTTACCAAGGGAGTCGCGGCCGGGAATAAATGGTTGCAGAATCTGCGTCGTGTTGCTCTCAACATCCTGGCCCACGCGAGTGCGCGCAAAGCTAAATCGCGATGTATGTATCGTTCGTTCGCTCTGAATGTAGCGATGCTCGGCGGTAAAAAAGTGATTGCGTGATCTGAATGAGCGAGGAAACTGCGGAAAGTCTGTCGGCAGCGCCTGGTCGGCGTTATCAAAAGTGTAACGGGCGAACGACTGGTGGCGATCGCTCCAAATGCGGTCGACGCGACCTTGGGTAAAGTGCTGAGTGATTGTGCGATTGAAACCGAAGTTGAACTCCGCGAGTCCGCCGCCGAGGTTAGCGCCGTTCGGCAAAGGATACTCATCAAGGTATGGTCGCACAAACGGATTGACGGTCACTGCGCCGCCAGGAATATTCCCGCTGCGCGCCGCAAGATCGGGAACCACTGTAGAAATCGTCTGGCCCAGGTTTTCCCGCAGCGACTCATAGCCGACAAAGAAGAAAGTCTTGTCCTCCTTAATCGGTCCGCCAACGCTGCCACCAAACTGGTTGCGCTTGAACTCAGGTTTACGCAACCGGTCGAAGAAGTTGCGCGCGTCGAAGTTGTCGTTACGATGAAACCAATACAGACTGCCGTGATAATCGTTGGTACCTGACTTACTGACGACGTTTATTTGGCCACCGGAATTACGGCCAAACTCCGCTCCATAGGAATTAGCTTCAACGCGAAACTCCCTAATGGTCTCCACGCCCAGCACTGTGCTCGCAGCGCTGCCCGCCGGCCCGTTGGTAAAGTCATTCTGCGGCGTGCCGTCGAGTAGATAAACATTCGATCGTGGATCCTGTCCGTTGATACTCATCGCCAGGCCGTGAGCCACGACCGATCCGCCATCACGATGCGCATAGGGAATCACGCCCGGTTGGAGAAACGCCAGGTCGGTATAGTTGCGGCCGTTCAACGGCAAGTCGCGAATCGCCTGTTCGTTTACGAGGTAGCTCAGCTCGGCTGTTTGCGTGTTGACGAGGGCTTCGCCGCTGTTAATCGTGAGATCAGCTGTAAGAGTGCTGACTTTCATCACTAGCTCGACGGTTGTAGTGTCGTTGACAGTTAAACTGACGCCGGGGAAGTCGAGTGGCTCAAAACCTGTGAACTCGGCGTGGAGTGTATAAAGTCCGACGGGCAGTCCGGGAAAAACGAACCTTCCCTCGTCTTCACTCGTAGTAGTCCGGGAAAGTCCAGTCTCGGTATGATTCGCGGTAACCTTGACCCCAACGAGCACAGCGCCGTTTGTATCTTGAATGGTGCCGGTGATTGTGCCGTTTGTTTGGGCGGTCGCGGTGAAAGTAAAAATAAATAAAAGGCCAACGAGGCCTAAAACTCTTTGAATAAAGACTGGAAACGAAAATTGCGAAAGATCCATCATACGTATCGCTCCGATTTGATCATGCGGGCCATTAGGCCTGAATACGGCGTATACAAGCAATCAGTTTCATTTACACTACCCGAATCCTAATGACTAGTAACGCACGCTGTTAGTTTGCGGACAAGCTAACAACTGCGCTACTTTCGAACTACTCGTTAATAATACTCGGGCTCTTAAGAAATCCCGTCCGATATTTCGTAGTTCCCTCCGAGGAACTTTTAAGGAGATCCACCTTGAGGTCAACGGCAGTCCAAACTCTGATGCTGGCATTGCTCATCCTGTTGCCGTCATTCGCAATGGCGCAAACTCACCGTGCTTCGGTCCGGGGGACGATCGGTGATCCATCGAAAGCGGTCGTATCGGGAGCCGAGATCACGCTTACGAATACTGGCACAAATGAATCACGCACCACGACCAGTGACGCCAGCGGCGAATACGCAGTTACCGCATTGCCCGCTGGTGTCTATCGAGTGCAAGTATCGTCCCCGGGTTTCGCGGCCTACGTTCAAGAATCTCTTCCTTTGACGGTTAATCAGGAATTGCGTCTCAATATGACGCTTCTGGTTGCGGGCCCTAATCAGGACAATGTGGTCGTGGAGTCTCCGCAAACCGAACTCAAAAAAGAATCGGCATCGATCGGCACAGTCATCGAAAATCGTCAGGTGAGCGGACTGCCTCTCGATGGACGAAACTTTTATGAACTTAGTTTGCTGGTGCCCGGGGCCGCTCCCGCCGCTCCAGGTTCTGCCGGCTCAGCTCGCGGAGACTTTGCTTTCAACGTTAACGGCGCTCGCGAAGACAGCAACAACTTTCTGCTCGACGGCGTCTACAACCTCGATCCCAAACTGAATACCTTTGGTGTTCGGCCGCCAGTAGATGCCATTCGTGAGTTTGAAATGCTCACCAGCAGTTACGACGCCTCGTTCGGACGCAATCCCGGCGCTCAGGTAAATGTGGTTTTGAAATCAGGAACGAATGAACTGCACGGTTCGCTTTTCGAGTTCCACCGCAACGGCGCGCTCGATGCTCGAAACTTTTTTGCACCAGCTTCCGAGCCAAAGCCCAAATATCTGCGCAACCAGTTTGGCGGCTCAATTGGCGGGCCACTCAGGCGCGACCGCACGTTCATCTTTGGCGACTATGAAGGCACGCGCTCGCGTGAAGGCATTACTCGAATCACAAACGTCCCGACACTGCTCGAGCGGCAGGGCAACTTTTCGCAAAGCCTGTTTGGTCTCCCAATCGATCCTTTTACCGGGATGGCTTTTCCCGGAGGCGTAATTAATCCTATCCGAATTCATCCTATCGGTCAGGCCATCGCGGCGCTTTATCCGTTACCGAATCGCAACGAGCCGTTCCGGAATTTCGTTTCCTCGCCGACCCAGCATGATGATAACGATAGTTTCGACGTGCGCCTGGATCATCGCTTAACCGACCGGGCGGATTTGACGTTCCGTTACAGTTTCGGCGATCGCAATCTATTCGAGCCGTTCACCGGGACGAATTTTTCTTTAGTCCCAGGCTTTGGCGACACGGTCAAGCGTCGTAGTCAAAACGCGATGGCGGCCTTAACTCTCGTGGTGACGCCAAACCTGGTTAATGAAACGCGCGCTGCCTTTAGCCGGGTCGCTGCGTCTGTTACTCAGGAAGCCAGTCAACTCAATAGCGAACTGGGCTTGCCGACAATTTCGCCGAACCCTCGTGACGCCGGGTTGAGTTTCATAAGCGTTACTGGGCTTTCGCCGCTCGGCGACGAAGGTAACAATCCCCAGAAAAGCGTCACTAACGTCTATCAGATCATAAATAATTCCAGCTATTCGCACGGGAGCCACTTGATTAAGTTTGGCGGCGATATTCGCTTCTCGCAGCAGAACGCATTTAGAGATGTGGAATCGCGCGGCCGGCTGACCTTCTCGCCGTTTGCGCAGATCTCGGGTAATGCTTTGGCGGATCTGCTGCTGGGTTTCCCATTACTTACGACTGTCGCTCGCGTTGATAATCCCCAACAACTGCGCACGCGTAGCTACAACGCCTTCTTTAACGATAGCTTCCGGATCAATCCGCGTTTGACGCTGAATGCTGGTCTGCGCTACGAGTTCAACTCTCCCCCAGTTGATGCTGACGATCGTGCCAACGTTTATGATCTTGTGACGCGCAACCTCGTGCCTGTAGGAACCAACGGCGTGCCGCGCGGCGGAATTAAGTCGGACAAGAATAACTTTGCCCCCCGGCTGGGCCTGGCCTGGACCGTTGGCGAGGATGAGAAAACCGTCATTCGTGCTGGTTACGGTATTTACTACGATCAGTCAGCACTCGCGCCAACAGAAGCGCTCTACTTCAACTCGCCTTACTTCGATAACAACATTTTCTTCTCGTTACCGGGTCTGCCGCTGACTCTGAGCGATCCGTTCCCGACCTTCTTTCCCTTCCCGCTTCCGGATTCCGCACTCGCGATCCAGCGAGATCTGCGTACGGCCTACATGCAGCATTGGAATTTGAACGTACAACGAGAACTAGGAAGCAAGAGCGTTTTGGAAGTTGCTTATGTTGGCTCAAAGGGAACGAAGCTGTTGACTGCGCGCGATATCAATCAACCGCAACCAAGTGTATTGCCGCCCGGCTTGCCGTTTGTGCCGCGTCCCGATCCGCGCTTCGACGACATTAATCTCCTCGAATCGCGCGCCAATTCGAATTACCACAGCCTCCAGGCGCGTTTGCAACAACGCTTCTCGCGCGGACTGGCTGCCCTCGTCTCCTACACGTTCGCAAAATCGATCGACGATGCTTCAAACTTTTTCAGCAGCGCCGGCGATCCAAACTTCCCGCAGAATAGTTACGACGTGCGTGCCGAACGTGGCCGCTCAAATTTCGATGTGCGGCACCGCCTGTCCATCAGTTATTCCTACGACCTGCCTTTCGGTAAAGGCAAACGTTACTTCGCTGACGATGGCTGGGCTTCCACGCTCCTGAGCGGGTGGCAAAGTTTCGGCGTTATCACCTGGCAGTCGGGCCGGCCTTTTACGGTAGCTTTGCTTTCTGAAATTGATAACAGCGGCACTGGACGGTCGATCCTTGGATTCGGCGCGAATGATCGTCCCAATCTGGTTGGCGATCCCCACCTCGGTTCGCCGTCCACCGGGAGTTGGTTCAACACCGCCGCGTTTGCTTTCCCGGCGCCTGGCACTTTTGGGAATGCGGGTCGGAACATCATCGACGGTCCTGGCTATCAAAGTGTTAATGCTTCACTGGTGAAGAACACGAACTTGACTGAGAGGGTTAATCTCCAATTCCGGGTTGAAGCTTTTAATCTCTTCAATCATCCAAACTTCAATTTGCCGGATAACTTTCTGGGTTCGCCGACGTTCGGTCAGATAACGTCCGCGCGTGATCCCCGGCATTTACAGTTCGGCTTGAAGCTTTTGTTCTAGTGAATGAAACGTGAATAGCGCGGAATAAGCGCAGAGTCTATGACTTCGGGTGCGCGGAAAGTCTCTGACTTGCCGGTTTACTGCATTTTCCCCATCAGGTCTTTGACCTCCGGCACCCTGAGGTCGGAGACCTTAAATTTGAAATTGAACGGAATCGGCAAGTCAGAGACTTGCCGCGCACCTGAAGTCATAGACTTGGCCTCGGGGCCTGTTATTTTCCCTGGTCCACTGCGTCCATGAATAATCCATCAAGGAGACAACATATGAAGATTTTTGTGATGATTGCTGCATTAGTGCTAGCCGCAACCGGCGCAGTTCTCCTGCCCGCGCGCGCGCAAAATGCCGAAGACGCGGCCGTGCGACAGGCCCTGGAGCATTATTTTCGCGGCCATGCCACGGGACAGGCTGAGCACTTCCGCAAGGTGTTCCATCCCGATGCCAAACTCTTTGCCGTTCGTGATGGGAAGTACTGGCAGCTGACGAGCGAACAATACATTGCGAACGCTCCGGGCAAACCCCCGGCTGACGAAGCGCAAAGAAAGCGCGTCATCGAGAGCGTCGACATCTCGGGAAATGCCGCTATCGCAAAAATTGTGTTGGATTATCCGCAAACGAAGTTTACGGACTACATGTCTCTGCTGAAAATTGACGGCCAGTGGATGATCGTCAACAAGACTTTCCACGCGGAGCCGAAAGCCAAGTAGGCAGTAGGCAGTGGGCAGTAGCAGAGGGCATCAGGCAGACAAATCAGCCACAGATTAACGCGGATGACGCAGATCAAATAGATCGGCGGGTTGCGCGCTATTCGGTGGCTGATTGTCTGGCTTTTGCTTTTTTGCCTTTTGCCTTCTGCTTCCGCCTCTGCTTTCGGTCTTCTGCCTACTGCCTACTTCTTACTGCGCTGCGATATTGTAAGCGGCCATCTGCGTCGCGTTTCTTACCAGCAACTTGCCATTGGCGATCGCCGGATTATTCCAGGTTCTCCCTTCCAAAGCAGCAAAGCGCGCGACTTCCGTAAACGCTTCAGGCGTTGCCTTGACTAAAACCAACTCTCCGGTCTCGCTGGTGATAATTAGATGACCACTCGCCAGAATCACCTGGCCGTAACCGTAGCGGCCGCCCTTCCACTTGCGAGCTCCGGTGTTGACGTCAACACACCCCAAAATTCCTTCGTCCAGGCCATACACATGGCCTTCATGAAGCACTGAGCTATTAAACTTGTTCTTCATGTTGATGTTTTCCCAGAGCGCTTTCGCGGAAAGGGTATTTCCGCTTCCGCTGATCTCGAGCAATGCCGCTCCCTTGCCATAGCCGGCAGAAATAAAGAGACGATTCTTGTCCACGGGAATTGGCTGCGAAACATTGATTCCCATGTCGGTGTTCCAGACGTGGCTCCAAAGAAGTGCACCATCCTCCGGCACTAATCCCAAAACCCTCGACGAGCTGACCACCACTATCTGACGGCGGCCTGCTAGCGTAACCAGCATCGGCGACACGTATGCTTGCGGATCGTTTTGCGATTTCCAAACAGGCGCCCCTGTGACTTTGTTGTAAGCCACGATCGATTTGCCTCCGGGCCCGCCGGGCAAAACGATCACCTTGTCGTCAACTATTAAGGGTGATGCAGCCATTGCCCACTGAAGATTGGAAGCGCCGTTCTCCTTGAGAATATTGCGGCCCCAGGCGACGGCGCCTGTCTTCGCATCGAGACAGCGAAGTTCCCCCGTGGCGCCGAGCGCATAGATGCGACCCTCGTCCCAGGTTGGCGTCGCACGCGGACCGTCTCCGGTCTCGTCGTTGTATTCGGCGTTCCAACCCTGAACCCAAAGCTCGCGTCCAGTGTTGACGTCATAAGCTGACACTACTTCCTGACGTCGTCTCTGCTCAGTCGTGTAAGCGCGCCCGTCGGCAACTACAAACGAGGCGTATCCAATTCCGATCGGTTGCTTCCAGATCGGGGTTAGGCCGTTTGCAGGCCACTTCGTCAACACCGCCATCTCGTCGTAGCGGCCATCCCGATTTGGACCGCGAAAATTGGTCCAGTAGTTTCGCGTGGCGTGCGCTGACGCGGCTTCAGTACTCGCTCCCGGAGCGGCAGTCTGGCCGGGTGCAGGCGACTGTCCCGCGGCTGCAGCCGGCTGAGTCGCGGCCGTCGTCGCTGGAGCCTGGGCTTTTTGTTGCGCGCGATCTTGTTCGACCGCGTCGAAATGGGCTTCCTTAATATTTGTGCCCCGCCAGGCTTTGAACGCCTGGAAGTAAACTCCGGCGAGAACGAGGATGCCTACACTTCCCAAAATTTTCGCAATCATCGGCGTATTCTTGCGCATCCAGAGCAGCACCAGGCCGACCGGGGGCAGAATTACTGAGCTGGCGATTAGTCCGGTTAACGATTGATACCAGGGCGTAGATTCCTGCGACGCAAACATCTTGAAACTCCTTTGGCAAAGCGTAAGACTCGCGAATCGGTAGCAAGTCTAACGCATTAGGCGAGAAAACAGACGGACGGAATTCGCGCACGACTCCTGGAAAGAAAACGGTCCGCTTTCGTCAATTATTAACACTACCGCTTTGGTTTTCAGAGATTAGACGCAGAAGCCGCCGAAGTTGTTCCCTCCGGCGGCTGCTGATTCTTCTAAATCCAGGGTTAATTCCCAATGGCGAAGAGATTGTTTACCCCGCGGATGAAAATCTTGCCGTCCGCAATTGCCGGGGACGCAAATACCGGTTCACCCACGGAATTGGTACCGGTAATCTCGTGCTTAGGCCCTGCTTTCACCATGAAAGTCTCGCCCTCTTCACTCGTGATCAGCACCTTGTCCTCAAACGCCACTGGCGAAGCGGTGAATCCGATAGGTTTGGGCACGCGTCCCCCTTCGTACGCAACCTTTCCTGTTTTGGCGTCGAGGCAAGTAAGCGTTCCGTTGCCGGCCATTAGATAGAGATAATCGCCATAAAGAATAGGAGATGGTACGTAGGCCGTGCCTTTGTCGTACGACCAGATCAGTTGCGGCGACCCGGTCACGTCGCCGCTGCCACCGCCACGCAGCGCGAGCGTGATCTTTTTGGGATAACCCGATGTGATCACCACCATGTCGTCGGAAACCACAGGAGTGTTAACGGCATTACTCTCAAGGCCTTTGTGTCGCCACAGTTCCTTGCCAGTCATCGGGTCGTAGGAAATGATCGCTTCTGCCGCACTGGCAACCAGTTCCGTGCGCTTGCCAGCCTTCACAAGGACGGGAGTGCTCCACGTCACATCAACCTTGCGCTTCGCGCGCCAGACTTCTTTTCCGGTATTCTTGTCGAATGCCGCAATGAAAGAATTGAAACCGCTTTCGTCGCACTGCATGATCACGAGGTTATTGAAGAGGATGGGAGAGACGCCGTAGCCGACACTCGCCGTGCCGAGCTTGCCCAGGTCTTGTTTCCACATCAGCTTGCCGTTCATATCGTAAGCATACAAACCTTCGCTGCCGAAGAAGGCGAACACATACTTGCCATCAGTCGCGGGAGTGGAAGAGGCAAAACTCGCCTTCTTGTGGCGGCTGTCATGCACCGGGCCTTCATAGGCCACACGCTCCCAAAGAATCTTTCCCGTTTCGCGATCGAGGCAAATAACCTTGAACGTGTGTTTGAGATCTGCGCCGACGGCATCGGGATGGACGAAGTCTGATCCGTCTGACATCTTGTGCGTCACGCCTGGGGTCCTTCCCGGCACCGTTTCCCCATCGAGGGCTGTTGTCAGAAAAATCTTCTTTCCCCAGACGATGGGTGATGAATGTCCTCGACCCTCAATCGGAGTTTTCCACTTGATGTTCTTGGTGGAGCTCCAGGTCGTCGGCAGATTTTTCTCAGTTGAGATTCCCTGCCCCGCTGGGCCACGCCACTGCGGCCAGTCGCCGTTGGCATTAGCTTCGAAGTTAAGAAGCAGTAAAGATGAGAGGCCAATGAAAAAACCTATGGCGATATGTTGCAATGATTTCATTTTTGAATTTCCTTCGAGGACTCGGATCTAGCACACTTTATGGGGAGTTGAATTGTTTAGTAATTGTAAAAGCAGTCCTTCGTGGGCGCTCTTTTAAGGGACAACGGGGGTGCCCACGGAGGGGCACCACTACAATCAATTGCTAGCCACTTTTGCTTTCGCCGGCTCAGCGAACGCATAGACGTGATTGACTCCACGCACTATCACCAAACCATCGGAAATTGCCGGCGTCGCCATCATCACTTCACCCACCGGATTGGTTGATAGCAGCTCATACTTTGGCCCGGTCTTAACGACAAACACTTCGCCGTCTTCGCTCGAGAGGTAAAGTTTGCCGTCTGAGGCCACGGGTGAAGCAGTAAACGCTCCGCCCTTGCCGCCAAGCCTCTCCTGATAAATTCGTTCCCCCGTCTTGGCGTTGTACGCAGTCACCACTCCCTGGTTGGAACAGGTGTAAAGCAGGTCGCCATAAACGACGGGCGTAGGCATATAAGGTCCGCCGCGCGTCTTGCTCCAGGCGATGAACTCATTCTTATCTTTGCCGTCCTTTAATGAAATATCGCCGCTAGCGCCGAGCTTAATTGCATAGATCGGTTGGATCGGTCGATAACCACTGGTAACAAAAATAAGGTCATGAGCGACGAAAGGTGTTGGTGTCGTAACTTCAGAATTGGGCGTAAGCCGCCAGAGCTCTTTGCCGGTTGCGGGATCGTATCCGCGAATCGCACGCGAACCATTGGTGATTAACTCAGCTCGCGTCTTTCCTACATAAACGGTCGGCGTCCCCCACGAAGAGATCTCGTCACGCGAGGTCTTCCAAACAAGCTTGCCATTCTTTAAACTGTAAGCTGCGATGTAAGAATCCTTCTGCACGTCTGCTTGAACAATAACCAGGTCTTTATAGATCACCGGTGAACTTCCGTACTCCCACTGGTAATCGGGATCATAAAACCAGCCTGAGTCGAAGAGACCCAGATCCTGTTTCCACAACAGCTTTCCCTTCAAGTTGTAGGCATACATTCCGTGCGAACCGAAAAAGGCTATGAGGTACTTTCCGTCAGTCACGGGCGTTGAATCGGCGTGCGTGGATTTCGGATGCCGCTTGACCTTGGGAACCCCTTCGTAAGCAACGCGCTCCCACAGAATCTTTCCAGTCTGTTTGTCGAGCGCATAAACCTTCCAGGTGTGTTTTGGATCATCCTTGACCGGCGCGACGTCACCGTAGAGTCCATAGCGCGTTTCATCTTTCGCGGCGCTGGTCACGGCAGTGGTAATGAAGACTTTGTCGCCCCAGATTACCGGGCTCGAATGCGCTAAACCGGGAATTTTAGTTTTCCAGCGGGTATTAACGTCTTTCTGGGCGTCCCACTTCGCTGCCGCAGCTCCACCTTCAACAACGCCCGTGGCGCCTGGCCCGCGAAACTGGGGCCAGTTCTGCGCTTGCGCCAACGTGACAAGAGCAATAACGAAAATTAGAGAGAGGGTAACTTTTTTCATAATTGAATCTTTCTGAATTACCGGGGTTCAGGTTCCAGGTTCCAGGTCTCAGTTCTCAGGTCTCAAGTCTCAAGTCTCAGGTCTCAGGTCTCACGTCTCAGGTCTCAAGTCTGTTCCGTAACAGTTTTCTGCTTTCCGCCTACTGCCTACTGCCTACTGCCTACTGCCTACTGCCTACTGCCTACTGCCTACTGCCTACTGCCTACTGCCTACTGCCTACTGCCTACTGCCTACTGCCTACTGCCTACTGCCTTCCGCCTTCCGCCTTCTGGCCTACGGGACGCGCGTGTACATCGACTTCGTTGGTCCCTGTTGCAGCTCGAAGCTCGTCACCTTATCGCCTTGTGACTTGAAGGTAACGACTATTCCGTCGAATGCCACTGGCTGAAATGTAGTCTTGTCGGTTGCCATCAAGACAATCGGCGGCTGCCCCGTCACCGTCGCAATGAATTTTTTTTCGTTTCTACTAACAGTGATCTCCGTTCCTTGTTCGCTCTTGTACTTGCCTACGTACGTGTCCAATGTCGGAGCATCAATTTCGAGCGGTGGAACAGCGCCCGCCTTCTTGAGAAGCTCTACCACCTCATCATTAACTTTTTCTGCTGCTGTTGCGGCCGCGAGCGCTGATGTGAGGGTCGCCGGTTTGGCGCCACCAACATCCAGCCCGATACGCACCAGGGCCAATTCGTTAGAACGTACCCCCGTCAGAAGCACTTCATCGACACTTTCACGATCCTTCTCGACAATGGCTCGGACCGTTTCGAAGTGGTCGTTCTGCAGGGCCCACGTTAGCGCAGTTGCCTGATAGAAAGTGTCTTTAACTTTCAGGTCTGCGCCACGAGCGAGGAGGATCTTAACCACCTCCGTGTGGCCGCGCTCGGCAGCTTTAAAAAGAGCGGTTGAGCCGTAACGAAACTTCGCGTTTACATCGGCGCCCTTGTCGAGCAAGGCTGTGACTGCTGCCGCGTCGCCTTTGCGCACGGCTTCCCACATCTGATCGTTAAGCGATGGGGACGGACTAGCGACTTGGGCGATGACTGAAAATGAGGCAATCAGTAGCACCAGCGGTTGCATGAGTAGCTGTCGTAACTTCATGAAACTCCTCCACGCTTTTGGGAGTAGAACCTGTAGATGGTAAATTCAAGCAGGTAAAGACGAGAACATCGAAAGAAAACTGAATCACTGCAACGCGAGTGTACGTATTCTACATCTTTAAGGTTGCACGCGGCGCAGATACTTTCTTGCTCTCATAACTGGATTTTGAACTCCCGACAATTTCCCGGACAGATTAAGATGCGATCCAAAATGACTAGACCTTCGTCCATTTATTCGTACCTCTTGCTAATTTTATTTGCCGTCCCGGTAGTGGCAAACGACTGGGCTGAGTGGCGCGGACCCGCTCGCAACGGCACCTCCCTGGAAAAGGGTCTGCCGGCGAAGTGGTCGCCCGCGGGGGAGAACCTTGCCTGGAAAGCTCCTTTCGGCGGCCGCTCGGCGCCGATCGTGGTCGGCGATCACGTCTACCTGCAAAACACCGCGGGCAAAGGTGAACTCGAACAAGAGCGAGTGATGTGTTTCAACGCCGACAGCGGCAAGCTGCTTTGGGAGCATCGTTTCAACGTCTATCTCAGCGACGTACCGCCGCACCGTGTAGGCTGGGCTTCGCCTGTCGGCGATCCGCAGACGGGAAACATATTTGTCTTTGGAGTGGGCGGCACGTTGTTGGGAATGAGCAAAGACGGAAAGGTGCTTTGGGAAAGATCTTTGGGTGAGGACTTTGGTCTCCTGACAACTCACGGGGGACGCACGGTCTCACCAATCATCGATGGGGATCTGGTGATCGTGAGTGGCGTGACCTTCCAATGGGGACAGCACGGACGCGGCGCTCATCGCTTTATCGCTTTTGATAAGAAGACCGGAGAGACGATGTGGATTAGTGCTCCCGGTGGCCGTCCTTACGACACAACTTATGCACCGCCAATCATCGCCATCGTCAACGGCACGAGACTGCTAATCCAAGGGGCCAGTGACGGAGTGACGCACGCAATCAAGCCGCAAACTGGTGAACCGGTTTGGAAGTACGAAATCAGCAAGCGCGGCTTGAACACCGGCGTGGTGGTAAATGGCACGACTGCGATTCTCACTCACAGTGAAGAGAATCTTGATTCCAGTGAAATGGGGATGATGGTAGCGGTAGATGCGGCTTCAAAAGGTGAGATTAAGAAGGAACAGGCGAAGTGGACAATATACGGTTGGCAAGGTGGCTTTTCCTCCCCAGTGCTCGATGGTGATCGGGTCTATCACATCGACAACGGCGCAAACATCGCGGCGTTTGACGTAAACACAGGCAAGCGGCTTTGGTTGCACAACCTGGGAACGATTCAAAAAGCCTCACCGGTGCTAGCGGACGGCAAGCTCTACGTCGGTACTGAGAACGGGAAGTTCTTCATTCTCAAACCAAGCGCTACCGGGGTGGAAGTGCTCGATGAAGATCAACTTGGCACTGAAGCTGTGCCTGAGATCATCATCGGCTCCGTCGCCGTTTCCAATGGACGCATCTTCTTCGTCAGCGACACTAACCTCTATGCCATTGGTAAAAAGAATCCGCAGCAAGTGGGTCCCGCCAGCAACGCTCTGGAAACGGCGCCGGCTTCGGCCACTGTGGCCCATGTGCAGGTCGTGCCCACGGAGTTGATTCTTAAACCGGGGGCGAAAGCGAATTTTCGGGTGCGCGCGTTTGACGAACGTGGTGTGTTTATTCGCGAAGAGCCCGCGGCTTCCTGGTCTCTCGATAATTTGAAGGGCTCAATCGCGAACGGACAATTGGGCGTCGCTGAAGATGCAATCGCTCACGGTGGGTTGGTGAAAGCGACAGTGGGCAGCGTCTCAGGAACAGCAAGCGTGCGCGTATTTCCAGCGCTGCCCTGGACAGAGAGTTTCGATAGCGTGGCTGTCAACGGGCTTCCACCGACCTGGGTAAATACAACCCTCAAGTTCGTGGTGCGGGAAATTAATGGCAACAAGGTGCTCGTCAAGACAACGGAAGGATCTTCACTGCTGAGTCGCGCCCGTACCTATTTTGGACCATCAGATTTCTCGAATTACACAGTCGAGGCCGATGTCAGCGCCATGCAAAAGCGCCGGCAACAGGGCGATGCTGGCGTAATTGCGCAACGTTATGTGCTGACGCTGTACGGCAATAGTCAGACGCTGCATATCGAACCCTGGCAACCGGAAACAGGCAGGACCACGACAATGCCCTTCGCCTGGAAACCCGACACCTGGTATCGCATGAAGCTTCAGGTTGAAAATTTACCGGACGGGAAAGTTCGCGCGCGCGGCAAAGTTTGGCTGGCGAGCGAAACAGAGCCTACTGCCTGGATGATCGAACGCATCGATCCGATTCCCAACAAGCAAGGTGCTCCGGGCGTCTTTGGGAACGCCCTCGCGGAAATCTACTTTGATAACGTGAAGGTGTATGCGAATAAGTAGCAGGAGTCAGGAGGCAGTAAGCAGTAGGCAGGAGGCAGAAGGCAATGAGTAGTTCGAACAAGCGATTCGAAACCCGACGCTCGAGATTCGCAGCTCACAGTAAGCCGGAGTTAGATCAGGAGGAAACTTGTGAAGTATTTGAAAAATGTAATTGGAGTTAATCATAAATTGAACACGGCAAGTCGAGTATTAGCGGTTTTATTGGCTACTGGCTACTGTCTACTTACTACTGTTTTTACTGCCTCTGCTTCCGATCCCGGCGGTAGCGATTGGCCGATGTGGGGCGGCACGCCTGACCGCAACATGGTTTCCAGCATGAAAGGTTTGCCTATCGACTGGGACGTGAAAACTAAAAAGAACGTGAAGTGGGTGGCGCAGCTAGGGTCGCAAACTTACGGCAACCCCGTGGTTTCAGGCGGCATTGTGTTCGTCGGCACAAATAACGAGGGTCTGCGCGACGCCAAAGTCACCGGCGACAAAGGCATCCTGATGGCTTTTCGCGAAGCCACGGGTGAATTCTTGTGGCAGATGGTGCATGACAAGCTAGCCGCAGGTCGCGTCAACGACTGGCCTTACCAGGGTGTTGCCTCTTCGCCTCTCGTGGAAGGCAACCGCGTTTACTACGTTTCCAATCGCGCCGAATTGGTGTGTCTTGATACTGAAGGGTTTCGCGACAAGGAGAACGACGGCCCGGTCACTGATGAAAAGCTGGCCGGTGAAATGAATGGTGACGTCGTCTGGCGATTCGACATGATTGAAGAAGTGGGCTCTCTTCCCCATAACCTGGCGAACGCGTCTCCTGTTTCTCATGGCGATCTGATTTTTGTCAGTACTTCCAACGGCCAGGACGAAAGTCATGTGAATGTGCCGTCGCCGAAAGCGCCGGCGATCATTGCCGTCAACAAGAAGACTGGAAAACTTGTTTGGGAAGACAACTCCGTCAACGAACGCATTCTGCACGGGCAGTGGAGCTCGCCCACTGTAGGAACCATCGGAGGAGTCGTGCAGGTAATGCATGCTCAGGGTGATGGGTGGATTCGAGGTTACGAAGCACTCACAGGGAAGAAGCTTTGGGAGTTTGATCTGAATCCGAAAGATTCAGTTTGGCCCAAGACCCGGAACGAGGTGATTAGCACGCCGGTGGTTTACGAACAGAAGGTTTACATCGCCAATGGTCAGGATCCGGAACACGGTGAAGGTGTGGGCCACATGTACTGCATCGATCCGACTAAGCGCGGCGACATCACCAAGACAGGTTTGGTTTGGCATTACGACAAGATTCGGCGCTCGATTTCTACCGCCGCGATTAAGGATGGCGTCGTCTACCAGTCCGACTTCAGTGGCTTTCTCCATGCGCTTGACGCGAAAACAGGGCAGGTGCTTTGGACGCACGATCTATTCGCCGCCATCTGGGGTTCGCCGATACTGATCGATGGGAAACTTTATCTTGGCGATGAAGATGGCGACGTTTTGATCATGCAGGAAGGCAAGACAAAGAAAATCATCGCCGAGATCAACATGGGAAGTTCCGTGTACTCGACGCCGGTCCCGGCCAATGGCACTTTGTATATCTCGAACCGGAATCAGCTATTCGCGCTCGCTGTTCCGGCCGCAGCCAAGCCGGCAGCGCAATAACTCATGCTTAAGGAATCTTATGGTCAGGAAGGGCGGTTACCTCCGCTCTTTCTTTTTTATGACGATTAGCGGCGTCAAACCCAGCTTCCTGACTGAGCATTTTTTCTCATCCCGATGAATCAGTTTGAGTTCAAACTAACCACGCGAGTGGTGAGCGGTGCTGGAGCTTTTGAGCAACTGGCGACGCGTGCCCGTGAGCTAGGCTTCAGGCGAGCGTTAATAGTTACTGATCACGATCTCGTTAAAGTGGGCTATTTGGAGCGCGCCAACAGCCAACTCCATAAGCTCAATATTGAAACGCACTCATTTCACGACTTCGGCGCCGACCCGGATTCTGACACCATCGAACGCGGACGCTCATTCGCTGCCGATCTAAACGTTGACTCGATTATTGGCCTGGGGGGCGGAAGCTCACTCGATTGCGCGAAAGGAATTAATTTCTTACTTACAAATGGCGGACGGATTCAGGACTACGTCGGCTACGGCAAAGCGGCGCTTCCGATGCTGCCGATGATTGCTATTCCGACGACGTCGGGCACCGGGAGCGAAGTCCAAAGTTATGCGGTAATTTCTGACGCGAAGACACACGTCAAGATGGCCTGCGGTGATAAGCAAGCGGCGTTTCGCCTCGCGATCCTCGATCCTGAGCTCACGCTGTCGCAACCGCCTGCCGTTACCGCCGCCTCCGGATTCGACGCCCTCGCTCACGCAGTCGAAACTTACGTCTCAACCAGTCGCACGCCGTTCTCAGAATTGTTTTCGCGTGAAGCCTGGCGTCTGCTCGAAGCAAATTACGAAACGCTTTTCCGCGAGCCGAAAAATCTCAAAGCGCGGGCCGCAATGCAATTGGGCGCCTGCTACGCCGGCATTGCTATCGAGAATTCAATGCTGGGCGCGACCCATGCTTGCGCCAACTTGCTGACAGCGCGATACGGAACGGTTCATGGCGTGGCCCTGGCGATGTTGTTACCGACGGTTGTGCGTTGGAACGCGAATGTGGTCAACGAGCGCTACGCGAGTTTGGGTGAGTTAGCGAGCCAGCTTCCCGCCGCCGGAGAAGGGCCGCAAGGTTACGAAGTGGTTGAAGCTCTCGCTCAGCGCCTGGAACAGCTCGCGGCTGCCGGTGGATTAAAGACCAGCTTGTCGGCCAGCGGGATTCCGCATGCTGATTTGCGCTCGTTGGCCGATGAGGCGGCTAACCAATGGACTGGTCGTTTCAATCCGCGGCCCTTCGATGTCAACGGAGCATTCGAGATCTATCAGGCGGCGTGGTGAAAGACTGGTTTCAGGTTTCAGGTTTCGAGTACGGATTTGGATCGTTCTTGAGGCTCCAGGTAAGAACGATCCACTAAATTACACGAGTCAATACTAATTATCTGGCAATGAAAAACTATTTCGACAACTCACGGACTGTTTCGGCTACTTGCCGACTGCGGACTGCGCTCCGCTTCCTACTGTCTACTGTCTCCTGTCTACTGCTGTCCTTTCCCATTAGCGCACAGGACACACCTGCCGACAATTGGGGGCAGTTTCGCGGCAATCACAATCTCACCGGCGTATCGCTCGGCAATGTGCCTAACAGCCTCAAACCGGTCTGGACTTACGAGGCGGGCGACTCAATTGAATCTTCCGCAGCCATCGTCGGCGGCACTGTGTTTGTCGGTTCCCAAAAAAGTGAACTGACAGCACTCAGTCTCGACACCGGTGCGGTTTATTGGAAGTACAAAATCGATTCGCCAATCGGCGAATCCTCTCCCGCTTATAGTAATGGTGTGGTTTATGTGGGCGACCTTGGGGGCTGGCTGCATGCGGTGAACGCCACCGACGGCAAAAAAATTTGGGCATTCAAAGCAGGCAATGAGATTAAGTCGTCGCCCGTCGTAGTCGGCGATCGCGTGTTGATTGGATCCTATGATCAGCACTTGTATTGCGTTTCGACTCGCAATGGCACGCAGTTGTGGAAAGTGAGAACTAACGGACCGGTGCATGCAACGCCCAGTGTTTCTGCCGGAGTAGCCTATATCGCCGGCTGCGATGAACGCTTCCGCGCGATTCGCATCGCCGATGGGCGCGAGCTGTTCTCCGTCTCCTCGGACGCTTACACTGGCGCTTCACCGGCACTGCGCGGAAATTTTGCTTATTACGGTACGTTCGACAACGAGGTCTTGATGGTCGACCTTACCGCCCGTCGCGTCGGCTGGCGCTACCAACATCCAGAACGCAAGTTTCCCTTTTATTCGTCCGCGGCCGTGACGAACGATCGCATCGTCGTCGGGGGTCGCGACAAGTTCGTTCACGGTCTAAGTCCAGATGGGAAGTCTGTGTGGGCCTTTGCGACAAAAGCGCGCGTGGAGTCGTCACCGGCAATCGTGGGTGAAAGAGTTTTTGTTGGTTCAAACGACGGCAGGTTTTATGTGCTGAACTTGAGCACGGGCGCGCTGCTTTGGGAATTCAACACCGGGGCGCCACTCTCGGCCTCACCGGCGATCGGCCGTGGCCGGATCGTCATCGGCGCTCAGGATGGGAAGCTTTATTGTTTTGGATAGAAGGAATCAGGGGAACAGGGAAAAGGGGAACGGGGGAAGCGGAGGGAGGAACGTAACAAGAGAATTGGATTGCACGGCGTTCCCCCTTTTTACCCTTTTCCCCTCTTCCCCTTATTTTTTCGGGAAATATCTCGCGATTGTCGAAGCTTTCGGTTTCGCCGTCACTAACGAAAATACAATCATCAACAACGCCGAGATGATCACCATCGGCACCACCGGCATGAAACCAAAGACAGCCGTCCCGCCTGGAGTGCGCGTCAGCACTTCTAAACCACCTGGCGCCCAGGAAACTATCGCGGGTCCCGGAGCGGGTGCCGGCACCACGTGCTGATAGATCGCCACCGAGACGACTGCTGTAGCCACAAAAACTGTCGACGCAAGCGCGCCCCACTTAGTGCTTCCCCTCCAGAACAACGCCGCAATTAGCAGCGGCGACAAAGCAGCAAATCCCGAAAACGCGTACTGAATCGCCAGCTCAAAAATCGTTTCCGGCGCTTGCAGCGCTACCGCGTAAGCGAACAACGTAATCAAGACAATAAAGATGCGGCCCGTTTGCACCTGCACTCGTTCCCCGAATCTGCGTTTACCTCCATAAAAGGCGAACACGTCCTCAGTGAACATCGTCGAGAGCGCCAGAATTTGCGAATCGCTAGCCATCACTGCTGCCATGATTCCAGCACCCAGCAACCCGGCCAGCCAGAGCGGCGCATAACGCTTCAGCAATAACATGATCACATCGTCGCCTGCCGCTTGTTCCCGTAATTCGTCGCGTTGCTCGGGCGCCATGTTCTTACCCTGCGTCGCCAACACGCGCCGCGCCTCCTGCTTCGCGCGAATCTCCGGCACATCCGACACCCGATTCGCCATCACGCCGAGAAATACACAAGGCAGCCAAATGGCCAGAATGCAGATAGGATAGAAGATTACCGTCTTCTTAAACTGGCCCATCTTGCGCGCGGTCAAACAGAAAATCAGGATGTGGGGAAATGCGATCGCTGAAAGCGGAATAAAGGTGTAGCTGAAGAAGTAGAGCGGCGAGATTCGCTCGCGCGTCATTAAAGGAGCAAACGCCGGAGCTGAGAGCATCGACTGCGCGGCGTTACGAAAGCCGCCCATGCCCGTTCCGATCACAATGAGCGCGACCGCGCCAAATAAAAGAAACAATACTGTCTGGAAAGTGTTGACCCAGGCAGTGCCGCGCATGCCGCCGAAGAAGACATAACTCATTACCACCATCGCCACGATTGCGCCGCCAAACCAGAAAGGCACCACGCCGCTGCTGATCGCGGATAGCGTCGTGCCGCCGCCCATGATTCCGATGATGATGTAAGGAACCAGCAGTACAGCTTGCACGGCAAAGATCACTGTGCCGATGTTTCCGCACTCCCAGCGGTCGCGAAACATCTGCACCGGGGTCATGAAGCCATACTTCTTCCCCAGAGCCCAGACTCGCGTGCCTACTAGAAAGATCGAGAGCGGAATAATCAGTCCGGAAGAAGACGCCATCAGTCCGAACGTGACGATGCCGTTGGAAAACGCGTGCCCCGACGATCCCAGGATCGCGAAGGCGGTCATGTTTGTGCCAAAGAGTGAAAAGAGAAAGACGAAAGGACCGAGCGAGCGGCTCGCTAAAAAGTAATCCTCAGCCTTTTCTTTGCCCTTGGCTTTACGGAAAGCGAAGATTCCGATGTAGAGGACGGCGGCGAGATAGAGAAAGACAACGATTGCAGGAATCACTAGGGGGCGTCCTCCTGACGTTCTTTAGCTTCGATCTCACGCTCGAGATGACCGGGCCAGGCAAACTTCACGAGCAGCCACATGAAGAATGCGGCAGCCACGGAGAAGCAGGCCTGATAGAAGAGACCGATGGGTATGAAGCCAAACACCACCGGATGGGCCGTGCGCCAGAACCAAAAATCCTGGTGCAGTATGTAGAGCACAAGAAACGCAAGAACCAGAAGGATTCGTTTCATGATCGTCTTAGTGTCTCGGGTAGCCGCTTGAGATGTCTGTGATAAGAATGGTCTTTGGTCTTTGACTTTGACTTTGACTTTGACTTTGACTTTGAACTTTGAACTTTGGTGTTTGGTGTGTTTGGTCTTTGACTTTGAACTTTTGGTGTTTGGTCTTTGGTTCTTCCGCCAACTGCCTTCTGCTTACTGGCTACTGTCTACTGCCTACTGCCTACTGGTATTTGGTGCCCCCGGCGCGATTCCAACGCGCGACCTTCCGCTTAGGAGGCGGACGCTCTATGCAGCTGAGCTACGGGAGCACGAACTCGTGAATCGTAAATCGGAAATCGTGAATTGTATAGGATGGTCTTTGGGCTTTGGTTTTTGGTCTTAGATCTTTGGCCTTGAGAACTAACTCTTGCTTGGCGTTTAAGAGTCAACAAGGCAAGACAGTCAAAGACCAAAGTCCAAAGACCAAAGACCGTCTTCAAGACTTATACTTAATCAGCGACTTCACTTCGTAACCTTCAAGCTTCTTGCGTCCGGGCAGAAATTCCAGTTCCACTACGAACACGAGACCGACAACTTCACCGCCAAGTTGCTCAACCAGATCAACCACCGCTTTCGCAGTGCCGCCGGTGGCGAGCAGGTCGTCGGCAATCAACACGCGATGACCATTACCGATCGCGTCGCGATGGATCTCAAGCGTGTCCTGGCCATACTCAAGATCGTAAGAGATCGAAGCGCACTCGGCAGGCAGCTTGCGCGGTTTGCGAACGGGGACGAAGCCGGCGCCGAGGTGATAGGCAAGCGCAGGAGCAAAAATAAATCCGCGCGCTTCGACGCCGATGACGACGTCCACCTTGGTGCCGTCGTATTCTGCGGCGAGGGCATCCACAGTTCCTTTCAAGCCGTCGGGATGCTTTAGCAGGGTGGTGATGTCATAAAAGTTGATGCCCGGTTTCGGGAAATCAGGCACTTCTCTGATCAATTCTCGTAAGTGATTCATAAATTGATTGGGCTTTGGTCTTTGGGACTTTGGACTTTGGATCCGAACTTTGAACTTTGTGCTTGGTACTTGGAGCTTGGAGCTTTGTTCTTAGTTAAGAGAGCAGTTTCGGGGTTTGGGACGTAAGATTCATAACACAAACAAAGAACAAAGTTCTAAGTTCAAAGTACAAGCTCTGATTATTTTTCAATCAAAAAGCTAACGTAATGTCCGGTAGGTTCAAGCACGAGTTCTTCAACCTGCTTTACTGACGCCCACTGTGGCCCTGTCGCCAGCTCGTGCTTGAAAGCTTCGACAGTCGCTGCGGTTCCCTCGGCAAGTACTTCGACACTTCCATCAGGCATGTTTCGGACAGAGCCGACTACTTGATGACGCGCCGCCGCCCGCTGGGCGAAGAACCGATAACCAACGCCCTGCACCTCACCGCGAATCAAAAACTTCCTCGCTACGTTGTTTGCCATCATGTTAGTTCAAGGGCGGCTTGCCGCCTTCGTTGCGGTAAGGCTTGCTTACCGATCAGCACCAAAACGTTTCGCGGCTCCGCCGCTTTCAGTGGGGCGCCGACGCGGAGCGTCGAGCTGATTTTAGCCCGGCTTTTCAAAGCCGGGTTTGGGGATCCACCAATCGATCCTGTCGCGTAGCGACGAATTGATTTCTTGCACCACGCAATCAAGATATCAGAACCCCAGCCGTCGCTGACGCGACGCTGAAGATTCGT
>JBGSYG010000045.1:0-9592 GCA_041750995.1 Pyrinomonadaceae bacterium | reverse complement strand
GAAGCCGCTCCGCACTTACGTCACGCTCGCGAATCTCTGGCGCGCTCTGGGACTTGAGCTAGTCACAAATCTCGACCAGCACTGGCCGGCGTTTCGCTTCACGCGCAAGTTCTGGGAGTTCTACCTCAGCAACATTTGCCGCGGCAAGGAACTGCACTTTGAATTTGAGGTGATGAAGTAGTCAGGAGACAGGAGACAGGAGAAGTAGGCGGAAGGCAGGAGGCAGTCGGCAGGAGGCAGTGACAGGAGTCGGGAGTCGGCGGTGAGGAGTCAGGAATTTTTCGAATACAGATTCAGCCGCGCTGCCTACTGTGTACTGCCTACTGCCTACTTTCTCCTGACTCCTGATCAGTAGATCGTAAATCGCGAAACCTGGCTGGCAGTTTTTTTGGAAAGGCGATCTACCGCGGTGACGCGTAACAAGTACCGTCCGGCCGGCAAATCCTCGAGCGACAAGTCTTCACCAAACGCAATGCGTGTCGGATCTGGCGCTCCCGCCGCCTCCAATTTAATACTCGGCCTTGTGATTACCGGTTGGTCGTCCCTGAGAATATGAATCTGAATTGCGACGTCGTTATCGCTTCCCGCTTGTTGCGAATTGTAGACGTAAGTAAAAAATCCCAGGCGACTGTTTGAGCGAAATCGATGATCGGCATTGATGGGTAGCTTGCCACTAGCGAACGCCTCATCATTCATTTCTCCGAGGAATAGGCTGCTTAAAGCAAAACTGCCGTCCTTCAAATTCGGCACTGCAATCCACTCAGAGGCGCTGCCAACTTTGCCGCCTTTCTTATCACGGACGGCGACCCGAATCTGATAAAGACCAGGAGCTAGTTGTAGTTGATGATTGTAGATAAGACGCTGTCCGCCCCCGGTGATGGTCAGGCCCTGATCGAAGTTGTTGATGGACTTTCCCTGTTCATTAATGACTGTGCCCAGCACTTCCAATTCTCCTGCTTGTGTCTCTAGCGCATCACGACCAACTTCGATAGTAGCAGTGACCAACGCAAATTTTTCTGGCGTGTCCAAATATCCAAGGGCTAGCGACACTGGCAAACCTCTCTGCGGAAATATCGAATGCAGTGCGGTGTCAAGCGGGTCAAGCTCTTTCGACTTCTTCTTTTTCGAGTCTCCATCGCGTTTCGGCGTTATATCAGGTGCGCTCGCAGTGATGAAGCCATTCCGAACCCGTACCTGCAAGTCAGGCCGATCCAGGATTGCTAAGTTGATGGTTTGAAACGTTCCGCTTCTCCGTTCCTCGTCATCAAGCCGCCAGGCCAGCAGGTAGTATTCCCCGGTCTCTTCCAATGCTTCTCCGAACACCTTGGTAGTGATGTTATTGGTGTTAAGAATCGGGCGGCCTCCACTGTCCACTGAAAGTGCGTACAACGGTTGCTGTGCAGCTATCAACCCAGAGATGTTAGTGCTCATCAGTCTGCCGGTGTTGTCGAACGCCATTCGCGTGGAGGCTGTGGGAATTCCAGACATCAAACCTGTCGCATCAATCGCGTAAATCACTGTCCCTGACCGGGCGGCAGCATCGGAGATTTGCGCATGGGCTTGCTCAGTTACCTGTTTATTATCGAGCAAAAAACCTTCCGAGATCATAAACAAGATTTTCCGTTCGGGTGCGACCGCAGCTGATCTCATCAGCCGATCGACTCCCGCCAACGTTCCCATCGTATAAGTCGTTAGTTGTTCAACTATGGCTCGAGCTCGACTGCCTACCATATCGTCGACTTGCGAGCGGCTGCGACTTTGAGTCGCCGGACCACGAGCTCTGGGAAGCCGGGTCTCTTTCGCGAGTTGCTCGGCAAAGTAATCTTTTATGCGCTGGTCCCCGTTTACAATTGCGCGCGCCTGGTACTCACTCATCGGCGTCCGGTCCGCATCGGTCGCAGTAAAATTCTTGTGGCTAAAACTTGTGATCGCCTTTTGCAGCACTGCGTTCTCGCGTGTGGGCTGTTCGAGGAACCCGAGCTGTCCGGTTGCAGTTACGATCGTAACCTCATCCTCTTCTTTCTTTGTTTGAGTAACGAAGTCATTCAGCAGCACGCGAATGCGCTCAACGCTTTTTGCGGAGAGATGATAGTCGTCGAGATAGAAGTAGATTGTGCGGCCACGATCGGAAATAAGCGTACGAGCCTCCGTTCCATTGGCGCGCCCGCGAGCGGCAGCGAGCCGTGCATCCTCACTGCGGCTACCGGCTACGAACGGTTCAAAGAACAGAATCTCGCGAGGCTTGTTGTTTACTTCAAGCCGGAATTGGGCTGGCTTTAAATCCTTTACAAAACGCTGGTTCTTGTCGAGCACTGTGACGTCGGTTTGCACCAAGCCGGTCTCCACCCGCACCACATCATCAGGCTTCTGATCTGGCTTCTGAGTCTGGCCGTTTACTTGAGCAGCGAGAATTGCAACGCAGGCTAAGACGAGTGTCACGTAAACCGCTTTGGGAGTTGAAGAATTACGCATGGTCGCGCCGCCTTCCCTGAAAATAGATCGCCCACATGATCCGTTAAGCTGAGGAAATATAAAAGGCTCGTCGATCTGCCTCGCGGCGGATCGACGAGCCCCTTGGTCAGTCGAGGATCAGACTTCAATCCCGGGGATTAGAATTCGTAACGGGCGCCGAACAAGAACCCGCGGCCCGCGACGTTCGTCAATCCGTAATTGAGGAATGAAGCAGGAGTCGTTGTCGCACTCAACGTGTTCGTGGGAATCACAGTAAAGTTCCGACGATTGAAGAGGTTGAAGACATCCATGCTGAACCCCAGACTCTGCGTTTCGCCGAACGTCCTGAATCTCTTCGCTATACGCAGGTTTGTATTGTTCGTCTTCGGCGTGCGCTCGGTGTTGGCACCCAGACTACCGAAGATGCCCGAGTTTGCCGGGTAGATGATGTATTGCGCATTCGCATCCACGGGAACACCGGTGGCACTTGCCGTCGTGAACGTTCCCGGGGCGCCGTTTGGATTTAGGCCCACATGCTGTGAGAGGAACACTGTCGAGATTTGGCTCGACAAAATCCCCGCCGCATTGTTGGCGTTATAGATTGTGAACGGAATACCGCTCGCGATGGTGGTAACCGTGCCAATATCAAAACCGCTGAAGATGCGGTTGAGAATCCCATTGCCACGGAAGACTTCCGGCGAGCTCCAGATTGAACTCAGCACGAAGCGATGCGGCTGGTCGAAGCCGGAGCGACCACGATCAGAGTGGGGGTCACGCGGGTCGGAAGGAATGGTACGGTTGGTTTGACCGCCCAGCACGTCGTCAGACTCACTGATGAACGAGCTGTAGGTGTAGTTGGCGTTGAACTGCGTACTACCCCAATTGACTCCGAACAAGTTTATTGAGCCGAATCGTTTCTCCAGGGTGAACTGACCCGAGTGGTAGATCGACCGTGCCAGGCCCTGGCCCACGACGATCGAACCCTGGGTGGGATCGAGACGTTGGCCGTTGCCAATAGGCGGCGAGAAACCATAGTTCGTCTCAATTTCGCGAACCAAGTCGCTGCCTTTAGTGCCGATATACTCAGCCTTGACCACATAGTCTTTGCCGAGCTGGTACTGCAGGCTTACGGTCCACTGTTGCGAACGCGGCGACTTGGCGCGTTCGTTTAGTGCATAGAAGCGATAGTCGAGCAGTTGCGCCAGATTAGCCGGCAGGTTCGCAGGCGTTCTGGCAAAGAAAGCACGAACATTGGCTGCGCCCGGCGTCGTTTGAGTGGTAGTGGCTGTCAGCGGGATATTGCCGAAGCCATTAAATGGTGCGCAGCCCGTGCACTGCGTCAAAGTGTTGGTCACTACGCGTGGATAGTTACGCGAGACGTTGAGCAGAATGTTTTGGAACACCTGATCATAGGCCACCGCGTAGCCGCCGCGGAGAACAAAATTGCCCCCGAACCGTTTCTTCGGATTCCAGGCGAACCCAATGCGTGGGCCAAAGTTATTGATATCCGGCTTAGCATTTGAGAAGTACCCAAAAGGCGTGGTGACATACTCATAACGCAGACCCAGATTCAACGTTAGGTCCGGATTAACGCGCCAGTCATCCTGGGCAAACATACTGTGTTCATATGTGATCGGTTGCGTTTGGAAGTCGCCCACTGCGTTTTGAACGCCGTTGGACACATCGTTCAGGAAGTTGTTCAGGCTGCTGTAGCTGATGAACCCCTTTGAATTTGGGGCAAATACGCTATTCAAATCGTAGCGCAGCAGGTTGTAGCCAAACTTCAAAGCGTGATTGCCGGTCGTGTAGGCAACGTTATCCGTCCATTCGAACACGTTATCCAGGCGGTTTTGGGGGAAATTGGCGTTACCGCCATTGAATGCACCTAAAGCCCCAACTACTGAGAGCTGTGACCCATTGGTAAATGCGTCAAGATTTTCTGGGAAAGCGATCTCGCGACGGCTATACGTAAAACGCGCCTCGTTGATCAAGTTAGAGCTAATGATGTAGACGTCGTTGACAGTGAAGGAATCGTTCCTCACGAGTGTACCGATTTCCAACCCCGGAAGACTCGCAGGCGCGCCCGGGTCCTCAAACCTGTCGTAAAGGTAACGGACCGAAAGCTGATCTTTGCTATTGATCTTTGTATTGATCTTAGCCAGCCAGCGACCAAAGTTAGTACCGTACGGAATACCCACCCCCTGAGTGCGGTTAAAAGTATTGAACGTCACGGTAGATGTTGCCGTATTTCCGGTGACCGGACTGCCGGCGGCATTTCTCGCAACAACCTGCGACCCCGCCAGGGTTCCACCAGGAAGCGTCGGATCGTTCGCCGCCGGAAAATTATTCAGCAAAAAGTCCACGGCCCCGGGAGATGCGAACGCGCCGCGATTGGCTAAAAGCAACGCCCGGCTCTCTGCGGTCAAGGCAGCGCGAGTGACAGAGCTGACCGTCTGGCGAACGTAATTAAGATCAATACTCGTGAAGAAAAACGTATGGTTCTTGACAACTGGCCCACCTATTGTGAACCCGTAGATAGTGTCAGCAGTTACACCCCGAACCCGGCGCAAAACCTCCTTATCCGTCAAGTTAGGGTTCGCAGCGCGCACAGCATTAAAGTTGCGCTGCTGATTTGTGGTGAGCGAGTCGAGGCCGTTGCCTTGCCACGCCCAGAAGCCGGCACCGTGAAACTCATTTGTTCCAGATCGAGTGATCTGGTTCACGTATGAGCCCGAGTTCCGGCCATATTCCGCGGCAAACGTATTGGTGATGATTTGAAATTCGCCAATCGCTTCTGACGGTAAGTTTTGGCGCGGAATCGAAAGGGATTGGTCGTTGTTATTCGCGCCATCAATCGTGAAATTGTTGGAGCGTGTGCGATTGCCGTTAACGGCAAACCCTGAACCAGGGCGTCCGTTCTGGTTTGGCAACACTCCGGGATTTAGCAACGCCAGGCCGTTTAATGTATTACGACCGGGAAGCAACTGAATCCTGCGCTGATCCACAGTCTTAATAACCTGACTTTGGGTGGTTTCAAGAATCGCGCCCGTGTCGGTAACCTCAACCTGAGCCGTTACTGCGCCGGCAGATAATTTGAAATTGACAGTGGTATCGGCGCCCGAGCTAACCTGCGTCGTCTCAGAAACCGATCCAAAGCCTGCCTTCTCAATTTTGACTGAGTAGCCACCGATACCCAGACTTGAAATGCGATACAAACCCTCCTCATTGGTTGTTGCATCGCGTGATTGACCGGTTCCCACTTGGGTAGCCGTAACCATCGCACCCGCAACGGCGGCGCCGTTAGCATCTGTGACCACTCCAGAGATGCTTCCGTTGATCGTTTGAGCCGTTGCCGAGGGTGAAAGCAAGAAACTACACGCAAGTACTGCAAGCGTGATTAGTAGGGATCTCCTCATGCGTTTCTCCTCTTCAATTGTATTTAAGCGGAGCCTGGTAGATGGGACTTACTTCTTCAGCCGCAGCGGGCTCCAGAGACTGCTTCGAAGTCAAAGCTTCTTTTTGCGCCAATTTGCAAGGATCATGCCGCCAGCCTCAAACATTGACCGACACCGCTAACATCAATTATTAGTACACTTGAGTATCTCGATTGGCTTAGGCTGGAGTAAAGCGTGTTGAATATTTGGATTTTGCTTCTAAATTTTGGATGTTTTTATCACTCGTAACCTTTATTCGTGATTAGCCAGCCGCCCAGCACGCAATCAAAAATGCCGACAGCATCGAGGTCGAGTTGTGCGTGATAAGATTTGCGCGATTGATAGCTGCCAATGCCTAACCTCCCTGTTAATCACTTGCCGCTGGCCCCGCTTGGCGCCGGAGATTTGATTGATCGGGCCGTTCGTCTCTATCGCCGTCACCTCTTTACCCTCATTCGCATCGCCGCACCTCCGGTAATCATCTCCACCATCGGTTCCGTAATGTTTACGATCGCCTGGCGTCGCGGCTTCACCACCGATGATGGGGGCATGCTGGCCCTTTATCTCATGGCAGCGATTGTTGGGTTTTTGTTAATAATCAGTGGGCACGTCTTCAGCCTTTTGGTGATGGGCGGAGCTGCTCGAAACCTCGTCACGCATTTGTTGTGGAATCATCCGGTCACCGTCCGCGCTACTTACGCAGCGGTTCGCTCGCGCTTCTGGTCATTGTTGCTGGCGTCAATCGTAATGTTGCTGTGGGCCATGCTTTCGGCTTTCCTCGCACTCTTTGGCTTTTATATGGCTGTGCTGATTATTAGTATCGGCGCGCTGATCTCCGCACAAGTTTTACCAAGCTGGTTTCCAGTAGTAGTAGCGGTGGTTGGGTTTACCGCCGGAACTTTTGTCGCCCTTTGGCTCTTCTTCTTTTTTGTCGGACGCGTTGCTTATGTGCCGCAGGCGATGTTGGTAGAAGGTAAGCCGGTGTTTGAATCGATCAGCAGAAGTTTTACGCTCGCGCGTGGGAACGTGCGCCGGCTCATGGCGATGACGCTCTTCATCGCCTTCGCCACCTATTCGGCCCTGATGATTCTTGTGGTTCCGCTCGGCTGGTATGGATACTTAAACGGCATCGATCCTGCGCCATGGAACGCTGCAAACTGGCCCGCCTGGTACGCCATCGGTTACAGCGTGATGGAACCACTCAGTTCAATCGTGCTCGCGCCGGTCTGGATGCTGGGACTGTCGCTACTTTATGTAGACGAACGTGTGCGTCATGAAGGTTACGACATCGAGCTAATGGCCGCGCAACACCTGGGCCAAATGCCGGACATTAATGTGACTTCGCCTTTCGCTCCGGCGATTGTGCAAAGTCCTGGAGCTACACCACCGCAAAACTTCGCCTCGCCGGGAAGTATGCTGGGCCTGAGATGAGTCGCTGAGTGCGCCACCTACTTCACCTTCGTATCCCTGCTCGCCGAGTGGACTGCGCAAAGATTTCGAGCGTTGCAATACGACTGTCGTGTGCACTGCTGTTGTTGCTGACTCTTGCGGTCGTTACTGCTACAGCCAAATCGCTCTCCGAATATCACCTGCACCTGCGCGAATCAATCACCGCGCTCGACACGATGCGTCAGCATGATGAGAGCGAGTCTGAAACCGACCGCGCGACTCGCATTGGCCAAACGCTTGCCGCGGTTCGGGCCGCCTTACCCGAAACCGACACCGTCGAGACAGGCGGAGTGACAGTCACCGTCAATAATAGTTGGTTGCATCGCGAGCTCGAGGCCTACGAAAAAACTCAAATGGACCGGTCAGGAACACTCACCAGGATCCTGGAGCGACTGCGCGCGCTGGAGCAGCGAGTCGAGGAAATTGACCAGAGTGGCAGGACACCGAGCGACAAAGAAGCAGCCAGTAAACGCCTCGCGGATATTCTGAGCCGGCCTGAATACTCTCGCAGTATTCAGAACGAAAGTGCGCTCACGCGACTTTGGAACCGGTTGATGAAATGGCTGAGCCAGCTGATCCCAAAACCGAAACCCATGACTCCGGGAAACGCCGGCTGGCTCAGTGCGGTGGCCCAGGTGCTCGTGGTTCTTCTCGCGCTGGGAGTCATAGCGTTCGTAATAAAAACTTTTGCGCCGCGAATTTTTAAGAGGAGGCGAGGGAAGAAAAAGTCCAAGCCCGGGCCGCGAATTGTCTTAGGAGAAACTTTAGTGCCTGATGAATCGGCGGGCGACATCCTCGCGAGTGCCGAAGAGCTTGCCGGGCGTGGCGAACTTCGGGCGGCAATTCGCAAAGCCTACATCGCATTATTAGTTGAACTCGGCGACCGCAAGGTCCTTAGCCTTGCCCAATACAAAACGAATCGCGACTACCTGGGAGCCATGCGCGAAGTGGAACCGCTGCACACTAACGTCAAATCACTGACTGACAGTTTCGAACGGCATTGGTACGGCTTCATCTCAGCGACTGATGCCGACTGGACAGATTTCCGCGCACGTTACAAGCAAGCTCTTCAGGAGTTGAGATAGGACTAAGCTAATTCACTAATGCGGCAAAAACTCGCCATCATTGGGACCATCCTGCTCCTCATCGGAGTTCTGTTTGCGATCAACGCGGCGAATTATGTCAGTGAAGAAGAGACGAAGGATTTCGAACTATCACCGAATCGTTCCAGCTATCACGCCGGGCCCACGGGTACGCGCGCGCTTTACGACTTTCTCAATGAATCCGGAAGCAAGGTGATGCGTTGGCGTGAGACGCCCGACAAGTTGCTGGGCAAAGGCAACGAAGCCGTGCGCACTTTTGTAATTATCGGCGACACGCCGGTAACCATCGATGAGGAGCAGTCCAACACTTTGCTCGCATGGGTGGCGGGCGGCGGCAGGTTAGTGCTCGTCGATCGGCGCCCCGAAACCGATTTAATGCCTCACTCAGGCGAGTGGCGGGTCACAACCGAGTATTCGGAATTGCCCTCGTTATCGATCGATCCGGCCGATGTTGCAGCCATGACCGAAAATGTCACAGCGGTCAAAGCCTCGCAGCCTACTGCACTAACAAAAGACATCGACTCGATTCAACCTTCAAAGTTCGCAGCCGGTTTTAGTTTTGTGCGGCTGGAAAAAACCGGTGCAGGGAAACCACAATCGACGGCGGACCAACCCGAAGCGCCAGAGGAGGAAGAAGCGGAAACGCAGTCTGGCTTTGATCCCGAATACCCGCCCGAACCCATTACTGTAACCATTGATGAAACGGCGGCAAACGCGACTTCGCCGGCTCCCGTGGTGCACCTCGGGGAGGCGCGCCGGCCTTTACTCATAGACTATCCTCACGGCCGTGGTCGCATCATCGTGCTTGGCGACCCGTATATTTTTGCTAACGGAGGCCTCAGGTTGAAAGATAACCTGCAACTGGCGATCAACGTGCTGGATGCCCGGCCAACTGGTGAAAGCACTGGGTTGATTGCTTTCGATGAATATCATCAAGGCCGCGGCGTGACACGCAACGAGTTCGCCGCCTACTTTTCAGGAACACCGGTGTTGCCGCTCGTCGGGCAAATCGTTCTTTTGATACTTCTGCTCCTTTGGACCCGTGGCCGCCGTTTCGCCCGGGCGGTGCCACTGGTCCAGGTCGATCGACGTTCGACGTTGGAGTTTGTCGCTTCAATGGCCGAGCTGCAACGGCGCGCTGGGGCTTTTGATTTG
>JBGSYG010000044.1:0-4172 GCA_041750995.1 Pyrinomonadaceae bacterium | reverse complement strand
ATTTCCGTTTTGGATTCAGATGGTCACATCCTTTATCGGCGACGCGGTTCAGAGGCACCTACGGAAGCCGACTTGAGTTGGGCCCCGCTTTCGTCGGTACTCGGCGAGAAGCGAACAAGCGTCACCGAGCTTACCAGTCCGGTTGACGGAATAAAGCGCGTATACGGGATAGCACGCGTCAGGGACACCGGTTTGATAGCAATGATTGGAGTTCCAAGTACAACGCTTTATGGACCAGCTCGTAGTCGCATTACCCGCTACGGTCTAATTGGACTCATTGCGTTGCTGTTAGCAATAACGGCAGCCCTGGTGATAGAGCGCAGTATTGTAGTTCCTATCCGGCGTCTGCGTACGACCGCGCAGCAACTGGGCGCGGGCGATCTATCGGCGAGAGCACCGCTCACTGACGCCGGCGAAATCGGCGACCTGGCAACGGCGTTCAATTCCATGGCCGATAGGATCGAAGAGCGGGAAGAACGACTCACGGAGCTGGATCGGTTGAAGTCAGATTTTGTAAGTAGTGTTTCCCATGAATTAAAGACACCGCTGACCACTATAAAGGTACTTGCACACTTGCTACAGCGAGGCGCGTTGGGGGACGAGGAACGGCTTGACTACTCGAAAACTATCGCGACTGAGTGTGATCGGCAAATAGATTTCGTCGGTAACTTGTTGGATCTTTCGCGTATTGAATCCGGCGGCTACGCACTTCACAAATCGCGAGTAGATGTTCGTGAGGTGATCGCGTCCTCTGTAGAGGCGGAGCGATACCGGGCCGAGTCGCTGGGCCTCGGGCTGTCAACCGTTGTCCCGGCTGAGCTACCTCCTGCTCAGGGTGATTTCGAAGGGTTACGCAGAGTCGTTCGGGGCTTAATTGATAACGCGATCAAATACACGCCCGATGGTGGGCGGGTTCTTGTCTCAGGCCATGTGGCCAATGAGCGGATAGCAATCACTGTGGAGGATAGCGGGCAAGGAATCTCTAAAGTTGACCTGCCATACGTATTCGACAAATTCTATCGGGCGCGTTCTGAGGGGACTCAGTTGGAAGCTAACGAATTTCCATCCAGTACTGCAGTTTCTGGTGTCGGTTTGGGCCTTTACCTGGCTCGCCACATCGTAAACCAACTGGAAGGCGAGATTATCGTCGAGAGTAAGCTGGGACTGGGCACAAATTTTACGGTGCTATTGCCGCCTTGGACCGCCGAGGGCAGGACCAAAGCGGACGATCAGGAAGAAGCTAATGTCGAAGCGATTGTTAGTAGTTGATGACGAACCAAATCTCCTCCGCGCGGTGGCAGCCTGCCTCAGAGCTGGAGGATATGATGTGAGCACCGCTCGCAGTGGTCGGGAAGCACTTGTGCAGCTGGCTGAGGCTGTACCCGACCTGGTAGTGAGTGACGTTCGCATGCCCGGAATGGACGGCTATCAACTGATGCGTCAACTGCGTGGCGCCCCGAGAACAGCGTTGGTGCCGATTGTGTTTCTTACTGCTAAGGACGAAACGGCAGACCGCATCGAGGGATTTCGTGCCGGGGTAGATGCTTATCTAACAAAACCGTTCGAGCCCGACGAATTGATCGCAGTCGTTAATGGAATTCTCAATAGAGTCGAACGAACACATTCGCAAATTGCGCGTCTGGTAGGGTCCACTGTTGCGAATGCGCAAATGATATTTCGGGACGATGAACTAACAGAGGCGGAAGGTCGCGTGGCCTTAGCGGTTTCGCGAGGGTTGTCCAATAAAGAAATTGCCGCAGAATTGGAGATCAGTGTCCGCACCGTTGAAAATCACATCAGTCACATCCTCGATAAGAAGCGATTCAATAACCGGGTCGAGATAGCTCGCTATGTCTTAGAGCATTCGCGCTAGGGTAATGTCGATCGCTTGCTGCGTGAGTGAATACCCTTAGATTTGGTGCGTAGTTCCGCTGATTCGCTAGCCTCACACATCACTTAAGCTCACTCCAACATACGAAACGCTGTTTCAGGTATTAGTAGTGTACGGCTGCGCCGCAAGACAGTGGCCTAATACTAATCATTCCAGGCATCAGCGGCGCTTGGAACGGATAAGTTGTTAAGAGTCGCCGCTCAAAACCACTGAAAGGAGACCAATGAACAAGAACTACGACATCATGGAAACTGCAACAAAAGCCGGCAACTTCCAAGTGTTCATCTCAGCTTTGTCTGATGCCGGACTTAAACAAGCTTTGAAAGATGACGGCCCATTCACAATTTTGGCCCCGACTGACAAGGCGTTCGCAAAAGTAGCTGTCGGAAAATTGGACAACCTGCTAGAGCCAGAGAATAGAGACAAACTTCAGATGTTGCTGAGGAATCACATAGTTCCGGGCAAGCTAATGTCCAGTGAATTAAAGAACCTCGACACCACGAAGACAGCTCCGGGAGAAGACCTGAAAATTGAATCTCGCGCCGGTCTCTGGATAAACGGGGCACGAGTTGTTTCGCCGGATTTGGAGGCCTCGAACGGGGTGCTGCATGGAATCGACACCGTGTTGTTTCTTCAGACCAAAGCCGCGACTGTTGGCTAAAGCTGGCGGGTGGCCTTGTGGCGATCGACCCATCCCCCGGACGATCGCCACGAAGCCCCCACTCCCTAGTCCAAAGGAATATTTCCTACGATCTTAAGTTGAAGAAAACGTCAGACGCCTGAGATACGCGCATGGTGAAGGATAGGATGCGAATATTGGTTGGTTACGACGGCTCGGATCATGCGCGTGTGGCGCTCGCAGATTTGGCACGTGCGGGACTTCCGCGTCAGGCTGAGGCTTTGGTCGTTTCGGTGGGAGATGTCTGGGTGTCGCCGTCTTCGTCAATTAAGGAGATTGCCGGAGCAGCCCTGACCTCACGCAGAGTGACAGCAGCGATCATGCAGGTTCAGGCGCAAGCTTCTAAGGTGCTCGAAGAGGCGCGGGACTTGGCAGGGGAAGCGAGCATGCTCGTTAACGCAGACTTTCCCCAATGGAAGGTACGCGCTGAGGCATTGGCGGGCGCTCCCTCATTAGCGCTGATCCAAAAGGCTGACAAGTGGGATGCGGACTTAGTCGTGGTGGGCTCGCACGGTCGCTCCGCACTCGGTCGCTTCCTTCTCGGCAGCGTGTCAAGGAAGGTTGCCATGGAGTCACACTGCTCTGTGCGAGTCGCGCGTCACACAATCGAAAATGTTCATGAAGGTCGTGAGCGGATCATTATCGGTGTGGACGGATCGCCGAGCGCCGAAGGGGCGGTCCGCGAGGTTGGTAGACGCGTGTGGCCTGAGGGAACTGAGGTAAGAGTTATCGCCGTTGACGATCGAATTGCACCCACGAGAATCGCGGCTATTCTTCCCACAGCGGCAGCCATAATTAACGACAGCAACGAAAAAGCGGCGGTGAAGGCGCGCACCATGCTTGACTGGGCCACTGAACAGTTGCGCGCCATCGGGTTAACCGTCACGGCAGAAATCAAAGAAGGGGATCCTCAGCGCGTTCTAATTGATGAAGCACAAGAGTGGCAAGCGGACTCGGTATTCGTTGGTTCGCGCGGGTTCAGTAGCAACCTTGAAAGATTCCGCGCGGGTAGCGTTTCAACAGGGCTGGTGACAGGCGCGCCTTGCTCTGTTGAGATCGTACGTGAGCGCGCAACGCGCTGGCGCAGAAGCTTCTAGTCGAAGACCTCTTGACGTGTCGCGCATTTCGACGGGCAAGTTCAGCGTCGAGATGTGCCCGACCGACCCCGTCTCCGTGATCGAAAACGCCCTCGAGACTCTCGCACCGTCGCTGGCCGCGAAGCGAATCAGACTTCATGCGGAATACGATCACGACGCCAGCTTCATAAATGGGGATGCCGACCGCTTACGGCAGGTAATGTGGAATCTGCTCTCGAATGCGGTGGAGTTTACGCCGGAGGAAGGGCAGATCGAAGTCCGTTTGGAGCCGGCCGGAGATTGCGCTCGCATCGTTTTTCACGACACCGGCGCGGGCATCTCGCGCGAATTTCTGCCATACGTTTTCGACCGCTTTCGCCAAGCGGATGAAGTTCTATCCAGAAAACACGGCGGGCTGGGTCTCGGACTCGCCATTGTGCGCCACTTGGTCCAGGCTCACTCGGGCACCGTCCACGCGACGAGCGCGGGCGAAGGATTAGGTTCGACCTTCACCGTCGAGCTTCCG
>JBGSYG010000043.1:0-91291 GCA_041750995.1 Pyrinomonadaceae bacterium | reverse complement strand
GCCCCGCATTGCCACTGGCGAGTTGATCACCGCTTATGCTTTGACGGAAGCAGGCTCAGGCTCGGATGCGATGGCGGCGAAAGCGACGGCGCGGCTCAGCGCCGATGGCACGCATTACATTCTCAACGGCGAAAAGATGTTCATTACCAACGGCGGTTTCGCCGACATCTTCATCGTCTTTGCGAAAGTTGATGGCGACAAGTTTTCCGCCTTCATTGTTGAGAAGCAGGATGGTGTGACGCCCGGCGCTGAAGAGCACAAGATGGGCATTAAGGGTTCCAGCACTACGCCGCTCGTGCTTAACGATGCGAAAGCGCCGGTGGAAAATCTCCTCGGCGAGGTCGGCAAGGGTCATAAGATCGCCTTCAACATTCTCAACATCGGTCGTTTCAAACTTGGAGCAATGTGCATCGGCGGCATGAAGTTGATGACGCACGAAGCGATCAAGTATGCGAACGAGCGCGAGCAATTTGGCAAACCGATCTCCTCTTTTGGCGCCATCAAAGCGAAGCTTGCCGAGATGGCGGTGCGCACGTGGGTGGGCGAGGCCATGACTTATCGCACGCTTGGCATGATTGAAACGGCGATCAGCGATACCACTGATCCTGATGCCAAGCTGCGCGCGATTGAGGAGTACTCGGCCGAGTGCTCAATTATCAAGGTCGCGCTTTCGGAGTACTGCGATTTCGTCGCCGATGAGATGGTGCAGATTTACGGCGGCTACGGCTACTCGGCGCATTATCCGGCCGAGCGTGCTTATCGCGATTCGCGCATCAATCGCATCTTCGAAGGCACCAATGAAATCAATCGCATGCTCGTTCCCGGTCGCCTGATGAAGAGCGCACTAAGCGGAAAGCTCGCGCTCCTGCCCGCCGCGCAGGCATTGATGGATGAGATTCTGACGCCCCAACTGATGGGTTTCGACGATGACGAGCAAGTGTTGGCTGCCGAGCAGAAGTTAGCTGCTAATGCGAAGAAGGTGGCGCTGATGACGCTGGGGACCGCGGCGCAGAAATACATGATGAAGCTTGGCGATCAGCAGGAAGTGTTGATGGGCATTGCCGACATCATCATCGACACCTACGCGATGGAATGCGCGATTCTCAGGGCGCAGAAAATGGTTGCGGCCCAGGGCGAGAATGCAGCCGAACGTTACATCGACATGACGCGCGTGTTTTGCAACGACGCGGTGGAACGGGTTGAGGCGCGAGCCAAGAACACGCTCGCGGCGATGGCGGAAGGCGACGAGCTGCGCACGTTACTGGCAGCCTTGCGACGGTTCACTAAGTTGACGCCTATGAATACGGTAATCGCGCGTCAGCGGATTGCTGATGTGATGATCGAGGCGAACCGGTACGCCTACTAAAAAGGGAAAGAGGAAACGGGGGAACAGGGGAAGGAAAGATTTTCCTGTTCCTCTATTCTTTTCCGTCTCTCTTCCCCTATTCCCCCTTTCCCCTGTTACCCTATTTCGTTGATGCGCATCATCCCCATCTCCGTCCCCACTCCCTTCTACATCGGTCCGGTTAATTGCTACCTGATCGCCGAAGAACCGCTCACCCTCATCGACACCGGTCCCAAAACAAAAGAAGCCAGCGAAGCCTTACGCGAGGGCTTGCGCCAGGCACGCGTGCGCGTGGCCGATCTGCGGCGCATCGTCCTCACACACGCTCACGAAGATCATTGCGGCCTCGCCCGCTCGCTTCGCGATGAAGCAAAAGATGCCGAAGTGCTGGTGCATAGTTGGGAAACGGGACACCGCGCCGGACGTCTCGAGCACGCAGAACATCGCGCCCTCTTAGTGCGCGCTGGAGTTCCGGACAACGAGATTGAGTCGATGCGGCGCCTTTACCAGGATGTGCGCATGTATGCCGACTCGTTTGAAGAAGACGAATACAATAAACTGCACGACGAAGCGGAGCTGGAATTCAACAATGGCTCGCTCCGAATTGTGCACACGCCCGGGCACACGCCCGGCTCCTGCTCTTTCATCCGCGAAGCGGACCGCACTGTGATTGCCGGCGACTGTGTGCTCAAGCGAATTACGCCCAACCCAATCCTTTCGCCCGATCCAATCGATCCAACCCGCCGCTTTCCTTCACTCGCAGAATATCTAGTCAGTCTTGCGCGCCTGCGGACGTTTGCGCCTACGTTTGTCTATGGCGGTCACGGCGATCCGGTTCACGATTTCGAGGAGCTCTTCAATCGGTATCTGCGCGCAATTCGCGAACGCCAGACTGAGGTGATCAAGCTGGTATCGAAGGCGGGAGCCACAGCTTGGGACGTCTCGCGCGAATTGTTTCCCGAGACTGATGACGTGCATCGTTTCCTTGCGGTGTCCGAGGCAGTCGCACATCTCGACCTGGCACACTCAGAAGGAAGGATCGCATTGGAGTTGGCGAATGGAAGAGAGGTCTACCGGCGCATTGGAGAATAGGAGCGGGATGCGGAGATGGGGAGATGGGGAGAACGCGGGGACGCGGGGATGGGGTGATGGGATGAATGGGGGACGGGGAGACGGGGTGGATCGGGTAAAGGGGTGAGGACGCGGGGTGATGGGGAGATGGGGTGAAAAGGAAGAGAAGCGAAGTGGCTCTCCCTTTCGCCCCATCTCCCCTTCCCATTTTCGCCGCTTTCGGGGCCTTGAAGGTTTATTAAATCGGGTGCTGCTCGACAGTACCGCGCCGAATGCGCGACCGTGGTGCTCTCGCGGGAAACTCAACATTGATCTGCGGAATCACCGGCAACTCAATCCGTGGAATGGAAATATTCATCTCCGGAATTACCGGGAGCTCGATGCGCGGGATGATGACCCGGCGGCCCATTTGCGGCGCGGTTCCGGGGATCCCCATGGGATTAGAAACTGTCTTCGGCGTGACGGTGATGTTTCGCTGATTTTTGTTGCGAATCACGGTCAGCGTCACGTCGCCTTCCTTCTTTTTATTGATGCCGCGTGCAAGGTCGCCCGCGTCTTCAATCTTCTCGCCATCGATCGCGGTGATGATGTCGCCCGCTTTGATCCCGGCTTTGGTTGCCGCGCTGTCGTCCGCTACCGACGTAACTAAGACACCCTTACCATCAACTATCCCGAAATAATCGGCAAGCTGCTTCGTAAGTGTTGTAGTGCTGATACCGATACGGCGGTTGTTGCCGAAGGCCAGAACCAGACCATCGCCGTCGCCTTCCCACTTCCAGACCTGCGCCCCCGGCTTGATGCCTTCAAAATTCTTCAAGCCCTCGAAACCCTTCAAACCGTCCAGCTTTCCGAATCCCTGCCCAAATCCGTTTACGCGAGTGAGGGCATCGGAGTCTTTACGTTTGGCAACCGTGACCGCCACTTCCTGTTCCGACCCGCCGCGACTAATCGTGAGCCGCGCTGTTTGGTCGGGTGCTACCTCGGAGACCAGGCGATTGAGTTTGCGCACACTGGTAACGCTCTCGCCATCAAATTTCAGAATCACATCGTCTTTGCGCAGGCCAGCCTTTTCGGCTGGACTATCTTTGACGATGCTGGTGATGCCGGCGCCGCGCACTTCGCGCATGTTGTAGCGTCCTATGTTTTCGCGACTAATGTCTTCGGCGTAAACACCGATGAAGCTGCCGCCATCCATAAGTACGGTGAACGCTTGTCCGAAGGGCTCGGCAACGGCCGGCGCTTCTGGTGGGGCAGGCGGCGTGCTTGGTTGCTGTGCTAAAGCAACGCCCGCCGTCAGCGACAGGGAGATCGCCAGATAAGAAATGCGTCTAATTGTCATAGAAAGGAAATCCTCCGGAAAGATTTTGTCGCCTATTACACGCGGGGTTGGTGGGCAAGTTCCGAAAAGAGCTGGGGAGAAGGGGCGACGCGGGGACGGGGCAGGGGGACACGGGGAAACGGGATGGGGCGAAGGGCGGATGGGGAGAAGGGGCGAGGGGGCGAAGGCGAAATGGGGAAAGGGGGAATGCGGGAAAGGGGAACCTCACCGCGTCTCCGCGTCACCCCATCTCCCCTTCTCCGAATCTCCGCGTCACCCCATCCCCCGGATCTCCCGATCACCCCTTCTCAAGAATCAAGGTAGTTTCTTCCGATTCTCAACTGCTTCGCGATAAGCACCACCGCGAACTTCACCGAGCTTGATTGCTTCGTCAAACTCCTTTGCCGCTTCTACCGGGTTATCCAAAAATGAGTAGATGCGGCCCATCGCCTCGTGGGCTCGCGACACGAGACCCCGGTCTGTTTCCGGCGAAGAGGCCTGTACCGCAAGCCGGTAATTTGCGAGGGCACGATTCAATCTTTCAGACTGTACTTCTTCGTCAGTCGCATCACCGGCAGCGAGGCTCGCTGTCTGTGCGAGCGCGAAAAAGATCCGTGGCTCGCGTGGGTTATCCTTAATCAGATCCTTCAGCCGCGTTTCCGCAGTTGGATAATCTTTCATCCTCAGCAACTCCTCGATTTGGGAAAGTTGCTTCACAAGAGTTGCGGCTCTCGTCGCCTCGACAGGCGAGTAAGCCGGCGTCTCTGATTCAAGATTACGCGCGGTCACACGGGCTTGGCGCGCCGCGAGCGCACGTTGGCGTGCTTCCGCATATTCGGTCGGACGCCGGCTTTCGCGCGCGGGATCGAAAGAGGAGATGATGTCGACGAAGAAATTCGCCACATCGAAACCGCTGCTCTCTATTCCTTTAAGCTCATCCGCAAACAAAAAGGCGAGCACGGCTCCTCGTTCGTACTCATCAGCCAGCCGCGCGATTGTCTCGTCACGAATGGCATTCATTTCGGCCTGGGTTTCGCGTGCAATCTTTGCCTTCAGAGTCGCGTCTTTGGTTTCATCCAATTTGCTACGAGCTTCACGAGACAGCGCATCCAGTCGCTTAACTTCTTCAAAGCGTGCGTCAGCTGCCGCGACGAGGGAACGCGAGACCACGAGAAACACGTCGGGTGTGACCGTGCCACCAGCTTTTTCACGCTCTGCGATCACCTGGCGAATCTGTTCGCGACGCTCGGCAATGCTGCGATTGAAACGAAGCATTAACGGGTCAACCACGTACTGAAGGTAAGCACGTTGCAGCTCGGATGATTGCGGGTTCGTTCCCTCCGGCAAGACGGCATAGTAGTCGTCGCCAATGACGCGCAGGTTGATCGCGCCAGGGGCCGCGAGCAAATCCGGCACAATGAAGAACCGGCGCTCATGCGAACGCATCGTGTAACTCTTGGCAGTTGTTTTCTTGCCCGGCGATTTCGAAACGACGCGCTCGTTGGCGATCGTGATGGGGCGTGTATGCAGGTAAGAGAGAACTGCGCTAACCATGCCGGCGGTCGGCTGCCGTAGACGATCACCCTCGGCTTGATATGCCCTCGTGTAGTTGACGAGTCGTTCGTCGATTCCCGACTTGCGATAAAACTCCTGCACGAGCGGCGCGAAATCCAAAACCTCAAGTATTCCGCTGGGGAGTTCCTCAGAACGTGCCGGGGCTTCGAACAAAGGAAGAGGCGTGAAAGCAAATGCGAGCGAGACGTAGCGCGCCGCCTGATCAGCCGCAGTAGCCGGCGCTGGTAGTTTGTTGCGTTCGTAAAAAGTCCGCAGACGTTGTCGCAAATCCGGATCGAGGCTCGCAAGGTCTCGTCTTACTTGCGACCGAAATACCGAAGGTTCTCTTCCTCCCGGCGTTGGATCAAATCCAGCAGCTTCAAGCGCAGCCATCATGATGATCAGACGTGAATCCGGCTGAACTTCCACCCCATACTCGGCGAGATTGAAAGTCGACGCGGGACGTCGCTGTGGCTGGATTTGTTGGCCGGAAGCAATTGCTTGCGATTGTGTAAAGACGAAAATGCTGCCGGCCAGGAAAGCGAAACTAAATAAGGTGTTTAGATATCTCTTCATAAAGTTAAAAAGACAGGAAATCAGTGGGGAAGATTTAGAGATGCGTTACCGCTTTTAACGGATGCCAGCGGCAGGACCAAGCAACGAAACATCGCTAAATATCGTCACTTTGGGATGAATCTGTTGCTACTGCTCCAAGTGCTGTTTCTGCAGCCAACTTTTCCCTGCGTCTTCGATGTGCCCGCAATATCGACAATGTTAATGGATATGCGATGAGGGGACAAACGAAGGAAAGAATTGTGCTGCCAATTGCGAAGGGCTTGATTAAATACCAGCCATGCCCGAAGAGCTCGCGATAGTAAGCAGCTGTTAGCAGCCGTGGATTCTTGATTAGCTCGATCCCCTCAGACGGAATGCGCATCGACTCCCCAAGCAGGAAGGCCCCGAGGGCATACGAGGCGATGATTATCGGCACGAGGGTAAGGAAGGGATTGTTGAGAAACGTCCCTGCAAAGATCGCGATCTTGTTGAAGCGGAAAATGAACGCAACAAGGGTCGCTGTGATTGTGTGCAACCCGAGGAAAGGTGAGAAAGCGATGAATACGCCAATTGAAAAAGCAAGGGCCGTCCGCTCGGGTGGATCATCAAGGGCGAGCAGGCGGCGAAAGTTGGCGCGAAACATCGATCAAGTCTCAGGTCGCAAGTTCCAAGTCTCAAGTGACCAACGCGAACTTGAAACCTGAAACCCGGAACTCGAAACTTTATTTAAAGCTATTCAGAGCGTCGGCTTCGCTATCGTAGGAATCGAAAACGGTAAGCAGTTTTGTAATCACCAGTAAATCCTTGATCTTGCCGGTAAGATTCAAAAGTTTGACCTCGCCGCCCTTGTTTTTGACCGTCGTGTAATTGGCGATCAGCTCGCCGATGCCACTCGAGTCCATGTACTTAACCCCCCCGAGGTTCAGCAGAATCTTCTTCTTACCTTCCTGGGCGAGCCGTCGCGTGGCGTCGCGCAAAGCGATGCTGCCTTCGCCCATTCTTACGGGACCATTCAACTCGAGAATCGTCACGTCACCCGCTTGCCGCTCTTTTAGTTCAAGTTCTGCCATCTCTAATCTCCGGTGCGCCTCGTCTGGAAATACAATGTGGTGAATTAGTTAAAGCTACTGAGGGCTTCTGATTCGTTCTCGTATACGTCGAAGACTGTCAGTAGTTTCGTAATAGTCAGCAGGTCTTGAAGTTTCTGAGTGAGGTTTAAAAGCTTGAGCTGGCCGCCGTCCTTATTAATGGCAGTGTAACTTGATACCAATTCACCGATGCCGCTGGAGTCGATGTAGCCCACGCCTGCAAGATTCAACAGAATTTTCTTCTTGCCTTCTTCCAGCATGCGACGCACGGCGGTGCGCAAGGCAACACTGCCCTCACCAATAGTGATTTTGCCGTTCATGTCCAGAACGGTTACGTCTCCCGCCATACGCTCCGTAATATTCAACTCTGCCATTTCAGAACTCTCCTTTATGAATTTCGAGCTTTTTGATCATTCTCAGCGCAGTACCACCTTCGGGTAGCACCGACCAATTAACTTCGTCCATGAAGTTGCGCATAAAGAAAATGCCGCGCCCGGAAGTCTTCATGATGTTTCCCTCGGCCGTGGGATCAGAGACGGTTCCGGCATCGAAACCCGAACCCTGGTCGCGCACAATGATCTCAAGAGCATCAGCCGACTTGATTATCGTAATCGTAACTAACTTGTCTTCATCGAGCTTGTTGCCATGAAGCACCGCATTTGCGATACCTTCGCGAACAGCCATGTCAATTCCGAAGGCCGCTTCTTCGCTGACGCCGGCGCGAGTCAGAAACTCCGCAACAGCGTTCGCGCCTTCGGCGACAGCGTCGAGTCGGCTGGGTAACTTGAGTTCAATCTGCTCTTCAGTCACGCCAGTCATACCCAAAACGCTGAGCATTGGGGAAGCCATCTCGTGTGGGCCTTGGGTGCTCACAAATGAATACCTGAAGCTACCGGAAGACCGAGGGTTTAACATGCGGGCTGCCTAAGTGTCAATAACTAAGGGGATTCCGGTGGGATTTATCGGGATGCAGAGTGCCGACATGTCCCCATTTGCCATTAGTCATTGTTAGTTTTCATTTGTCGACTCCCCCAGCAATTACCGGCGGAATTTATGGGAATAACGCGGAACGTCCTCCAAATGAAAATATGAAAAATGCGAGATGACATATGGAAAATGGTTTTGATCTGCCGCCTTTTAACTCCTGACTCATGACCTCTGCCTCCTTTGCTATCATTGCTGAAATGAGGATCCGACCAGCTCGCCGTATAAAAGGGGAACTGCGTGTTCCCGGCGATAAATCAATTTCCCACCGGGCGGCGCTAATTGCTGCTCTCGCAAATGGCACTTCTACAATCAGCAACTTTTCCACCGGCGCTGACTGCGCGGCGACAATCGCGTGCCTCGAAGCACTTGGTGTTGCCATTGCCGAAAGAGAAGGCAACCTGATCGTAAACGGAGTTGGGCGACAAGGTTTTAAGCCTGCTACTGCACCGCTCGATTGCGGAAACAGTGGATCAACCATGCGCATGCTCGCGGGAGTTTTAGCAGGTCAGAACTTTTCGACCACCTTGATTGGCGACGACTCGTTGAGTGCGCGGCCGATGACTCGAATCATTGAACCACTGGAAGCGATGGGCGCGACGGTTCGCTCGCCAGAAGGTAGGCCACCGTTGACAATCATTGGATCAGATTCGCTGAAATCGATTGCTTACAATTTGCCGGTCAGCAGTGCCCAAGTGAAGTCGTGCGTCTTACTAGCCGCACTCAATGCTGCGGGAGTAACTAAGGTTACTGAGTCTCTCGTTAGGTCTCGCGATCATACCGAACGCATGTTGCAGTGGTTTGGGGCGTCGCTATCCGTCCAGACTTTAGGCGCGACATCCGTAGTTAGTATTGAAGGACCGGGAAATTTTACCGAGCGCTCGGTCACGATTCCTGGCGATATCTCTTCAGCCGCTTACTTTGTTGCGGCGGCCGCGCTGCTGCCCGACTCGGAGCTGTTGATCGAAGATGTTGGGCTCAATCCCACGCGGACCGAGTTTTTGTCCCTCTTGAGATCCTTCGGTCTTAGTATTGACCTGGTTCATACTCGCGACGAAAGTAACGAGCCCGTGGGAAACATCCGTGTCTTGGCTGAGCGTCGGGAGATGCGCACACCAACAACTCTAACAGGAGCGATGAGCGCGCAAATGATCGACGAGCTGCCACTGTTGGCAGTTGTCGGAACTCAGATTCCCGGAGGAATTGAAATCCGCGATGCCGAGGAGTTGCGACTCAAGGAAAGTGATCGGATTGCCACGACCGTAACAAACCTGCGAGCGATGGGCGTAGCAGTGAAAGAGTTTGACGATGGTTTGCGCGTGGAGCCCTCAGCGCTGCACGGAGCAAAGATCAAAACGTTCGGCGACCATCGGATCGCGATGGCGTTTACTGTGGCGGCGCTACTCGCGAAAGGTGAAACGGAAATCGATGATGCCGAATGTGTTCGCGTTTCCTTTCCCGAGTTTTTTGAAAGCCTGGAATCGATTGTAGAGCTGTAACAGATTCGTCAGTCAAAGTGATAAGCCACATTTACACGGATTTCACAGGGGATCTGATGCGAATTTCCTTGATGAAACTGCGTGTTCATCCGTGTGAATCTGTGGCCACTCCTTCTTCTTTTTTGTTAAGTCATGAGTAAGATCGTCATCACGGGTTTCATGGGTTCAGGTAAAAGCTCCGTCGCCAGAGCCCTTGCCGAGCTACTCGGATGCGGGATGACTGATCTTGATGAAGCAATTTCAGCCGCGGAGGGCCGCTCAGCTGGCGAGATCATTGCTGCAGATGGCGAACCGCGATTTCGAGAACTGGAACATCAGGCATTAAATAAACTGCTTCGGACTCCCGGCGATCAGGTAGTGGCTCTGGGCGGCGGTGCGTGGATCTCGGAAACAAATCGGCAATTAGTAGCTGGACAACGCGCAATCAGCGTTTGGCTGGACGCGCCTTTCAGTCTTTGTTGGAAGCGAATTGCAGCTTCTGCTGATAGTCGGCCTCTCGCTCCCAACGAAACTGCCGCCTTTAAACTTTTCTCCGATCGGACCTCATCTTATCAACTCGCGGACCTGCGGATAGTAGTGACCGACGACAAGCCGGCTCTTGAAATCGCGGCTGAGATCGCTGAGACCTTGGCCCAACTCACAAACTGAATTGAGCCACCCGACTCAAACTAATCACGATCAACGCTGAATCTTATCCGCAAGTCTGATAAGGATCTCCAGAGATGCACCCTGGACAAAGGGGTCATCCACTCCGCGAAGCGGACGAAGCGTAAAGCCTGGCGTGAGCCTCAACAGCCACTTTGAACAGAAAGCCCGTGTTACAGGCGGCAGATAAGATCCGATCTGTCGCACGTTTCACGGGCTCCGTTAGGTTTGCGGTTCACTACCTGGGGCTCACGCCCCCGGTTCAGGCTAGTCGCCCGCTTAGCGGGCTTTATGACGAGTAGTTTCGAGGTTCACTTCAACTTCAGTGCCTGGCGTTTGGCAAAGAAGTCTTCCCAGGCGTTTCCTTTTTTCTGGACCAGCGTGGGCACGTTCTTGATGTTGAAGTCCGAAATCTTTACGCCCTTCTCAATTTCTTTCCACGTTAAGGGCATGGAAACAGTCGCTCCCGGTTTTGCACGCACGGTGAAAACGGAAGCCAGGCTCTTGCCCCGCGCGTTCTGCATCCAATCGACATAGACCTGATCTTTTCCGCGTTTCGCGAGAGAGCGTTCGACCGTGGCAATCTTTGGAGCACGACTCGCAACTTCCGAAGCGAGTAAACGAGAGAACTCCGCAACTCGGTTGTATTCGTTCGTCGGTTTCAACGGCAAGTAGATGTGAATGCCTGATGAACCCGACGTCTTGGGAAAAGCACTCAATCCCACGTCATCGCAAACCTGCTTCACGAGCAAAGCAACCTCCAGCACGTTTCGCCACGGCGCCTTTTTCGGATCGAGATCTAAAGCGATCCAGTCGGGATGTGAAAGTTTTTTCGTAGTCGAGTGCCAGGGATGCTGTTCGATGTTTCCCAAATTTACGAGGTGGAGAAGCGCCGCAGCAGTTGTGAAGACAGCGTAGTCAAGTTCACGGCCTTCCTGGTTTGTTAGGTGCACAGATTTCACGAAAGCGGGCGCGCTGTCCAGGTCTTGCTGAAAAAACATTGGGGCGTTTATGCCGCGCGGCCAGCGTTGCAGAATCGCGGGACGATCTTTCAAGTGGGGCAGCACGTGCGGCGCAATCTGAATGTAGTAGCAAAGCAGGTCAAACTTGGTGAATTTTTCGGCCGGCCAGTAGATGCGCTCCAAAGATGTTAACGAGACGGTCTCGCCATCGACCGCAAGCAATAGATTGCCCTTAGGTTGTTTCAGAGCAAGAAATTCAGCAACGGAAATGGCTGGCCCTTTTTTTGGCGCCGTTCGTTTAACTCCAGTTTTCGGCAGTGTTGGTCTTTCAGGCATGGCCAATCGTAAATCGGGAATCGGGAATCGGGAATCGGGAATCGTAATTAGCCACAGATTTACGCGGATAACACAGATCAGAAAGAGACTGGAGGGGGAGGGGTTGGTAGCTCTTTTAGAAATCCGTGTTTATCTGAGTAAATCTGTGGCTAATTACGATTCCCGATTCCCGATTTACGATTCCCGATTTACGCTCTAAGTATGCGCAACTTTTGGTTGAACCGGAGTAGCGTTTGCGGGCGCAGTGTCAGTTGCAGCGTAATACAGAATGCGATTGCAGTTGTCACACGTGATTAGTTCTTCGCCGCGCCGAACTTGAGACATCGCCTGTGGCCTAAGTGCCATGAAACAAGCAGTGCAGGATCCATTTCGCGCCTCAGCGACGGCGATGCCGTTGCGAATGCGAGCACTGATTCGTTTGTATTGGGCGCTCAACTGCTTGGGCAGAGCATTGAAGATCCGATCTCGCTCGGCGATGCTCATCTGAAGTTGGTCTGACTGGCCCTTCGTTGAGTCGTCAAAAGTCTTTAGCCGCGCTTCTCGATCTGTGTTCAGACTCGCAATCTCATCGGCACGTTCCTTCAGTGAGTTCTCAGCCTGCTCGAAAACTTCCATCTGCTCAAGAATTTGCGTTTCGAGCGCGGAGATTTGTTTTCGAGCTGCATCCGCTTCGCGAATCGCGGCCGTGTACTCTTCCGGTTTTTTCGAGGACATCAGATTTCGATCGGCGCGTTCGACGCGAGTTTTTTGTTCACTGATCTCACTCTCAACTCGAACGCGCGTCTGTCGTGCCTCGTCGCGGGAGTTTTCCAGGGCCCTAATTTCAAAAGCGCGCTGGTCGAATTCACTTTCGACTTCAGCGCGCCTTTGGGGAATGGCCTCTAGTTCCTTTTGTAGTGTTCGTATGGTGGTATCTAATTTTTGCAGAGCGACTAGTTCTTGCAATTCCGCTTTCACTCTTTATGCTCTCCTCAAAAGATCAGGGGTGAATAAGTTGTGGGTATCGGCAATCATCGGTAGCGATTATGGGCGATCATTGGTGTCCGGCGCAAGTGACGAACTCTTTCTGACTAACTGGGCGCGATTCTGCCGCCTGTTTCCCGCTATTGGTGCTATAAAGGTCGCTCTCCAGGAAAAGAAATATGGGCCGTCGCCGCTTCTACGCTCCGTCCGGGGCCTTTAATTCTCACTCGCAAACCGTGACTCTTGAAACGGATGAAGCCCGCCATCTGCGCGAGGTGTTGCGGCTAAAACCGGGCGACGAAGTTTATGTGTTCGACGGTGCCGGGAAGGAATTTCATTGCTCCATTGAAAGTAGCCGCCGCGATACTGCTGTTCTGAAAATTCTGGAAGAAGGAGAGCCCGCGCGTCCGGAATCGACTTTGCAACTGACCCTGGCAGTCGCCTTGTTGAAGAGCGATAAGTTTGATCTTGTGGTGCAGAAGGCGACAGAGCTCGGAGTCGTTCGCCTGGTTCCGGTGATGACGAAACTGGCGGACGTCAAACTTAAAGATGAATCAGACAGCCAAAAGCGATTGCTTCGCTGGCGTCGCATTGCGCTCGAAGCTGCTAAACAATCAGGCCGCGCTCTTGTACCTGAGATTGCCGCGCCGGTTTTGTTTTCGGAAATGATTGGTTCGGAGGAGTTAGGCAGTTACAGAATTTTGTTTTCAGAGCGCGGCGGGAGGTCGTTGGATTCGCTGGACGACCAAGTTGAGTCGAACGTCTCGATTACGGCGATGGTTGGATCTGAAGGTGGATGGACGGATGTTGAACTTGAACAGGCGCAGGCAGCGGGTTGGATCGTAATCACCTTAGGTGGACGCACCCTGCGAGCAGAGACTGCGGCGATCGCGGTAACGGCTTTGCTGCAACATTTGTTTGGTGATTTGAAATGAGCGTCCACGCGTGCTCCGCACTCTCCAGTCGCACCGAAGGCGGCAAGCCGCGTCGTCAATTTCTTAGTTTCACTGCACCTCAAACAACCAGAGCCACCCACTCGCCGTCCTGCAATATTTCAGGTTCGCTGGTGATTCCCTTAGCTCGTAGCGCCGTGAGCACGTCAGCCAGCTGAGTCTCAAGAATTCCCGACAGCAGTAGACGACCACACGTCGCCCCGATTAGTAGCGGCAGGAGGGGCACAGTCACATCAGCCGTAAGGTTTGCGCACACGACCGCCGCCGAAGCCGTTGACTCCTCAACACTGCCAACGCGAAAGGAAATTCTTTTAGCAACGTCATTCAACCGGGCATTCTCGACCGCGATGGCAACAGCTTCATCGTCGGTGTCGCAAGCTTCAATTCGGGCCTCCGGAAAAAGTTTGGCAGCGGCAATGGCCAGAATTCCAGTTCCAGTTCCGACATCCAGAAAACTCTCTCCAGCGAAATACTTTTCTATCGCCGCAAGACAGAGGCGGGTAGTTTCATGAGTGCCGGTGCCAAAAGCCATCCCCGGTTCGATGCGAATTACAATTCTGTCACGGGCATCGTCGATCTCACTCCAGGGTGGTGCGATCACGAATCGCTCGCCCACTGCGACGGGCTGCCAACTTTTCTTCCATTCACCGAGCCAGTCCTCGTCTGCCACTTCGCGCAGACTCATGTTTCGTACTGCTGACGATGGTAGGTCGTAGATCTTCAGTGCGGAGGCCAACTCGTTGCGCACCTGCTCGCGATCCGGCAAAGCATCGAAATAGCCGGTGACTTGATCTTCTGTTGAGTTGAATTCAGTGCCGAGAGCGCCGGCTTCCATTAGACCGTAGGCAACCGCTTCGGCAGCCTTTAGATCGATGACCAGATCAAGGGCATACCACTGTGAGTTCTTAGTCATCGCCAGAAACCAGAAGACGAACTTAGAACTTGGTGCTTAGTACTTTGCGTTAGTTGCTCAGCAGAAGCGTTGATGCTCAAACCTTCATTAGCGAACAAAGTACAAAGCACAAAGTTCTAAGTTCGTTTTCCTGCTAGCCGATCCCCATTTCATCGAGTAGGTGTTCTTTGTTGCGCCACTGCTCTTCGACTTTCACGAAGAGCTCAAGATGGCAACGGTGCCCGATCATGCTTTCGATCTCCTGCCGGGCGGCGATTCCGATTTCTTTCAAACGCGCCGCGCCCTTCCCGATGATGATCTTTTTCTGCGAAGCGCGCTCAACAAAAATGGCGCAATAGATTCGTGTGAAGTCGGGCCGCTCCTCGTCCCATTTCTCGGTAATAACCGCCGTGACATAAGGAATCTCGGCAGCGGTGGTTTGCAAAATCTTCTCGCGCACAATCTCGGCGGCGAGGCTGCGCTGGGATTGATCGGTGAGCTCGTCGGCACCAAACAGGAGATCACCTTCCGGAAGGTGCTTGATCATCTGCTCGAGGAGGACATCAATCATCTTGCCACGCAATGCGGAGATGGGAACAACTTCGCGCCACTCATACTCGCTGCGATACCACTCGATCAAAGGGAGCAACGCCGACTTGTCCTTTAGTTTGTCAGTCTTGTTCAGCAGGAGGAGCGCGGGCTTTTCTGATTTTTGCACCAGCTCCAAAACAAAGCGATCGCCATTTCCGGTTGGATCCGACGCGTCGCGCATCAGACAAACCAGATCCACGCCCAACAACGCGTCTTGCACGACGGACATCATGCGCCGGTTGAGCGCGTAACCGGGTTTGTGAATTCCGGGCGTGTCGACAAGAACGATTTGACCCTCCGGCTGACTGATAACACCTTGGATCCGAAAACGGGTGGTTTGCGGTTTATTGGAAACGGCAGCGATCTTTTGGCCAACGAGATGGTTGAGCAGTGTTGACTTGCCGGCGTTTGGCCGGCCTATCAGGGCGACATAGCCAGCGCGATGATTCTGTTGGATCGCTTTATCCATATTCACAACCGTGGCCACAAGCATCGTAAGCCCGCGTTAGCGAACGGTTAGTTTTCCGTTTCGCGGACTTCTATTTTCGCGCACGGTGAATCGATCTCTTGAGTTCACTGCAAACTCTTCCGCCATGCTTCGTCGCGCTCAGTTAACTCGTCGAGGGTCGCCTGCAACTGATCATTCTTTGCTGCCAGTTCTGCTTCATCAGCATCAGCCGCGACGTAGATTGGGTCTGCCACAAATACACAGGCACGACTAAAAGGCTTCGGCACCTGAAAGCTATCCCAAGTCGGCGCAATCCAACGACGTTCGAGCGCCATCGTTACCGGCAGGATCGGATGTCCTGACTTTTTCGCTAAGAGCACAGCGCCTAGCTTCGTGACTCGTGGTGGACCTTTGGGACCATCGATTGTAAAGGCGGTGGTACAACCCTGGCGCATTAAGCGCACCATCTCGACAACCGCTCCGACGCCACCGCGTGTTGAAGAACCACGAACCGCTCCATAACCGAAGCGCTGAATAAAGCGGGCGATGTATTCGCCATCGAAACTCTTGGAAGTGAGTACCACGATGCGGCGATTGCGCCACCAGTAAGTTGTCAGGAAAATGCGCTCGTGCCAGAAGACGTAAATTGGCAAACGCCCGTCGCTAAGAATCTTCTCGTGATTCTCCCACCCAGTTACTTCAAACTTGATCGTGCGTCCGATCAAATTAATTAGAGTGTAGAAGGCCAGGTCGGCAAGCCGGATAATTAGACGCTTGTTCAATGGATACTCAGACAGATCGGCAAACCGATAAGCACGCTCGACATCCCCCGCGCGACTGCGGATACGGACATTAGGTGTCTCTGCAGAAACTTGCATAACTTGTCAGTGGTCAGTCGTCAGTTGTCGTAGTCAGTTAGTTAGTTGTCAGTAATTAGTTGTCAGTTGTAGTTAGGTGTCTGCTTTCTGCCTTCCGCCTTCGACTCCTGACTCCTGACTAATACAACTCCGGCTCGCCGGGTGGACGAGTCTTCCAGCGCTTGTGAATCCAAAGCCATTGCGCCGGATATCGTCGCACGACATTCTCTATGCTCGCCATGAACGCCGCTGTGAGTCGCCGCACATCTTCTGCTTCATCACCGGTTCGCTCAACCATCAAAGGAGGCTCCAGCTGCAACAGGAATTGTTGCCGGTGCTCATCCCACGGAGCATAAATTGGTATCACCGCGGCCCCTGTTCGCAACGCTAGTTTAGCCAACATTGACGTCGTTGAAGCGGGCGTGCCGAAGAAATCAACAAAAACACCTTCGCGCGCGAGCATGTTGACGTCCGGCAGCATTCCCAACGTGCCACCTTCATTTAGCTCACGCAACGCCTGCCGCGACACGGCGTTTTTGTCGAGCGTGCGATTTCCAAAACGCTGCCGCACCTTGTCGATCATTTGTTCAATGAGATCGTTGTCGAGCCGCCGCACCATGAAACTCAATGGGTAGCCAAAAGCAGAAAGGGCAAAGCTTGTGAACTCCCAGGCGCCGAGGTGGCCTGTAAAAAGAATCACGCCCCGACCGTTCTCTTGCGCGGCGCGCAAATGTTCGAGACCTTCGCAATGCACTCTCTCTTTTAACTGCTCAGGATTTATCCGGGGGAGCTGACTGAATTCTCCCAGCATGCGACCGAGATTCTCGAAACAGCCGCGCAGCAGTCGTGCTCTCTCACTTTGGCTCAAGTTAGGAAAGGCGATGTCGAGATTGCGGCTCCCCGTTCTTCGCAACTCTTTGAAACTAAGATAGCCCAGCCGGCCCATACCGCGGCCCACTGACACAGCCAATCGTCGCGGCAGAATTCCCAGAGCCGAAAGTAGCGCGCGCGAGAGAGTGTACTCGAGAAGCGTTTGTAGTCGTCCGCGCTTGGCCATCTGCGTTCGAGTTTAGCAGGTAAACAGAATTCAGAGTCCAATGTCCAAAGTGTGCCACGCACAGGATCCAACGATGGACGTCGGACTTTAGGCCTTGGACCGTAAATTTTGGACGTTGGACATAGGCCAGTGATATATTCCGAACGCGGCGGCCTCCAAACTCGTACAGCACTCCGGAAGCGACAGCCGCGCGCTTTCATCTCTCCTCGGACATTACGTTTATTTGGGAGCTTGATGCCGAAACGTAGGATTCTCATCGTCGACAATAGCGATGAACTGCGTGTGTCTATCGCAGACGTACTCGGCAAGCTCGGTCATGAGGTGGTCGCCATTGGGGACCGCGCCACTGCTCTCGCCCGCGCAGATCTCGACGAGTTTGATCTGATCATCAGCGACCTGACCGACGACGCCTCGCCCTCCAGTGAACTGCAACGCAAGCACCTACTCATGTCATTGCCTCCGGGGACCGTTCAGCCCGACGTCATCAAGGCGTTTAAGCTTGGTGCGCCGAATTATGTGAAGACGCCGTACAACAACGAAGAGCTCCGCGAAATTATCGAACAGACCCTCTCTTATAAATTGCGTTACATCGACGATCCCACCGTTCTCTCTCACCTCCACGAAAAGATTGAATTCGAATTACCGAGTGACCTGTCGCTGATGAACGGTGTGCTGCAGTACTTACTTGAGCGCGTTGCTAAACGCGGATTGATCACGCCTGAGCGTTCAAATCTCTTCATCGCTCTCGATGAAGCATTCGTTAACGCGGTCAAGCATGGCAACAAGAACGATCCCACCAAGCTCGTGCGAATCACCGCGGAACTTTCTCCGCGTGAAGCCAGTTTCACGGTTGAAGACGAAGGCGAAGGATTCAACGTGCAGGAGATTCCCGATCCCTGCGATCCAGCAAATCTCTTTAAGTCGTCCGGCCGTGGCGTGCTGCTGATCTACAACATCATGGATGAAGTTGAGTACAATGCGCAGGGTAATCGCGTGAAAATGGTCAAACGTCCCGATACGCCTGTAGACACTCAACTGGTTGAACCAAGCACGCCCAACGACAAACACGCCGGCAACGGCTAACTCAGCAAACTTAAACCACAATTCAGTGGCGGGGGAACGTTGTGCCGGCCCCTGCCTTTCTTTTTGGCGCGCCTGGCACTTGTGGCTGGGGCCGGCGCTGCTGGCTTTGGCCCTCACTCTTTACTTCATCGATCCGTTCATCGGCGATTGGGACGGCATCGATTACACGATGCTTTCGCTTGCCGGCTATCCCTCGTCGATGGCCCTGGGAAGAAACCTGTTCATCTTTGGAAACCACTTTTTGTATGAAGTGGCCCACGCGCTCTTCGGCGTCTCTCCGGAAAATGCGTATCTGGTTTTCAAGTATGCCGTCGTGGCGCAAACACCGCTCGCAGTAATTGTTTGCTGGTTGCTCGCGCGGCAAGTCACTGAGTCGCTTTACTCAGCCACCCTCGCGGCGCTCTTCATTGTCTTCTCACCAATATTCGTGCTCTACGGCGGACAAGTGATGACTGATGTGCCATCGGTTCTCCTGCTGTCGACGGCTTTATTGATTCACCTTCGCGGAATCCAGAAACAGAAAGTTGCGTTTGTGATCGTGGGCGCGGCCTTAATGGGACTCGGAGTGAACCTCCGGGAAACGATGGCGTTCTATCTTCCGTGGCTCGCTTTCGCTCCGTTTCTGCTCGGCTGGAAACTGAAGCGGCGCGAACTCGGTTATGTCGGCTTGTCGCTGCTGATCTTTTTAGTGCTGGCACTCAGCTGGTTCGCTTTTTGGTTTCTTACCGATCCCAATTATCGAATGATTTGGTTTGGCTGGCGCGAGTCGATGGCCCAGGAATCAGCGCGGCATCCGGTCAGCCTCAGTAACGCTGTTCCGTACCTAATGTATTTTTTTATCAGCGCGCCCCTCGTGCTGCTTGCCTTTCCTTTTGCTGCCTTGTCGGAGTGGCGCCGCAGCCGACTCTCGCCTTTATTACTACTGGGCCTAATGGGAATGGCGGCTGACCTGCTGCTCTTTTTGAATTACAGCACCTCGGTAAACTGGCGTTACTTCCTGACTGGCCTTCCAGCCCTCGCTCCTTTAACCGCAGACTTTCTGATTAGAAAACTGACGAAACTGTTCCGCAGCCCGCGTTTGGCGTTTGCTTCCTGCTTTGCAGTACTGCTGGTGATGGCAATAGTTTTTACGATTCTCATCAAACCTGTAAGTCAGGAATTTATTCAGCGTCGAGCGTTAAGCAAAGAATACCGGCACCAGCTGGCGAAGGTGCCGCGTGATGCCGTGATGATCTCCGGCGCGCAAACAATCGCCGTCACTTACTGGAAGGCAATTGGCGCTGGGGAATGGAAGACGATTGGGACCGGAGGTGGCTGGCCGGGAGATTTAGATCAAGCGATTAAGGAGCATCTTGCTGCCGGGCGCCGCGTTTTTCTGGATGCGGATCCGCGTTGGTGGCTGCCGTGCGGTTGGCAACGCGATGAGATACCGGCAATCGTGGCGCTCCAGCGGAGTTTCAATTTGGAAAAGGTAAGCGACACGATTTTCGAAGTGAAACCTGCAACGCCCGATCAGATTCGGGAGGTTCCCGAACTCCACCAGTTGCTGCCGGAAAATCGGCCACTTGATACCAAGAAGTGTCCGCCGGGTCGGACCTAGTTGCACCATGCCCTTCGAAGTCTTTCTCGCGCTCCGTTACCTCAAATCGCGCCGCCGGCGGCGACTCGCACGCATCACCGCCCTGGTAGCGATTTTTGGAATTGCGGTTGGCGTCGGCGCGCTGATTGTCGCGCTGGCACTAGCGAACGGCTTTCGTGACGAAATGCGCGAGAAGATTTTGCGTGGCACTTCGCATATCAATGTAGTGCGTGCTGACAATCAGCCGTTGCGTGATTACCAGAACGTAGCTGATCAGATTAAAAAGATTCCCGGAGTAACTAACGCCTTTGGCACTACCTATGACGGCGCGGTAATCATTGGTCCCAAGGGCTCGGCCTACGCAGTTCTGCGGGGCGTTGACTCCGCAAACGCCGCCGTTTTGAACGAACTTAGTAGTTCGGTTAGCGCTGGTTCGAGCGAAAATTTACGTGGTAGTTCGCAGCGTACGGATGAACCGCCCGCGATTCTCCTGGGATCTGAGTTGGCGAGCCGAACCGGGGTGCAGGTAAACGAAGTCGTGGAACTGATCCCAGCGAGCAGCGCCGCTGCCCTTCGGCCAGGCGATGTTCCTTTTCGACGTTTCGTCCGCGTGGCAGGAACTTTTTCTACAGGACTCTTCGAGTACGACTCGACTTGGATCTACTTATCGCTCGATGTGGCTTCAAGGTTTGCCGGCGCCGATCATGCTGCGACTGTGGTTAGTGTCCAGCTTGCTGATGTCTTCTCTACTGGGGAAACTGCGGCCCACATCCAAAACGTCCTCGGAGACTCTTACAGAACGATCGATTGGCAGGAAGCCAACCGGCCGCTCTTCACCGCGCTTGCTCTTGAGCGACGCATGGGTTTGTTCATCATCGCTTTGATCATTCTCATTGCGGCCTTCAATATCACTACTACCCTGATTCTGGTCGTGGTTGAGCGCGGACGCGATATTGGAATCTTGAGAGCGATGGGTGTGTCGAGCGAAAGCATCATGGGAATCTTCATGATGGAAGGAGCAATCATCGGGGCAATCGGAGGGTTGATGGGCGCGTTGTTGGGCACTGTACTTTGCGTGCTCGGCAACCGGTTTAAGCTTGTAAGTCTGCCCGCTGATGTTTATTCGATCAGTAACGTCCCTTTTCATGCGCAGCTGCGAGACGTCGCGTTAGCGGCGATGGTCGCCTTCCTCCTCAGTCTGATCGCCACAATTTATCCGGCGCGTGCGGCGGCGCGGGTGCGGCCTGTCGAGATGCTGCGCGACACGAATTAGTCCAATGTCCAAGGTCCAAAGTCCAAGGTCAGTTGGCGATAATCCTCGTCAAGATAATCGCGAAGGCGTAAAAGACGTTGGACATTGGACATTGGACGTTGGACTTTGCATTACCGATCTTCATAAGAGTTTTTCTTCTCCCGCAGGTCACAGGCTCGGGGTGTTGCGCGGAGTTTCCTTTTCCGTGCAGCCGGGTGAAAGCGTTGCCATTGTGGGGGCTTCAGGTGCAGGAAAGTCTACGCTCTTGAATCTGCTGGGCGGGCTTGAAGCGCCGGATCTTGGTTCCATCGAGCTCGGTAAATTTTCGATTGAGCGCGCACAAGCGTCCGAGCTGACGGCATTCCGTCGCAACCACATCGGATTTATTTTCCAGTTTCACTACTTATTGGCAGACTTGAGCGCGGTTGAAAACGTGGCCCTGCCGCTTCTGATTGGCAGGAAAAGTCGCACCGTGGCGATGCATCAGGCGATGGCATCCCTCGCCGAAATGGGACTGGAAAGTCGCGGGGATCACCCGATAAGTCATCTGTCGGGCGGCGAACAGCAGCGAGTTGCCGTTTGCCGGGCGCTGATCAAGAAACCCTCCCTTGTGTTGGCCGACGAGCCAACCGGCAATCTCGACGCTCCGGCAGCTCAGCAGTTGGGTGAGCAACTCATTTCCTATGCCCAGCGTCACCGCGCCATCGTGGTTATTGCGACCCATAACGACAAACTGGCGCAACTTTGTGATCAAACTCTTAGAATCGAGGAAGGGCGACTCAAACTCGTCCCAGAATTGAATGGAGTCTGAAATAACGCGACGGTTGTGCGTTTTAAATAAGGAGAAACGAGCAATTACTTTTGGCACTTTGATTCATAGGTTATAATGCGGGGCAAGTGCCGGGCTGAAGTTTCGCCCGGCATGGTGATCCCCGGCATTGTAATAATTGGTAAGCCGCTAACGAAAAGCCCAATGTTTGAACGCTATACAGAAAAGGCGCGCCGGGTAATTTTTTTCGCGCGCTACGAGGCATCCCAGTTCGGCGCTCCGGCAATTGAACCGGAACATTTGCTGTTGGGATTAATGCGCGAAGACAAAACACTCACCGCCCGTTTTTTCCCTCGCGCCCAGGTTTCAATTGAATCAATCCGCAAGGAGATCGAAGGCCGCACTCTCCTGCGCGAAAAGATTTCCACCTCAGTAGAGCTGCCGCTCGCGCCGGAAACGAAACGAGTGCTGGCATATGCTCATGAGGAGAGCGATCGGCTGCAGCACCGTCACATTGGCACTGAACATTTATTGCTCGGCTTGCTCCGCGAAGAGCGTTCCATGGCTGCGGAGATACTTTACGAACGCGGCTTACGGCTGAATGCGGTGCGCGATGAGATAGCCCGCCAGTCGGGGGCCGACGCGCGCGGTTCGCAAAAGAAAGACACGCCGCATCTCGTTGAGTTTTCCCGGGACCTCACAGACGACGCTTCTAACGATAAACTCGATCCGTTGATCGGACGCGAGGCGGAAATAGAGCGACTAGTTCAGATTCTTTGCCGTCGCACCAAAAACAATCCAGTTCTTATTGGCGAGCCAGGCGTTGGCAAGACAGCCATCGTGGAAGGCCTCGCCCAACGCATCGTGCGCGGCGAAGTGCCTTCGTTCCTGGAGCACAAACGAATTCTGTCTCTCGACCTTTCGCTAATCGTTGCCGGTACCAAATATCGCGGTCAGTTTGAAGAGCGCTTGAAGCAGATCATGCGCGAGTTGATCGAAAATCCGCAGTACATAGTTTTCATTGATGAGCTGCACACGCTCGTGGGTGCTGGTTCCGCGGAGGGTTCGCTCGATGCTGCAAATATTTTGAAGCCGGCCTTATCGCGCGGCGAGATTCAATGTATCGGCGCCACTACTCCGGGCGAGTTTCGCAAGTCCATCGAAAAGGATCGCTCACTCGAACGTCGTTTTCAGGCAGTAAAAGTGCCGCCACCCACCGAAGCTGAAGCTGTGGAGATCCTCAATGGAGTGCGCGAGCGCTACGAGAGTTTTCATCAGGTTCGTTACACGGATGAAGCCCTCAAGGCAGCAGTTACGCAATCGCACCGCTATATTCCCGACCGTTTCTTACCGGACAAAGCCATCGATGTGATTGACGAAGCCGGAGCGCGCGTCAAACTCCGCGTGCGCCGCGAGCAAGGGAATCTGGCCGACTGGAATCAGCTGAACGAATGGTCGCGCTCTTATGACGAGAACCAGGCTGTGCGCGAAAGCAGCGAAGATGCCCTCGTTTCGGCTGAGGTCACGCGTGATGACGTGGAAGAAGTAATCGCACGCTGGACCGGTATCCCGGTAACCTCTTTGAAGGAAGAAGAAACGCGCAAACTTCTGCGCATAGAAAGTGAGCTGCACACCCGCGTCGTTTCGCAGCGTCCGGCGATCTCCGCGCTCGCTCGTGCAATTCGTCGCTCCCGGGCTGGTTTGAAGAACCCTCTGCGCCCCGTTGGCTCGTTCCTGTTTCTTGGTCCCACCGGCGTCGGCAAAACTGAAGTAGCGCGTTCCTTAGCGCATTTCCTCTTCGGCAGCGAGCGGTCGATGATTCGTTTCGACATGTCGGAGTTCATGGAAAAACATTCGGTTTCGAAGTTGATTGGTTCGCCACCGGGATATGTCGGACACGAAGAAGGTGGCCAGCTTACCGAACGAATTAAGCGCGCGCCCTATTCAGTTTTGCTCTTCGACGAGATCGAAAAGGCGCACCCGGATATCTTCAACATCCTGTTACAGGTCTTTGAAGACGGCCTGCTGACAGACGCGCTCGGCAACGCCATCGACTTCAAAAACGCCATCATTATCATGACGTCCAACATCGGAGCTCGTTTTATTCAAAAGAAGGGCACGATGGGATTCCAGGGCACTTCTGAAGCTTCGCGCGAGAAGCTGGAAGAAATGGTGATGTCTCAGGTGCGGCAGACATTCAATCCTGAGTTCATCAACCGACTCGACGAAATCATCATTTTCGATCAGTTGCTGGATCATGAGCTGCTTGAAGTGGTTCAGCTCCAGGTGGATCAGATGAATCGCACGATGCTCTCCCACGGCCTGGAAGTGCGGCTGTCAGATGAAGCGAAGCGCTGGATTGTCGATAAAACCTGCGCTGACCGCTCTTACGGCGCCCGGCCTTTAAGGCGCGCCCTGCAGAAATATGTGGAAGATCCCCTCTCAGAAGCGCTGATTCAGGGCCAATTGGGTCGCGCCAGCCTGATTGAAGTTACCGTGGAAGGTGATGAACTAACTCACCGGCCCGTGGACATCGAGACGGCAGACGACGTTCTGGCCATTCACTAAATCCCCCTAGCGTAAGGCAGAAGTAAGGTTAAGAGGCTGCGGCTGAATAATTTCGCCCGGCCACTACCCCTATTTTTGCCTTTTTTACTTTTTTCACGTTCGTTCGGTATAATGCGCGACTTTGCTGGACAAGTATTATTCAGAGTGGCAACGTGTCGCTGACGCTTCTGAATCCAACAGTTCCACTAAGTCTTTAGGACTTGTCCGGCGGGGTAGCGTTCGTTGGTTTTTGCCTTTATTTTCTCGTAAAGCTTAATTTATCAAGTCATACGACTCCCCTAAGTATCTGAGGTCCGGAAAGTACCACTGAGGGAATTGGCTTCCATGCACTCATATCGCGCGGCGCTGCTCATCCTGATGAGCGCATTTTTCTCCTTTGTAACCACCTTCCTTGCGCCGGGACAGGCGCAGGCTCAAACTACGCCCCAACCAAATCAACGCCTCGTCGAATCAGTGGATATCACGGGAAATCGCCGCCTGCGCAAAGACGATGTGCTCTATTACGTGCAAACACGTCCGGGCGACCCCTTCAATGAGGCCCAGGTGCAGCGCGACCTGCAAGCGATTCTTGCCCTCGGTTTCTTCGACAAGACCTCCACTCGCGTTCTAACCGAAGAAGGCGCGCGGGGTGGCGTGAACGTAATTTTTGAAGTTAGGGAACTGCCCATCATTCGCGACTTGCAGTTTGAAGGGCTGAAAAGCGTGCCGGAATCGGACGTGCTCAAAGCTTTTCGTGAACGGCGCGTCGGCGTGTCAAAAGAAAGCATTTATGACCCGGTCAAAGTTAGAAACGCCATTCGGGTCTTGAAAGAGCTGCTTGCCGAGCATGGACATCCGAACGCAACTATCGAGGAACGTCGTGACGAAGTTTCCGCTACCTCAACCGCCGTTACCTTCGCAATCGATGAAGGCGACCGCGTGCGTGTGGTTGAGATTCAGTTCGAAGGGAACACGGTTTTCAGCGACAAGAGTTTGCGCAATTCGATGAAGTATGTGAAAGAGGCCGGCTTGATTACCAGATTCAAGGGCCAGGACATTCTTCACCGCGAAAAACTCGAAGTTGATTTACGCAATGTAGACAACTACATGCGATCGAAGGGTTACCTGCAAGCGCGTCACGGCGAGCCGCGCGTTGAGAGCGTCGGGCCCCGGCGCACAGGCTTTCCGATCTTGCCGCTGCCATTCCTTTCGTCAGTCGACGAAGGATTGCGCGTGACAGTCCCCATTGTTGAAGGAAAGATCTATCGCATTGGCGAGATGAAGATCGAAGGGAACTCAATTTTTTCCGAGGAACAGATCCGAAGCGTGATCGGCCTGAACAAAGGCGACATGGCCAACGCCGAGAAAATCTCGAAGGGGCTGTTTGAAAATCTAAAGAAGATTTACGGGTCGCAGGGCTTCATCGAATACACCGCAGAGCCCGTGCCAACCTTTAAAGATAATGCGCAGACTCCCAACGAAGGCGTTGTTGATTTCACTATCACGATTGTGGAAGGCAAGCAGTTTACCCTTCGTCGTTTGGAGTTTTCCGGCAACACATTCACGCGCGACAGTGTGCTTCGACGCGAAGTGCTGATTAACGAGGGCGATATCTACAACCAGGGTTACTGGGAGTACTCAGTTATCAAACTCAATCAGTCGGGTTATTTTGAACCCATCGACAAGGACAAAGACGCCGATTTCCGTACCAGCGAAGAAGAAGCCACCGTTGATATCAATCTCAAAGTGACGGAACGCGGCCGCCAGCAAATTTCATTTAACGGCGGACTGTCAGGTATCGGCGGGTCCTTCTTTGGTTTGGAATACTCAACAAACAACCTGCTCGGGCGCGGCGAAGTCCTCTCAATCAATCTTGCAGCAGGTAATCGGCAGCGCTCGTTCCAATTCTCGTTCACTGAGCCGTACATCAGAAACCGGCCTATTACAGCCGGTTTCTCCGTTTTTGCTTTTAGTCAGAAGTTTTTTGGAGAGGGGACGTTCCTTTCGCAGAACCTGGCGGCGCAGCAAGGGGCATCAGGCTCGGCGATCGATTTCTTGACTACGAGCGACGACAATCTGTTTACGCGCAACTCTTATGGCGGCTCACTCTTCGCCAGCGCCCCACTCTCGGAGTTCTACCGCAAGCGTCGCTTTACCCAATTTTCCCGCATTGGCGCCTCGTATCAGTTTTCCACTTCCAGCGTGACCGACCCGAAGGTAAATCTGGAAGAGAATCCTGAGCAATTCATCCCGGTCGTGTACGAGCAGTCGAACATCATCACGAGTCGAGGCACGGTGACCTTCTCTTACGACACGCGCAATGCGAGTGTCGATCCCACGTCCGGTCGAGAGATTTCGCTTGGCGTCGCGCTCGCCGGCCTAGGCGGGGACGTTCGCACTTATCAACCAACGATTTCCTATACGCAGTTTTTCCCCGTGCGCCGCAAGAAGTCGGAACGGCCGGAAGTGTTTGGTTTCCGCATTCTCGCCGGCACGGTGGGCAGCTTCGCGATTTCTAACAAGGTAAGGAATTCGCAGTCGCTGGCTTTCGTCGATGGCGTGCCTATCTTCGAGCGCTTCTTCCTGGGTGACGAATTCACAATTCGTGGATACAACGTCCGTTCAATTAGCCCCGTCGCCCCGCTCGACACATTTATTACGTCGCGGAACGTGGTAATCGCGCGGAATGCTTTCGACGATCCGATTCCGGTGCCGAATGTCCCCGGCGCGTTGAATGTGGTTGGAACCTTTACGGGAATCGGCGGCAACAATACAGCGCAGCTTCCCCGTTCCTTCACACCCATTGGCGGCGACACGCAGTTGCTCGGCAACTTCGAATATCGCATTCCCTTGATCGGCAATACAGTAGGGTTGGCCGCCTTTGCCGACGTAGGCACGGCTTTTAATTTACGGACGAAGACTGACCAGGTCTTCTCCAGCAATTTCCTTTCCGATGACCCGTTTCTGCAAACTGTTGGATTTGTTCCCTGCCCGCGGCTGACAACCGGTTTCGCGCCGGCCAGCCTTTCGACCCTGGCGGCCTGCAACGCCAACACCCAGTTGGCGCTGACCCCGAATCTCGGTCTCGTAATGAGAGACAACCGCTTGGTTACGACGCAGGAACTCGACAACGCGCGAAATATCGGACCGTTCGACCCGTTAACCGGTCTTCCGTTTGGTTTCCAGCAAGTCTTTTTGCGTGGGGAAACTCAAACCAATACCGCAGTCAGGCTCTCGCAGAGCCTTTTTGACAAGATTGGCGATTTCCGAAGCAGCTTGGGTATGGAGGTGCGGGTCCAGGTGCCAGTCTTAAACGTGCCTTTTCGCCTGATCTTTGCGTATAATCCCAACGCCCGGCCAAACCAGATTATTCAGGGCTTTCCGTTCGGTTTCAATGAGAAGAAGAAAGTCATTCGTTTCAGCGTAGGGCGCACTTTTTAGTTAAATTGAGGCCAACCATGGCGGTCATACCGACAACTAAGACAGTTGAACCGGCCGCCTTTTCAATGTAAGGAGCATTACAACAAGTTATGAAAACCGATCGTCTAATTCTGGCCTTTGCGTTCATAGTGGCGCTTGGCATCTCTCCCGTTCTGGCACAGCGACCTGCCAGCCAGGCCGCCACTCCACCGCAAACCGGCGCGGCCCTGCCCGACAGCAAACTCGCAGTCATCTATTCCGATCTATTTCTGGATGACAAGACTGGGATTGCGAAGTTCACGACATTGCTAAATACACTGAACCGTGAATTTCAACCGCGTCAGACTGAGCTGCAGCAGATTCAACAGAAAGCCACTACGCTCAGCGATGAGATTGAGAAGACCAAGAGTGTTGCTGATCCCAAGGCCCTTTCGCAAAAACTCGACCAGCTCGAGACTTACAAGGTTGAGCTGAAGCGCAAGAGCGAGGATGCGCAACAGGCATACGACCGGCGGCGGAAAGAGATCTTTACTCCGCTCCAGGATTCCATCGGCAAAGCTCTTGAGGTTTTTGCCAAACAGCGTGGCATTACAGTGCTGATCGATGGCAGCCAGGTTCCGGTCGTTTATGCCGAGCCCAGCATCGACGTCACGCGCGCCTTTATCAACGACTTTAACGGCAAGAATCCGGCTACCGCGTCAGTGGCGCCCCCTAAGTAGGTTTAGTCACTGAAGCAACGCCAGGTGCGTTCAGACGTGGAGATGCGGTATTGTTCCGCGTCTCCACGTTTTTGTTTACGCTGACATCTGCGGCTATATTGCTCACTATGGAAACCGTCCTCGACTCGCTTGCTATCCAAAAGCTCTTGCCGCATCGCTATCCCTTTCTGCTCGTCGACAGGATCATTGAACTGGTGCCGCGCATAAGGATCGTTGGAATCAAGCAGGTGAGTATCAATGAGCCTTTCTTCCAGGGCCACTTTCCCGGCGCGCCCGTTATGCCCGGAGTTCTGGTAGTCGAAGCCCTGGCCCAAGTGGGTGCCGTCCTCGCCCTTCGCGAGATCGAAAATCGTGACGATAAACTCGTTATGTTTACCGGAATCAAAGAAGCGCGCTTTCGCCGTCCGGTTGTTCCCGGAGACACCCTGATTCTGGAAGTAACAGCGATGCGTATCGGCTCGCGAGTGCAGCGCATGCGTGGCGAAGCAAAGGTAGAAGGACAGCTCGCAGCTGATGCTGAAATCATGAGCATCGTAGCCGACCGCAACGCAATGCCCTCTGAATAGTATGGTCACAGCTACATATCCCGTGAATGTCCATCCCTCAGCCTTGGTCAGCCCGAGCGCGCGCGTCGGTCGAAATTGTCACATCGGTCCCTATTCAGTAGTCGGTGATGAGGTTGAGCTCGCTGATGGAGTACGGTTGGAGTCTCACGTTGTAGTCGACGGCAAGACAACCATTGGCGCCGGAACACACGTTTTCCCATTTGTCTCGATTGGGTTGGCGCCGCAGGATTTGAAATACGCCGGGGAACCCTCTGAAACAAAGATTGGTTGCCGTAACCAGATTCGTGAATTCGTAACCATTCATCGTGGCACCGCAAATGGTGGTTTACTGACACAGACTGGCGACGACTGCCTGATTATGGCGCAGGCGCACATCGCACACGATTGCATCATTGGCAACGACGTAATCATGGCGAATGCTGCGACGCTTGCGGGACACGTGGTGATCGAAGATCGCGCGAATGTCGGCGCTTATTCCGGGGTTCATCAATTTTGCCGCGTGGGCCGCGAGGCTTACATAGGCGGCTATTCGGTGGTGGTCAAAGACGCTTTACCTTTCGCGCTCACGGTGGGCAATCACGCACGCTGTTACGGACTCAATACGACGGGAATGAAACGCCGGGGATATTCGCGCGAAGCGATCAAGGCTTTGCACCACGCATTCCACCTGTTGCTCTCGGCTAAACTGAATACGAGTCAGGCAATTGAAAGAATTCGTGAGGAGCTGGCCGGCTCTCCCGAAGTGGATGCTTTGGTCCAGTTTATTGAGAGCTCTCAGCGCGGCGTCATCAAGTAGGAACCCACTACCGCCAAGTCACCAAGCCGCAGAGTCGCCAAGACAAGCCCGCAATAAACCAATACAATTCACTACCTTGCTGGGTGTTGTTTGTTGCTTTCTTTGCGCCTCCGCGTCTTAGCGCCTTCGCGGTTTTGAAATTAGACTTACTTTACGGATTACAGTTTCCAATGCGCTACGGACTAATCGCAGGTAACGGCAAGTTTCCCCTCCTCGTAGCTGAAGGTGCGCGGCGCGCAGGCGATAGCCTGTCGGTGGCAGCCATTCACGAAGAAACTGATCCGATCATCGAGCGTCTTGCAGACCGTGTTGAGTGGGTAGGCATTGGCCAGCTGGGAAAGATGATCCGCTTTTTCAAAGACGAAGGCGTGGAACAAGCGATCATGGCCGGGCAAGTCCGGCACGTGCAGATATTCAGTCGCGCGGTCCCGGATGCACGGATGTTGAAGCTGCTCTGGAAACTGCCGCGTCGAAATACGGATTCGTTGATTGGCGCGATTGCCGATGAACTCCAAAGCGAGGGCATTAAGCTGATCGACTCGACGCACTTTCTACAAGATCAACTGGCGCAGGTTGGCACGCTCACAACTCGGGAACCTGACGAGCGTGAGCAGGGTGACATCGACTATGCGCTTGGCATCGCGCGGGAGATTGCGCGTTTGGATCTGGGGCAAACGATTGTAGTGCGCAGCAAGGCTTGCGTGGCGATCGAAGCGATGGAAGGAACGGATGCAACGATTCGCCGCGCCGGGGAGCTAACGCGGATCGGGCCCGATGCTCCGGCGCTGAATCCGGAAACGGAAGGCAACAAACCCGAAACTTCCGGGCGCATCAGCCGCGGCCTGGCAAACTTGTTGCGCGGCAAGCAGGCTAACCTCGCCGGCGGCCGCCTAACAGTCTTGAAATTGGCTAAGCCCGATCAGGACATGCGATTTGATGTGCCGGTCACAGGCCTGCCGACAATTGAAACAATGATCCAGGCGGGCGCTACCTGTCTCTGCATCTCAGCCGGAAAGACGCTGATGTTTGATCGAGCGGAAATGCTGGCGCTGGCTAATCAACACGGGATCACAATTGTAGCGGTTTAGAGGAGTCAGAAGTCAGGAGACAGAAGTCAGGAGGTGTCAGTTGTCCGTAATTTGTTGTTTCTAGACTATCTCGACTGACCACTGACCACTGACCACTGACCACTGACTCCTGAACGCTGACTCCTGACTTCTGACTCCTGACTCCTGACTCCTGACTTTGCCCCATGTCCACTTACGAAAAAACCAATCGCACCACGCTGAAAAGACTTCCGGCTCGTGGCTTCTACGACCGCGATCTCGTTCACGGGATTCTCGACGAAGGTTTTATTTGCCACGTTGGTTTCGTTGTTGACGATCAGCCGATCGTAATTCCAACTGGCTACGGGCGCATCGGCGACAAGCTTTACATTCACGGCTCCCAGGCGAGTCGAATGTTGCGCACCTTGAAGACTGGCATCCCCGCGTGTGTAACCGTCACACTCGTCGACGGACTCGTTCTGGCGCGTTCCGCCTTTCATCATTCGATCAACTATCGCTCTGTCGTTATCTTTGGTAACGCAACCGTGGTTGAGGATGTAGAGGAGAAGAACGCCGCACTGCTCGCTTTTTCTGAGCATGTTATTCGCGGGCGCTGGCAGGATGTGCGCGAGCCAACCGAGCAGGAATTGAAAGCGACTACAGTTCTCGTGCTTCCGCTTGCAGAGGTTTCTGCGAAAGTACGGACCGGTCCGCCAATTGATGATGAAGAGGATTACGACTTGCCGGTATGGGCGGGTGTTTTACCTTTGCGCATCTTGGCAGGAGAACCTATTCCTGATCCTCGGTTAGCGCCAGGGACAACAGTTCCGAAATATGCAGTAGATTACAAACGGTCGGGATAGGCTTAGACAATTTTCCATTTGGTATTAGAGCGTACGCAGCACGCCTAAAGCATAAAACTTAGGGCGTAAGCCGCAAGTGCGCAGCAGCCAGATGCCAATGAGCCCGCGTAGCAGGCGACAGTCTATTCGCTGCCGCCCCCTGCGCGGGCTCTCCTTTCTAATCTTGAACGCAACCTAGGGCTTACGCCCTAGGCTTTACGCTCGACGCGTGCTGCGCACGCTCTAATCCCCAATGACAAATGGCAAATGACAGATGGAAAATCGTCTTTTCTTCACGGTCGAAAGCCCTACGTCATTCCCCAGGCAAATTGACTCCCGCAGTCTGCGTGGCTTTCGGATCGAAAGGCGTAGCCAGATACTTCTTTGCCGTCGCTTGCGCGTTGTCGTAAGTAATGCCCGACTGCACGGCCTTGTTGTATTCGCTCACTGCCCGACTCCGCTCGCCTTGCGCATCGTAAGCGTTGCCACGTTTGATGCGCGCCCAAACTTCAATCCACGACGGTTTCAAGGTGCCATTCAACGCCGCATCGAAATTGTCGAGCGCCTGGCCCCAGTTGCGCTGCTCAAGGAACAGCAGGCCAAGGTTGTAGTACACCCACGAATTTGAGCGGTCTAACTTCAGTGCTGCCTCAAACTGCTGTTGGGACTCCGCGTAGAGTCCTTCTTTCATCTGCTCGATGGCGCGCCGCGCGATAATCGAAACCCGCAGCTCATCGGACATTCGCAAAATGCGGTAATTAGGATCGACGACAACTTCCAGAGGTTGGCCGTTTGATTCAAAGTCAAAATCCTCACTCCGGTCCTCAATCCTTGTGTCTGTAGTCTGGCTGTCTCCCTCGGAACGGAGCATGAGCTGCACCGGCATGCGCAGCGCTTGCAGCGAATGCTTGACGGTTCCCCGTGTGCGGAATTTGCCGGCCCGCGTGCGAATAATCTGGTAGTCAACGGTAAACTCAGGAACTCCGGTACCTTCCACCCATTGCGCGAAGAAGTAGCGCAGGTTGCTCCCGTTAATCTGGGTTGCTAGTTTTTCGAAGTCATCAATCGAGGCACTCTTGCCGCGAAACGACTCTAAGAAATTGCGCAGCAGCTGATCGAATTTTTCTTTCCCCATCGTTTCGCGCAACATGCGAAAAACCATCGAGCCTTTGTGGAACACGATCGACTGGTAAGCCGCAGATTGATCGTCAAGCGCGCCAGGTGCGCGGGCGATCGAAGCGGTCTGTTCAAAGGTTAGCGCCCGTTCCTGTTGCTCGCGCTGGGCGCCATCGAGCGCACCGCCTGTCAGCGTCGATTCGCGAAATGCAAAGGCGCTCCATTCCGCCAGCCCTTGCGAGATCCAGGCATCGTCGAAAGACTTTAAACCGACCGTCTGTCCCCACCATTGATAAGCGACTTCTCTTTCCAACTTCTCTTCTGGAATCGGTCGCGAGCTATCGAACATTCGTCCGGCGAGAAAAATCATTCCGGTACCGGAATAGGTATCGAGCGTGTCGTCATCGACCTGAGCCACGACAAGGCGATTGGCAAAGAGCGGCGGGCCGTACTGTTTCGTGTAAAACTCGAGCACATGACCCATCAGCTCCGCATAACTATTAATGCGATTCTCGCTGCCGGGTTTGGCATAAAAGAGGATCTCGTAGTTGCCGAAACGAAGCGACTTGCTAATGTATTGCCCGGCTACAAAATTTCCAATGAGCTCCGGGCGCTTTTGCATAAAGCGATAACGCGTCGTCCCGTCCTTCGCGGAAGGAACTCCTACAACCGGATCGTCGCTTGTCCCCGCTACCTGAGTCCCGGTCGGCACTACCAAGGTGATATCGGCAGTCGCGCGATCCACCGCGTAATCATGGAAAGGAAACCAACGCGAGGCATACATCAAATACGAACCTTCATTTCCGACATAGGCCAAACGCCTGGTCGCCAGGGGACCGCCCTCAGGAGACATCAAAGCGCCACTCCAACGAAATCTCAGGGTCAATGGCTGATTTGCGGGCATCACCTGACCAAGGTCGACTCTGACATTGGGACCCAACGTACCCACACCGACTGCATCCTGAACTACCCCAGTCAAGACCTTGCCACCGGTTTCCACGCTCTCAACTTTCAGCGAGCCGTTAAGTTCGAATACGAGCGAACGCGTGGCTTCGAGCGGAAGCAGAGTAATGTCCGCGCCGGCACGGAGCATGTGTTGCTCGGGAAGCAACTGCGCTTCGATACGATAGTTCGTGATGTCGTAGCGAGTTCCGGCAGGCGCTGCGGCGGGTTGCTGGGCGTTCGCCGTGATGCCGATGACAAGTAATGTCAGCGCTGCTGCGGCCGAGGCAACGAATCGGGGGAAGAGTCGGGAAACTTTAAAACTTATTCTGATCATGATTTTCCTGCTAATCATCGAGAAAACAAGGGCGATTATACAGTCCGCGGAGTCCATCCGAATAGCGCCCGGCCGGCTCCCCTGGTTTAGAACACGCGCTCGAAATCCTCGGAAGAGAAGCGCGTAAACAGCTCTCTGTAAGCAGTCGGCCTTGTGTGCGGTCGGGCTTTTGATGTAGGCGAGGGCGTGGGCGGTTGGCTAGGAAAGATGGGGATTCAAGGAATTGCCGATTGCCGATTGCCAATTGACGATTGGGGCTGGAGCAGTGGATCCGCCTCTCCTCAAAAGAGTAAGACTTGGACGTATTTCAAAGTAAGACTTAGGGGTATTTTGTTTGTAATCGGCAATTGGCAATCCGCAATCGCCAATCGAACCAGCTTCGCTTAGGGTGATCGGCCTTTCTGTCGACTTTTTTTGGCGCCGCTTGACACTAATTTCGCACCGACTTAAAGTCGCTTCACGCTCCGCAGCGAGATCGTTTCGTGACCGTCCTCGGGGCGTCGCAAAACTCAAAAAACAATTTGTCTCCCCGCACAGTCCCAAGGCGGATTTGTGAGTAGTGTCCCTAAACGTCGCGTAGCTCAGTGACTCAGGCATGAGTCGTTTACCACTTTGCTTCACCCTGGAAGGAGTTAGCCCTATGAAACGTGCCACCGCATTATTTGCGTCCCTGCTCGTTGCGCTGCTTGCGGTCATCGCAGTGCAAGCGCAGGCGCCGCGCAAAGTCAAAGTTGATTTCAAAGAGACTACTTTAAAGAATGGCCTGCGCGTGATCACTGTTGAAGATCACAGCGCCCCGGTGATTTCTATTTCCGTAAATTACAACGTCGGTTCACGCGACGAACGAAAGGGTCGCACCGGGTTTGCCCATCTCTTCGAACACATGATGTTTCAAGGATCAGAAAACATCGGCAAGTCGGAGCAGATGATTCTGGTGCTCAACAACGGCGGCACCATGAACGGTACCACCAACGAAGATCGCACTCTTTACTTCGAAGCCTTGCCCGCAAATCAACTTGAGCTGGCATTGTTTCTCGAAGCGGACCGCATGCGCAGCCTGGCAATTACCAAAGAGAACCTCGACAACCAGCGCAATGCCGTGCAGGAAGAACGCCGGCGTGGTCTGGACAATCAACCTTACGGCAAGAGCGGAGAAGTTCAACAGGAGTTGCTCTACGACAACTTTGCTTACAAGCATTCGGTGATTGGATCGATGGAGGATCTTTCAGCAGCGACTGTCGACGACGTTGCTGAATTTTTTAAGATCTACTACGCACCGAACAACGCGGTACTCGCATTGGTAGGGGACTTCAACACGAAAGACGCGCTCGCCAGAATTGCCAAACACTTTGAGAGTATTCCGCGCCAACCAAATCCGCCCGCAGTTGACATGACTGAGCCCGAGCAGACAGCAGAGCGACGCCAGATTGTCGACGATGTTTTGGCGCGCGTGCCGCGCGTCGATCTCGCATTCAAGGCTGTCGCGGGAAACACGACGGACTTCTATGCGTTGCAGGTCTTGTCGGCCGCGTTGCAAGGCGGACAGAGCTCACGTTTGTATCAGAAACTTGTTAAGGAGAAAGAGCTGACTACCGGCGTCAATGGTTTCATGGATGAAAAGCGCGGTCTGGGAGCGCTCTATGTCGGTGCGAACTTGCGGCCAGGTGTCAAGACGGATGCCGTGGAAGCTGCCATCTACGAAGAGATCGAGCGCTTAAAGAAGGAGCCGATTGCTGACTGGGAGTTGCAGAAAGCGAAGAACAGCACGCGCCGCGCGTTCATTAACAATCTGCAAAGCTCGCTCTCGCGGGCCATTAACCTGACGCAGTACGCGATCTATTACAACGATCCCGGCCTGATCAATGCGCGGCTCGACAAAGTGGCGGCCGTTACCAAAGACGACGTGCAGCGAGTTGCCAATAAATATTTGCGCGACACTAACCGCACCGTCGTGATCACAATGCCGAAAGCCAGAGCCGCGGCCCCAACGGGACAGTAAAGGAGTTTAGAGATGAAGTTACAAAAATTAAAAAGACAAACACTCGTGGCGGTTTGCGCCCTCAGCTTTGCCCTTTGCGCCGTAATCAACGCGCGCTCAATTCACGCGCAAGCTGGCGCAGCAGCTCCGCAATCAACAAAGGGGGCGGTGGTCAAGGGCCGCGCTCCGGTCAACAAGAAAGTATTGCAAGTGAAGTTGCCTAAGGCGGAGGAAACTACCCTGCCCAATGGCTTGCGCGTAATTCTCTTGCGCGATAACAAGGTCCCGACGTTCACCGCACAGATGGTCGTCCTGAGCGGTGGCCTGGCTGACAAATCAGACTATCGCGGTCTGGCATCTTTCACCGCGGCGCTTTTGCGTGAAGGAACCGCGAAACGCACCAGTAGAGATATCGCCGAACAAGTTGACGCCATCGGCGCAACCTTAAACTCGAGTTCCGGCTTCTCGAGCATGACGAGCGTGGTTTCTGCCTCCGGTCTCGTCGAAAATCTGGACCAGACTTTCGATCTGTTCGCTGATGTGATTCGCAATCCCTCGTTCCCCGCGGATGAAGTCGAGAAGTATAAGGCGCGGTCACTGGCGCAGTTGCAGTTTCAGCGATCCAGCCCGCAGTTCCTGGCGCAGGAACGTTTTAGTCGCGCAATCTACGGCGATCACCCGGGCTCAATCGTGGCGCCTCCCGTGGACTCGCTCAAGAAGCTCTCGGCCAAAGATCTCGCGGCCTTTCACTCGACTTACTACCGGCCCAACAATGCAATTCTGGCGATTGTTGGCGACGTCACGTTAAAAGAGTTGATGCCGAAGATCGAAAAGGCTTTTGGCGACTGGCAAAAAGCCGACGTTCCTGCCAGCCCGATTCCGGCAGTTCCAGCCCAGTCCGCTTCAAGAATTCTGTTGATTGATCGTCCCGGCTCCGTGCAGACCGTGCTGCAACTGGGAACCCTCGGAATTGAGCGCAACAGCGCCGACTACTTTTCTCTCTTGCTGGCCGACAAGATTCTTGGTGGCGGCCCGGCTGCGCGTCTGTTTCTGAATCTGCGCGAGGACAAAGGCTACACCTACGGCGCCTACAGCAACTTTGGTGGTTCGCGGTTCCGCGGTACCTGGGCCTCGAGCTCCGAGGTGCGAACTGATGTTACGGAAGGCGCGATGAAGGAATTCATGTTTGAGTTGAAGCGCCTGCGCGACGAGAAGGTGAGCGTGGAAGAACTCGAAAACGCCAAACGCGCGATCGTAGGCAGCTTTGCACTCTCCCTCGAACAGCCGCAGAGTTTGCTGCAGAACATCATTACGCAGAAACTTTACGAGTTGCCGGCAGATTACTGGGACACCTACCCGCAAAAGGTTTCGGCAATCACTGTCGATGACATTCAAAAGGTAGCGCAGAAGTACATCGATCTCGATCACATCCAAATCGTGGCCGTGGGCGATGCTGCGAAAGCGCGGGATATCCTGGCGAAATATGGAAAGGTTGAGGTTTACGACGCTGAAGGCAAAGTCGTGTCGTCGGCGGAAGTAAAGACGAATTAGGAAAACGGGTGCCGGGTATCGGAAACTGGGTCTCAAGTCCCAAGTCTCAAGTCTCAAATTCCAGGTTGAGTACCATCTGAATGCAAGAGACTGAAACTAAGGATTGAGACCCAGTTGAGACTTGAGACCTGAGACTACCCGACATCCGGCACCCGACACCCTTCACCTGACACCTGGTTTCACGGCTTCACCGGCTCCGGTATACCTACAAAATCTACTGCCTTCTGATCCTCAGTAATTCCAGTCAGCACCTTATCGAGCGGAGCAAACGCGAAACCCTCCTTTGAGGGAATGAGCCGGTAACCCAGCTGTGATGGAGTGATGATGAACGAGTAGTTCCCCTCTACATCGGTTGACGAACTCAGCACAGTGCCACGTGGGCTAATCAGCACCACGACCACGTTGGCAATTGGCTCGCCGGCGGCGTTCTTGATCTTTCCCGTTAACTTCACGGTCGATGGAAGCGTTGGCAACATTTCGCCTACGGGCGAGTTTGTTTCCCGAGCCGGGGACGCAGCGGGCTTTGGTTCCGGCGTTGCTTCCGGAGTCGCCTCAGGAGTAGCAGCCGGTATTTCGGGAGTGGGTGTTGGCTCAGACTTTGGTGTTGGCACCGGTATAGGAGCTGGTGTTTCGGTTACTTCCGGTGATGGCGTCGTGAGCGGCGCCACCTCGCCCGGCCGGGAAGATTCGTTAGTCAACGCAGTCGAAGGAGTAGGCTCAGGAGTGGCAGCCAATGCAACCGGAGTTTCGGTCGTGGTGCTTTGCGCAAGGTTTCCCGCTGCTACTCCCGAAGCGCTGCCTGCACCAATCCGTTCCTCGATGCCTGTTAATGATCCATTTATCTTCCGATACAGCTCTTCAATTACTACTCGTCGCGCAGGGTCAGAATCTCCGGCGTTGAAACTACGAATGTAATAAGTAAGCGCTTCTTGTTTTTGCTTGTCCTGCTCAAGTGCAGTTCCGAGGTGCCAGAGAGCGTTACGCCAGGCGGGCGTACCCTCAGGCAGAATTGCCACCGCGCGTTTGAAGTGATCAATCGACAAAGCAGTCTTGTCCTGCTTGAAGAGAGTCAGCCCTGCTAAATCCTCGACGCGCCCGCGCATGATATTCGCGAGCACATTACGCGGCGCATCAGGCACATCGGGCGTACCGCCCTGTGCTAAAGCCCTTGCCCTCATGTCACGCAACTCCTCCGCCTGGACTGCCACTGTTGCGCCTGGAATCTCCATCGCGGCATCAACACCGGACCGCGCTGCTTCCGTAAGCTCTAATGCCGTGGGTAGGGAAACGCCCAGACGAAGCAAACGATTCGCTGCGTAGATTTGTCTAAAAGCCAGCATCTTGTCGGCGCCGGATGCAAAATCCTTTGCCGCAATGGCAACCCTTGCTTCATCCAACTTTCTGCCCTCACCGGGTTCAGTCGCTTCGATAAAAGCCATTAGTGCTTTCAAGATCGCAGCGTCGCCAGGCCGCTCGGCCCCTTTGAACTGGAAAATGCTGGCGCGCCGTTCCATAGCCAGCAGTTCAGTGAAACTGTCGCCAGTCACGGCCACGCGCCCAGCAAGGCGGGTTGAGACCTGTCCACGCTTGTAGCTGAAGGAGCGGCGCAGGACGTCTGCTGCTTCATCGTAAAGTCCGATGGAGGCGAGGACACTTCCCAACTCGTAGTCGAGACTGGGAAATCTTCCGTACTGACCGGCAAAACGAATTGCTCGTTCGGCTTCGAGGGGCCGTTTCTGTCCCAACAAGGCGCGGGCAAGGGCGATCTGAGCCCACGTATATCGCGGCTCCAATTGCACGGCTCGCTGAGCCAACCCCAGCGCGCGCTCCGTATTATCGTGCGCCGCAAACCAGTAAGCTGCTCCGGTTAGCAGAATCAGATCCGGGGGATCATTGGAGAGTGCTGTCTCGAGCTCTTTCTGTCCTTCCTCAGCGCGGCCGAGCTCAAGTAGCGAAAGCACCACACCGGCGCGCGCCGCCCGGTCTGTTGGATCAGCAGCAAGCTGTTCTCGATAAAGTGCGAGCGCCGCTTCCGTTTTCCCGGAAGCACGATTCAAATCAGCGAGACTGCGGCGCGTTGGCTTTTTGGTATTAGGATCTAATTCGAGCGCTCGTTTGTATTCGGCGGCAGCCTCATCAAGACGCAACGATATGTGGAGTCCCAAGCCTAGCGTTCGATGAGCGTCCGCCATATCGGGAGCGAGTTTCACTGCCTGTCGCGCCAGCCGCGTTGCCTCTTCGCCCTCCTCAACTCCTAAATAGAACGACGAAAGTACCAGCAACCGTTTGGCGTCCGCGCCAAATTTCGCTTCGATCGCTCGCGCGGACTCAAACGCTGCCTCACGTTCATCGCGCAAGAAAAGATTTGAGGGAATCTGCGCCACCACACCAGCGAACAACTTATCCGAAATGTCCGTCGGCGCCTCGCTGATCGCTAGCGACAGCTGTTGCAACCCTGTGGCCCGATCGCCGTCCTTTAGTTTTTGATCGCCGAGACTGGCGTGGGTGCTTACGATTAGTTCAATCGCTCGCGGTCGAGATTTCGAATTCGGATAAGCTTCCAAAAACTCTTTGAGCTTGTTCACTCGTTCTGCGAGTGGAAGCGTTAAAACCAGTTCCACCTCTTCAGATTCGTCGGCGTCATCTTCAGGTGTATTGACGTAAGGCGTCTTAGCTGGCTTTGCCGGAGTGCTGCTCTCTTTTGGTTTGTTAACTGGAATGGGCCGGGTCTCAACGGTCGCCGTTTCGTTCTTCTCGGCCTTTACAACCGCCGGCGTTTCCACAGGCTCCGCAGCCGGGCTCGGCGCTGGGCTCTCTTTTGGTTTAGTAACTCTAAGCGGGCGCGTGCGAAGACTGACGTTTTCGTTGCTGTCCGACTTCACGACTGCTGGCGTTTCAATGGGCTCCGCCGCAGGAGTCGGCCTACGCGACCGTTCGGTCGCATCGGTGGTGGCGGCCTGAGACTGATCGATATCCTGTGCAGGAAATCCAGCTTTTTTTGCTAACGATCCAATGAAGTGATTCACACCATCATTCAGCCCCGCACCGAAACGACCGGAAGCGAGTGGGGCGCGCATGATTTGACTGACTTCACCAAGTATTCCTTCAGGGAGATCCGGTTGCACCGCTCGGCTAAATTGTGTGAAGGCCGTTCGTTCGTTGACTGCTATTACCAGCAACAGACCTTTCTTCCTGCTGTTGCGCGCACCGAGATTCCACTCGTTGGCGAGTTCGCGCGATACATCAAAGATATCGCGGGCGCCGGTCGTTTGAATTGTTACTACACCAAATTCGATTCCACTCCGCTGCTTCAGATTCCAGAGCATCACCTCGAGACGCTGCTTCGTACTTTCATCTAGCACTCCGGCAAAGTCGTTCATGAAACCTGAGCGCGCCGGCAACCGCGTCTGGTCCTGCGCGCGCGAGTTCACGCTAAACTGGCTCAGACCGATAAAAACAAGCGTCAGGGAAATAAACAGAAGCGGTAATTTTCGTTGGGCGGATATCTTCATGCTTTAGTTCTCAAACAATTCATTTGCCGTTAAGTTACACAACAAGCGGGCGAATTCATTGGGTAAATGGGAGAAGTCGACGGGCGGCATGATAACATCCGACGAAGGACGCGGCGAATCAAAGGATTGTGATTGGATGATGTTTTGTTTTGCTTTCAGGGATGGCCGCTTGACCGTGTTATCGATAATTGAGCCACGAATTATTCGAGACTCAGGGACCGATTCGCCACATTGCCCGTACTGACTGTTGCGATTCCGGCATGTTTAAGATGGCGCCAAAGCCGATGACCCTTAGCTGATCAAGTGAGCGAACTCGACGAAGCATGGGCTTTGGCCCTCGCGGAAGCAGAAACTCGTGCCCGCCTGGCAGGTCATGTAGACCTTGCCGCTTATCTTTCACTGCGCACAGCAAATGATCTATTGCGCTCCACAGGCATTCAATGGCTAATGAGCACCTCCGAGCGTCTCGCTGCCGAAGCAAATCGACGTGGCGCCGGAATTCAAATTTCCAAAGATGACAAGCATCGCTTTCGCGAGGGAAACGCGACGATGGTGGGTCGCCTCTTAACCCTCAGCTCCGGCGTCAGGCAACTGCACATCGAAGCGGGTTGGCCGCGCGTCCCGCGTGACGGCGTGGTGCGCGGCGGCGGCTTGGCGCGCGCCAACATTCGGCATTTCGGGATCAAGGATGCCAATGAATCATTGTTGCTGGTGACGTCTAAAGGAGTGCCGCGCTGGGTCCCGATTGAAGCTCCTGCTACCGATCAGGGAATCTCCGAGTCTCAATTACAAAAGCACATCACGAAGCTTATTGGATCGTGAGGAGCAGAAAGCAATAACGCAGGCTAAGAAATGTTGTTTAGTTAGGAAAGCTTAGTCGCAAATGCCAACTGTCATTACTATGCAGAAAATCGGAACTGCGAATTAAGCGCAAGCTACCAATCGGCAATTGGCAATCGCCAATCGGCAAATAAGAGTCCCCTTGCAGGGACATCCCCCTCATCCCCTACCATTTCCGTTACCTCTGCACCGTTTCGAACCACACCGTGAATCCAGATAGGAGCGATCACGTAAGTTTCCCGCAGGAAACTAGGGGTTTTTCAAGTTCACCAATTCATTTTGAAAGATCCCAGTTCTGGGCATGGTGCTTGCCAATGTTCCCAGCGGCATAGCGCTGGCTGAACCCATCCCCAAAGCAAGCGTTGAAATTTGGGTGAGCGAGGCGAACCCGAGAAGAAGACTTGACGAGGAGATAAAGGATTATGACTAACCGCAGGACAATGAGTTTATCAATTTTAGCGGCCGCTTTCTTAGCGTTATGTCTGCCAATGGTGGCAGCCGCACAGTGGCCGGACAATGGTCGCAATCGCGATCGCAATGGCCAGTATGGTCGCTACGATGAGCGCTACGTGCGCGACTCAGTTCACCGGCTTGATCGACTGGCGAAGGACTTTGAAAGACAAGTCGATCGCTCACTCGATCGCAGCCGCCGCGATGGCACGCGCAACGAAGATCGCATCAACAACGAAGCGAGACAGTTTCGCAATGCCGTGGGCGATTTGAAATCGCGTGTCGGTAACGGCCGCGACTTGAACCGCAGCCGGAATGAAGCCCAGCGTGTATTGCAGGAAGCGCAGGGGCTCAACCGAGTCGGTCGCTTCAATGGACAGGTGGCGAGCATGTGGTCACAGATTCAGCGAGAGCTGAATATCATCGCCGATGCTTACAACCTGGGTTACGGGACCTACAGGAACGACCGTAATCGTAGTACCAATGACCCGTGGTATCGCCGCCTTCCGATTCCTTACTAACTAGTGAGACTTCGGAGTTCAATCAGCCTCGTCCGTTCCAGAAGGAGCGGGCGAGGCTTTTTGTTCGTTCCAGAAAGAGCGGGCGAGGCTTTCCTTGGGTCTTCTTACCGCCAAGACGCCAAGAAAACGCCAAGGACACCAAGAAAAACAAAAGAGTCCCAGCCCGGAGAAAAAAAACCGTCAGCACGGGTTTTAAAACCCACTGGATCGCGCTGCTTGAAGTTTTTATCTTCTTGGCGACCTTGGCGTTTCTTGGCGTCTTGGCGGTATGAGTTTGCGGTAGACCAACGCTAGTGCAGAATACACGCATGTCCGGCACGCTCTATCTGGTGGCAACACCAATCGGCAACCTTGAAGACCTCACTTATCGCGCCACTCGAATCCTGAACGAGGTCTCTTTGATCGCTTGTGAAGATACACGCCACACGCGCAAGCTCCTCAACCACTACGACATCAAAACTAAAACGGTCAGTTATCACGAACACAACGAACGCGAGCAGGCAGCCAAACTGATCGAAGTGCTCAAGACAGGAAATGACGTGGCAGTCGTTTCCGACGCCGGAACCCCCGGCATCAGTGATCCAGGGTTTCGCGTGGTCGCGGCCGCACTTGCAGCGGAGATCCCCGTTGTACCTTTGCCCGGCCCGACGGCCCTGATCGCTGCTCTCATTGCCTCAGGCCTGCCGAGTGATGAGTTTTTCTTTGGTGGTTTTCTTCCCGCACGCTCAACAGCTCGCCGCCAAAGACTAACTGAATTGTCGACGTTAAAAACGACGCTCGTGTTTTATGAAACGCCGCACCGCATCATCGAAGCTCTGAAAGACGCGCGTTCAGTTCTCGGCGAGCGTGAGGCGGTCGTCGCGCGCGAGCTGACAAAACTTCATGAAGAGATTATGCGGGGATGGTTAAGCGAATTAGCGAGCAAGTTTGTCGAGAGCAACGGCGAACCGCGCGGCGAGATGGTGTTGATCATCGATCGTAACGAAATCGCCGGGGAAGAAAACAAATCCGGACCCAACGTCGCAACGCTGGTGGCCGGATTTGAGGCTGAAGGTCTGGAGCCGCGCGCGGCGCTGAAAAAAGCGGCGAAGCAACTTCGTCTCTCTCGTGCTGAAGCTTACCGGCAGCTCACTGCCGAGCGCTCCCTGAAGAAATAACGAGCTTCGCTAAAATGTAAGGGCGGCACTCTCTGGCCGCCCCTCAGATTGAAATCGGGGCGCCTACGGAAGGCCGCCCCTCGCATGAAATAGGGACGCCCCTTAGAAGACTTTGCCAACACTTCAATTTCCCGACAGCTCCTTCGGCAATTGCTTATCAACTGTGGGACGCGCTGGACGATTCGCAAGCTCCCACAACGTCATGTAAACAGTGCGCGTCACTTTCTGCATCTTCTCGTAATCGATCTTGTCCGCCGAATCACCGGGACGGTGATAGTCCTCATGCTCGCCGTCAAAATAGAAAATGATAGGTATGCCCTTGCGCGCGTAGTTGTAATGATCGCTGCGGAAGAAGAAGCGATTCGGATCTTTGGGATCGTCATAACGATAGTTGAAAGACAAATTCAAATAATCTTTATTGACAGCCTCGCTCAGCGTCCCTAAGTCGGTGCTCATCATCTTCGAGCCGATCACGTAAATCTCATTCGGCCCGGAAAGTTCCTTGTTACGCGGGTTGGTGTCGCCGGCCGGTTTGCTCCGCCCGATCATGTCGATATTTAGCTGAGTTACGATCTTGTTGAGCGGAATCGTCGGGTTCTCCACGAAGTAGCGCGAGCCCCACAGGCCCTTTTCCTCACCCGCATGCCAGATAAAAACTACCGAACGTTTGGGCTTCGTGGGCGCCTTCGCCAGAGCCTCAGCCATTGCCAGCACAGCTGTAGTGCCGGAGCCGTCGTCATCGGCGCCATTATAGATCGTATCTCCATTCACCGCGGCACCGATGCCTACATGATCGTAGTGCGCTCCCACGGCAACGTATTCATCTTTTAATACCGGATCGCTGCCTTCAAACACCGCAAGGACGTTTTGCGTCGAAAGCGCATTGTGTTTGCCGACAATCTTCATACTGATTTTCTTGTCCGGATTCAAATCGAAAGACGCCGGCAAAGTGTTGGCGCCCGACGCGTCAAACAAAGCAGTTCCGTTTTGTTTCTCACCCTGAAAAATCAAATTGGCAAGACGAGGCGAAGCAATGATGGTAGGCAACGGCGTGGCGGTGGCTGACGCCTGGAACTTTTCTACCGTAGTCGCGCCGCCTTCTGTCATTCGTTGAAAGTTGCGTTGCCAGTTAGCGAGAAACTGAAATCCAGGTACGATGATGAGGCCCACCGCACCCTGCTTGCGCGCGTACTCGCCAGGGTCCATCCAGTCTTCGCCGCGTTTGCCCGAGAAGTCGGCTTGACTGTACCCGCGCGGCAGACCGTCGGGCGGCGTGAAAATCACCGCAATCTTTCCCTTAGCGTCGATGCCTTTGAAAGCCTCGACATTCTTAGCTTTGAAAAACCAACCATTGCCGGCAAACACGAGTGGGCCCGACGCCTCACCGCTGCGACCGACCGGAATGTAGTCCTCGCCAAGCGTCAGAGGCTGGTTATTGTAAGTCGTGCTCGTTTTTTCTTTGTCGACGCCATCTCGGCGCAGGGCGATCTTCTGAAAGTAAGTGCCATTATCTCCTGCGGGCTTGAGTCCCCAGTGGGCGAGATTCATCGCCAAAAACTTCGCTGTTAGATCAAGGCCGCGTGAGGGAGTGTCGCGACCCTCCATTTCGTCGGAGGCGATGAACGAAAGATAGTGGCGGAGCTGCGCGGCGGTGATCGTGTCGGTGCCGCGCTGAGTTGTCGTTGTCGCGGCGGTCCGAGTTCTGCTGGCACTGCGCTGCGCCGTTACCGGCGCAAAAGGCAGGACCAGGACACTCGTCAGGATTAAAACACTTAGAAATTTTCTCATTGAGGCTCCAGTGGAAAACTTAGATTGTCGTGGGGAGTTCTATTACGCGGCTCGCGCAAAAAAGGTTTTCGGTCAGCTAATTGGCGATTGCCAATTGCCAATTTGTGATGATTCTTTCGTTACAGGCCAATCGTCAATCGGAAATCGGCAATCGACAATCGAAGGACCCGGTCGCTATCGCTCCCAGTTCTGAATTTAGCCGACCCACGACCAGGCGATTGTAAGGTCTCATGATCATGCGCCCACGGAGGGGCCGCCTCTACAATTCACACAGCACGAGTGAAGGTTTTTAAACTTGCTGTACCGCCTGGATCAGTCGTGTCAGCGTGTCCTTGGCATCTCCATAAAGCATCCCGGTTACATCTTTGAAGAAGAGAGGATTTTCCAGGCCGGAAAAACCTTTGCCCTGACCGCGCTTCAACACCACTACCGACTTGGATTTATCGACTTCGAGAATCGGCATACCGGCAATTGGACTTGCAGGATTATCGCGGGCGTCCGGGTTAACCACATCGTTAGCTCCGATCACAACAGCTACATCGGTCGCCGGAAACTCAGGATTGATCTGTTCCAGTTCATACAACGAAGAGTAGGGAACATTCGCTTCCGCCAAGAGCACGTTCATGTGACCGGGCATGCGTCCGGCCACCGGGTGAATTCCATATTTAACAGTAACGCCTCGCTTCTCGAGCGTGTCTGCTAATTCGCGCACAGTGTGCTGCGCTTGCGCAGTAGCCATTCCGTAACCGGGAACAAAAACCACCTGACGTGCATAGGCCAGTTGCGTGGCAATGTCCTCGAGACCGACCTCGCGCATCGTGCCTTGTTGATCGGCGGCAGTCGCGGCAGTCGCTGCACTCCCGAACGCCCCAAACAAGACGTTGGTGATCGAACGGTTCATCGCGCGACACATCAGTATCGAAAGGATGAAGCCAGAAAATCCGTCCAGGGTTCCGGCGATAATCAGAACTTTATTATTGAGAACGAAGCCCGTGGCCGCCGAGGCGAGGCCGGCGTAAGAATTTAGCAACGACATCACCACCGGCATGTCAGCTGATCCGATCGGCAGAACCAGCAGCAGTCCAAAGACCAGCGCCAGACCAGCCATCAAAAAGAAGAGGGGCAAAGAACCTGGAAATATGACGAGATAGATGAAGATACCAATCGTAGTAAGAAGCAGAGCCATGTTAAAAACGTTCTGGCCCTTGTAAGTCATGGGTGTGCCGCGCACCAGGCCTTGCAACTTGGCAAACGCGAGCAAACTTCCAGTCGTTGTGAGGGCTCCGAGCATTACTTCAAAACCCAACGCGCCCATCGTTACTTTGTCGACGTTACCGCCGAGCCGATAGAACTCCGAGATGCCGACGAGGGCAGCCGCAAACGCGCCGAACGCATGCGATAGCGCAGTGCGTTGCGGCATCGCAGTCATCGGCACCCAAAGGCCCATTGCCAAACCAATCACAGATCCGATGGCGAGGCCGGAGAGGATCCATGTGTAAGAAACGATCTCGTGATGCAGGAGCGTGCCGATTATGGCCATCAACATCCCGAACTCAGCCAGGTGCATGCCGCGCTTGGCTGTTTCCGGATGGCTCAGACCCTTCAAGCCCAGGATAAAAAGCACTGAGGCAAGCAGATAGCTGAGTTCGATGAAGTAGGTTTGCACTTAAAAGATGTCTTGGGTCTTAGGCCTTCGGTCTTTGAACTTTGTTCTTGTACTTGGTTCTTTGATTCTGATCCGTGTTATCCGCGTGAATCTGTGGCCTATGTTCTTTTTACCGAGCCTCTGATACTTGAAACCTGAGACCTGAGACTATTTGGGTTTTCGTTTGAACATCCGCAGCATGCGATCAGTGATCACGAATCCGCCAACGACATTCGTTGTGGAGCAGACGACCGCGATAAAACCAAGAATTGTGCTTACAGTGTTGTAATGCGCCCCCGCAGTCACGATCGATCCAACCAAAGAAATGCCGGAGATCGCATTCGTCGCAGACATTAGGGGCGTGTGCAGGAGTGGCGGCACACGAGAGATCACCTGGTAACCGATAAAGGCTGCCAGAGCAAAGACGTAGAGAGCAGCAATTAACGATTCATGAGTCATACTATTCTTCTTCCAGCCTCGCTTTCTGGTTCATCATTCCGCGTTCAGTGTTCCGCATTTTCCCTCTTCCCCTTTTCCCCAGGATTATTTCACTAACGCCGCCACTCGGCTGTTCACCCACTGGCCCCCATGCGTCACGCACGACGGACCCACGACGTCATCAGTCATATCGAGCTTCAGCTCCCCGTCCTTGATTATTAGCGTCAGAAACGCTGTAACGTTTCGTGAGTAAAGCTGACTCGCATGAACGGGCACGGTTGCTGCAAGGTTTGTCGGTGCGATGATCGTGACGCCATCCCGCTCAACCGTTTCGTCCGGTTTACTAACCGCGCAGTTGCCTCCAGTCGAAGCTGCTAGATCGATCACGATCGACCCGCGCTTCATTCCGTTTACTGCAGCGTCAGTCACCAGCAAAGGCGCGCGCCGCCCTGGAACTTGTGCCGTGGTAATCACCACGTCGGCGGTCTTCGCATGTTCGGCGATCAAGTCTCGTCCGCGATCCATCGCTTCATCACTCAGTTCCACCGCATAACCGCCCGCGTCTTCGGTCTTGATCCCGCCCAGATCAACTTCGAGAAAATTTGCTCCCAGCGAACGCACCTGCTCACCTGCCGCTGCGCGCACGTCATAGGCTTCAACCACCGCGCCCAGCCGTCGCGCCGTGGCAATCGCCTGCAGTCCCGCGACCCCAGCACCGAGCACCAGCACCCGGGCAGGCGGAACTGTTCCCGCAGCCGTCATCAATAAGGGAAACATGCGCGGGATGAAGTCGGCGCCGATCAGGACCGATTTGTAACCCACAACTGTCGCCATCGAAGAGAGCGCGTCCATTGCCTGGGCTCGAGTGATCCGGGGAATGAGTTCGACAGCAAAGGTCGTAAGGCCTTTTGCGATAGCCGGCGCGAGCGCTTTTGGTTCATCAAGCGGACGCAGGAACCCCAACACAATCGCGCCGGATTTGAGCTGATCAAGATCAGCAGTGGCGGGGCGGTTGATGCAGACCAGAATATCAGCCGATTCGAGGAGCCGTTCGCGTGATGTGCCGATTTCTGCTCCTGCTTGTTTGTAGTCGTCGTCAGTTCGCGCCGCGCCTAAACCGGCGTTGCTCTCAATCAGAACGTTCGCTTTGAGGCCTATTAGTTTGGCTGCCGACTCCGGCACGAGCGCCACGCGGGCTTCGCCCTTCAGCGCCTCTCGCACGACAACGATGTTCATCCCACGCTCCGTTGAGTTAGGTGTGTGGAATCAGAAATGGTTGAAAAAGTCGGGAGTGCTGTGGTGAAAGGTCGGAGGGAAGTACCAGCAACGAGATTCGGCATAGATCAATCAGGGACCCGATAGCACTAATCTCAAGAGCAATAAAACGATCGAGCTGAGTATAACATTCGCAAAGTGTGCTTCCCAAAAAAAGGAGTACTCGGTCGCGTAGCGACCGCTTGAGTTTAGCCCGGCTTTTTAAAGCCGGGATGGAATTAGGAAAGGCCTTGGCGTCGCGTCAGCGACGACTGGTGGGACTACTGCAATCTCAATGGTAGCTACCGCGACGAACTTGCAATTGCGATCATTGACCCGGCGTTGAAAAGTTGGGCTAAAACCAGCTCGGCGCTACGCGTCGGACCTCAACTTGCGAACCCGCCACCCGGCTCCTATAATCCGACTTCATCCGGCGCATTGGTGTAGTCGGCTAACACGCTGCCCTCTCAAGGCAGAGATCACGGGTTCGAGTCCCGTATGCGCTACCAGTAATCAAAAAAGCCACTGCGATGATCAGCAATCGCAGTGGCTATTTTGTTAGCGACGTTGGCGCTTAACTAGGACTTGTTTTAATCGGCAATTGCCAATCGGCATTCGCCAATCTCTCCTCACCGTCCCTCATTCACAATCCCTTCGGCAATGCGCTCGCTCAATGCTGCGATCGTCTTCGAAGGATTGTGTCCTACCGGCGCCGGCATGATTGATCCATCGGCGACGTAAAGATTCCGATAGGCGAAGGTCTCACCGAGATGGTTTACCACGCCATCATCGATGGATCGTCCGATGGGACAACCACCAAGTGGGTGGGGAGTGATGGCCGCGTCGGGCAACTGAATGATGAAATTGCCACCAGTCTTCTCCGCCAGCTTGCGATGAACCTCTTGAATGCCATCGAGTACTTTGCGAGCACCGCCCCGGTCCCAATTCAGGCGTAACACCCAATCGCCAAAGAGGCCGAAGAACCAACGCTCAACGCGAAACTTCCCGATGGGTTCGTCACGACCTTGCGCAAACCAGGGCATCAGGCTCTCGAACGGTTGCTGGTTGAGTCCCTTGTAAAGTTCTCTGATCGCATCGCCGAATCTTTGGGCATCGCCCTGAGGATTCTTAAGGTTCTCTTTGTACTCGAATAAGAGATCGGGAACGCCGCCGTCCTCAATCATGAACCGGCTGCCTTTGTAGTTGTTGGCGCCAAAGAAACGCAGCCCCGCTGTGATCGTAGGACCGCGTGAGGGATAAACTTTCCGTCCGGTATGAAACGCGGGACTCAAATAATTCGCATTCGTACACCACTTCGCGCCCATCATTTTGCCGAGGTTGGGCAGCGACTTGTGCTGTTTCTGGCAGCGTAAAAGCAATTCGGTAGAACCAATTGAGCCGCCGGAGACCACCACCAGTCTTGCCGTAATTGATTCGCGTTTAAGGATCCCCTGAGAAATTCGATCGAAGTGTACGCGGTAACCGCCGTTGATTGGTTCGATGTTACGGACGACGTGCAGCGCGCGCACCTCAGCGCCTCTCTTTTCGGCGCGCGGAATGTAGTTGAGCGCGAGAGTGTTTCGCGCCTCGACCGGACAACCAAGTTCACACTGCCCCAGGTGTACACAGAAGCCCTGTTGCAAACCATCGGCGTTTACGCTCATTACACTGTCTTCCGCGCGCGGTTCCTGTGAAGCATCGTAAGCGTAGTCTTGTTTGAATTTGATCCCGAGGTCGAGTTCGTCATACAGCGCTCCGAAGCCGGCGAGCTGGGCTGCTTCCTTAAGCAATTTTGTGCGGTTGGAAAACTGGTTCGCGGGAATTTTTTGCGGTTGCAACACGTCGCTGACTCGTTTGTAGTAAGGAGCCAGCACGGCAAAGTTGATCTCAGGAGGCCAACCAGCGTTAAAGAAATCTTCGAGCGCATCGATTACCACGTTGGCAAAGTGGAGTGAGCCACCGCCGACACCGGCTCCGGCTACTGTGCCGATGTTCCCGTGCTGCCGGATATCGAGCCAGCCGTTGGCTCGCTCTGGGTGAGCCTCATTCCAAAGCCAATCGCTGCGCGTGATGCTGGGGTACTCTTCACGCCGCCAGCGGCGACCGCGCTCAAGCACGAGGACGCGATAACCTCCTTCAGAAAGCCGCAGAGCCGACACAGCCCCTCCAAAGCCACTACCAATGATGATCGCGTCAAAATCTGTAGCCATGATTTACCTCCAAAACGTTGCCTGCACCGGCCGTTCGCAAACCTTCTTAAAAGCAAACACAGCCGGATGCTAGCCCGCTTCCGTGAGCGGATTTAGCGTGTAACGAGGAATGATTCCCTGTGAGAACAGTAACGCGTATACCAATGTCTGATTGGTTTTTTGAGATGGATTAATGAACTTGTTATCCAGCCACTCGGCAACGTGGAGCAGTCCCCGTTCAAGATCAATATCGGCATCTACCGACAAAACTTGCTTCGTCTCGTCATGTGGCAACGGCAGAGTGCTCTCGGAGAAGGAGAGCTGAAGGTTGCCCGCTCCGAACCGCGTGTGTTTCCAGCTTCTTGGGTGACCTGGAAGTTTTATTGCCGTGTCCTTTGGTGGCTTAGGATGGCCAGGAGCGCTAGCAAAGTCGGCAGAATCCGCGATTAGTTGTCTTAGCTCTGGCCTGACAAGCAGGAACAGTCTATCAACGTCGGATTTAACCAGGCCCTCAACGAATGACAATGCCGGAGTGCCGTTTAACCGGGTAGCCCGCAGCTTCGCCTCGATGTTTAGCAGCGCCATCTTCGCTGCGTCCGTCAGCAGAACATAATCCTCCTCCTTTATGCCGCCAGGGTCAGCAACCGTAGGCGAACCCGCGGAGCGCAACAGACTAAACCCGTCGTTAAGATCAGAAGACGACGGATTGTTGGGGACGAGCATTAGCTGCATTGTCGTGCCTGCGACCTCGATTCTTGCACCTCCTTCTTCGCGGAGAAATGTCTGCCTCTTAATCAGTTGCCACGCAGTACGATGGCCCTTGGTGTCGAGAGAAATCGCGTAAACCTGGCCGGCATCGAAGTGAAGATCCAGATTAATGATTATCGTCTGCGAACCTTCCGGCAGTAGCTTGTTATGGAATACCTTTAGGTCTCTCATGTCAGTAACTTTGAGGCGGACCGCGTCGCCGACCCAAAGTTCTCTGTCGGCGCCGAGAATTATCAAATTAACTTTCTTGATGGACATGAAAAGCCTCCTGGGATTCTCAGATACGAGGAACGGTGAAGAGCATTTAGAGGCTGGCCGGCGAGTATACGAGGTTGCTCGAGAGATTCAGCCCGTGAAGAACGAGCGGACGGTATTACCAACGCCCTTAAATGTCAATAATAAGGTCTGGCGATTGCGAATTGGCGATCGGCGATTGCCGATTAGTGGGGTCAGTATCCCGGATGTTGGGATAGTCAGATGGCGATAACCTAGCAATCAAGTCGGCGCTTCACAAAAATAGCCACCGCGCTCTCAAAACCTCGCGGTGGCCGTTGTACTTTGAATTTTAACGCTCCAGGCGATGGAGCTATTTTGTTGAGCTGTGCCCATTCCCGTGGTCATGGTCGATCTGGCTTCGAATTTCGCCACCCGGCCACGTGGTGCTATGTACGTTCACGTAAAGTACCCCGGCCCTCAAGGCATCGAGGAACTCATCGAACTCTCCGGTATTCAGACCCTGGTTGCGGGCAGCCTGTGTCGCCGGAATATTAGGACTGACATCGACGTCCCTGATAACGCCTGAGATAGTGGCGGGCGGAGCGGGACAAGGTTGTACTCCCGCAGGACCGTTACCAAGGTTGGTGCAGAGAAAAACTGTTATGCCGCCGTTAACTCCACGCTGGCCGAGATGAATATGGGCTTGCTGAACCGTCCCTTCCAAGTCGGAGTAACTCAAGCTGTACTCTATTTCTGACTCGCTCTTGTTGATGCGGGCGTTAAACTCGCCGTTACCGGTGGTTGAGACGGAGGGCACCTCCTCATAGCCTACTAAAAATTCTTTGATGTTTTTGAAGCCCTGCGTAAAACCAAAGGCAAGAGCTGACGTGGAAATCACTACTAGTGCAATCACACTCAATTTTTTCATTCGAGACCTCCAGAGAAAAGGGCCAACTCTAACTCTTACTTACGAGAGATGAGAGTTGTGCCGCGCGGGACAAGCGGTTGTCAACATTTCACGAATTTCGCTTTCGCGCCGCACGGGGTTCGTGAACAGATTGGCAGGGCAATCCCTGACCGGTTTGCAGGGAACTGATTAAAGGTTATTTCAAAAGTTGCAACGAATATGCCAACAATCAAGAGGATTTAGAGGGGGGTATTAGCTGGGTTTCTGTGCACTTGTCAGTTATGAGATTCAGAAAAATTGCGGCTTTCGGAAAACCATCTAAAAAATTGGAGAATTGCATTCAAGAGGGGAAATGGTTGCCCTTCGCGTGTAAGTCGCACGAGCATCAAGCCCGTGGATTTAAGAGTTTTGAATGTTCTTGAGATCGGATAACCATTTTCACCATCACTTAGCCGACTGGGCCAAGTCTTTAGTGTTGACTGAACCGCAGATTTGAAGAGAATACCCGCATCGTAATCGTTCCTCATTAACTCAATAGGATTGATACTCACATGAAGCCCATTCGCCTCGCCTCTTTTGAATCATCACTGATTGTAATTCTCTTGCTGCTGGTTAGCGGGACTACGATAACAACTGCTCAAACTGAAGAGACGGTTGTAGCGGTCGTCAACGGGCGAGAGATTAGCCAACGGGAAGTTGACGCGTTACTCATTGTCCAGGTGATGGGTTTAGAGCAACAACTCTACGCGATTCGAAAAGCCAACCTTGAGAACCTTGTGCTGACGGTGCTTCTGGAAGCCGAAGCTGCAAAGCGCGGAGTATCCGTGAAGGAACTGCGAAAGATTTTGACAGCAGGAAGCGTTGAAGTGAAGCCGGCGGAAGTCGAGACTGCGTACGCGGAGAACGTTGCAGCTTTTGGCGCCATGAGTCCAGATGAAGCTCAGGAGAGGCTAAGGCTTGATTTGGAGACACAGGCTCGCATGGACAAGTACAGACAGACCCTCAAGGAGCTAAGACAAGAAGCCTCGCTTGAAATCTTCTTAAAAGAGCCGCGGTGGCCCTGGCGCACGATTGCCGATGGCTCGCCTGTCCTGGGCGCAAAAAACAGCGCGGTTACAATTGTTGAGTTTGCGGATTTCCAATGCCCTTACTGTCGCACCTCACAGAGCGTTATCAAGGAGTTGCTCAAAGCCTATCCTGATGACGTCAGGATAATTTTCAAACACCTGCCTTTGGACAACCATTCTCAGGCTTTCACTGCGGCACGAGCGGCATTCTGCGCTGGAAAGGAAGGTCGCTTTTGGGAATATCACGATTCGGTATTTGCCCTACGAAAACTGGGGATGGACGACCTGCGTAAGGCGGCTGGAGAATTGAAATTGGCCCTTCCCCAGTTCGACGCTTGCCTGACGTCCGACGCTTCCCACGAGGCTGTAACCCAGAACAAGCGAGAGGCGGCGCGTTGGGGAATTACCAGTACTCCAACGTTTATTGTCAACGGTAAAATAATTCAAGGCGCGACGGATCTGGATTTGTTTAAGAGCTTAATCGAGCAAGAGCTCGCCTCGGCTCGAGCCAGGTCGCGATCAGCCGCTAATGTTCAAGATGCCAGGAGAAAGAAATGAAATCCTCACACTTATCGTTATTACTCGTGTCGCTACTAACTCTAACCTTTTCAGCTTCCGCCCAGGAACAGAAAGTCCGTCCAAAACCTGCGATGAGAGGTGTAACTCAAACACGCGATTTATCATTCGAGGCGGCAGCCGAACGGCTTATTAGGGCCGCGTATGCCAAATTAACCCGGTATAACCGTGCCTACCTGTTAGTTGAAGACCCCCGAAGGGTGAAGATGCCCATAGAAGAGGCATATCTCCGGTTCGAATTGTCCAATTTCAAATTTGGTGCGATTCAGGAGATCTTAAATGCGCCTCATGACGAAGTGCTGCCCGCGGGTAAGGAAATCCTGCAACTCGGTCGCTCAGTTCAGACGATGAATAATGCCGACCCACACGTCGGGTATTGGGCCGAGTGGACCACTGAGAGCTATGCCGCCCTTTACAACCCTAAGTGGACTGTTAACGATCTGTTGAGTTACGAACCGGAGAGATATCACGATGTCGGGTGCTATGTGAAGTACGACGTAGCATTGCGCTTCCACGGAAAAGTTCGGACCTATAGCGCAGTGACCTTGTTCCGCAATCCTTTTGGATCCTTTGAAGAGCTGAAGCCTATCTTTTGGGACACCGTAGTGAGTTCGGCCGGAGCTTTCGAGAGCCTCTGGTATGAACAAAGACCGGCAGTTGGCGAGCCCAATCAAAAGGTTGAAAAAACCGATCCCAGCAAGTCCGTTAACTCTTCACGCCTGCTGGCGCCTGTTTCCACGGCGAGTGATCCAACAGTGAATGGATCTCTGATTCAAGCAGGATTGATTACTCCTCGCGCAACTACAGAAACTTCTTCAACCACTCCGTCCCTCGGACCGGTTGTCACAAACACTACTGAAGACCGTAGGGAACATTCTTCCGGAGCGCATGGAGAGACGATCTCTTTTCAAGGCTCTTGCGAAACACCAAGCACTACCACCCAAAATTGCCGGGTAAATTTTCATGGCATCTACGTCTATGAAAACGGTACTGTGACTAACCGCATCTATCTCCATCGGAACTTGTACGACGAATCGAAGGGCACGCATTCGGGGCCGCGGGGAACGCCTGTCAGTTGCCATTCCGGGTACGGCGTGGCGACGAAGAACTGTATTAATCCCAATTGTACTTTCACAGCTACCTTAGTGGGCGAAGGCTTCGGCATGCAGATGACCGGCGGCGATGTTTGGCGCGGCCAACTTGTGCATGGTCACACCTGCAATATTCCAAAGCCAACCACCGGTGGGGGTGGCGGTGGCGGTGGCGGTTGTAATGAAGCCCCGTCAAGAATCGCTAAGGCTGCAGCCAAAATCCCGGCCCCTAATCTTATCAGTCCTTATTGCTGCGATCCGACAGAGCAATCCAGTTGTTTCAGCGGCAACGGGGAGTGGTCAGACTCGACCTGCTCCTGCTACTCCCCCATCGTGATCGATGTCGCCGGCAACGGTTTCAATCTGACGAATGCTACGGAAGGAGTGATGTTTGACCTGAATGCCACCGGCGCGGAACAAATTTCCTGGACAGCGGCTGACTCTGACGACGCACTGCTTGTGCTTGATCGAAATGGGAACGGCGTGATTGACAACGGGCGCGAGCTCTTTGGCAGCTCAACCCCGCAACCCTATCTCGCTTCTGGCGAAACGAAGAATGGTTTTCGCGCTCTCGCGGTGTTCGATGGCGCTGAGAGCGGCGGTAATAACGATGGTCTGATTGATGCCAGCGATAGCATCTTCGCCAGCCTCAAGCTATGGCGTGATAGCAATCATAACGGGACGTCGGATGCTGGCGAGCTGCAGAGCCTCGCAGACTCAGATATTCGCGTAATCGAGTTGAGGTACAAAGACGCGCGTCGGCGGGACGACAACGGCAACTGGTTTAGGTACCGAGCGAAGGTGAACGACGCCCAGGGCGGCCAAACTGGGCGCTGGGCCTGGGATGTGTTCTTACAAAAACCGCACTAAGGGCTGACTAATGATCCAATGGGGGATCAGGTCATATGCAAAAGCCTTGCGGTCTTCATATCGTGCGAAGGTTAGCGACGTTCTTTTTGCTCAGGTGGGGCGCTGAGCGGGGATGTCTTCTTCAGAAGTGCTATTGAGGAAACTAACCTTGACTGAAATGCCCACAGGCGCGGCAACCTGTGGGCATTTGCGGCAGCTGATTCCTCGTTGCTCTCAGAAAGCGCCCGCGAGTTGCATACGCCAACTCAGTCCGTTAACTCCTGTCACAACTCCTCATCGTCAAGGTTTGCTTGTGCTGCCGCTCGCACCTTGTCGGCAACCAGTTCGAAAGGGAAACCCTGCCGCAACAAATGATCGAAAAGGCTTTTCGCTTCCGCGCGATTACCCGGCCGGCCGCGCAGTCTAACGCGCTTCTCGATCGCCCGATCGATTAGTTCGCTCTCCGATGTTTCGGCAAATACCAGATCCAGCGCTTCATCCGCTGTTTCTTTACTTACTTTTTTCAGAGTTAGATCGCGCTTTAGTCGCTGTCGCCCGATTGGCCGCTGCCGCACTTTCGCGGAGGCGTAGCCGATGGCAAAACGCTCATCATTCAAATAGCCGTACTCCGTCAACCGCGCCAGCACTTCTTCGACGTGGACCTTGCTCGCGCCTTTTCGCTGCAGCAACAGTTCGCGCAGTTCGGCGATCGACCGCGATTTGGCAGAAAGCAGTTTGGCCGCTCGTTGAAAGGTCTGCTGCCGCCGTTCCTCAGGCGTCGCCGGAGTCCTGGGGACAGCCCCCACATTTCTTCTGTTTCGCACACGCGCCATCGGCAATCAAAATTTTCCTAAAGCATCCAGCGATCCTGCCTATCATAATACGGAGGCTGGTCGTTGGGATGCTTTAGCTTGAATGCATTGTACCGTTCATGCAGCCGGCGGTAGCGCGCGTCTGACGATTTCAAGGGACGATGAGGGATCGCTCGTAAGTGATCCTCGATCTTGTGCATGTTCTTCGCTGAGAAGCGCCAATCGTAGCTGCCCAACTCGTAAAGATTGGTGAGGCCATAGCCTTTAATCCGTCCGGAAAAATCCACATATGGATCAAAATAACTCCAGACCAGTTGCCGTAAATTGCGGAAAACCGGTTTGCGCCCATGCAGACCCAAATCGCGAGAGCGTCCAATTGAACCCCATAATCCCTTCTGATGGAAAACGAAGATGACGTGGTCAAGCAGGTCTACCGATTCTATGTCCAACAGCAAAGGTGGGTAGCCGTGCTGTTCGAGAATCACGGTTGCCGCTACGGAAGCTTCGAGGCAGTGTGCTTGATTGCGCTTCAGCACCTCGCGGAACGAACGCATCGTCCCGCCGTTGCGTTCCCAGTTGTAGGGCATCGCCGTGAGGAAGCGTTGTACTTGCGCGGGTGTGCGCAGCGTCTCAATTATCTTTCGTTCGGCCTTGGTGAAATCCGCGAGCGCGGGCTTGTTCATTGCCATTTTACTTAGCAGATCGCGAACGCATTTCCAAACCTCAGCTTGCGATGCGACCGGGTTACCAGCGCTATTGCCACCCTGTCGCCTTGCCTCAAGCCGCCCCAGTGTTGTAAGAAATTAGCCAACAACATTGAGACACTCGACGCCCACAAAGCCACGCCAGCAATAAATTCGACGCGGCATTTCTCAAACTATATTCGGAGAATCTATGACTTCTATTCGCAGCGAACGAGCTACTGAACATCTGGGACGCAAAAATACTGACTATGAACTCGACAACTATGGTATCCGGGGCGCCAGCAAGGTTTACTGGAACCTGACACCCCCCGAGTTGTACGAGGAGGTAGCGCGGCGCAACGAAGGGGTCCTCTCCAATCACGGAGCATTGATTGTCGATACTGGCGAGCATACGGGTCGCGCTGCAAAAGATAAGGCGATCGTGCGCGAGCCCGAGAGTGAAGTAAAGGTGTTCTGGGGCGATGTCAACAAAGACTTTCCGCAAGAGAAGTTTAATGCTCTGAAAGATCGCATGATGGCCCATGCGACCGGTCGTGAACTCTTTGTCCAGGATACTTTTGGTGGCGCCGACCCCAATTATCGCTTGCCCGTGCGGATCATCAATGAACTCGCGTGGCACTCGCTTTTCGCGCGCACCATGTTGATCACCGATCCAAACGCTACAGGTCCGCACCATCCCGAATTCACGATCATCAATTTTCCCAGTTTTCAGGCTGACCCGCAGCGCGACGGCACGCGTTCGCCTACTTTCATCCTGATGGATTTTCGTCAGCGGCTGGTTTTGATTGGGGGCACTTCCTACGCGGGAGAGACTAAGAAGAGCGTGTTTTCGATTCTCAATTACCTCTTGCCGCAGCGCGGTGTGATGAGCATGCACTGCTCAGCGAATGTTGGTGAGGCCGGTGATGTAGCCATCTTTTTTGGTTTGTCAGGAACCGGGAAAACGACGTTGTCAGCCGATCCCGAACGCAGACTTGTAGGGGATGACGAACACGGCTGGTCTGACAATGGCGTGTTTAATTTTGAAGGTGGCTGCTATGCGAAAGTGATTAAATTATCAGCAGAGGCTGAACCGGATATTTATCGAACTACCCAAATGTTCGGAACGATTTTGGAAAACGTAGTCTTTGAACCAACCACGCGCGAAATCAGTCTGGACGACGCCACGAAAACTGAGAACACACGTGCTTCTTACCCGCTGACGAGTATTCCCAACATCGTGACCGAAGGCCGCGCCGGCCATCCGCAAAACATCATCATGTTGACGGCGGATGCGTTCGGTGTGCTGCCTCCGGTTGCACGCTTGTCTTCCGAACAAGCGATGTATCACTTCCTTTCCGGATACACAGCAAAGGTTGCGGGTACAGAAAAAGGAATTAAAGAACCGGAGGCGGCTTTCTCAACCTGCTTCGGAGCCCCGTTCATGGTCCTTCATCCCGGTGTCTACGCTGATCTGCTCGGCAAGAAGATGGGAGATCACAAAGCTGCCTGCTGGCTAGTTAATACGGGTTGGAGTGGTGGTCCCTATGGCGTTGGTCAACGAATGAAAATTTCCCATACGCGAGCAATGATCCGGGCGATACTCAACGGCTCTCTGGCAAACGTGGAAACCATTCCCGATCCCATTTTCGGTGTCAACGTTCCGGTTTCATGTCCCGAGGTTCCGCCTGAAGTGTTGCAGCCTCGTAACACCTGGTCCGACAAAGATGCCTACGATCAGAAAGCCCGCGAACTGGCGCGACGTTTCAACGAGAACTTTAAAAAGTATGAAAGTGGAGTTTCCGAAGCGGTGCGGGCTGTAGCACCTAAAGCTGATTAGCCGGGAGGCCAATTCATCGCTCGCCCACCCAGGACATGTACGTGTAGATGAAAGACTGATTGACCCGCACCCGCACCGGTATTGATGACGGTCCGGTAGCCACTCTCGCTTAATCCCTGCTCATTTGCCACACGCGCTGCCGTGCGAAGTAAATGCCCCAACATTACTTCGTCAGGCCGAGCAGCATCATCGAGCGACTCGATGTGCTCGCGCGGAATCACCAAGAGGTGCGTGGGTGCTTGCGGGTTCACATCGCGGATGACGACGCATTGATCGTCTTGATGGGCCAACTCTGCCGGTACCTCACCGGCAATAATTCGACAAAACAAACAAACTGATTCTGCCATTCTGCTCCCTGAATTCGATATGTGCTGATGCTTTACGATGCCATCGCCGCAGCATCTGAAGGCGCAGCATCCGAAAGCGGCGCCGTGACTGACTCTCTGAGGCGCTGGATGTTTGCACCAACCGCGCGCAACTTTGTTTCAATTCGTTCGTAGCCGCGATCGATATGATAGACGCGCTCAATCACTGTCTCTCCCTGTGCTACCAATCCTGCGAGGACGAGTGATGCAGACGCGCGCAGGTCAGAGGCGAGCACCGGCGCTCCCGTCAACTGAGTCGGACCGGTAATCGTGGCAATCCGCCCGTTCAAATGGATCTTCGCGCCCATGCGCTGTAACTCTGAAGCATGCATGAATCGGTTTTCAAAAACTGTTTCCGTGATTACTGATTCGCCCTCAGCTTGTGTCATCAAGGCCATGTACTGTGCCTGCATATCGGTCGGAAAGCGGGGATGCGGTTCGGTTGTGACGTCCTTCGCTCTGAGAGTCGCGCCGCGCTTCACCCGCAAAGTGCTTTGATTGAGCTCCTCAATCTCGACGCCAACTTCACGCAATTGATTGATAACACTCGACAGGTCTTCCGGCTGACAATCTTTGATTTCCAACTCGCCGCCGGTGATCGCGGCAGCGACGATAAATGTCCCGGTCTCGATGCGATCAGGAATGATCGTATGCTGCGCGCCGCCAAGCGTTTCCACACCCTCGATCTCGAGAGTCGAGGTGCCTCCGCCGCGCACGCGCGCCCCCATCCGGTTCAGCAACTCACAGAGATCGCTGATCTCAGGTTCGCGAGCAGCATTGTTAATTACCGTCTTACCGCGCGCGAGCGTCGCCGCCATCATCAAGTTTTCGGTACCAGTTACCGTGACCTTATCGAACGTTACATCAGCGCCGATTAACCGGCCGTTGCTTGGCGCGCGTGCCACCACATTTCCACCTTCAAGCCGCACCTCCGCACCGAGCTGTTCAAATCCCCTAAGGTGCAGATCAATCGGCCGAGTACCAATCGCACAGCCGCCAGGCAATGAGACCTTGGCTTTTCCAAAACGCGCCAGTAATGGTCCCAATGCCAGGACAGAAGCGCGCATGGTTTTCACCAGTTCATATGGCGCTTCAAACACCTCAATGTGAGCGGCGTTTATTTTGTGAGTTCGAAGTTCTGGAGTGAGAACTGTAGCGCCCAGGTCCTCAAGCAGACGGCGCTGCGTAATAATGTCGCGCGCATAAGGGAGATTGTGCAGCGTCACGGTTTCGGCAGTCAGAAGCGCCGCGGCCATACAGGGTAGGGCCGAATTCTTCGCGCCGCTAATAGCAATTGAGCCTTTCAGAGCGCGGCCGCCGGAAATGAGAAATTTATCCACGACTCCGACAGATTAGATTAAAAACCGGAAAGGTAAAAGGGAAGAAGTTTTTCGGCTTGTTTAGCGCCAAGCCGCCAAGATGCCAAGACCCAAAGGAAGAGCGCAGATGAAATGAACCACTGCCTTAAACCTAAAATCGTAATGCTTTGGGGACGACCTTGTTTCCCTGGCCTCTCTGCGCCTGTCGCCTTTGCGTCCAATACCAAACCTATACGAGCCCAAATTGTGTCAGGGCTAAAGTAGAAGGCGCGGCAAGTTTTTAGACTCGCCGCGCCCGCTAGTGTTGCTAAGTTTGAGTTTAGTAATTCGACCCGGTGCCCGTACGTTTGATCTTGATGCCACCATTTGTGGTCATCGCGCGTACTGTTGGACCACCGCTACCCAGATTCACCGCCAGCTCGCGTCCGATCCGACCCTGGACGGTTACGGGAAAATCAATATTGAGATGCCCGTTTACCGTGCCGGTCTCGAGATGTGCGGAATAGTTTTCCGGTATCGCCATCACGATGCCGCCATTCGTCGTCTTCACGTCAAGTTCTTCGCCACTCCAACTGGCGCCGTCTAATTCAACGACCAATCCGCCATTCATCGTGCCACCGCGAACCGTGCCACCGACGCGCTTCAAGACTACACCGCCATTGTGCCCGCTGAATTCGATGCGGCCCGTCACGTCAGCGATCGAGATGCCACCGTTGTAGGCTTCGAGCGAAAGGTCGGAACGCTTCGGAACAAAGATCTCGTAACTAACACTCCACTGATAGTTCTTTTGATTCTCCGGACCGACAGCAAATACTTTGCCACCGCTGGTATCTATTCTAATTTGCTTTACAAGTTGATCGGCCTCTCCCTGCGAAGCTGCGGCCGCCTGTACGCGCGCCCTCACAAGAATTTCGTTTTGGTCCCATCCTTTGATGGAGACTCCGCCGTTCTTACTGGCATCGACTGTAAGCAGACCACCAGCCGGCATTTTCTGTTCACGAATTTCGCATTGGCCTACCAGACGATCGTTATGCCAGTTATCCCGGCAGGACAACGAACCATCTTTCTGGCCGTTCGCCAGCACGAACGCGCCACTGAGGCTCAACACTGCTACAAACGCACCAAGTCTTAACCACTTATTCATGATCTTATCTCCTGGGGATGCTCCTCAAAAATTTTGGATTTGGTTTTCCTACGGTTCTGTGAGGTAAACACCGGAGGGGAACTGAATATGGCAGAAATCTTGACGCCCTCGGAGAATTCAAGAAAGCCGCTTCTGAAGCACCACGACGCGGGGAATGCCCTGTAAGTCAGGTCGAATTCCTTTAGGAAGCCATTCCTGCTTCTCAAGTAACGACTCAACTGCCGCTGCCTGATTGAAGCCTATTTCAATCAACAAATGCCCGCCTGGCTTAAGAAACGCATTGCTTTCTCCTAGCAACCGCCGCACGACGTCCAGCCCGTCCGGACCACCGGCGAGCGCTTCGAGTGGCTCATGCTCGCGAACTTCGCGCTGCAAACCCGCGAAGTCGTTCTCGGCCAAGTAGGGCGGATTAGACACAATCAGATCAAAAGAGAACACAGCCGGAGAAAGCGACGAGAAACAATTCGCGTGGACGAAAGTTAGTCGCTTCTCAACCTGGTGTCGCAGCGCATTACGTTTTGCAATTTCGATTGCAGCAGCGGAGATGTCAATGGCGACCGCCTGCGCATCTTTGCGCTCGTGCAAAAGAGTGATGGCGATACATCCGGATCCAGTTCCGACATCGCAAATTCTTGGCGCCCCAGTGTCTTGAATCATTTCAAGCGCCAGCTCCACCAGGAGCTCAGTCTCCGGACGCGGAATCAAGACACCTGGTGCAACTTCAAAATCGAGACAGTAGAACGATTGATGTGCAGTGAGGTATTGCAGTGGTTCCCCAGCTGCGCGCCGCTTTAACAGCTCCCGAAATGTTTGCAGCTGCACTTGCGATAGTTGTTGCTCGGGATGTGCCAGAACAAAAGTGCGATCGCGACCAATCACATGTTGCAGCAATCCGCCTGCCTCACGTCGCGCTTCCGCAAGCCCCGCATCGTGAAAAATCTGCGCGCCCTCGCGAATCGCCTCCGCAATGGTTATAGTCATCACTCAATCGCCCGGATTTTTCGGAAGCATAACGACATTGAGACTTTCTCAATAGTACAACGGTGCGAGTCTCGTTCCTCCCGTGAACGGCAGAACCCCCAAGCCATTCGGTTTCGGGGGTTCTGACGTAAGGGACAAGAGTTTAACCACGTTGGCCAATAAAAGATGCACACCCTTTACAAAAGTCTGCTGCTCTTCGCGATGAACTGGCTTGATGCCCAGCTAACGATCCTTTGGGTGCGTTTAAATGTCGCCAGCGAAGGCAACGCCCTCATGGCAAGCTTGCTGAACGTCGGGGAAGCGCCTTTTCTTGCTGTCAAATTGGCAATCGGAGCTTTCGCAGCTTACGTCCTCTACCGGTGCGCACACATGCCGCTTGCGCGGCGCGGAATGAAATTGGTTCTGGGGTTGTATCTACTTTTGATGATGGTGCATGTCGCGACAGGTTTTGCCGCCCTTGGCTGGCAAGCACCGGAAACCGTTGCCTCTTATTTCGGTGCCCTCCCTCACGCCTTCCTCTCGCTTTTCTCCTAAATCGCGGGTAATCCGCCCTCTGAAAATCCCTCGTCTTAGAGATCAAAGGAACCGCTTGTAGTTTCGACGGCCCAAATTGAGGTTCTTCGCACTCCACTTTTGTGCTAGCTGAACAGTGTGCAGGTAGCGCTTGCCTCAAGTTGCTATTGGGTGGAAAATTATCTCCCGCAGTCTCGGTGCCGGATACCCGGTAAAGGAACAACCTCCGTGCCCGGGGAGGGCATCCTAGAATCGCTCGTTTTGAGTAGAGAAATTAACTTTATAGGGATAAAGCCATGTTTAGAATTACCGCACGCCAAATTTTTATTATCGCGTTAGTTTCCGGGCTCTTTGCTGCCGTGACGGTGGCAATTGTCGACCGCGTCTCTAACCGCTTACAGCCGAACAGTGCCGCATTCTCCGAGGAAACGCCGGCGGGCATTACCGAAGTTACTTCGACCGACGAGCAGAACAATATTGAGATCTACCGAACGCTCTCGCCTGGTGTTGTCAACATTCATTCAACGTCGTATGCCCGCGACTTCTTTGGTTATGTCGAGCCACAGGAAGGTTCAGGTTCAGGATCGATCCTGGATCAACAGGGCCACATTCTGACTAACTATCACGTAGTCGAAGGCGCACAGAAATTGGCTGTCAGCTTTGGCAGTCAAAAGAATTATGCCGCTGAAGTTGTCGGTGGCGATCCGGATACTGATCTCGCCGTCATCAAGTTACTGGAACTACCGAAAGAAGGTCTGACTGTAGTTCCGCTCGGCGACTCAGACAAACTCGTCGTGGGCCAGAAGGTGCTTGCGATTGGTAACCCGTTCGGGTTGGACCGCACTTTAACGACGGGTGTCATCAGCGGTTTGCAACGTCCCATCCGCGCGCGCAACAACCGGCAAATCGAAGGTGCGATTCAGACCGATGCTTCAATCAATCCCGGAAACTCTGGTGGACCATTACTCGATTCTCACGGTCGCATCATCGGCATCAATTCACAGATTCTCTCGCCCTCTGGTGGATCTGCAGGCGTTGGATTTGCGGTACCAGTCAACATTGCCAAGCGCATCGTGCCGCAGCTGATTCGCTCAGGGCAGGTGGTGCGACCGAAGCTTGGTGTCACCACGCGAAATGTTGAACTCTTGAAAGGCCAGCTTGAACTTCCCGTAGCCGATGGCGTCCTCGTTTGGCAGGTGATTCCCGGGCAGGCTGGTGCGAATGCCGGTTTGCGCGGACTGACACAAACTGAGAATGGTGAAGTGGCCTTGGGCGACATCATCATTTCGCTGGACGGAGCGAAAGTCGGGAATGCGGATGATCTCTTCCGAATTCTGGATAAGTACAAGGTTGGCGATACCGTGCAGCTTGGTATCGTAAGAACCGGCCGGCGCATGACGGTCCCCGTTCAACTCACTCAAGGACCTGATGTGAGACGCGGAATGCGCAGGCAATAACATTAGCAGGTGCCGGTCTGGTAGATCAGGCCGGCACCAAAACCCTCGCCGAATCCCCCGCTATCTTGAATCAGACCAATCACTTTTTTAACCTGGGCTACGGCTGGCTCTGCAAACACTGCAGCGCCGAAGATACCGAACGCAAAGTTCGCCAACCAAACGATCCGCCGCGAAACGAAATGCTCCCCTTCGCTTACTGGGATCCCCGGAGTCAAATCCTCAGTTGTCGCCGTTGTGGCATCAAAGAATTTATTCGCAATCCTTAAATTGATTGCCGATTGGCGATTGCCAATTGCCAATTTCCGGCTGAGATCGTCAATGTAAAGAGTTAAGAAATCGGCAATCGCCAATTGGAAATCGGCAATATTTAATTGCCGTTCCTTAGCGTCCTTGGTGGTGAGCTTGACCACTAAATTCAATTAACGATTAATCAAAAGTTGCCTAAACTGCGCCAGTCTCAGGGTCGGATCGCCGAAGCGTTCACGATAGTCCCGCCTGCTCCGTTCAATCACCTCGAGCGCTTCCGCCCGGTTGTAAACGGCAGCAATTTCCACTCGTCGCGGCGCTTCCGCCGGAAGTTGTTTGTAAGTTAGAAAGTAATGCTTGAGGCGATCTATCAAACCTTTGGGACACCCGTCGATATCTTCAATGTGGCCGTAAGCGACATCTGAAAGAAGGACTGCGATAATTTTGTCGTCCGCCTGACGTCCGTCGATCATACGAAACCCGCCAATTGGTTTGGCCTGAAGAAAGAAGTTGCCGTGCGCAAATGCTTTCTCGGTCAAAACGCAAATATCCATCGGATCGCCATCGCCTTCAATTCCACTCACACCAGTTCGTTCGGAGCAGAGTGCGCCGACTTCCTCACCACAAAATGTTTGGGGAATGAAGCCGTAGAGGGTGGGACACATCGAGGAAAATCTTTGAGGACGATCTACGCGCAAGTGTCCAGAGCCTTTGTCGAGTTCGTACTTCACTGGATCGGTAGGAACAATCTCAATGTACGCCCCGAGTCCTGCCGCCGCTTTCTCGCCAGGCGACACTCCATGCCAGGGATGGGCCTGAAAAAGGAGTTCGAAGAGTTGCTGCAGCGCTGCGTCGTTGTTAGCCATAGATAACCGCGCTCCCTTATTGACCCGGACGTTCGAGGATGTAGAATCCTAGGACAGTCTTTGTCGCATACAAAGTCTGAATTACTGAGCTTAGACAATCCAATCTTGGCTACAGCAACTCAAGCCATCACTGACGCTCACCCTCGAGCAATTTCCTTGCGCTGGATTATCAGCGCGCGGGATGACCTGATCTGGTTTGTCGGATCGGTTGTTTCCAGCTACGCCTTGCTATTGCTCTATGTGAAAGGTCTCGTTCCTCTAATTCCGATGGTTGCCCTCTGGGCGATTTTGATCGATGCTCCGCACGTCTTTGGAACTTTATCCCGCACTTATTTTGATCGAACTGAACGTCACAACCGCGCGCGCTTGCTCTGGGGTTCCTTGTTGTTCTTCCTGGTTGGGCCCCTGATGGTTTGGTTGGAAGCCGGCTTGATCTTCTTCTTTCTGGCGGCGCTGTGGGCCTACTACCACCTAGTCAAGCAGCATTACGGTTTCATGGTGCTGTACAAAAAGAAAAATAACGACCTCTTCCCGCTTGATAATGCCCTCGATCGTCTGCTGCTCCTGTTTGCTTTCAACTATCCCTTCGTTGCTTTCATTGCTGAAGATCCGGAAGCGATGGCCCGCGTTCCTCCCGCGCTGCAAAGCGCCGTCGGCATCGTCGCTACAATTCTGCTCTGCGGCACAATCGTGTTAGGTGTTGCCTGGCTGGGCCGGCAAATCCAACGTGCGCTGGTTGGTCAACCGCTTAATGTGCCGAAGTACTTACTGCTCCTTGCTGCCATCCCGATGCATTGGATTGTGTTGCTGACGCCAATGCCGCACAAACCGATCGCGATTGTTGCCATACTGACCATCTACCACAACTTTCAGTATCACCGTCTGATCTGGTTTCACAATCAGAAGTAGGCGATTACGGCAGGTGAGCCAGACGTTGCTAAGGCCCAGGTCGCTCGCTCTGAGCTAAAAGATAAATATGGCGCCGCGGAAATGATTAGCAGGCGCTTATTGTTCTACATCGCTTGCGGAATCGTGTTTGGGTTGATCTACCAGGGGCCGCGGCAACTCCTGGGGTACGCGAGTTTGCAGAACCAGGCGACAGGAGCTGAAACTTCCTTTCCGGTCCAGCTGGGCATTTCCTTCCTCTGGGGCTACGCCTTCATTCACTACTATCTCGACTCGAAGATCTGGCGCGTGCGCAGAGATGTCGCAGTGGGCCAGGCTTTAAAGATGGACCGGTAAGGCGCAGGATTAACCGACTCTTACCGCCAAGACGCCAAGCCGCAAAGACGCAAAGAAAGATAGGGCCGTTGATCGCATGTTTCGAGCTTTGGGTTCTTGCACGCCGCAGGGGCAGAAGCGGAAATTTGTTCTAATCGAAGTTTTGCCACTCAAGCTTACGGCGAGACCTTTCTTTGCGTCTTGGCGACTCGGCTGTGAAATGTTGAGACGCGAAATTCTGGCGCCTAGGCGGTAAGGACGGTTAAGCGCAGAACTCCAGCACCGCTTCCACGAACTTGGCAGGATATTCTTCCTGAGGATGGTGACCGCAGTCCTTGAACACCACCAGTCGCGACTTCTCGATCCGTTGCTGGAGCTCCTCGCCATCTCTTAACGGCACATCGGGATCGTTATCGCCCCAAACCAAAAGGGTGGGCTGAGTGATTAGCTGTGCATCGCGTTGGATTCGCTCTGCATCCCACTTGCGAACCGTACGAATGATTGCCCGATGAGTCCCGGCGGCTCGCAACGGCAGGAAGCGGGCGTCAACTCGGAATTCATCAAGAGTCGCTTGATGGCGATCGTAAACCCGCTTCATCCGCGCTCGCAGCAAGCGGCGCGACCCCGCCAGCAAAGGTGAAACAATGTCGCCGACTACCGGAGTGCGCACCAGTCTCATCATCATGTAACGCTTTGGTTGGTTGTTTGATACCGCGCCCACTAACACCAGTTTCCCAACGAGCTCGGGTTGATTTAGTGCGACCGTTGTCGCCACCGCACCTCCATAAGAGCTGCCGACGAGAATCCCTTGCTTGCATCCTAATCGCTCGAGTAGTCCGGCAATGATCCGGGCTTGCGACTCGATTGAATAGTCAAAGTTTCGCGGTTTCGCGGAATAGCCGGCGCCGACCAAGTCGGGCGCAATCACACGAAACCCTGCCGCCGCGAGCTCGAGAAAAACTCTGCTCCATACGAAGGTTGACGAGAGGAAGCCGTGGATCAGAAACATGGGAGGCGCATCCGGAGGGCCGGCTTCCTGGTAGTGGACGCGCAAACCATGGACGTCGATAAAGCGGGAATGCTCGACGTGATAGATTCGATCACGGCTTCGTTCCAGATCAACATCGCGCGGCCGCACGAGCAATTTCGCAAGCACAGCAGCCGTTGCCAAACCGGAAAACCCCGCAAGTAAATGACGTTTCTTCAGCCTCATTGTTTTAGAGACAGCACCACACGGGGACGCACCAGATCAGTTTCCGGCTCGTACATTCCGACGGCGACGAGCGCCCCGGCTTCATCGCGCATCCTAACCCAATCCAGCTCACCGAATGTTCGGTTTCTTTTGCTTTCCAATTTCAAAGGGAGGCCTTGATGCGTTCGTTGCACTTCCAGCGAATTCAAGGAGACACAAGGGAGGAACTCAAGGGCCCCATCCGGGGTAACTAAAACCTCATCTAATGAATTATGGCGCACGCTCTCCTCGAGTTGCTCGAGCGTCGTCGCGTCCGTCAAAGCAAAACTCCCCGCTTTCGTTCGCCGCAATTGGGTCACATGGGCTCCGACCCCGAGTCTTTTTCCAACATCCTCGGCAAGTGTCCGCACATAAGTTCCCGCGGAACATGTTACGAGAACCTGAATGTCAGTGGTTCCATCCGCGTTTTGCGGAAAGGTTTCGCCGGCGGCGCCAGTGAGTTCCAAAGAATGAATGGTGACGCGCACGGCTTTGCGTTCCACCTCTTCGCCGCGACGCGCAAGTTCGTAAAGTTTTTTCCCGCCGAGCTTTTTCGCCGAATACATTGGCGGCACCTGTTCGATCTCTCCACGCAAACTTGCCAACGCCGCTTCCACTTCCTCTTTGCGCCAGGGATCAGTTTTCTCAGCAACTGGAGCGAGCGGCATTCCAGTCACATCACCAGTGTCAGTCGCAACCCCGAGTCGCATCAAAGCTTCATATGTCTTCAGGGATCCGCTGAGAAACTGCGCAAGTCGCGTGGCCCTCCCCACTAACACGATTAAGACGCCAGTGGCGAACGGGTCAAGTGTTCCTGTGTGTCCGACCCGACGTTCCCCTACGATTCGTCTCACGCGAGCCACAACATCATGCGATGTCATGCCCGCGGGCTTATCGATAATTAAGATTCCATCCATCGCGCCCGACTTCCGTCGCTCCCGTCTAGCACCGTCGCAATCGCTTTCCGTCCTTCTTTAGCCTTCAAAGTTGTATGCACGATAACAGCGCCAACGATGATCGCACCGCCTATTAGTGCCCACTGCGAAGGTCGCTCGCCGATAACCAGGAAAACCCAGACCGGATTCAGTACCGGCTCGATATAACCAACGATGCCCGCGTCGAGCGAGCGAATTCCGCGCGCCATTCCGAGCGTGAAAAGAGTGTAAGCAACTCCGATCTGCACTATTCCGAGGTAGACCACGCTGAGCGCGTCGTGCAACGTGATGCCTGACAGCGCTTGCACGCCTGCGGGAGCAGCAACGAGAACTACCAGCAGGTTGCCATATATAACCGATGAAGCGCGATTTACCGCGCGCGCGCTGGAGTGTCGCAACAAGAGGAAGTACGCGGCGAAACAGATTCCCGAAGCGAGTGCGAGAAGATTTCCCGTAACGTCTTGCGGCCGAAGTTTGCCCACAAAGAAGAGGGACATACCGATCACACAGAAGATTACTGTGATCAAATCACGCTGGCGAAACTTCTCCTTGTAGAAGAGCGGCTCCAGGACGAGCACGTAAAGCGGCGCTGTGTATTGCAGGAAAATGGCATTAGCGGCGGTTGTTTCTTTTGTTGCCAGTACGAAAAGTAGAAGCAGTGCCGCGTAGAGCACGGAGGCGATCAAGGTGATGCGATTCAAGCCAAAACCTTCGCGCCGCGTAAGTAAGGCGACAGTGATCGCAGCCAGTAGTGAACGGCCGAAAGAAAGCTCGAGGCCGGAAAGCGTAGTCCACTTAATGAAGAGACCGCCGGTGCTCCAGATGATCGCCGCAGCCAGCACTAGCAATAACGGCGAGAACGACGGTTTGGCGAGAGTGTTAGGCAAGCTTCCGGTTCAAAGACATGGTTGGATTCTATTCCTCGGCTTCAACGCCACGATTGCGCCGCTTCAAATACTTTCCGAAGACGCCGTTCCAGGGAGGAATCACAATTGACACCGCTCCCTGCGCTTGTGCCTGACAAGCCAGACGAATTAACGGCTTGGGTTCGGTGGTGTTGATATATCCGAATAGTTTGATCTGCTTACCTTCACGGGCCGCCACATCCGTAAGTTTTTCCGCGCCACCGAGCACGCCCACCCAACAAGTACCACAGGAGGCCGAGCGACACTCGACGGGGATTGGTCCTTCGATGCGTCGCGGATCAAGTGTCCGCCAATCGCGCGAGCGATCAGCCTCTGCGCCCCAGGCCAGGTCCTGAGAGTTATTCAGTTTGTATTTCGCCGCATCATCATTTTCGTCGTGAGTGACAGTCCATTTCTTGTCCACCGTTTTCAGAAATCCGAACAAGCCCTGGCTGTCATCCTTCGCTCGCTCTTTTAAGATCTGCTCGGGCGACTGCTTCGCGTGTTTGCTATTAATCGCGATTTGCCCCGGAGCACTGTTAAAAGCTGAGAGTCCGACTTGCTGAACCGTCATGAAACCAACAGCAGTGATACCCGGGATTAGCGACGGATCGACGCGCAAATCCGCCGCAACTTGGGAAGCCACTTCCATGATTTGATCTGTGAGCGGCTTACTGTTCGTTTTTTGGAAACTGGCAGCATGCGCGGCTATCGCTTCTTTCACTTGCGGCCAGTAACGATGCCCGTAAAGAAAACGATGCGAACTGTCGATCTGCTTTTGCAGCAAGTAGTCGCCCTGAAGCAGCAGTTCGCGTGCGAGTTGCTCCGAATCATCAGCTTCACGCAGTGCCTGAAACAACTCAAGCGGGTAAAAGGAAAACCAGATTTGCGTGGCGGTCTTATCCACCTCGTGGATCGATCGCAATAAAGCGGTGATGGTTGCGAGCCAGGCTTCGGAATCGTGTTGCTTCAGAAAAAGCTCAAAAGACGGATGAGAGGCGGTCTGCATAATAGGTTTAGTACTCATACTAGTGCTCACGGTAACAATTTTGTTATTTAGCTCTGATTTCGGGAACCCGATACTCTAGCAGTACCAACAGGTAATCGTAAAATCGTAGGGGCGGCACTCCGTGGCTGCCCCAGGTTCTTGAAAATGTGGCGCCCACAGAGGGACGCCCCTACGGATTCCGCTCGTCACTCGTCGTTGACAATATGAGAATTGGAATAGTAAAAAGTTCGCACTGCGGTTCAACCAAACACCCCTTAGTTCTCCTGGAGGTCCGGCATGGAAACCAAAAAAATTGGCGATATGACGAGAGGCCGAAGCTTCGACAGTGCTTACGGATTTTCTTTCGCCATCGCCATTGGGCTGCTTTTTTTTATCGCCGGACTCGTAATCACCTTGACTCTCGGTGAGGGTGGGGTGCTTGGCTTCGTTTTCGGCATACCTTTGCTGGTGGCCGGCCTCGTTTTGCCGCTGATCATGATGCGCGGTCTCTTCACGCGCAATGAGGTTAGCGGCGTTTGCCCTTATTGCTCAACTCCCATAAAAACTTCAGACGCAACGATCAGACTCCGTTGCGTCTCATGCGGTCGTGAAGTTGCGGTGCGCGATGCGAAGTTATGCTCAGTCGAGGAACCAGCTGCTTAGACTTGAAACCAGTTGCGGGTCCAGTAGTCGCTAAACGTCAGCGCGAACAAAATACCCATCCAGAAGAGCGCTGACGCAAAAATTACCCAAATCAAACGTGAACTGTAGCGGACGTGCATGAAGTAAAGCACGACCAGCGTTGCCTTGGTCACAGCAATGGTCAGGGCGATCACCACGTTCATGGGTTCGGGAAAGTTCTGAAGTCCGGCCAAGATGGTCAACGCGGTGCCGACCATCAAAGCCAGAAAAATCATCACGTAGACCCGGATTGAAACTATGTGCTCGCTCATCTCAGTGTTCCAAATGTCGTCCCAGCAAATAAAGCAATGGGAATAAGAAAATCCAGACAATGTCCACGAAGTGCCAATAGAGACCCGACACCTCAACCGGGTTGTGATACTCCGGACCGTATTTGCCGCGGATGGTGAAGAAGAGAATGACCGCGATTATGCCGATGCCGATAATCATGTGCACCGCGTGCATCCCGGTCATCGCAAAATAAATCCAGTAGAACATCTCGACATTATGTGGCTGCGCTCCGGGCAAGAGGTGCACCTCGCTCGCGTCGAACGGTCGACTGGGGATGATCCGGCCTGGTATTAGTTGGTCTTCATACTTCTGGTGATACTCGACGGCCTTGATTCCGAGGAAGGCCACACCCAGCAATAGAGTTAGCGCGAGCGAGATGATCTGGTTGCGCCGTTTACCCACCTGGGTACTGTAAACGGCCATGGCCATGGTGAAACTGCTAAGGATCAGCACGACCGTATTGATGGCGCCCAGTTTCAGGTCGAGGTGATTACTGGCGGAAGCAAAGGCCTCAGGATACAGGGAACGATAGAGCGTGTAGGCGAGGAACATCCCTCCGAAGAACATGATTTCAGTTACCAGAAACACCCACATCCCAAGCGTGGAGGCTTCTCGCTGCTGCTCCATGTTTTCGAAATGGTGTTGCAGCGCGGCATGTGCGTTTTCAGGCGCATGCTCGTGACCCACTGTGTAGCTTTCAGCCAAGTTTTACGCGCTCCTCGTCGCCTTCGCTACGCCTATCAAACCTCTTCAACTCTTTTGTCACGAAACTTACCGACAACCTCCGTCTCTTCCGGGGGCGCAAACTCATAAGCTTCCCAGGTGACGATCGGAGTCAACTCAAAATTTTCAGTAAGCGGCGGCGATGATGTTTGCCATTCGAGTCCCGGAAGGTTCCAGGGATTGGCGGCGGCGATCTTTCCATAACGCATCGACCAAACCAGATAGACGAGGGGAATCAGAAGTCCGAATCCTAAAATCGAAGCGCCGGCCGTTGAGAGTACGTGCAGCACCTGAAACTCTGCCGGGTACACGTGGTAACGACGAGGCATGCCCAGATAGCCGAGCACGAACTGGGGCAGGAACGTCAGATTGAATCCGACGAAAATAATCAGTGCCGAGAAGCGCGCCCATCCCTCGGGATACATGCGCCCGGTTATCTTGGGCCACCAGTAGTGCAGACCGCCCAAATAAGCCAGCAACGTGCCGCCGACCATGATGTAGTGGAAGTGAGCGACGATGAAATAGGTGTCGCTCAGGTGTACGTCAACCGCTAATGAAGCCAGAAACAAACCGGTCATCCCGCCGATCGTGAACAAACCAATGAAGCCGAGGGCATAGAGCATCGGCGTGTCGTAGGAGATCGAAGCTTTGTAGAGCGTCGCGGTCCAGTTGAAAACTTTAATCGCGGAGGGGATCGCCACGGCAAAACTCAAGAACGAAAAAATCATTCCCGCGTAAACTGATTGGCCGGCGACGAATAGATGGTGGCCCCAAACCAAAAATCCGAAAACGGCAATCGCCAGACTGGAGAACGCTACAAAGGAATAGCCGAAGATATTCTTGCGCGAGAAGTTGGCGATCAATTCGCTGACTACACCCATACCGGGCAACACCATGATGTAAACCGCAGGATGCGAGTAAAACCAGAACAGATGTTGAAACAGAACCGGATCACCGCCCGCAGCTGGATCAAAAATACCGATGTGCGCCAGTCGTTCGAAGGCCAACAACAAAATCGTAATCGCAATAACTGGAGTCCCCAGAATCATCACCAGGCTGGTGGCATAGTGAGACCAGATGAACAGCGGCATGCGAAACCAGGTCATGCCCGGTGCGCGCATAGTGTGAATCGTAACGATGAAATTCAACCCGGTAAGAATCGAGGAAAAGCCGTTAATAAAAATTCCGAGACCGGCAGCAATCACATAAGAGTTTGAGAAGGTTGTGCTGAAAGGAGTGTAGAACGTCCAGCCGGTATCAATTCCGCCCGCCAGCAAAGCGTAGATCGTGACGATGCCGCCGAGCATGTAGATGTACCAGCTCAGTAGGTTGATCCGAGGAAACGCCAAGTCCTTTGCGCCGATCATCATCGGCACCAGAAAATTCCCCAACGTTGCCGGGATTGACGGAATCAGAAAGAAGAAAACCATGATGATTCCGTGCTGTGTGAAGACCTTGTTATAAGTCGTCGATTGCAGCAGATCGCCTTGCGGGGTCAGCAACTCCAGGCGAATGAACATCGCGTAGAGTCCGCCGATAAAGAAAAAGAAACTGATGGATCCAAGATAGAGCAGCGCGATCCGCTTGTGATCCTTAGTCAGCAGCCACGACTTCAACCCGTACGTCGCGTTCAAGTAATTGATCCGCGCGGGCGTGGGCGCCACAAATGATTCCATTGCCTTCATTTTGCCTTACTCACTTCTTACCTATTGCTTGTTTCCGGACTTGCGGCTCGCGCTGGCGGCGGCACTGTGCTGGCTGCACTTGCAGCGGGCGCTTCTGCCTGAGAGCCCTGTGCCTGCAGCGATTTAATGAACGCCAGAATCTGCACCAGCTGTTCTTCGCTGATCTGTCCCTGGAAAGTCGGCATAATCGGCCCAAAACCGTTAACTAGTTTTGCCTGCGGATTCACGATCGATTCGCGGATGTATGCCTCATCAGCCTTGATCGTTTGTCCGTTGTTGAGAAAAACTTGCTTGCCGAAAACGCCACCCAGGGCCGGACCGCGCCCGCCTTCACCCGAGGCTCCATGGCACGAAACACAGCCAAGCGTTTGGTAAAGCTGTTGCCCGACCACGGCCGGCGATTGCTGATTGGTGTTGCCGCTTAACCAGTTATCAAAATCGGTCGGTTCCATCACTACCACTTGTCCAATCATTCCCGAGTGATTCATGCCGCAATACTCAGCGCAGAAAAGGTGATACGTGCCCGGCTTGGTGGCTTCAAACCATTGCGTGGTGTAGCGACCGGGAACAACGTCGGCCTTAATGCGAAACGCCGGAATAAAGAAGTCGTGAATCACATCCTCAGTCGTCATGATCAATTTGACGCGTCGACCGACGGGGACATGTAGCTCGTTGATTTCACGTTGGCCGGTAGTGTGTTGAATCTTCCACATCCACTGCTTCCCCACGACATAAATCTCGATGGCATTCTGTGGCGGACGGGAGTTTTGAAAATAAAGCTGCGCGCCCCAGGCAAACATGCTCATCGCGATTATGAAAGGGATCACGGACCAGAGCGTTTCCAGTTTGTGCGAGCCGGCAATCGGCCGCGGGATTTCATAAGGCGAACGACGCCGGTACTTGATCACAAAAAAGATCAGCACGCCCCCGATCAGGAGGGTAAAGAAAACAGTAACGCCCGAAAGATAGAAGTAAAGAGCATCGACCTTCCCGGAAAGGGTCGAAGCACTGGGCGGTACAAATGGAATCCAGGACGTTTGCATTAGTAGGCAGTTCCTCTCGTGTGCAAACGCATCCGCGACGCTGTGCGCCGCCGCATCACGACAAACATGATTCCCATGGCGATCAAGGTCGCTACTCCTCCCAAACGCACCATATTCATTATGACCGCGCCGTATTTTCCGGTAGCCGGATCGTAGTGGTAGCAGTAGAGCAGTAACTGATCCACGGGCGAACCGATTTTGTTCGCCGAGGCTTCGACCAGACTGAGTCGCAGATCTTTAGGGGAATAATCAATGCCGTAGAAGTAATGAGAGAGCTTGCCTTGAGGAGTGGCGACATAGATGGCGCTGCCATGAGCAAACTGGTCAGTCGCGGCGTCAAAGTAGTAATGGAAGCCGATGGCTTCAGTCAGCCGCCTGATGTTTTCCTGATCTCCGGTTAAGAAGTGCCAACCACTAGCAGCCGAACCGCGTTTCGCTTCGGGAAGATAGTTGACGTAACTAGTCTTCTTGGCGCGCGCGAGCTCGGCAGTTTCCAATGGATCAAAACTTACGGTAACAACTTCAAACTCTTCGCCTGGTTTGAAGTTGAGCACTTTGAAACTCGTCACCATGCCGTTCAGAACCTGATTGCAGAGCATCGGGCACTGGTAATAGACGAGGGAAAGCACCACCGGTTTCTTGCCGAAGTAGTCGCCCAGACGAACCGTTTCGCCTTGCTCATTGCGGAACGTCAGGTCAAGAGGTAGTTGCTCGTTCAGCTTCTGTTCAATTTTCACTTCGTTCAATGCCTTCGGTAAGCCATTAACAGAAGTGCCGCTGCTGGGGCGGGCGCCGTAGAGAGGGGAACTTGGACCCGGTGGTTGTTGGGCGGGGACAGCAGATGGCAGAAGGCAGAAGGCGGAAAGCAGCGAGAAGAAGTTAAGCACTATACGACCGAGCCACTGCTTTCGTGTGCTGTGTAAGCTGCCTACTGCATTCTGCCTACTACCTACTGACTTCTGTCTTCTGACTACTTCCTTCATTGCTTTCCCTTCATTGAAACTCGACCGGAGCTCGCCGCGGTGGGCAACTGGTCGTCACTGTCCCCACTCTGACTAGCATTCTTCCCCGCCGCCTTTGCATTCTGCTCCGCGACGACTTTCTCCATCGCATCCTTGATGGGCATTCCCAAAGTTCGACCTGATTGGTCCTTTGCGCCGTCTAGCAGATCGCGGTCCCACTGTTCGCGCAAGACACGAATTTCCCAAAGTGGATCCTTGGGCGTTTTGAAGTCGGCATCACCCTCCGACTTGGACAAATCCGCTGCGAAACCGGGAGCCGATTGTAAGCGCGGCTCAGGCGGCAAACTCTCTCGTTCACTCATTGCCATCGGTCCGGCAGGCGGCTCGTTGTTTATCTCCTGAGCGTTAAGAAAACTGAAAAGGAACAACATCAGCACGTAGACCGCCGCAGTCATGATCGTCAGCGCTAAAACAAACTTGAGCAGCGCAGGAACGTTAACGTCGCTGGTTTCATGGGTGACGTCAACGTTCTTGATATACGACACGTCCGGGACTTCCGTAACGTGACCATGACCGTTGTGTCCGTTGTGATCGCGCTTTGCCATTACTAAATTCCTACCGAGCGTTCCCGCTTACTTAGTGCCACTGCCACTGCTTCCTGCTCCTGCCACTGTCTTTTCAGTGTCCGGCGTGGGCTGGCGCCTGGGCCTCTGCTAGTAAGTTCTCGTATTGAGGATCGTTAATCGGAATTAGCGGCCGCTTCTGCAGTTGCCAGAAAAACATTGCCAGCCAGACGCCGCCGATCCCAATGGGCGCCACCACGTCCATCCAGCCAATGTGGAAACCGCCATGAGCAAACTCCGGTGCAATCATCCAGAAAAAATCGATCAGGCGGATGACGAGAATCACTATCGCCAAAATCAGCAACTTTCCGGGATTGCGTTTTAGGGATGCTGAGAGCAGCAACATAAAAGGCAGCGCAAAGTGAAAGATGATCACGCTCACGGCAATTACGCCCCAGCCACCGCTCACGCGCGGTAGATACCACTGAATCTCCTCCGGCAAATTTCCTGACCAGACGATCAAGTACTGCGAGAACGAGAAATAAGCCCACAGCATCACGAAGGCGAGCATCAGCTTGCCGAGGTCTTGAAAGTGATTGGGCCTTACTACCCGAGAAAGCGGCTCGCTGCGTCCGACAATTGCCAGCATTGCGATTGCAAATGCGAGCGCACTCAACGCCCACGCGGCCACGAACAAGAGCCCATAGATAGTCGAGAACCATTCCGGATTGAGCGACATCGCCCAGTCCACAGAAGCAAAAGTAACTGTCAAAACAAATATCAGAATTCCGGGGGCGGCTAGCATGCGCATGCGTTTCGCATAGCGCTTGTCGCCGGTGCGATCTTGTTCCCACGACCACTTGTTCAGCAGGTAAGCAAGAGTTCCCCACAGCGCAAAATACAAAACGGCACGCCCGACGAATCCCGGCATGTTGAGATAGAGACGTGCTTTCTGGATCAGCGCCGGCGTCTTGGACATTTTTTCCCCGTGCGTCCAGGGATAGATGTCGTGCGCGCCGATGATGATGGGGAGAAAAAGCACGGCGACGAGCGGGAGAGTACGAGTCGCTGCTTCCAGCACTCGACGAATTACTAAACCCCAATGACCTCCCGTCAGATGTTGCAACATCAGCAGAGCAAGCGAGCCGAGGGGTATGCCGGCCCAGAATAAGAAACCGACCAGGTATGACTGGAAAAATTGCGGGCGATCGACAACAGCCCCCACTGCCAACAGCAACAGAAACGCGACGCCAACAATTAGCGCACGCTTCTGATGTGACGCGACTTGCGCCGGTGCTGTGTAAGCGCCATTCATCTTATTGATGACCTCCGCCTGCCGGCGTGGCTACGGGAGTCGCCGTCGGCGCGCTGCCGGACTGTTCGCCTGGGGCTTGCACGTTTTGATTGCTCACTTGTAGAGCGCGAATGTAGGCGATGATGGCCCAGCGGTCTCCAGGTGGAATTTGCGGCGCGTATGAAGGCATCGCGCCCCAGCCATTGGTGATGGCATCGAAATAATGACCGACGGGCGCCTGGCGCAAAGCGTCTGTATGAAAAGAAGCAGCGCGCCGAAAACCGCGTCTGACGATCATGCCGTCGCCATTGCCGGTCGGGCCATGGCACACGGAGCAAAAAATCTCATATCGTTCACGACCACGAGCGACTGTCTCCTTAGTGATTGTCAGCGGAAACTCTTCGATGTCGTCCGGATAAGTTGCTTGTTGCCCACTCGCGGCGGGATTCGTCGCAGCAGTAGTTCCGGAAGCTGCGGCTGCCGTCTCTTTCTTACCGGTGTAGAACGCCTTATCCGCTCGCAGAAAACCGCGCGGCACAGTTCCTGTTACAGGTGGACGCGACGACAGACCATCGCTAAAAAACGTGGTGGAACGAAACGGTTTCATCCGTGGTTGATCCTGCATGTCCTGGCGACAACCGACTGCGAACAGTAGGCAGAACGCAGCAAGCAGGAGACGGGGAGACACGGGGACGCGGCGACGCGGGGACCCGGCGACGCTGAGACTCGGCGATGTGGCGGCGCGACCCTTATTCAACCTCTCATCTCGTGTATTTCTTAGCACCTTACCCAAAGTCATGTCTCCGTGTCGCCGTGTCCCCGCGTCCCCGCGTTACCGTGTCCCCGTGTCGCCGTGTCCCCGCGTCCCCGGCTCCCGCACTACACTTCGACATCAGAAACGTCCTTGGCTCCCAGATCCTTCATGAAGTTGATCACTTCATCGTGGCGATAACGCGGGTCGTTGGCTTCTATCACGAGGAAGAAGTGATCGCGTGTAGCGAGCGCAAAGTTGGGAGCATTAAAAACCGGATGATATGGTTGCGGCAGTTTGTTTAGCGCCAGCATCCCGAAGATAGCCGCAAAGGCCGCGCACAAGATTGTCATCTCAAATGTGATTGGAATGAAGGCAGGCCAACTGTTAAGAGGCTTGCCGCCAACGTTCAGTGGGTACTCGATCACGGACAAGTAGTACTGCATAAAGAAACCACCGAGCCCACCGATGATTCCGCCAATCAACACGATTAGGGGCAAACGCGTGTGATGAAATCCGATCGCCTCCCACAGTTCCTCGATCGGGTAAGGCGAATACCCGTTAATGCGGCGATAGCCCGCCTCGTAAGTACGCCGCGCCGCCGCCACCAAATCGCTGGGGTTATCAAACTCAGCCATCACGCCGTAGAGAGGAACGGTGGCGGGGGGACGGGGAGTTGGGGAGACGGGGGGACGGGGAGACGATGGAGACGCCGGGACACGGGGACGCGGCGACTCGGAGATCTCAAGCTCCTCGCTGGTATTCTCTTCGTCTGTCCTGAATTTGTCTCTGTCGTCTTCAGCCATCGCTCAAACTCAATTTACCTATTCTCTCCGCGTCTCCGTGTCTCCGCGTCCCCCCTTCTCCTCATCCCCCATCCCGCATCACTCTTCCTCAACCTCGGCCTCCGGCAAAATTGTGCGCATTTCAAAAATAGAAATGATTGGCAGGAATCGGATGAAGAGGAAGAGTAGGGCGAAGAACAAACCAATCGTTCCCAGGAACATAGAAAAGTCCCAGCCGGTCGGCGAGTACATTGCCCACGACGACGGCAAAAAATCGCGATGCAGGCTGGTAACGATAATCACAAAACGCTCGAGCCACATGCCGATGCTGACAATGATCGACATGATGAAGAGCACCACCAGGTTCGTGCGGAAGCGCTTGAACCAAATCAACTGTGGTGCGAGCACATTGCAGACGATCAGTAGCCAGTAAGACCAGGCATAGGGCCCGGTCATGCGGTTGTAGATCATGAAGCGCTCGTAAATATTGCCGCTGTACCAGCCGAAAAAAGCCTCCATCAGATAGCCGTAGGCCACAATCAAACCGGTGGCAAGCATCACTTTCGCCATGTTTTGAATGTGACGCATCGTGATGAATGCTTCCAGTCCGTAAAACTTCCGGAGGGGAATCGTAAGCATCAGCACCATCGCGAAGCCGGCGTAGATCGCGCCCGCTACGAAGTAAGGCGGGAAGATCGTGGCGTGCCAGCCCGGGATTACACTAGACGCAAAGTCGAGGCTGACGATCGTGTGCACGGAAAGCACAAGCGGCGTTGCCAATCCGGCGAGTAGCAAGTAAGCCATCTCGTAGCGGTGCCAGTGACGCGCGGATCCGCGCCAGCCCATTGCCAACAGTCCGTAGATGATTTGAAACGGCTTGCTGCGCGCGCGATCACGAAGCGTCGCGAAATCGGGGATCAAGCCGATAAACCAGAACATCGCCGAGACCGTGCCGTAAGTAGAAATTGCAAACACGTCCCACATCAAAGGACTGCGGAACTGCGGCCAGACTCCCATTGTGTTTGGAATCGGAAACATCCAATACAGCACCCATGGGCGTCCGGCGTGCAGTAAAGGAAATAAGCCGGCGGAAGCGACTGCGAAAAGCGTCATGGCTTCCGCAAAACGGTTGATTGAAGTCCGCCATTGCTGCCGCAACAGTAGGAGGATCGCCGAGATCAAAGTGCCCGCGTGGCCAATGCCGATCCACCAGACGAAGTTGATGATGTCGAAGGCCCAGCCCACCGGAACGTTGTTGCCCCAGATGCCGATTCCGGTGAAAAGTAGGTGCGTGATCGTGAGCAGCAGAACTTGAACCAGGATGAAGGAGACTGCGAAACCGAAAAACCACCAGAGCGGAGTCTTGCGCTTCAAGACCAACGAACTGATTTTGTCAGTGACGGAGGCGAAGGTTAACCCTGCACCCACGACGGGCGCGGTAGTATGAACGCCTACTTCTTTGTGCGGAGAATCAGACATACAAATTCTTTAAGCCCTGAACACTAGCCCGCGAGCTCAGGATTCGGATTACGCAAAGCGCCGAGATAGGTCGTGCGCGGCCTGGTATTCAGATCCGATAACAGCGAATAGTTGCGGCTCTCGGCTTTTAACTTCGCCACCCGGCTGTTGGGATCGTTGATGTTCCCAAACACGATTGTCTCGGTCGGACAAACAGCCTGACACGCCGTCACAATCTCGCCGTCTCGCACCGGTCGATCCTCAAGCTCCGCGTCGATCTTCGCTTCCTGAATGCGTTGAATGCAGTAAGTGCATTTCTCCATCACGCCGCGACTACGGACAGTCACTTCCGGATTGCGCATCAATTGATAAGTTGGTGTTGTCCAATCCTGGTAAAGCAGGAAATTAAACCGGCGCACTTTATACGGACAGTTGTTGGAGCAATAACGCGTGCCGACGCAGCGGTTATAAACCATGTCGTTAATGCCTTCAGCGCTGTGCACCGTCGCATGGACCGGGCAAACCGGTTCGCAGGGAGCGTTCTCACAATGCATGCAGGGCACCGGCATGAAGTAGGTGCCTTCAGGGTTCGCCGCGTTCTGGCCCTCGTAGTAAGTATCGACTCGCAACCAGTGCATCTCACGACTGCGGACCACTTGTTCCTTGCCAACGATCGCGATGTTGTTCTCTGACTGGCAGGCAATGACGCAGGCGTTACAGCCGATGCAGCTGTTGGCATCGATTGCCATGCCCCAGGCGTAACCTTCGTACTTATGCTCGTTGCCATAGAGCGTTTCGTCAGGGCGAGGAACGTGAGTCGGCGGATCTTTCTCTCCGAAAGCTTTTTTGTGCTCGTCTCCTCCATGCGCGCCGCTGCCTTGATCTTTTGCGCCCTCACTCACGCTTTGGACATATTCAGTGAGTGTTCCCGTGCGCAGAATATCTCGTCCTTCCATGTTGAAGTGAAGTTGCGTGACGGCTAACTGATATTCACCGGCGGCTCGCGCCACGCTCGCCCCGGTTGCGGCCCAGGGTGCGTCAGAAGTCCGCAGTTCATAAGCATTGAAGCCGCGATTGTTTCCTGCGGTTCCCGCTTTGCGTCGCCCGTAGCCCAAATGCACAGTGACGACATCGTCAGGCTGGCCCGGCATGATCCACGCGGGACAGATGATCGCCTTTCCGCGATGGTCGATCCGAATGTTCCCGACGAGAACCTCTGTGCCTTTCCAACCAGCGTTGTTGCCGAGACCTAGACGTTGAGCAGTTGCCAGACTTATGAGAGCTGCGTTGTCCCAGGTGATTTTGGTAAGCGGCTTCGGCAATTCCTGAAGCCATCCGTTGTTGGCAAAGCGACCGTCAAAGATTGTGGGGTCGGTCCGAAAGACAATTTCGAAAGTGCCGGATACCGGTGGCGCCGTGACGGGCGTAGCGGGCGGGGGCGTGCCGGCATTGGCCGATAATCCTGCCGCGTTGATGGCAACTGTTTTAGCGGGCGGTGCGCTATTCTCGATAAAGCCGTCGTGAAGCGCCTTTCGCCAGCGTGCTTCAAAGTCGGTTGCTACGGGTGAAGCAGTTTCTTGAGCGGCCGCTTGGCCAGCAGCTGCCGCGTCCTGCGGTCTGTTGTCGGATGCCTGTTCCTGCCTTCTGCCTTCTGCCGTCTGCTGACTCGCGCCTTGGCCTTGCCAGTACTCGCGCACGATCTCATAAGCCTTGCGATCGTACCTCTCGGAAAAGACAGCCAACACTTCGTGCGCCGTCTTCGACCCATAAAGTGGCTCAATCAAAGGCTGAACAATTGAGACAGTGCCGTCGCTTGCGCGCGTGTCGCCCCACGATTCGAGGTAATGCGATTCAGGCACATGCCAATAACAAAGCTCGGAAGTTTCATCTTTGTGCGAGCTGAGGTGAACCCGAAGTTTGGCCTTGGTAAGGCGGTTGAAATCAAGCTTTAAGTCAGCGGGCGTGTTGTAAACGGGATTGCCGCCCAACATCACCAGCAATTCCACGCGACCCGCATCGAGATCACCTACCAGCTCACGCAACGACTCTCGTTGATCGACAGGGTTGGCTTCGAGCGGCTCACTGTAGGTGACGGTCTTGCCCACATTCCCTAAAGCCGCGTTCATCGCATGCGCTAATGCGTGAACCGAGGGCGGTGCTTCGTTACCGGCAAGGATTATGCTGTTGCCGCGATATTGTTGTAGATCACGCGCAACAGGTTCAATCCAACTCCAATCCAGAATTCCCTTTGAGAGCAACCCTTCGCGCATTCCCGCGGGCCATTCCATAGTTGGCTCTGCGAGCGAGGGCAGGATTGCTGCAATCGATCGCGCTACGGCTTCCAACGCGCTTGGCTTCACCGTCCAGCGATGATCCGCGCTCGCGCCCGTGTTGGTCGGAGTCGTCTCGACGACATAGAGCCGGCTCATCTCGTGTTTGCCTTCGACGATGCGACGACCAGCGGCAAACTGCCGCGCGTAGCGAAGTGTGCCGGGCATCGCGGAAAGAAAATCTGCGTCGAGTGAAAGAACGCGAGTCGCCTGATCGAAGTTGTAGATCGTGTTGACCGGCTGTCCGAAAGCCATCATGGCGCCCGCTCGCGTGTTGTCGCGATTGGCAGGCTCATACTGATGCCACTTCGCTTGCGGAAACTCTGTCAGGATTCCTTTCAACTGCGCCGCAAGCGTCGGAGAGGTGATCGTTTCAGTAAGGAAGCGAAGACCTGAACCTTGCTTTGGTCGCTGCTCGTCCAGGGCAGTGCGCATCTCGCCCAGAAAAGTCGTCCAGGTGCGGATCTCTTCCCGGTAGGTAACTGTTTTGGACCGCTCGGGATCGTAGAGACCAAGAATGGAAGCCTGGGCAAAAATGTCGGTCGCGCTGGAACCGCGATCGTCGGCGTCGACGCCACGGTTATATGGATGGTCCGGATTACCCTCGGCTTTAGTGGGCCGACCTTCGTTGCTCCTGATCAGGAGTGGCGTGGCGATTCCGGCCACCGTGGCCGCAGTCGCAAAGAAAAGCGCCTTGCCAGGAATTGATTCCTCTGACTGCCTGACAAACGGAACGATCTTCTCAGGCGGCTGATAAACGCAGCCACTCAAGCCCGCGAGCGCGAGCGACGCGCCCATCAACTTTAGGAATGAGCGGCGCTCGATCGGATCGTCCCACTCTTCCGCGTGTTGCGGATATTCGCGTTGCACAAACTCATGAAATTCAGGCGTATCAGCCAGTTCTTCGAGACTTCGCCAATACTTCTTGCCGTTGAGCGTTAGGCCGGCTGCCGGCTCGCCCGCTGCTGCCGGCGCCGTCGACGCGTCGTTCTGCGTCTCTACTTTGTCCTGGTGCGCCAGAATCCATTCGCGCATCAGTTTGAAGTTTATATGTCGATCGTCAACGGACATGGTTACCGGAATCCACTTTGCCAACTAGCGGTGGCAAGTCGAACAACTAGTCAAAACGTCGGGCTTTTGAATGTGATACTGGCCCAGCAAGTCTTTTCCCTTCGCAATTTCATCGGCGCTGCGATTCTCCGCCGGCCACTCCATATCGAAAATTCTTTCCTTTGGGCGCACGAAGCGTTCAGGGTTGCGATGACAATCAAGGCACCATTCCATTTGCAGCGTCGATGCTTGATAAGCAATTGGCATTTGATCGATGCGGCCATGGCAGGTCGAACAGCCGACACCTTTATTAACGTGGATACTGTGATTGAAAAATGAATAGTCAGGCAGGTCGTGAACTCTGATCCACTCGATCGGTTTGCCCGTGCGCAAACTTGCCCGCACCGGTTCCAGATAGGGACTGTCAGCCCAGATCTGCTTGTGACAGTTCATGCACGTTTCCGAAGACGGCATGCCGGCAGACGCAGACTTCTCCACCGACGTATGGCAATAGCGGCAATCGATGCCGTCATCGCCAACGTGATGTTTATGGCTAAACTGGATTGGTTGTTGCCGTTCGACCCACTGGCCCGTGTTCCAGGACGAGCGATTGATTTCAGCGCCTACCCAAAGCGCAGCAAGCAAAATGAAAATGGCGCCGAAGATGCTTAGCTTGGCAAGCGCGTTGGTACTGTGATGAAAAATCTGTGGCATCGCCGCAGGGTTTGCTAATCCTCTTCGCGACTACTACTACCAGCGTGCAGCGGGAAACCCGAAGAGTAAACTACACGCAGATCGACCCATCGAATCTTGCTACTGGACCCACCCAAAGACACAGCGAACCTCAGGAGAGCCAAGAAAAATTGTTATCTTGCAAAGTAAGAGCACTTTACCAGATGACTAATATTTTTCAAATTTGCTGGCTCTGCAAGTTGAGTACTACCAATCTTTCACGGTTATGTCGCGAAAACGGTCTTGGGTCTTTGGTTTTTGGTCTTTGTAGGACACCGGCCTTGCGCTAGAAATCGAGAATGCAGTCCCGCGCTTTGTGGAAAACTTGGATCAGCTAACTTGGAAGCTAGTTTTGGTTACGGAAGTCGAACACGTTGAAGGACTAAAACCAAAGACGAAAGACCAAAGACCGAAGACCGCATTTAGGCCGCATCTCGGGCCAGCATTGCCGCGCCAATTGAGACTGCGTCGGGACCGAGCGTCGCCCCAACTATTTGCGTAGCTTCGAAGCAAGGTTGGAAGGCGCGTCGTTTTGCTTCCTGAATAATCGGATTGAGGATCAGATCTCCGGCGTCCATCACGCCCCCACCCAGAACAATCTTTTCGATGTTCAGCAGGTTCAGGACGCTCGCTACTCCGGTACCAATGTATTTTCCGGTGCGCTCAATCATCATGAGCGAGAAGTCGTCACCATTATTGGCCTCGTGTGCGAGATCGGCGGCGGTGAAGTCCTTGTTTATTGCGAGGCGGGAAAGCGAGGAAGTGCCGTCGCGATGTAGGCGTTCATTGGCTCGGCGGACGATGTTGGGACCGGAAGCCACAGTTTCCAGACACCCCATGTTTCCGCACTCACATTCAATTCCCTCCGTATCGATGGTGATGTGACCCACTTCGCCGGCAAACCCAGAAGCTCCAGTCCACAACTTTCCATCAAGAATTAGCGCCCCGCCGATCCCATCTCCGATGGTCACGTAAAACATGTCGCGGCTGCCGCGCCCGGCGCCGACTACAAATTCGCCGTAAGCAGCGGCATTGGCATCGTTTTCAATCTCCACCCGTAATCCGGTGGCGTCCATAAATTCGGAATGCAACTCTTCGCGAACGGTTGAAGGAAGATCGCGGGAAGCAACCACGCGATCGGTTTGTCGATTGACAAGACCAGGAATGCCGATGCCGACCGCCGCAATCTCCGGGTGAGTGCTCCGCAGTTCCTTGACGACTTCCGCAACTTTGCTTACGAGCTTGTCGGCCTCAATTGGGTTTTCGCGCCGCTCGACCACCTCTCCGGAGGCGGTAACCAAAGAAGTCCGCATCGTCGGACCTGAGAGGTCGATACCTAGAAAGCTTGCCGCAGAGCCGCTCGGATTGTTCATGATTTCTGTCGTTTGGTGATCAGGAGAAGTTGAACAAGGCGAAGAATAGTCGAGGGTAATGGGGCTGTCAAACCAGTGTCATCGAGTGTAGAATGGCGGCGTTTTAGAAAGGTTTTGAGTTTGCGTTGTCGGTTTTTGCACTTTGAACCAAACATTGGGGCGGTTCAAAGTACCTGTACCCGGCTCAAAGTTCTCTCTGCAAATGCAAATTCGTTCGATTCTGTTTCCGACCGATTTCAGCGAATGCGGTAACTATGCGCTCTCATATGCCGCATCGCTGGCGCGGAAGTTCGGCGCAGCTATCATTTGTGTGCATGTCATAGAACAGATCGTGCCGACAGTGGGATACACGGGGATGACTGAGCCGCTTCCCCTTGCCGATATCAGCGAGCAGCTTGAGGATTCGGCAGAGCGCGAACTGCCGAAGATTGCCGAGTGCGAAGAATGTGCCGGTCTCGAAGTCGAGGAGTTGATAGTTCACGGTGACGCCGCGGCCGAGATCGTGCGCGTCGCCAAAGAACGTAGCGTCGATCTCATTCTAATCTCCTCGCACGGGAGGACCGGGCTGGGACGAATACTTTTCGGTTCGACTGCTGAAGCTGTAGTGCGTCACGCTTCGTGCCCGGTGTTGGTGGTAAAGCCCCCGCAAGAGGAAGAAGCAGCTAATTGATCAGTGGCGGTGGTCAGCGGGAATTAGAAACGCGGGCGGCTGACCACTGATAACTGTCTACTGACGCTTTCATGCAACTCAGTTTTCTCTACGACCTCATCGGGCAATACGGTCTCTACGGCGTCATGATCCTGGTAATGATTGAGGGAGACATAACTCTCCTGATCGCCGGCGTGTTGGCGCACAGCCATTTTTTCGGCGAGTATAGTTTTGCGCGAGTTCTGCTCTACGGAACGTTGGGCGGGGTATTGAGTGACAACATCGCTTACGCCACCGGACGCGGTTTCCGAAAAGGCGTCAGTGACCTCCGTTTCTACAAGAGCGCAAGTCCGCGCATGGAGCGATTGACGACGAAGTTTGGCCCGCTTTCAATTTTCCTGTCCAAATACATTTACGGTCTGCGTTGGGCGACCTGCATTTTTTACGGGGTCAGCCGTATGCCGTTTCTCCGTTTTCTTTTTCTGTCAGTCGCCAGTTGTTTCCTCTGGGTCTTTGTCCTGAGCGGCGCCGGTTACTTTTTCAGTGGCGCGGTTATGGGACTGATCGGCGATTTCCAACGTTTGGGAAAGGCGCTGCTGGTAATCGTGATAGTGGGAATCGTAGGGTTCTACCTGGTTGAGCGCTTCTGGCTATCGAAAAGAGTGGAGCAGGCGAATCCGGAATTGCTTCAGGAGCTGGAACATGTCGCTCAGGAAAAGTTGCACGATCTAAAGCAGGAGGTTAAGGAGCACATTCCTTTCAGCCATGCGCGCCGTGATGAACAGAAGAAACGCGCGGACTCGAAGCGGAGATTGGATGGCGATTGATAAGATTGCCGATTGCCAATTGGCGATTGCGATTGAATCGGAGCGATGACCAGAGCTCAAGGCTCAAAGACCAAAGACCAAAGACCAGAAACTGAAACCGGGGAATTTCCCACTCAAGATTGAATGATAATTGAATCTTCCGCCCCGACCCGGGTTGACCTGGCCGGGGGCACCATCGATATCTGGCCGCTTTACCTCTTTCATCCCGGGGCTGCCACCGTGAACTTTGCCATCTCGCTGCGGGCGAATTGTCGCATCGAGACTCGCAACGACAATCGCATCATTCTTGAATCGAGCGATCGCCAGTTGGGTTTTGAAACAAGCGTCTCCGCGATCGGCGAGTTGGCAAACGAACAACGGCTGGAGCTCATTTCCAAGCTCGTTCATTTCTATCAGCCCACCAGCGGGTTCCATCTGACGACTACGAGTCAGGCGCCGGCCGGCGCTGGGCTGGGCGGATCCTCGGCGCTGGCCATCGCCTGTATCGGTGCGCTGAATGGCTTGCAGGGAAATCGTTACGATGAGCGACGCTTCATCACTTTAGTTGCGAACATCGAGACCACTGTAATTCGCGTGCCCGCCGGCTTCCAGGATTACTACCCAGCCTTTTACGGTTCGACATCGTGTATTCACTTTCGCGTGGACGGGATAGAGCGTGAAGCTCTTAACATCAACGAGGCGAAGGTCGAGGATCGTTTTGTGATTTGCTACACGGGAGAGCCGCGACTGTCCGGCACGAACAACTGGGATATTATGAAGCGTCACATTGATGGCGATCGCGAGCTGTTCGGCCTATTTGAAGGAATTCGTGATTCGGCATTGAACATGCGCACGGCTTTACTAAACGACGATTGGGGAAGTGTTCACACGATCATGAGCGCTGGCTATCCGAATCGCAAAAGGCTCGCGCCGGGTGTGACGACGCCGCAAATGGAATCCCTCGTTGCGAAGGCCCTGGCTAATGGCGCACTTGCGGCCAAGGTTTGTGGTGCGGGAGGCGGAGGTTGCATTGCGTTTCTTTGCGCTGAAGGCCGGAAACAAGATGTGGAGCGTGCCCTGGCCGCGGAGGAAGGCGCCGAAGTTTTGTCATGGAAGGTTGCGCGTGAAGGTCTGACGGTCCGCGAGGGTTAGGCTCGCAGAGTTTGGCCCAATCACCCGCCATCGGCGCGTTGTTTTGCGGCAGCAGAAACTTTGGCTAAGCGCTCCACCTTTTGCGCAAACGTCTCACCCGCAACCGGGCCAGTATCGACAACGCCGCAATACGTCGAACGCTTCATTAAACTTCGATCCGCCTGGCCAGTTGGTTTGTGCGCTGGGGCTGCAGATGATGACGGCCCCGCTGTTTCCGCCGCTGCCACTGTTTCAGCTGCAACGTCAGCGGAAGTCTCAACTGGTGCTGCTGCCACCACTTCTTCCGCAGCTTCAGCAACATGATCGCCGCCACCCTCGTCAGAGCGTTGTTTTGCAGCGGCCGACACCGCTTTTAACCGCGCAACCTTTTCTGCAAAGCTTTCTCCCGCAACAGGCCCAGTATCCTTAACACCAACGTAAGTAGATCGCCTGAACAATTGCCGGTTTGGTTCTGCTCCGGCTTTTGGCGCGGCAGGCCGCGGGGCCGCCGCAGCTTTGGGCGCTGCTGTCGGGGCTTTTGCTGCCGTT
>JBGSYG010000042.1:0-58637 GCA_041750995.1 Pyrinomonadaceae bacterium | reverse complement strand
GGACGTGTTTGTAATGGTGAATGTCAGCGTGTTTGTTTGCGCATTGAATGAGCAAACGACAGTGGCTGTGGAAAACTGGCCGCTGTCAACACCAACGATCTGAATCGTGTCTGCCTTGGCTGTTGCCGCACTCAACAGAATCAGGCCGACAAGCGCTAACGCGAGTCTCTTAAGGGAGGTCTGCATTGTTTTGAACTCCTAACCTATGAAAGTAAAAACGTTCTAAGGGCACTTCAATTGAAGACTTGGGCGGTTTACGTCGTGCAAATTCGATGCCCGACATATCAACAAACCTCACTCTCAGATTTGCTGGCTATTTTAAGAAGTCTCAAGAAGATACGTCTGAAAGTCGGACTGGATTCTAGACTCCAGACGCCTTCTAGCGCGAAAATTAGCCGGCACAAAGCCCCTATTGATCCGTTGCTGCGAATTCAGCATTGTTCTCAACTCGTGATCTGACCGCCTCACCTCCCTGGAATTTATCTCTCATTAAGTGTTTCGCGATCTTGGAACGACGGAATTAGTCCTTGAAGCCTGGCACGGCCTTGAGGGCGTAGTGCTCGTCTTTCCATTAGGCAGGGCGGTGGCGCTCTGGGGAGAGGGCGTTACCGTCCTTCCATTTCGAGCTAGGGGTTTTCAGTCCCAATTTATGGGCGGGCGTCTCCTTCAGATAATGGAGACGCCTTTTTTCTTTGCGGTGGCGCATCGCTGCGTCATGATTTCATTGGACTTCTGCACCATTGCCAAGTATTTTAGCCATCGGATTACCGACCTACTCACCGAGCTGCAGCTAGTCATTAAACCAACAGTTCTTTGGCGACTGACCCAATCTGTTTTACCTCAAGGAATCTCATCATGAAGTTTTTCACTCAGTTCCCTCGTCTCCAGGTTAATGGTTTATTGCTAAACATGGCCGCCTCGCTCTTTGTGTTCGCAGTGCCGGTGGCGGCACAGCAAGAGTGTTTGCCGCCGGGTCTGGCACAGTCATCCAGCCTGAACATTTTCACCGAACGTCAGGAGATGGATATTGGCGATGCGGTCGCCGAGCATTTACGGCGCGACTACCGGATCATCGATGATGAAGAAGTGACGGGAAGATTGCGTCAGATTGGGGCGCGTCTGGTCAAGAACTTGCCGCCGACCGAGTTGAAGTTTCAGTTTTTCCTGTTCGATATAAACGACGTCAATGCTTTCACACTCCCGGGTGGCCGCATCTACATCTCGCGAAAGTTGGTGGCCTTTGCGCAGAGCGAAGATGAGCTGGCCGGAGTTATAGCTCACGAACTTGGTCATATCATCGCTCGCCATTCAACCATGGATATCACGACGTTGTTCCGCGAGGTTCTTGGCGTCACTCAGGTAACTGACCGCAAAGACATCTTCGAGAAATACAATCGCCTGATCGAAAGTACTGCCCTGAAACCCAAAGTCTTTGAGAAGCTCGAGAACCACGAGGAAGGTAATCAAAACTCCGCCGATCTAATTGGATTGTTTGCCATAGCGCGCGCCGGCTATAACCCGCAGGCGCAAGCCGCCTTGTGGGAACGGCATCACCAACTCAAAGGCAAGAAGAGCGGATTCTTTGCGGATCTTTTCGGCAGGACCCGGCCCGGCGAGAAGCGTTTGCGCGAAATGTTAAAGAGCCTTGCGGCTTTGCCACCAAAATGCATTGCAGCACCTATGGCAGCTAACAGTACCGACTTTCAACAATGGCAGACGACCGTCATCAGTTACACCGGGCTTGGCCGCAAAGAGTCAGTAGCGGGATTGTTAAGCAAGAAAGCGCTGACGCCGGCCTTGCGCAGCGACCTTAGTCACGCGCGTTTCAGTCTCGATGGCAAATACATTTTGGCGCAGGATGATTCAGGCGTGACCGTGCTGACGCGCGAACCGCTCGCGACTGTCTTTCGCATCGATGCCCCTGACGCGAAGCCGGCGCTCTTCACTCCCGACTCGAAAACCGTGGTGCTCTATACGCCAAACCTGCGCGTGGAGCTGTGGGATATTGCCGAACAGAAACTCCAGACGGCCTACGAAGTTGTCCTGCGAAAGTCGTGTGTGCAAACAGCTATTTCACCCGATGGGAAGGTTCTGGCTTGTTTAGACAATGACCTGGGATTGAGTTTGGCTGACGTCGCAACGGGAACAGTTCTCTTCGAAAAGAAATCGTTCACCCAATTCGGCTTCTCAGATTTATTCACCATGCTATTCGCCGCACTTCTTTCTGATTCCGATTTTGATATTGGCACAACCGAATTCATCACGATGTCCTTCTCGCCTGATGCGCATTACTTCGTGGCGGGCGATCGGTCGCTCATGTTCAGCGCTTTCGGAGGAATCGCCAGCGAGTCGCAGTCGCTGGCTTACGACGTGACTGCCCGCGCCACGGTGCCACTCAAGGGAGATATTAAGAAAGTGGTAGCCGGCGGCTTTGCCTTCGTTGGTCCAGACAAGTTGGTCGGAAAGAATGCCGAGAATGCCAAGAAGAGCGGCCTTTATAGTTTTCCCAGCGGCGAAGTTGTTGAAAACTTCGAAATGTATGGCGAGTCGTATCAGCAAGCGGCGAATGGTCCCTATGTTCTGGTACGGACGGGCTCAAAGCGAGGATTGGTAGAGCTGGGCACGCGTAAAGTTTTCACTCTGCAACGTCCAATTCTCGATGTCTATGGAGACTCAGTTCTGTCTGAGCAACGCAATGCGGAATTAGGTGTCTTCAATTTGAAAGGAGGATCACCGCAGACGGTTGCCTTGCCGCAGAGCGCGCTGGGACGTCTCTATGCGGCAGACGTTAGCCCCGACTTCAACTGGCTCGCGGTTTCAGGCTATTCACGCGGCGCGGTTTGGAATCTCGGAGAAAACAAGATGTCGTTCTACGTCCGAGGTTTCCGTGGCGCGTTCATTGATCAAGACAAGATGCTCTACGCCGACTTTCCCAAGGTGAATGATCAGGAGCGCAACATCGCACATCTGAACCTGACGAATAAAACATCGGAAGCGGGACTTCCGGTCGAAGGTAACTCGCAACAGTCTGGCGCGTTCGTCACTGAAATTCAGCCAGCCAAGAAAAACACCAGCGCTTGGGAAAACGTCGTAATGAACGTGAAGGACGCCCGCACGATGTCGGTGCTGTGGTCCACTCCATTTCCCAAAGAGCGACCAAGACACTGGCTAAACTCTCGCAGTGGAACGATGGCATTGCTCTGGCCCGTCGCATCCAAAGCAGCGTCAGCCGAGATCAAAAGTTCTCCGGCGCTGAGCGCACAGCTGAGTGGCCTGAAAGAGAAAGTGGGCGACTACCTGCTTAAGGTCCTCGATCTTAAGAACGGAAAATCGCTGGGACAGCTTTTGATCGAAACTGGTAAGGGTTCGTTTCGCATCCGCGAAGTGATTGTTAACGGCGATCTGATAGCAATCTCCGACAATCAAAACCGGACTCTGGTTTACTCGCTCAGCACCGGCAGGCAAAAGGGAAAAATCTTTGGCGGCCGTGCCGACGTGTCGCCCTCCAGTAATTTGCTGGCGGCAGAGAACGGCGACGGCTTGATGACTCTCTACGATCTCGATTCACTTGATAAGCAGGAACAATTCACCTTCCCGAGTCGCATCTCGTTGCTGCGGTTTAGTGACGATGGAAAACGATTGTTTATCCTGACCGCTAATCAGACTGCCTATGTTGTAGACGCAACACGCTTCATGGCTGCAAAGCAATCCCCCTAGCAACTGGCTTTTGCTAGACTCTCAGGCATGCGGGCCAGTTTGACCACCAGGGAGACTCAGATTTCCGCCATGCTTGCCGAGCGCATTGCGGCCGCCGACTTCCCTTCCGCGGTTTACCTAATCTCTGAAAAAGGCAGATCGGTGTTTGCCGATGCGCTTGGTCATGCGGTGATCGATCCGTATCGCATTACTGCATCGCTGAATACAATCTATGACCTAGCTTCACTTACCAAACCTCTGGTCACAGGAATGCTGTGTGCTCAGCTTGTCGAGAAAGGTGAGCTAACACTCGACAGCTCTGTCGCTCACTACCTGCCGGAGTTTGAGCGCACTGACCGGCAAATGATCACAGTGCGCGAACTCTTAACGCACACTTCTGGTTTGCCCGCCTGGCGGCCGCTTTACGTCCTTGCCGAAAATAACCGTGAACGTGCTCTCGGCGTGATTGCCAACGAGGCCCTCGAATACAAACCAGGAACGCGGGTGGTTTATAGCGATCTTGGCTTCATCGTGTTGGGTTTCCTTTTGGAGCGCTTGACGGGGACGCAACTCGGAGAGTTGGCGCGGACTGAAATCATTGAGCCGCTGAAACTTCAGGACACTTTTTTTAATCCGGAGATAGCTTTGCAAACGGGAATCGCCGCTTGTGAAACCGGCAACGCCTACGAGCGCCAGACCGCCCTCGCTTCGGGAGGGGAGAACTATTCCTCCTGGCGCGAACAAGTGATCTGGGGCGAGGTGCACGACGGGAATTCTTATTTTCTCGGTGGCGTTGCTGGACACGCCGGGCTCTTCTCAACCGCAAACGAAACGTTGCGACTCGCCACCCAGTTTCTGGCCCACCAAAGCGAACTGCTGAGCGCGAACACCTGCACTGAACTCTTTACGCGCAACATGACAAATGGATTGGAAGAAGCGCGCTCGATTTCCTGGCAACTGTCACAGTCGCCAGAGTCGGCAGCAGGTCGTTCCTTACCTGCCGGCAGTTTTGGACACTCCGGGTTTACCGGTACAAGTTGTTGGATCGATCCTGATCACCAACGGGTCTTCATTCTGCTTACTAATCGCACTCATGCCCGATCTCTGCCATTCGTAAACATCAACAGCGTCCGGCGCGAATTCCACAGCATGGCGGCGGCGGCTCTAGCTTTCCGGGGATAGCTCTACCATCACGGATTCTGTGAGGTTTTTGGTTAGTTCCGAGGACATTTAAGGTGCGAACTCTTTTTGGTGGAAAAGTAATGAGTACTCTTGAGCTTGCCTTCTTCCACGGTGTAGGAAATGCCCTCCTCCATTTTTGAGTAATAAACAATCTCCGGAATCTCTGAATCACGTGATTTTTCAAACCCGCTTACATCTATTTGAAGCTCAGAGAAATCCCGCTGGTCGGCCCAAGTAACGGCGATTTGAATTACCGTACCTTGCGGAACGTTGTATCCGCCTTTTCTGTCTTTTGTGCAATACCCAGGGGAATACTCAACAAAAACTCGAGCAACCGTGGGGTCCAAGGCACCGGGGTCATACATTGAGCCATTGGGTTTATTGGGAGGCCCTATTAGCCTTTCGACATCCAGTCGAGTGGAATGCAGAGGTACAATGCCTCTCCAGCCTTGGTCTGGATTAAACGCGATCGGCCCGATCCCGCCCACGCATAAGAACATCAATAAAATCGCTCTCATTCTGTACTCCTGACCTGCGAAGCGAGTTCCACTGTTTAGACTTTCTTTGTCACTTGCTTTTGCCCCCGTGGCGGAACATCCGGCAGCACGGTGAATGAACTTAAGTTAACGGCAACGCGGTCGCCTTGTTTCAGTTTCACAGCGGTAGCTTCGGGCTTGGGACGCGTCGCGATGATTGGTTTGGAGGTCTGGCTTTCCGGGGTTTGGGTGGTGAGATAAAAAGGAGTCTCGTCACTCTCGCTGGAGCCTGACTCGGAAAGATCAATTCGCACACTCACTCGTTCGTAAGCTCCGACAAAATTTGTAACTTCAACAATCCCACGCGCGATGCAGCATTGATGCGGCGGCGCGTCGGACGACTTAGTCAACGAAACATCTTCCGGTCGAAACACCAGCTTAACTTTCTGGCCTTCGGAAAAGTCGTGACCCTCGCGGAACGGAATGAGGGCGGCCCCTACTTCAATGTTTCCACCCTTCACTTCGCCCGAGAGCACATTAGCGGCGCCGAGGAACTTTGCCACATATTCATTGGCCGGTTTAGTGTAAACCTCAAGCGGCGTTCCGATCTGTTCGATGTGTCCGAGGTTAATTACAGCGATACGGTCACCCAGTTCGAGGGCTTCCTCCTGATCGTGCGTGATGAAAATCGCCGGGACGTTAACCTTGCGCAGCAGCGCGCGGATTTCGCGACGCAAGTGCCCGCGCGTTTGCGCATCGAGCGCTCCAAACGGTTCATCGAAAAGCAGCACTTCAGGTTTGTAAGCGAGCGTGCGTGCGATTGCCACTCGCTGTTGCTGGCCTCCGGAGAGTTGTGAAGGGTACTTGTTCCGGTGTTCTTCGAGCTGCACCAGACCGAGAAGATCGTCGACAGTCTCGCGAATTTCCTTACGTTTCCGATGCCTGATCCGCAAGCCGTAACCAATATTCTTCTCAACCGTCATCTTCGGAAATAACGCGTACGACTGGAAGATGACCCCGACACCGCGCTCGCGCGCCGGCAACTCCGTTACGTCTTTGCCGTGCAACATCACCTTCCCGGTGTAAGGTTGTTCCAGGCCGGCAATGATTGGCAGGATCGTGGTCTTGCCACTGCCGGACGCGCCCAGGATCACGAGCGCTTCACCTTCAGCGACATCGAAATTGATGTTCTCGAGGACTGAGGTTTTTCCGAAACGCTTGCTGATGCCCACCACACTGGTGGCCACCGGCGGCGTCTGCCGCGTGGCGTCAGAACTGGTTGACTGCTCAGTAACCATTACCTGCTTCGCTTTCATAGCGGCTCTTTAATCCACGTCCAGCCAATCACGAGCAAAGAACAAGACACTGAAGATCAGAAACGAGAACAGCGCGAGGACAATTGCGATGGCGTTCGCCGCCTCAATTTGCCCTTCGTTAAACTTGGCGAAGATGTACAGTGGCGCCGTCTGCGTTCGGCCTGCCAGATTACCCGAGACCAGGATTGTTGAACCAAACTCGCCCACTGCGCGCGCAAAAGTGAGCAGCGCCCCGGAGACTATGGCGCCGCGCAACGAAGGCAAAGTCACATGCCAGAAAGTTTGCACGCGCGTCGCGCCGATAGTGGCTGAAGCCTCTTCCAGCGAGCGGCTCATCGTGTCGAAGACGGGCTTGATCACGCCAAAAGCCAGGGGAAATGTAACGAATATGTTTGCCAGAATGATAGCTCCGGCTGTGAACATGGTCTGAATGCCGTGCGGCGACAGGAAGCGTCCCAGAATTCCGTACGGGCCCCAGAGCAAGAGAAGGGCGAAACCGGCGACTGCTGTGGGGATTGCAGTAGGTAAAGATATGGTGACGATAAGTGCGTTGCGTCCCCAAAAGTTGTAGCGCGATAGCACGTAAGCGGCGAACAGGCCAAACACCACATTGAAAAGGGTGGCCCAGAAACTTGTAACCATGGAAAGTTTCAGAGCAAATATTGCTTCTGGCGCCATTAGCGCCGCCCAAAAACTCGCCAGTCCCTTACTAGTGCCAAAGATAAAGATCGACGCGAGGGGCAAGAACACCAGCGGCAACATCATGAACACAAGCACCCCAATGCTAAGCGGTCTGGCTACGTCGAAACCGCGCACGTGACGCATTGTAGGGACGATGGAACTCATGACATTGCCGATTGGCGATTGGCGATTGGCGATTAGTTGCTAGTGGTTGTAGCGTGACAATCCCGATAAGGGTTCACTCAAAGTAATTATCTGTATTGAAAGCCGGGGTCCTAACATGCAATTGGCAATCGGCAATTGCCAATCGCCAATTCCATTCATTTTCTTTTTTGCACTTGATCGCGGAAGACGCTCTCGATGATTTCCGGATAGGCGCGCTGCCATCCTCCAAAATAGTCGATGCGGAAAGGCATTTCGATCCGCGCAAACTGCGTGTTTGCCTGATTCAGCGATTCGTCGGTAACCGAGCGAAAGTTATATTGCACAAACGCTCGCTGTGCCTCTTCACTCCAAAGGTACCTCAGGAATGCATCTACCAAGGGCCGCCGTGACGCATCTACATTCCGATCGATCACGACTGCCGGATGCTCGCTGAAGATTGTGGCCCGCGGCACGACGACTTCCACTTTGGCGCCGGCTTGCTTCATCAGCAGTCCTTCCAACTCATAGGTTACTAGAACATCGCCATAGCCCAATTCAAATTGCGTTCGAGCCTCGCGTGCCGAACCCGGCGTCGATTTCACGTTGCGCCAAATCGACTGCAACGTTTGTAAAGCGTGCGCTGTGTCGCGATCTCCAGACTCTTTCTCGGACTTCATCAATTCCGATCCGTAGATCGCCAGGATTGACCACTGAGCTCCACCCGAACTGATCGGATCCGGATGAATCAAGCGCACGCCAGGCTTCGCCAAATCAGGAAAGTCTTGGATACCTTTCGGGTTCCCGCCGGCCACGAGGATCACGAAGGGAGTCTGATTGATAATTCCTTTTTGCGGGAGCGCCTGCCAATCAGAAACAACGAAACCGGCGTCTTTAAGACGGGTGACATCACGCTCAATGGAGAGGATCGCGATGTCGGCTTTAACTCCCTGCAGAATCTGGTTAGTAACGGTCTCCGATCCGGCAAAAGAAGACGTGAAATGCACTTCCTGTCCGTGTTCTGCTTTCCACTTCGCGGCGAAACCGGGATAGACCGATTTCTCAAGCGCCTCCTTCATGATCGAAAATCCGTAAACGGTTAGGTTGACGCCGCCGTTTTCCGCGGGAGGGGATGGCAGGCAACTACTAAATAGCAACGCCAGTGTTACTAGCGTTATGAAGCAAAGCCCCGCCGCGGTTTTGCTTGCACCCTTCCTCACGAGGAATACCTCCTATGCGAAAGAAGTTCCAGCCGGTACCTAAAGGCGGGGGTTAGTTGGTCTATACCACAGGCCCGCGCTTCGTGGGAAGAAGTAAATGCTGAGCTAATCTCACAAAGTCAGCCACAAAATCCAGCTATTCTTTTGACTCTGCTCCGGTCTTGTTCAGCGTTTGTTCAGATAAAGTTAGATAGACAATCCTTGGTTGCTCGTCTATATTGCCGATTCTTCCGAAGCATCAAACAAAGCAAGGGGCGCACACCGCATAGGTCTGGATACTGACAATTCCAGCAGCGGCTATGATCGCCGCACTCTCCTTCTGGCTGATTCGTGCGATACACAATTTCGCAAACTAGACTTCGCCTTCCCTTCTAATGTCTGCGGAGTCGCAAGGCTCCTTCCAACATTTCACCGCCAAGACACAAAGGCGCAAAGAATCATTTGGCATGTGATCCACCTTTTCAATGTCATTGAAGCGCTTCAACGGGGACGCTGGTCTAACTGTCAAAAGTCTTCTTTGCGACTTTGTGTCTTGGCGCCTTAGCGGTAAAAGGTTTGAGATTGAGACCTGAGACTTGAGACCTGAGACTTGAGACTTGAGACTTGAGACTTGAGACCATCGGGCTGCCCACAGACGGACACCCCTACCGCTTCCTGCGATTGTTTTCAACCAACTTCACCTTGTAAGCTTCACCTTCTTTTTCATCTAGCCAGATGTGGACGCACTCAATGAAGTTCATTCCTTACGAGGAACGTTTACTTATACGACTCGCTGTCTACGTAGCGCTGGCACTTATCCTTACCGGCTCTGCGTGTCGTCAGCCGCAGCAGCCATCCAACGAAAGCGAAATCATTGTCGCTGCTGCAGCAAATCTCTCTGACTCGTTTCCCGAGCTCGCCCAGGAATTCACGCGACAGAGCGGCATTAGAGTAGTGCTTAGTTTTGGAGGAACTGCAGACCTCGCAAAACAAATCGAGAATGGTGCACCGTTCGATGTTTTCGCCGCTGCGGATGTCTCGCATGTGTCAGCTTTAGCGCAGAAAGGCCTGATCACAGCTGGAACTGTGAACTCGTATGCGCGCGGGAGTCTGGTGATATGGGCGCCCGCGGGCGCCAATATCAAGTTAGAACGAGTCGAAGATTTGGAACAGACAGAGATCGAGAGGATTGCAATTGCTAAACCCGATATTGCGCCGTACGGCCTGGCGGCGATCGAAGCGCTGCGCGCGCTGAACCTCTGGCAAAAGATCGAGCCAAAGGTGGTTTATGGAATGAACGCTTCCCAAGTGAAGCAATTCGTCTCGTCAGGAAATGCCGAAGTTGGCTTCGTGCCGCGCTCTCTAGTGAACGCCGGCGAGGGAACGTATCTCGAAGTCGATGAAAAACTTCATCAACCAATCGATCAAGCGATGGGAGTGGTGCACGCTTCCAAGCGGCAGGATGACGCGCGACGATTTATGGAATTTGTCTTAAGCCATCAGGGACAAGAGATTCTGCGGAAACACGGTTATCGATCCGCAACCTCAAACTAAGACTGACGTGACGTCTCCCAAATCAGAAAATGAGCCCGGGCGAAAGGGCTCGGGGATCGCCAACTTCCTCAGCCTGGAACGAAATGTTTCACTCGCTTCAGCAGCCGTCTTCCTACTCGGTTTGGGAGAAGAACTCTGGAAGAAGTTTCTGCCAAAATATCTTGAAGCGCTCGGCGCGACTACCCCGATCATTGGCCTGTTTGGCACCGCCGAAAACTTCTTCGACGCAATCTATCAGTACCCCGGCGGCTGGCTTGCTGATCGCATCGGACGGCGGCGCGCGTTTCTGAGTTTTGTCGTACTTGCGGCGACCGGTTATCTCATCTACCTCTCCAGCAACAGTTGGCCTTTAGTCTTTCTGGGACTCGCCTTTGCCATGGCCTGGCAAAGTATGGCTTCGCCGGCTATCTTCGCGATCATCGGCGACTCCCTTCCTCCGGATCGCCGCGCGATGGGCTTCACTGTCCAATCGATACTTAAGCGTGTACCGATTGTTTTTGCGCCCTTAATCGGCGGCCTGTTGATTGCGAGACTTGGTCTGCTCGAAGGAATTCGCACTGGCCTTGTGATCACACTCGCACTCGCAATCGTGACGGTGCTGTTACTCAGCCGGATCAACGTTGAAGTTCGCCCGCCCGATGCCATTAAGATTCGCGGCGTGTGGCGCAGCTTTGACACGGCGCTGAAGCGACTCCTGATCTCGGATGTCATCGTCCGCATGTGCGAGGGCATGACGGGCGTGCTGACGATTCTTTACGTCACGAACATACAAGGCTTCAGTGCGGGATGGTTCGGAACGCTTATCGCGATTCAAATGATTACTTCCATCATCGTCTATATCCCCGCGGGAAAAATCGCGGATCGCGTCGGGCGCAAGCCTTTGGTGATGCTCACTTTCATTTGTTTCGCCCTCTTTCCACTCGCAATTGTGTTGGCCTGGAATTTCACGCTTCTGGCACTCGCGTTTGTTATTGGAGGCCTGCGGGAGATTGGCGAACCGGCTCGCAAGGCAATGATTGTCGACTTCGCGCACCAGGACCTGCGGGCTAGAACCGTCGGCCTTTATTATCTAGTGCGCAGTCTTACGATTACTCCGGCGGCGGCGATTGGCGGACTGCTTTGGAAACTGGCGCCTGAAATACCTTTCGTAACGGCAACAGCGATCGGAATCATAGCAACGATAGTCTTTGCGCTTACTGTCGAGGAGCGGTTTGCAAGTTAATATCAAACGGCATTATCACGATCAGCAGTTGAGGGATCGACGCGTAGCGTCGCGAATCAGGGGTCGCGATGTTGTGTAGGAAAACCAATGAAAGATAAGAACGATTTAAAGCGATTGCTCTTGATTAGCAATTCAACGCTTTATGGCAGTGGTTATCTAGATCACGCTGCGAGTGAAATTGTCGATTTTCTCGGAGCGGTGAAGCGCGTTCTCTTCGTTCCATTCGCCCTTACCAATCGCGATGCGTACGCAACGCAGGCGCGAGCGCGCTTTGCGGTGATGGGCTTTGAACTGGACTCGCTACATGAGGCTAGTGAAAAACGAGAAGCAGTCAGCCACGCCGAAGCGATATTCATTGGAGGCGGTAATACTTTTCGTCTACTGAGGTCCCTTTACGATTTCGACTTACTGCAATCGATAAAGGAAAGGGTCTTGGCCGGTATGCCTTACATCGGATCGAGCGCCGGCTCCAATGTTGCGGCCCCGACAATCCGGACAACAAACGACATGCCAATTGTCGAGCCACCATCTTTTATTGCGCTTGGTCTGGTGAACTTTCAAATCAACCCACACTACATTGATCCGGATCCGAATTCTCGTCACATGGGCGAGACTCGCGAAGAACGACTGCTACAGTACCTTGAAGAAAATGAGACGCCGGTCATCGGGCTCCGTGAGGGAGCAATGATTCGCTTGGAACGCGGTCTAACAGTGCTTAAAGGTTCTTCGGGCGCGCGCATCTTTCGTGGCGGCCAAGCGCCGCTCGAGGTGTTGCCGGGAGCAGAACTGGACATCTACATCTAATTGGTCCCCGCTATCCTCGATTCACCGCCAAGTCGGCAAGAACACGCCAAGCGCTGTCAGAAATCTGCGGCTACAAAGTTGAATGACTGTGTAATTCAACCCCAAGGCTGTTTAGTTCTTGGCGTCCTTCATGATCCCCGCGCTTTGGGGGTGAATAGGCAAAGCGGTTTAATTCTTGGCGTGTTTGGCGCGTTCTTGGCGACTTTGTGAGTTCGTCCCACAAAACTCAGCTGTGAACGATCCAGCTTGTAGTAACATGCGCGGATGCGGCACCTCGCCAGTAAAGCTCTAACTTCGATCATTCTGCTGGCGCAGTCGTTTTCGCTTTCGCCTGTCACTTTCGCACAGGAACGAGTTCGCGAAGACACTCGTCCGCGTCGCACCCAAACAACACCAACTCAAAGCAACTCAGAATGGCGCGCTCCGTCAAGTGAGTCCCCCGCTTCGGTAATTCAAAGCGCCGTCCTGGCTCCCGGTCCTGAACCACAAATTCGAATCGCGCTCGGTATCGATGTGCGTTCGGCCACCGTCTCGACAAGCGGTCGTTTGCTTCAAGCGACGGGTGACGGTCTCCTCGCACTTGATGTTGCGCGGGTTCGCCTCGAGCCGAGGCTCTTGTCACCCTTACCTCCAATCACAAGTGAGAATTCTTTTCGACTGCAAGTCGCAGGCGCAGCCAGCCGCGAGGAAGCGGAGCAAAAGGCGCGCGAGGTTAAGGAAGTTATCGGTGAAGAATCACAGATAACCTTCGACGCCGAAACTAAAGTGTGGGGATTGTTGGTGGGAATACGACGATCACGCGCTGAAGCCGAGCAGCTGAGCGAACGCTTGACCGATGCTGGGTTCGACGCGAATGTCTTTCAATCTGCTGTGACCGCGCCGGGCAAGAATCCAAACCAGCCGCCAACCACCCAGCTCGCCTCAGCACGAACGCCGGCATCGGAGGTTCGGCTGACGGCCCGGTCGAGTGCCCCTTCTCGTGAGGTAGTCGCTTTTGCTTCGGGAGCGGTTCGGAGGTTTAGCTCCAGCGCGCCAGTGGTGTTAGCTTCGGAGGATGACACTAAAACTCCGGTCCGTTACAACGATCGCCCTTATCGCGGCCGCATCGAAGTCTTCGCGAATCCGCGCGGCACCCTTACCGTCGTCAACGTGCTTGGCCTAGAAGATTACGTGCGCGGCGTAGTTGCCAATGAATTGTCCCCTGGCGGTTATCCGGCTCTCGAAGCGCAAAAGGCCCAGGCAATCGCTGCACGAACTTATGCGCTGCGCAACCGTGGTCAATTCCGCGCTCAGGGTTTTGATCTGCTGCCTACAACGCGGTCGCAGGTTTATCGCGGCCTGTCTTCCGAGCATCACTTATCGACTCGCGCTGTCGACGAAACCCGCGGGCTGATTGCGACTTACAACGGCGAACCCATCAACGCCTTATACACTTCAACTTGCGGAGGACGCACCGAAGCCGCTGAAAACATTTTCAACGACGCCGAGCCTTACCTGCGCGGACGCGAATGTGGAATGGAAGGCCGCGCAGCCTTCACCTCCTTCACAATCAAGTCGTCGCGCGAACCTGCAGAGTTACGCGAAGAGCACATCGGTTCAGCTCGCGATCTGGCAATGCTGGCGATCCAGAGTTTCGGCTCTCTCCCATCGAAGTTGTCGGATAGCTGGCTCGCCGCACCTGCTACGCTAAGCGAGGTGCGAAACTGGATCGCGTCGAGTGCTCGACTTGCGCGACAGACGTCGCCGGCCGTTGGAGAAGATTTGAATCGTCCCGGACCGCTTGCAACTGCATTGAGCGCTTCCGTATTCGGCGCGAGTCGAGCTGACACGCTGCTTAACAATTTGGACGTCGAATACTACCTGCCGCTGCGCGATGCTGCTGAAATTCCTGAAAGCAATCGCGCGGACGTAGCGATGCTGGTACGCGACGGTTACCTCTCAGTTTTACCTGACGCCACACTGCGACCGCGAGACCCAATGTCGCGGGCCCATGTGCTTCGCACCATCTCTCGGCTGCTTCAAGGACGCTCGCTGATGCAGTTGCAGAAGGGCATCGCCAAAGCAGCAAGCAACGGCACGTTCATTCTGCGTTCAAATAAAGGCAAGGACTTGCCAATCCAGGTTCGTGCGGACGCTTATCTGTTTCGGCAATTGGGTGGTGAAGTCTATCAGGTGAGTTCCGTGGCATTGGTGGGAGGAGAGGCGGTGACTTTTCACGTGAACGGCGCTGGGGAGCTCGACTACCTCGAAGTACAACCAGCACCGAACGGCGCTTCGGCGGAAAGAATGTCACCGTTTACGAACTGGTCCAGAGAGCTATCCCTCGGACAGATTAAAGCCCGCCTGGCACGGTATGCTCGCGGCATTGGTGCGATTACCGACGTGCGCGTTGCAGTGCGCGGCTCTTCGCGACGCGCGATTGACCTCGAGCTGATCGGCACTGCTGGCACTGGTCACGTGCGCGGTGGTCGCATCCGCTCGGTCCTCGGGTTACGGGAACAATTGTTTGTGATCGATCGGAAGCTCGATTCCGAAGGAAATGTAACTGGCTTCCTCTTCACCGGGCGGGGCTGGGGACACGGCGTCGGTCTCTGCCAGGTGGGAGCTTATGGACTGGCAAAGCAAGGCCTCACATACGCCCAGATCCTCAAGTCTTACTACTCGGGTATTGAGCTCACGAAGATGTATTGAAATGCAAAAACACTGGTATTAACTTCTCGCGCTTCCCTCCTCCGTTTGGTTCATTACCGCCTGACGCGGTGTTAGATTCAGGGCTTCATGAAAACTGAACACACCGGTAGAGTTTCGTCTGACAAGCCCCTCCTCACGGTGGACTACCTCGAAGCTCTTCCAGACGACAACAATCGCTATGAGCTAATCGCAGGAGAACTATTTGTGTCTTGCGCTCCCGGTCTACCTCACCAACTGGTCTTGCAAAGACTGCAAGTGGCCCTCGCAAACTCTTTGGAAGCGAATCCAATCGGCATCGTGGCTCCCGGGGCGGGCGCTGTGTTTAGCGACTACGATTCTGTAATTCCGGATCTTGTCTTCGTCCGGAATGAAATCTGGAACAAGATCGTGGCAAACGATAGATTCGTCGCAGCTCCCAATTTAGTTATTGAAGTGTTGTCACCCGGAAACCAAAACCGGTACCGCGATCTCGAGGCCAAGCGAGGACTTTACGCGCGATTCGGCGTCGAAGAGTATTGGATTGTCGATCGCGAAAACCGTTCAGTGATGATCTTCCTGCTGCACGAGCAGATACTAGAAGAAAGTGTTGTACTACACGAAAGCGATAATCTGACATCGCCCTTACTTCCAGGTTTCGTTGTAAACGTGGGTTCTCTGTTTGTTTTACCCTGATAGTCTAGGTGGTCTCCACTTTAGATCGAAGCCTTCGACTTCCGGTGCGCGGCAAGTCTCCGACTTAAGGTGCGCGGCAAGGTCTTTGTTTCAGGATGCGATAAGTCTTTGGCTTCCGGTGCAGCTAGGTCTTTGTTTTAGCAGTGCGATAAGTCTCTGACTTCCGGGTAGTTGCGACGCGTAGCGTCGGTGTGAGTTTAGCCCGGCGTTTCAACGCCGGGGAATGTTCAGCGACATATCCGCTCGCGTTGCGACGCCTGAAAACCCGCGCTTGACTATGCGTCGCTACGCGACAAGAACAGGTTGAATTATGAGATTGCATTGAGCTTCACCTTGAGTCAGAGACTCCACACCTGAGGTACTGAGAAGACCAATGTTGCGCTTTTCACGCTCACAACTCATCGGCGCTATAGTTGTGTTGGCCCTCATCTGGCTCGTAATCGTTTTCCGCATGCTATTCTCTCGCGCGTGAGTGTCGCGAGTTCGCAAAAGCCAGTTATCGCAGTTGTTGGTCCCACCGCTTCCGGAAAAAGTACTCTCGCAATCAATCTCGCATTAGAACTCGACGGTGAGATCATCAACTGCGATTCCGTCCAGGTTTACCAGGGCATTGAAATCGCCACAGCCAAAGTTCCTCTTAGCGAACGACAAGGTGTACCTCATCACCTCATTGATTTTGTTTCACCCGAAATTAACTACACCGCTGGTGATTGGGCGCGTGAGGCGGCGGCGAAGATCACGGAAATCGAAGCGCGCGGGCGCGTGCCAATCCTCGCCGGCGGTACTGGACTCTATTTGCGCGCTTTACGACGTCCCTTTTTTGCAAGCCCGCCCACAGACGAACAGTTGCGTCGCCGGCTCACCAGAATTCGCGAGCGCCATGGGCCAGAGTATCTGCATCGCGTGCTGCAGCGTCTGGATCCGGAGTCGGCCCTCGAACTCTATCCGCGCGATTGGCCGCGCGTTCACCGGGCCATCGAAGTTCGCTTGCAGACCGGACGCCCGATGTCGGCACAGAAAGAAACGCGTCCTGAGCCTCCCGAAAGTGCGCGCAGGCTGAGACTGCTGGCGCTGAATCCGCCCCGGGATCAGCTGTACCAGCTCATAAATATGCGAACTGAAGCCCACTTTGCGGCCGGCCTGGTTGAGGAGGTACGAAACCTTTTGGCTCAGGGTGTGCCCCGTGATTCCAACGCTTTGGGTGCACATGCATATCGTCGCGTAGTGGAATACCTCGAGAGCCAACGAGATTTGGCAAGCGCGATCGAGCAGTCGAAGCTGGATGTTCGGCACTATGCTAAGAGGCAATTGACATGGTTTCGTCATGAACTTGGTGTTGAATGGTTTGCAGGATTTGGGACCGAAGAAGCTATTCGCGACGAAGTCATCAGCGCCGTTACGCAGCCCAGCTAACCTTTGTTTCGGCCTTTGCTTGTCACCATGATCAGCGCTGGTGTAACCTGAAGTCGCAACCCAACCGACTCAAAAAGGCCCAGAGCAATGTCCGACGGAAAGCCAGCCCCGCAGAATATTCAGGATGCTTTTCTGAATACCGTTCGACGAGATAAAGCGACAGTCACCGTCTATCTCGTTAACGGCGCGAAACTGCTCGGCAAGATTCGCAGTTTTGATAAGTTCTCTGTGCTGCTCGAATCAGGCGCACAGGAACAATTGATCTTCAAACACGCGATCTCTACCATCTCACTTGCCAAACGCTTTTCCGCAGAGTTGCCCCGTTCCGCTGACACGCAGGACGGAGACACGGAAAACTCCGGCTCGCGCCAGTCGTGACATTCGTCTAAACTCTCTCAGCTCAAGCAAAATTATTTCTCGAGGTTAGTGTGGCAGGAACCTTTATCACCTTCGAAGGTGTCGACGGCAGTGGCAAGTCAACGCAAATGCGGCTGCTCGCTGCCGCACTCAGAGCGCAGAAATGTGAAGTGTTGACCACGCGCGAACCCGGCGGCACGCCGGTCGGACTCAAGTTGCGTGCTGCGTTGCTCGATGCGCATGAAGAAGTTGACCCGCTCACAGAGCTCCTCGTGTTCGCAGCCGACCGCGCCCAACACGTCCGCCGCGTATTGCGACCTGCCCTCGCCGAAGGCCAAATAGTAATTTCCGATCGTTACGCTGATGCTACCGTCGCGTACCAGGGCGCAGGACGCGGTTTTTCTCCCGAACTGATCTCGCAAATCATTGAGCTGGCAACTGAGGGCCTAAAGCCGGACCTGACGCTGTTGTTCGATCTCGCAATCGAAGAGTCGGGCGCGCGCACCAAACGACGTTCCGAAGGCAAGCATAAAAATGAGAAAGGCGATCGCCTCGATTCGGAAGACGTTGCCTTCCACACACGCGTGCGCGAAGCCTACCTAAGTCTCGCCGCAACCGAGAGCGATCGTTTTTGCATCGTGCAGAGTGATGGATCACTTGAAGAGACTCAATTGCAGGTTCGACGAATCGTGATGCCATTTTTGGAGAGCCGCGGACATTTGATCGTCACTCCTGAGCAGGAATTAATCCGGCCGCTGCCGGCCTAGTCTTCTTATGTTCGATCAGATCACCGGAAACAAGCGTGTCAAAGATCTTTTGCGCCGCATGTTGGACGAGCAGCGTGTGCCGGGCGCCCTGCTGTTTTCAGGGCCAGAAGGTGTTGGTAAGAAGCTCTTTGCGTTTGAGCTGGCCAGAGCCATGAATTGCCGCTCGCGTGTCGGCAATGAAGCTTGTGGCACTTGCAAGGATTGCAAACGAATCGCAAACATAAACTATGCCACTTCTGATGATCCCGAAGAGAAGCGCAGAATCTTTTGGACTGATCATCCGGATGTGGGTTTTGTACAACCGCCCACGCGCATGTTTCACGTTGTCCAAATGCGGGCGATTGAGCGCGAAGTTAACTCCCATCCTTTCGAAGGCAAAGCGCGCGTGTTTGTAATCGACGATGCTGATAAGCTCAACGATCAATCAGCTAACGCATTGTTGAAGACTTTGGAGGAACCTTCCCCAACTTCGCACCTGATTCTAATTACCTCGCGTCCCGCGATGTTGCTACCGACAATTCGCTCGCGTTGCCAGCAAGTGAGGTTCTCACCGCTCACTGCTTCCGAGATTGAAAACTATTTGCTCGCTGAAAAGTTGGAGAGCGGCGCCGCGGCGAAGTTGCGCGCGCGTTGCGCCGCCGGCAGCCTGGGCCGGGCACTTGCAGATGATCTGGAAAGCTATAAAGAACGCCGCGAAGCTATGCTGGCTGTCTTGAAGGCTCTGGCCCTAACGGGAGATCGAAGTCGGTTGCTACGTGCAGCGGAAACATTGAGCGATGCCAGAAATAAGGACGACTACGAAGCAAACCTGGAGTTGCTGGAAACTTTGATTCGAGACGCGCTACTCGTCGCGTTAGAGGCGGACCAGGAACAGATCGTTAACCTTGATATCCTGCCTCAGTTGAAAGAAATTGCCAGAGGTATCGATGCCACACGAGCGACAGATTGGATTGCCCAGATCGAGGAACTGCGAGAACAGCTTGGGGTAAATATCAATCGCAAACCAGCAACGGATGCTTTATTCCTGACGATGGCAGGTAGCTGAGACATCTCCTCTTTGGATCCCTACCTTGGAGTGCGGCAACTCGTTGCCGCTCTCTGCTTCGGACCGGCTGCTCTGGCGGGCAATAAAAAGCGCTGACAAGTCAGCGCACTCCAAAAACTTTTAACACGATCTGCTTTTAACTATTCGGCTGCTACCAGCTCGCGTTCCTTGGCTTGCTCGGCTTCTTTCACTTCAGCAAGCAGTTTTTCCGTCTCCATCACAAAAGCCTCGACGATATTCTCGCCGGCCACTTTGCGCATCGGTATGCCATCTTTAAAAATCATACCAACACCCCGTCCGAAGGTGATGCCGAGTTGCGAATCGTGCGCTTCGCCGGGACCGTTCACAGCGCATCCCATGATCGACAAATGCAGGGGCTCCTGAATGTGAGACAAGCGCCGTTCGATTTCAGTGACTATCTCGACGAAGTTGTCCACGTCGAGTCGGCCACAGGTGGGACAAGCCACAACTGTCACTCCGCGTTTGCGCAGATCCAGCGACTTAAGAATCTCCCACGCGACTCGCACTTCTTCCTGCGGTTCTGCTGCAAGGGAAACGCGAATCGTATCTCCGATGCCTTCGTGTAACAGAATCCCCAGACCAATCGCCGACTTTATTGTCCCGGTAAAAGCCGTTCCCGCCTCCGTCACTCCCAGATGAAACGGGTAATCAACTTTCTGGGCCAGCAGGCGATAGGCTGCCACTGTCCTTTCGACGTCGGAAGCCTTTAAAGAAATAATCGTCTCTGTGAAACCGAGGTCTTCGAGGATGCGAATATGGCGCATCGCTGATTCGACCATCGCTTCCGGAGTTGCCGTTCCATAGCGAGCGAGCAGATCCTTTTCTAAAGAGCCGCCGTTTACGCCGATGCGGATGGGAACTTTTTGAGCTTGTGCGGCCCGCACCACTTCCACGATTCGTTCGTGCTTGCCGATGTTGCCGGGATTGAGGCGCAGCTTGTCGATCCCTGCTTCGAGAGCCAAGAGCGCCAGCTTGTAATGGAAATGAATGTCGGCGACGAGCGGCACATCCGGAACACGCTTGCGGATTTCTTTCAGGGCGAAAGCCGCATCGTTATCGGGAACCGCGAGACGGACGATCTCACAGCCGGCCCGTACCATCTCTTCGATCTGCGCAACGGTGGCGCCAACGTCGGCGGTGTCAGTCTTTGTCATCGACTGCACAACCACGGGGGCGCCGCCACCAACTTGGATATCTTTAATTTTTACCGGACGGGAAATTCTCATCACAACTTAGTTTCGAGTTTCGAGTTCCGAGTTTCGAAATTTAGACCTGACGCGAAACTCGGAACGCGAAACTCGGCTCGAAACTCGAAACTTTATTTGGCCGGCGCTGTAGCCGCGGGTTTCTCTGCCGTGCTGCGCGAAAATAGTTTTAAGACGTCGTTGGAAATTACGAACACCATCAGCAACAGCACCATCACGAAGCCCACTTGCTGAATCCGCTCGCGCACTGCCACCGAGAGGCTTAACCCTACGGTCGCCAACAACCCTTCAATTAACAATAGGAAGATGGCACCGCCGTCCAGCACCGGAATGGGCAACAGGTTGAATATGCCGAGATTCAAACTGAGGAATCCGAGCATTCCAAAAACACCAGCCCACCCTAACCGTTCAACGGAAGCTGCAGCAGCGTTGTATATGCCAATCGGTCCGGAAACGGTATTTCGAGCAGAGCGTTGACCGGTGAACACCTGTCCCAGCGCTTTGCCTGTCAAACGGAGGATTTCCAGATTAGCGTTAACCGCATAGCTGATCCCCGCCCCTAGTCCAACCTTTTGCAACGGGATTTCTTCATCAGGGGTAAATCCTAAACGTTCGCGGCCATCGGAAAGTTTGCGCGGCGTGGCGGTAATGTCCAGCTGCTGTCCGCCGCGATTTACGGTCAGGGTAATCGGCTGCCCTTTATGTTCAAGAATAAACTGTGTGACCTGTTCCGCACTGCCGACTGGCTGACCACCGATCGCCATGACCCGATCGCCAGCCTGCAATCCCGCCTCGGCTGCCGGGGTGCCCGGCTCCACTCTCCTGACAACTACCGGGACATCGCCGTAATCAGGTACGAAATCGAGAAAGCCTGCGGTCTCGCCGTCTTCAGTGTGAGCAGTCGGGGTGATTGTCAGCGCGATTCGCTGGCCATTGCGCTCCACCACGACGGGTAAGGCCTGGCCTGGTGAAAGCAAACCATCGCCACGGATTGTGTCCCACTTCGGATATTCATGGCCGTTGAAAGAAACAATTCGATCGCCGACCTGCATTCCTGCTTTTTCGGCAGCACCGCCCCGCGATAGCGCATCCACAACTGGAGCTGGAGTTGCCGGAATCCCATACATCAATGCGCCGGCCAGGGGAATGGCCAGCGCAGTCAGAACATTCATGACTGGACCGGCGAGCGCTACCAGAATTCGCTGCCAACGCGGTCGCAGATTAAATCGTTCGTGCTCAGGAATGTCTTGTGCGCCGGCGCCTTCAATCGGAGCGTTTGACTCATCGCCGCCAAGTTTTACGTAACCTCCAAGCGGAATGGCAGAGACGCGGTAATCGGTTTGTCCCCACTTCCTACCAAACAAACGCGGACCAAAACCGACGGAGAAAGTCTCAACGCGGATTTTGAAAAGTTTGGCAACAATAAAGTGGCCGAATTCGTGCAGCACAACAGCGGCACCAAGAATGAATATGAAGGCTAAGATACCCAGGACTGTCATTATTTAATTCTCACTAAGGTCGATGCTTTTCACTCGCTACAGTTATAGACCGCTAATTTCGTCGGGTTTTTAGAGGACTCAACGGGCAATCTGGTTGCCGTCAGCGAGTGTACGTGTCTAAGGAAGGGGCGTCAATCGGGAGTCTGGTGTGTTTTTGCGAGCGCAATCGGGCATTTAGCCGGAGTTTTTGGTGGCGCAAACGACTTGTTTGCCTGAGATTTTTTTCCACAAAGCATCCGCTACTGCCGAACTATTTCCAGTCAACCTGATGTTTTCGGCGTTCTGAGAGTAAATGCTCCAGTTTGCTTAGGTAGCTTGGGGATAATAAGTCTGGATTTCTCTCAGCCGCGGGCGAGAACCGCGGAGGGTTTTGCGAGTCTTTCGATCTCAATATTTGCCAACACGCGGGCGCTCTGGTCGGCAGCGAGTACGGTTTCTAAATCGAGCGCCGGCTCAATCGCGTGTTGATCCATGACCCGTTCAATTACCCGCGGTATATCGGTGAGACGGATGCGCTCATCGATAAAGCCGCGCACGGCCTCCTCGTTGGCCGCGTTCAAGGCTGTAGGCAAGGTACCGCCCGTGCGTAACGCACGATAGGCGAGTGCGATGCAGGGGAACTTTTCGCAATCGGGTTCTTCGAAATGCAGCGTGGCGAGAGCGGTCAGATCAAGGGGCGGCAGTTCGCACGCGTGTCGCTCAGGATACGTCAGCGCATATTGAATCGCGTGACGCATGTCCGTCACTCCCAATTGCGCGATTACTGACCCGTCGATCAATTCGATCATCGAGTGCACTACAGATTCAGGATGAACGAGGATGCCAATCTGATCGGCATTGAAACCAAACAACCAGTGTGCTTCGATCACTTCAAGCCCTTTGTTCATCAACGTCGCTGAATCAATCGTGATCTTTGCACCCATGTTCCAGGTGGGATGGCGCAAGGCGTCTGAGACCGTTGCCAACTCCATCTCGCTGAGGCTCTTCGTGCGAAAAGGCCCGCCCGAGGCTGTCAGCACAATCCGTCGAACTTCGTGATGATGTTCTCCCTTCAAACACTGATGCAGTGCGTTGTGTTCAGAGTCTACAGGCAACAACTCCGCGCCCGACTGTCTGGCAGCGCGAGTCATCAGCTCGCCCGCCATCACCAGTGTTTCCTTATTAGCTAGCGCGACGCGTTTGCCGGCTTCGAGCGCCCGCAGTGTGGGAACGAAACCGATCGCGCCAACGGTTGCAGAAACTACACACTCAGCATCGGCGTGCGTCGCCACCTCCACCAAACCCGGTTCACCGACCAGAATCCGAGGCAGATCAACGTTCCGCTGGAAAAGGCGTGCGCGCAGATCATGAGCGGCCGCCTCTGTGGCAACCGAGACTACTTCCGGCAAATAGTGCGCGACCTGATCGGCAAGAATCCCGACATTATTTCCCGCACCGAGAGCGATGACGCGAAAACTCTCACTGCCGAGTGATTCGATCACCCGCAACGTGTTGCAACCGATCGAGCCGGTTGATCCCAGAATTGCGATCCCTTTTGGAGTCATATCATCAGCAGGGGAATTTGTCGGTGCGCTTCGTAGGCGCTAATTAGATCGACAACTCGCCCGTCATCGTTGGTGTAGCTGGCTGACACGACACGCCAAGGGTGCCCGTCACGATAAGCCAATCCCACAGTGGCATTCACGGTTCGTCGCTCACCGATTACTTTTATACCAATGCTCGCGTCACCGTTACTGTTGTGCACGTTTACGCTGCCGCTGATAAGCGTGCCAAAATCCTTGATCTCGCCAATGTCATCTTTCAGCCGTTGATTATTGCGCAGGAAATCTTTCGCTGTGATGGCGGCGTCGCTGTGCGCAACTGCGTAGAGCGCAAAACCGACAATGCCACCGACGAAGATTACGACCAATAGACCGACCGCTACGACGGCGACCCCGACCAAAACAACTATGCGTTTGGTAGACATTGGCGAGCCGAGCGTTCGGCATTTGGGGGGTGTTGTTCAGCCAAAGTAAAACCGACCAAAATAGTAGATTAGCGGCGCATTGAAGAGCAAGCTATCGAGCCGATCGAGCATGCCACCATGACCGGGAAGAATCTTGGCGGCGTCTTTCATCCCTGCGCCTCGTTTGAGCGCGCTCTCCGTCAAATCGCCGAGAATGCCGAGCGCGGTCATCACAACCGCAAGCGGCAGAGCGAGCTTCAAAGGTAATTCAGGAAAGAACCAGTAATGAGTTAAGGTCGCCAGCAACAGGCCTGCAACGAGTCCACCAATCACGCCTTCCCAGGTCTTTCCCGGACTTATCGTGGGGGCCATTTTGTGTTTGCCGAAAGTCTTGCCGACATAGTAGGCGCCGGTGTCGGCACCCATCAGGACAAGAAAGAAGAATGAAAGTAGGTCGGCTGAGACAGCTTGTGTGAACCCTGTGCGGAGGGCGACTAGATGGCCGCCTAGAAAAACTACATAAAGGACTCCCAGGATGGTAGCGCCGGCGGAAGCTAACATCTTCTCGTAGGGTGCGCCGCGCAAAGTCGCAGCGATCAACGTGCCGGAAATGAACACTATCAGCACTGCCTGGATCAGCCACAACATGTCTAACAACTGCCCGGGTCTGGTGATGTAGAAGACGACGAAGAGCGCGGCTGCGGCCAGATATCCAGCCACGGCATCGGGCTGCAAATCGCGTTTCTTGGCCAACACATAAAACTCAAATAGCCCCAGGACCATTGCCGCCCCCGCCAACAGAACAAATAGCGGTTGCAAAAAGGAAATTAGAATTGAAGCGATTAAGACTGGAAGGACTACGAGAGCAGTGATGAGGCGTGACATTAAATGGTTGGTCTTGGGTCTTGGGTCTTGGGTCTTGGGTCTTGGGTCTCTGGCTTTTGAAATTCGAACTTCGAACTTAGTCCTTTGTCCTTTGACGGTCTTTAATCATGACGCATTTTATTAGGAGGGATTCTCTGGGCTCAAAAACAAACAAAGTACTAAGAACAAAGTCCAAAGACCAAGAACCCAAGACCAAAACTTAATTAGTTACTAACGACAAGTTGCAATCCCCCAAACCGTCTATCTCGGCGCTGGTAGTCAACGATCGCTTCGAGCAAGTGAACTCGCCGAAAGTCCGGCCAGAGCGTTTCGGTCACGTAGATTTCGCTGTACGCCGCCTGCCACAAAAGGAAATTTGAAATGCGCAGCTCTCCACTAGTGCGCACCAGCAGATCCAGATCCGGAAGTTTACGTGTGTAAAGTTCATCGGCGATGCGCTCTTCCGTGATTTCGTCGGGAGGATTGCCCTCAGCTATTAACCGCCGCACCGCCGCTCGACACGCGTCCATGATCTCCGCGCGGCCTCCGTAGTTAAGGGCCACGGTCAAAACCATCCCCGGATTTTTTTCTGTCCGCTCCGTCGCTTTCGCGATTTCTCGCCTGACAGCATCCGCAAGGACTCCCGTGCGGCCAATCGTGCGAAACTGGATCCTCTGTCTATTAATCTCATCCAATTCGAGGCGCAGATAACGACGCAGCATCCGCATGAGGGCGTCCACTTCATAACGCGGTCGTTTCCAGTTCTCAGTCGAGAACGCATATAACGTCAGGGCTCCCAGGCCTAGCCGCGCGCCCGTATCGACTGAAGCGCGGACTGCCTCGACACCAGCGCGATGTCCGGCAATGCGCGGCTGTCCGCGTTGCGCGGCCCAGCGACCGTTGCCGTCCATGATGATCGCAACGTGTCGCGGCAAACGATCCCAGGCGATCTTTGCCAGGAGGGCCTCGTCGCGAGAACCTGGTTTCACTACATCAGCAAAGTCAGCGAGCATAGGTCACATATAACTCAAAACGACGTCGAAGCGGTCTTAATTCTTCTCACACGCAGGCACGCTGTCAACACTTCTTCCGCGAGATTTTGGATCCATCCGTCCTTTGGACTTCTATTACTACTTTCACGCTCCTGGAGGCGAGCGATCTAAGGGAGGCGCCGGAAACTGATGCTTGCAAGGCCTGCTGCCATCAATTTTCGATTGACGGTATCAGTGGGTCAGTCTAGACTTCGACCCACGTATCCCAGCGGCTCCCAGGCCGTCCTCCTTTTTAGGAGACTTCCCTCAGCTTACTCTTCGTACAGAACTGAGGGTCTAACATTGTCCAAGTCGCATACTCGGCGCCGATCGCTTTTGGCTCTACTTAACGAACAGTGGCGTTGCTGATATCGAGCATCGACATCCACGTGCGGAGGGCCCGCTCGCAGAAGTTGCCAAGGTCTGCGCGAGCCACACAATGAGTCTCGAATCTAGCGCACATCTGGAATCCTTAAGCTCTGTTTCGCGGGGCCTCCATGACGTGCGCATGATGTCGGCCATGCGTTTGGCCCTCGCTGGATCCGCGCTATTAATCATTTGGTTTGATCCCTCTAAACCTGAGCCGTTCTTACCCGCCCTCTATACGGCGCTTCTTTCGTATACGCTTTACAGCCTGGTTATCTATGTTGCGTCAGTCCGCAGGACTCGGCTGGTGCCAACTCGCTTTCTTCACTGGATTGACCTGGCCTGGTATGTATTGTTGATATCACTGAGTGGCGGGCTGGATAGCCCATTCTTTTTCTTCTTCTTCTTCGCAATCTTAACAGCGTCATTTGGCAGGGGGTTTTCCTGGGGCCTCCGCGTGACCTTAATCTCCGTCCTGCTCTTTACCATCATTGCGTATCTGATTCCTCATCAAGGGGACTTTGAGATAAATCGCTTCCTGTTGCGTTACGTGTGTCTCCTGGTCATTGGCTACATGATCGCCTACTGGAGTAGGACCGAAATCCAATTGAGAAACCGCTTGCGGCTCTTGAAGGAAGTCTCCCTTTTATCCAATCCGCGATTTGGAGTTGATCAAACAATTCACTCGATCATCGAAAGCCTGCGCGGTTTCTATAACGCCGATACATGTCTCCTGGTTTTTTCCAGAACGAGCAACGGCGGCGGCCCATACTACTTGCATCGAGCAGATCGCGCTGATAGGAAAAACCAAAAGCCCACCGAGATGACGCCAGAGACTGCCTGGATGCTACTGCTCGCGTCGCCTACTCAGGCGGCTATTTATCGCAAGAGAGCACGGGGGAAGACGACACTTTATGACGTCAAAACCGGCCGCTTGACGGAGGAAATGCAGGAAAGTTCCACGCTCTTCAACGCATTTGAAGGAAAATCATGTTTGACCGTGCCAGTCTACAATCGCAACCAGATGCTGGGACGGCTCTACGTCGTTGACGGTAAGAGTTCTTTCGACTACGCCGAAATCGATTTCGTCTTACAGGTGATTAAACAGGTGATACCGGTCCTGGACAACATCAGGCTGGTTGATCGACTTGCGTCTGAAGCGGCAGAACAAGAGCGCCGGAAAATTGGACAGGACATTCACGACAGTGTGATTCAGCCTTACATCGGTCTTCAGTTTGGTCTAGCGGCCGTGAAACAGAAACTAACAAGCGGCAATACTAACGTGATGAATGAAATTAAGGATCTCCTCGAACTAACGGAGGGTGAGATTCAAGAACTGCGCAACTATGTAGGTGGACTCAAACGAGGAGAGTCTTCTCAGAGTGCCTTCTTACCGGCGGTACGACACTTTGCAGCAAAATTCTCCGACGCAACCGGTCTAAAGGTTGAGATTAATTCTGACGAGGATTTACGCATTTACGATCGGCTGGCTGCTGAATTATTCCAAATGATTGAAGAGGGATTGAGTAACATTCGCCGTCATAGCCGCTCCAATTACGCTAAGGTCGGTATCACCCGTGAAAATGGTGACCTGATTTTGCAGGTGAGGAACCAACGTCGTAGGGGGCTGGAAGAGTCTTCTTTCACTCCGCGCTCGATTGTCGAGCGCGCCACTGCGCTGGGTGGAAAGACTGCGGTCTTTACAGAAAACAATGAGACGGTGGTCAGCGTGCAGATTCCTTTGTAACTTATGAGCGCAGCAATCTCAGCTCCAATTCGTGTTTTAATTGTCGACGATCATGCCGTCGTCCGCGCCGGGCTACGGATGTTGATAGATCAAGACCCGGACATGAAGGTGATCAGCGTCGCGGGCAATCGTTCCGAAGCGCTTGCCGCCGCAGCAAGTGACCCACCGAATATCATCATCCTTGATCTCGTCCTTGGTGATGAGGACGGTCTCAGTCTACTTCCTGAATTGAGGGCGGTCGCGCCCCACTCGCGGGTGCTGGTGCTTACCGGATTGCGAAGTTCGGAAAGCCAACGTCAAGCCATGCGTGCCGGGGCAATGGGCATTGTCTTAAAGGAACACGCAGTTGAAGTGTTAATAAAAGCTATTAAGAAGGTGCATCACGGAGAGGTCTGGCTGGATCGTCTTACCATGGGCAGTGTGCTGCATGAGATGACCGGAGAGAAGCAGGCCGATCCCGATCAGGAAAAGATTGCGACTTTGACGGACCGTGAGCGGGAAGTAGTGAGTCTGGTGGGGGAAGGTTTGAAGAACAAGCAAATCGCCGCGAAGCTGTTTATTTCCGAAACTACTGTAACGCACCACCTGAGCTCCGTCTTTTCTAAGCTCGCGGTCTCCGATCGTCTTGAGTTAATCATTTACGCGTTCCGCCACGGCCTCGCCAAATTGCCGAGCTGAACTTCCTTCTTTGTTACTTTACTGCCTTGCAGTCCTTCGCTCTTATTCTCGCCTTTTCTAGCTAGCCTTTTCTTCACGCCGACAAACAATGGCAGATAACTGCCACGAAAAAAGGCATTCGGCTCCGATGTAAAGTTCCTTAATTAAACGTATTTTGAGCTCCTAGCTCCGAACCGGGAGGTAGTGGACTTACCCGGCCATGCAAACTTAAGTCTGTCTGGTCTGGTTTAACCTCCCAGTCTCTCCCCGACGCCTGGGGAATCAGGTTGATTGGCACATCCTTCAAAAGAGTTTGTGTTCGATCAATCCTGGTTCACTGGGCTACAGGGGGTTGGAGCTACCCGGTGTTGCACCCTTGAGAGGTCCATCGATCGCCAAAGTTAAGCACCTGAAAGGTGTTGGAAGGTTTTGTCGTTGGAACGACGCGCAAAGATTCGAATCTCGCAGCCGTTTCCTACAACTGTCTCCGGCATCGATCGCCGGGGAGAACCTTTTGAACTTGATTGCGTGCTTGAAAACATGAGCTCAACTGGTCTCTACCTGAAGATACCTCGGGAACTTGAACAAGGTAGTGAATTAACGATGGTGGTCAAACTCTCCTCAGCTCCATCTTCCGGCGCGGGTGCCTCTATTCGCGGAGTCACCCTGAGAAGCGAACCGCAGGCCGACGAGAGCTGGGGTTTAGCTGTGGCGATCAATGAGTGCGCATTTATCTAATGCGGTGCACAGGGAGGCACGAAGTTCACTCAGAGCCCACTAGTTTTTAACTTATGAAATAAGTTCTCAGTAATTGCGCCTGGCTTCGAGGCCCCCCGCTGTCTGCCCAGTACAGTGTTTAAATTTTGGAAGCCAGACGTTTCCCATTCGCCGGATAAGGGCTTAGGCCCACCCTCGCGAATCCCACCAATGCCTCGAAAACTTTCGAGGCATGACCCTCTAAGGGTCCAACCAAATGGAGAATTATTATGAACCCCCAAAGACCCAGGACAGGATTTAGAGTCCTATTGTTGATGCTTGTCATGACGCCCGTTCTACTCTGGAGTATGAGCAGCTCTGCTCTTTACAGAGCAGGATCCCCCGAACCTGCTCCTGAAAACAAAGTTGCATTGCCGTTGGCCCCTGCTGTGCCGATGCCTCCCCCGAAGGCGGACCTCGACCAGGTCAGAAACGGTACGTTCGCCGCCCCGATTGATCCACCCGATTGGGTCAACGGGAATGCCGGTGCGAGCAATGCGCACTATTTCGAAGGTCAGTCAATCCCTTATCGCATGAGACTTACTAATATCGCTCTTACCACGCACGTGCTGGAAATTGAGTGGGATATCAAGCACAGCGGTGCACATGCAATTGATTACATCACGCACTATGATCGCATCAGCGAGGACGTGCAGCCATGCCGCGGCATTTCGGGCTGCAACGGTGCCGTTTTCAACACATTCCCTATCCCGGCGCCTTCCAGCAATGGAAGCCCGATGGCCGGCCAACCAACTGCAAGCTTCAACGCGCTACCGCCCGCACAGAGGGTGATGACAATCTACAACGGCACCATTACGGCAGTCACCTATGTTAGCGAAGGTAGTTTGACTGCGGCACAGTCTTCAACTCGACTGCAAATCAACTTCACTGCGACTAGTCCAACAGTCGTCATTGCGTGGGGCGGACATATTGCCGCAGCCGCAAACTGGGGTGCCGGTAATTCAGCCAGTGGCGTCAGTGGCTCGCCCTATCACACACGTCTGATCTCGTTCGACGGTGGCGGGGGTAATCAGGATCGGTCGCTCTCGGCTGCCGCCGTACTCGGCCCAGGAGGCTGCACCCTCACTGGTCCTACCACGGTCTGTGAATCAGATGCTGATCCAGACGCACATTACGAAGTTGACACTCCTGAGGCTGGCGTGGACTACGTCTGGAGTCTTGTCGACAATACGAGCGGCGCAACCATCACCGATTCCAATGGTACTGCGGGTGCAACCATTTTTGCCGATGTCGATCCGGGCGGCCCAGGCACGTATACGATCAAGGCAACACCCATGAATGCCGGAGGTACAGGCACGCCTTGCGTTGCCATCGTAACGGTGGAGGCAAATACTTCCACAACCGATTTAACTGATGGACTGAGCGTCTGCGCCGGAACCTCGGTCAGCTACAGCACAACCGCAGCCGGTGGAGACGGCACTTGCTCATACACGTGGAGTCTTGATGGCAGCGCTTTCACCGATACCGACGGAACTCCCGGAGGCTCGCATGTCACGATCGGCACTACCGGCCTCTCGACGGGATCGCATACAGTTCAGGTCTCAGTCGACTGCGGCTGCGGTCCACCCGCCGTTCAAAGCACCACGTTCAACATCAAGGCCCCGACAGTTGTTACAGATGAGATAGACAACGCTGAGGTTTGCGAAGGCGCAACGGACCCCGTTGTCTTCCAGGTAGCAGCCACTGGAGCCGGCACGCTTTCTTATGCCTGGACTCTCGACGGTAACCCAGCCACAGACGCTGATGGCGATGATACGAAACTGACCGTCAATCCTTCAGCACTATCCGTAGGGTCACATCCGGTCAATGTCGTTGTCACTGGCGACTGCGGCACGGATTCGTCATCAGCCAACCTTGTCGTTAACTCGAATCCCACTGTAACCGTTACGCTTTCGCAAGCGTGCGATACGGTTACGAAGCTAACCGCCGCCGCCGGCTTCGACTCCTATTCGTGGAGTGGGCCAGGTTTCGTTGTCGACGGAACTGGAACATGCGGACTGGATAAAGCCTGTCTACTGGTCGACAAGACTGGCGTTTACACGGTCAACGTAGAAGACGACAACAGTTGCTCAGGTTCGCAAACTGCACAACTGTGCTTCACGATGACGTCACCGGCTCCCGCGTCAGCGCAGGCCTCTGTGACCGCGCCTGGGCCAGAAACCACACTTCCCGCTCAAAAGCCCATCGCGCGGGAATCTCTGCTAGCAAAGATCGCCAAGGTTGTTTTCTGGCCTTTCAATTAAGGCTGCCAGATCTTGGTGAATAAACAGGTGGGTGACCTTTCGGGTCGCCCACCTTTTCTCCTCCTGAGAGAAACTGTGGTCGATGTTTCTAAACTCGATTTCAGTAACTAAGACCACTACCACTGGCGTGGTAACGGTGTTCCCGAACCGTGGCCTCCCTGCTTTACAAAGGTGCATCGCTGTAACCAGCGTACTTAATGTCGAGCTGGCGGCTGCGGAACACTCTACTCATGAGAAGTTGCGCAATATTCCCCTCAACCTAAGCACCTTTGCCAGGTTTCAACCCGTCAAGTGGTGCGGTAGCGAGGGTCGGGGGGCTTCTTCGATGCTACCAGACAGGCATGCTTGTGAACCCTGTACTGCTCTCCCTTAGCCTCGACCTTCCAACGTTCGCGTTAGGCTCGGACAGGTCTGCATTGCCTCCCAGGAGAGGCTGGACGTGTTTTCGACAGGTGTGCGTGTCAGACCTGACATTCCCGACTCAGCTTCTTCTGACGCCACTTTTTGTTTTGGTCACAGGTAACGGTTCTATTGTGGGATCTAACACCGGTAACTCTGTCCAGGTACTGGCGGGTGCTTCCGGCTCGTACACAATAAAGGTAGTACAATCGAATGCCGGAGGTACTGCGGAATGTTCGATGATAGTCGGCATAAGCAACCCGACGGTATCAATCTCAGTAAACACCGAATGCGCGCCCACGTTGACGGCGACAGCCGGCTTCGCCTCATATCTGTGGAGTGGACCGAGCAACAACGGCGCGACTACCCCGTCAATTACTCCATCAGCTCCTGGGGTCTACACCGTTACGGTAACAAACGCAGATGGCTGCATGGCCTCAGCCTCTGGCACAGTGTGCTTCACATTTACGCCAAACTGAGCTAGTTAGCCAGTGTGTAATAACATAAAGAGCGAGGATAGCTATCTATCCTCGCTCTTTCTGCTCAAGAGCCATACTTAGGCTGGTGCTACTTGTAAACGGTAATCGGCTCTGACGCACCGACATTGCCCGCCGCGTCGTAAGCTTTCGAATGCAACGAATGTTGTCCGGCTCTGGCTTTGCGACTGTTCCATTTGAGATTGAATGGAGCTGTTGTTGATGTCGCCACCAGGGCGCCGTCAACATAAAGCTCTCCTTTCATAACTCCAACGTTATCACTTGCCGCGACCTCGACGTTTACCATTCCCAAAACAGCAGCTCCGGACCCGGGTGACATGATCGCTATCGAGGGCGCAACCGTGTCTGAGGGACCGGAGTCGGTTTGTGCTGCGCTAACCGCTCGGGAGGCGTTTATCCTTCCGTATCCGTAAAGAAGGTCCCAACCGGGCAAGCCGAGGTCGTCAGCGCTCTGCTTAAGAATTGTTTCTACCTGCTTCGGCGTGAGAGATGGCTTTGTTGACAGAACCAACGCAGCCACACCGGCCACCACTGGCGCTGCGAAGGAAGTTCCACCCGCAACACCGTAAATGCCGCCTCTGACAGTCGTGTAGACGTTGCCGGGCGCCACCAAGTCGAGATTTCTTCCCCGATTTGACCAAGAAAACAGAGTGTCGAAAGCGTCAGTGGCTCCTACTGTCACAAGATTATCGTCGTCTGCGATCGTCTCAGAGACTCCGTAATTACCGGCAGCAACCATTACTAAACCACCTTTGCCAAGGAAGTATTTAGCAGCAGAAGATATTGTCCGATTGCCCGTCACATAAAAGCTTACATTTGCAATGCGAGCTCCATGGTCCGCTGACCAGCTCAACCCGTTCGCAATGGCCGACGCGGTAGCCCATCCGGTAGTATCTGAGACCCTAACTGGCATGACGCGACATCCCCATGCAATTGACGATACGCCAACGCCGTTGTTACTCGCAGCCGCTGCCACGCCAGCCACTGCAGTGCCGTGCCCATAAACGTCACTCGTGTCAGCGTTGTTGTTATACACGTTCCAGCCGGGCACCATCTGAGCAGCCAAGTCTGGATGAGTTCCATCTACGCCGCTGTCGATAATCGCAATTGTTAAGTTGGCGCTGCCAGTATTGATTAACCAGGCTCCGGGCGCATCAATTTTGGGCAACGACCATGAATTGGGATTGTCGTAGAGAGGATCGTTCGGGATCATTTGCTCTGGTGGAAGGATTTGATCCAACTCAGCAAACTCGACCTCGGGGCGCGACATGAAGGCCTGCACAAATCCATGCTCGCTCGCTTGAAAGGGCAAATCGACGATATGCACGCCGATGACTTCGATCTGATCAGAGTCGCGCCCACCGAGGCCGGCGATAATCTGTCGAGCATGATCTCTGCCAATATTCGAGCGGAACTTCACTAGTACTCTTCCAGGCACGAATTGATCGCGAGGTCTAACTTTGGTCCGATCTTCACTCGCGCTGCTTGTGGGAAGAACTGTGGTCACGAGAACCATCGCAAGTGCAAACATACAGGTCGCGAATATCTTTCTCTTCATCGTCTTCACCTTCTTAATTCAATTTGTGTGCCGACGCAGCAAGCGATTCATTGCAATGAGCTAAGCGTGGAATAACTCACTCGCCTTAACGCCTAAGACGATGAATTCTTCCCAGCAGGCTCGACAGTTGAGAGTCACGTCCGGGGAGAGATCTCTCCGGCAAGTTGATTGGCTGGTTGGAAGATGAAGGAAAAGAGAGTGCGCCGGCGGTAAGGGTTGGGTGCAATTCCCTGCTTCGGCAACCCAGCCGGGTTGAGGTGATTCACTCAACCCCCGTTGGCTTTGCGGCCCTCGCTCACACGAGGTGTGCCTTTGTCGGTCAGTTCAACTTGTCAATAAAACCAACGGGCCGCGTGGTATCGCCGTTGTTAAGTTCAACCTACGCCTGGCCCAACGCCATGTCAACAACCAATATTTGTCATTCCGGGGCAATCAAAGGGTTTAGGTTGAGGCCACATATTATTGGCGAAAAACTGATTTTCGGGTTAGTGGACCTTGGATCTGATCTAATAGTGCACGCTTAGCAAGGTGAGTCCTTTGGCCGGGGCGGTAGCACCAACGGTGGCCCGATCGCCGGACGCCAAGGCCTTTGACACTATCGTCTGATCAATCTCCCCTCGCCCCACCGCGAGCAGGGTGCCAACGATTGATCGAACCATGTGGCGTAAGAAACCGTTAGCGCTGGTGCAAATTTCGAGGATCGGCGTAGCCCCGAGCCGATCGTGATATTCACCAACTTCGATACTGGTTAAAGTCCGTATCCGACTCTCGGCATCCGATTGCGCGGCGGAGAACGCCGTCCAATCATGTTCACCGAGAAAAGCCTCCGCGCATTCGCTCATCAACTCCAGGTTGAGAGTGCGTGCTTCCTGATAAGCGAAGCGCGACCAGAACGGCGACAGCACCGGACCATTTACAACGCGATAGAGATAGGTCTTTTCGAGAGCAGAATAGCGCGCATGAAACTCGTCAGGGACAACGGCGGCAGCGAGTACGCGGACATCCTTACCGACATTCCCGTTGATCGCTGAACGTAACTTTTCTGAGGTGATCTCCCGCTGCAGTTGCACACTCGCGACCTGACCTTCCGCATGGACTCCCGCATCCGTGCGGCCGGACCCATGAATCACTACTTCCCGGTCATCAATCAGTGACAAAGCTGCGGTCAGCTCACCCTGCACCGTCCGCAGTCCCTCCTGGATCTGCCAGCCATGAAAATCAGTGCCGTCGTATTGAATGGTTAGCTTGAAGTTCACTGGATTGAAAGACGAGCTTTGAACTTCGTACTTTGAACTTGGAGCGTTGTACTTTGAACTTTGCAATTGAACTTAACCTTAACGTTCTTTCAGTTTTGAAGCACAGATCCAGTACAAACAAACAAAGTACAAAAGAACAAAGTTCAAAGTTCAAAGTTCCAGTACAAAGTTCAAAGCACGTTTTGTCTGCTTCCAGGTTTTATCGCCGGAATCCCCTGCCGGCAAAGTTCACAAGAAGCTGGGTCAACCGCGGGCACATCCAGGGTCGCCAACGCTACTCGCTTCACCCCCACATCAGCGCGGCCGGATGAGCGATCGATGATCGAAGCTGCACCAATTACATTTGCCCCCGCGCCCGTTAACGTCTGCACCGTCTCCCGCGTCGATCCCCCTGTCGTTATCACATCTTCAACCACGAGCGTGCGCTCCTCAAGTATCACCGAAAATCCACGGCGGAGCGTCATCTCCCCGTCCACTCGCTCGGTCCAAATGAATCGCGCCCCCAGCTGGCGCGCCACTTCATGCCCAATCACGATTCCGCCGATCGCCGGCGCCGCCACTAGTTGAATATTGTCGTCTTTAAAATGTTCAGCGAGCGCGCGGGCGAAGGCTTCGGCTTCGCGGGGATGCTGCAGCAGCAATGCACACTGAAGATAGTTTGTACTGTGCAAACCGCTCGTCAACACAAAGTGCCCCTCGAGCAAGGCTCCCGTTGTTTTGAATCGTTTGATAACTGCTGCTGTATCCAAGTCGCACCTCGCTGACTAATGCGTGTTACAATCGCAACCCGATGCCGCCGTTTACTAATCTGATTTCAGATTCTACTTTGGTCCAGGAAACGATCGAACTGCTCCGCGATTGTGGCGGCCGCGCTAACGCTGCCGAAATCGTTGACGCTGTTTTCAAAGTCTCTCATATCGATGAAGAATTGGCGGGCCTGCTCGTGGCCGATCTGGTGAAGGGCGATCGTCGTTTCAAGTTAGTTGACAGCAAAACGATAGAGTTACAGGAAGATGACGTTGAGTCTCGCTTGTTGAAAGAACTCGACTACGTGGTTGTCGACTTAGAAGCCACGGGAGCCAAGATGCCTCCCAATCGCGTCATTGAGCTTGGCGCTTACCGCATCCGCAATGGCCGCATCGTCGATAAGTTTCTCACGCTTGTTAATCCCGAGATTCCCATTCCGCGTTTCGTGATTAGTTTAACCGGGATCACGAATGAGATGGTCAAGGCCGCTCCGGTTTTCGCCGATGTCGCGCCGCGCTGGCTAGATTTCGTGTCCGACGCCGTCCTAATCGCACATAATGCGCCGTTTGATACCAGCTTTCTCAATCATGAAATCTCCCGAGTTTATCCCGGCCATCGCATGGTCAACTCGCACTTATGTACCGTGCGGCTATCGCGTCGAGTCTTCCCCGGGCTGAACAACTATCGCCTCGATACCGTTGCCGACCATTTCTCGATTCCGATCTCCCATCGCCATCGCGCCGGCAGCGACGCCCTCGCAACCGCTGAAGTTTTCCTGCATTTGCTTTCGCGCTTTGAAGATCATGGCGTATTGGATCTGGGAGCAGCACGCAAGTTTCAATTTTTCGAGGCTTCAAATCGAGAAGCCAAATCAAGAGAGATGGAAACAGCAGCGCCATTACTGCCGCTAGTTCCCGGCTTCTAAAACGTCCTCCCCGTCTGCGTCCCCTCTCGATCTTCGCTTCAGCAGCGCCCGCGTTAAAAACAGCGCAACAATCAACACGGCCAGGCCAAGACCGATCCAGGGATAGTACTGACCGAGGACAGCCTTCGCCTGCGCGCCGTAGCGAATGGCGAAGTACCCCTCGAGTAAAAAACGAAAGCCGCGTCCCACAATGATGGCAATCAGGAATCGAGTAACGCTGAAGTGAAAGACGCCGGCCGAGACGACGAAGAGTTTAAAAGGAAACGGCGGCGGCAACAGCGACGCCACTAAAACAGAAATCACGTCATAGCTATCGATCCAGCCCTTAACTTTTTTCTGTTTCTTTTCCGAGAAGCGAGCGAGCGCTCGTTTACCGGCACGACGCGAGGCGTAATAGAGAAGCAAACAACCAGTTGCTGAGCCTGCGGTAGCGACCGCGGCATAGAGCACCATCCAGCGCGGATGCGCCGTCGTCAGCAACAGCATTAGGGCATCGGCGCTGCTCGGCAACGGCACAAAACTCGAGTCCAGAAGAGCGACAACAAACAATCCGAACGGGCCAAAGGTGATGAGAACTTCAGATACGCGATTAAGAGTTTTTGAGAGCGGATGGAGCATGAAAAGAAGTCAGGAGTCAGGAGTCAGTCAGAAGCCAGTAGGCAGTAGGCAGTAGGCAGTAGGCAGTAGGCAGAGATTATTTTCTTTCGTGCTATTTTGCGCCGATTCATAGGTTCGTGAATCGGTTTCGTCATAAAGGCGCGCTAGCAAACGATTCTTGAACGAATGCTATCTCTGACAAATAATTCTGCCGACTGCCTGCTGCCTACTGCCTGCTGCCTACTGCCTACTGCCTACTGCCTGCTGCCATTGCCTACTGACTAACGTCTCCTGATTCTTAACTAAGCCTTGGTCTTTCGACGTTTTATGCGATTGATCAGCAAGTAAGTCATCAACGCAAGCACCGCGATGGCCGCAACGACGCTAATAATCACCAGTCCATTGTCTTTCATAAACAATAGCACGCGGCGTCCATAAAAGACCGCGAGCACGCCTTCGACGTAATAGCGAAACGAGCGCGCAATCATCACAGTCACCAGAAACTTCCAACGCGGATACTCAAGCGTCCCGGCAGTGGCCACGAAAATCTTGAATGGCAATGGTGGCGGCAGGATTGCGGGGATCGCAATCGCAAACACTCCAAAGCGCTCATAGGCGCGCTCTACGCGCTTGATGCTTTCCGGCTTGAAACGCTTGCGCAAGAGCGCCTGACCACCGCGTCGCATGATCGTGTAAAGCAGCAGACACCCAAGCACCGAACCGAAAGCGGCAAAGAGCGGAAAGTAGAACGCTGCGCTGGGATACTTATAACAACGACCGACGACCAGGTAGTCGTTGATCTCCGGCAATGACAATAAGGATGAGTCGAGCGCGCCAATCAGCACCATTGCCGGCGCGGCTATGTAGAGGGGGACGGTGATCACGTACTGCTCCAACCAGCGTCCGATTGCAGTCAACCAATCAAACATTGGTAACAAAATACCAGACACATTTTCCATTTGTCATTTTCATTGATTGACTCAAACGCAGAGACGCGAAGGGGCAGAGCTCAAAGGAGAACAAACAGCTATGACAGAGCATGTTTTGAACGAAACTGGCAGGACTGGTATTCGTCTTGTTTCCTGTGATTCGGCGGACCGCGTTTGTCGCGCTCTACAGCAACAATCTACGGAGCACACGAACCATTTGAAATTCCTTTGCGGCTCTGCGTCTGCGCGGCTCTGCGCTTAAAGCCTTAATCAATGAGAATGAGAAAAGGAGATGTATTGAGACTTGAGACCTAAGACCTGAGACTTATTTTGCTGGAGCAAATATCGACGGAGTATCGTAGGTAACGCCGATCGTGACGCCGGAGTTGTGAGTAAAGTTTGTGAGTCCCTTGATGCCGGCGAAATCGAAGCGCAAGCCGGAGGCGCGGATTTGCATCCCCAGACGCGCTTCAGCTTGAGATTCCGTCCCCAGCGGTCCGTCGCCAGGCCGCGTGTTGGCACGGCCATTCACTTCGCCGGCAACGCTGAATTGCTTGTTGACGCGGAAGATGCCGGCCAAGCCATAAGTGAGCACGTCGTTTTGTGTAAATAGGGTAGTCGGCGCGGTGAGAATCGCGATCCCGAGGTTACCGAACGTGTTGAACCGTCCATCACGTCCAAACTTCTTACCAACCAGAATCGATCCAAAGGCGTTAGTCTGATTGAGGCCAATCCCGCGTGATTGATTTGAGTTGGGCAATTGCACGCCAAAACGAAATCCTATCGCTGGCCCATGCGGTGATTCGGCGCGCAGCTTTATCTTGGTGGCAAGGGTGAAATCACCTGTGTCGTTTACTGAATTGACGCCCGGAGCGAGGGTTAGCGGAATCGCCGAAGCTCCGCGTGAATTGACGCTGAGAAAGTTCTGGGCAACCCCTTCAATTTGAAATTCAACATTGGGAGAGAGACCAACGTTAACCCCGATGACTCCAACACGACTGAGGTCGCCAGTAAGACCTGACACGGGATACTTCGCGCCTTGTAGAAAATCGATACCAGCTTCAATCCGCAGCGTACCCGGCGGAATAATGTCAACGTCTTCAGTGAGCAACGGTCGCTGTTGTGCGCTGGTGGAAGTCCCCAGCGTCGCGATTGCGAACGTGACTAAAAGAAGTTTACGAAACATTGGCGGATTCTACTGCGGGATGTTGCAAGCGTCAATCAAGTTGTACTCGCGGCTTGCCGCCTTACCGCACCGAAGGCGGCAGAGCCCCATGTGTCCCATGCTAAGATGCGCGGACTTTCAACCATCGAGGCTATTACATGAATCGTTGCGCCGCTTCCCTTTTGCCAATACTTCTGTTCGCACTCCTACTCGCTTCTGTCCCGCCACCTTCGGCGAGGGCTCAAACACCAGCAGCAACTCCCGCGAGCATTCGAATCACCGGACTCCGTGACCGCGTCACCATTCGGCGCGACGAACGCGCCATTCCCTATATCACTGCTACGAACGAAGCAGACTTGTACTTTACCCAGGGCTACATCACTGCAAGCGATCGACTCTTTCAGATGGACTTCCTGCGTCGCACAGTTCGCGGAGAACTCGCTGAGGTATTGGGACGATCAGCGCTGAGCCAGGATCAACGACATCGCACTCTCGGCTACGCCGGCATCATCGACGCCACAGTGGCCAAGATGTCGCCCGAGATTCGAACCGCTCTTGAAGCCTATGCGAACGGCGTCAACGCCTATATCGCGTCACGAACGGATCGAGATCTTCCTCCTGAGTTTCTGATCCTCCAATACAAACCACGGCCATGGGTTCCGGCTGACTCGCTCGCGGTCGGCAAGCTCATCTACGAAGTCCTGTCGACAACCTATCAATACGATCTTTTGCGAGCATCGCTGGCCCAATTGCCTAAGGCGAAGCGCGAAGCGCTGCTACCCGTGAAATCGTCACTTGATGTCTTGGTGGTCGGCAGAGATTCAGCGAAGCCAACACGCGCAACGTCAGCGCCGAGGCTTGCGCCTCCAACCTCAGCGGTCTTGGCGAAGCTTCGGCGCGACATGGAAGATCAACAAAACCTGTTTCAATTGATGCTCAACTTGGGGGGAACTTCCCTCACTCAAGAAGATTCCGCGGGTTACGAAGCCATTGCTGAAGCAAGCAACAATTGGGTGGTCTCGGGCAAACGAACAGTGTCGGGCAAGCCGTTGCTCGCTAACGACCCACACCTGCCTCCGTTTGCACCCGGCATTTGGTATATGACCAAACTCACCGCGCCGGGACTGCATGTCGCGGGTGTTACCTTTCCCGGTGCTCCCGGAATCGTCCTGGGCCATAACGACCAAATCGCGTGGGGCGCGACAAATTTAAATCCAGATGTGCAGGATCTTTATTTAGAGAAGTTCGATAAAGAGAACCCGAACCGTTATCTGACTCCTTCGGGTTGGCGCGACGCTGAAATTCGCCGCGAGGAGATCAAAATTCGTAAGGGATTCACCGATGCGTCGACCGAGATACAGACGCTTGACGTGACGATCACGCGTCATGGGCCAATCGTTCTTGAACAGGGCGGCGCGCGTTACGCCCTCTCCTGGCCGGCACTCGACGCGAGCGCAGTTGAGCTTGAAGGATTTTTCTGGGTAAATCGCGCACGAAACTGGAAGGAGTTTACGGCGGCGCTGAGTAAGTACCGGGGACCGACGCAGAATTTCGTCTACGTAGATGTTGACGGTCATATCGGATATTACGGCGCGGGCCGCATTCCCATTCGCAAAAGCGGCGACGGCAGCGTCCCTTACGACGGCTCGACCGACGCCGGCGAGTGGATCGGTTTCATCCCTTTCGAAAAATTGCCGCACCTATTCGATCCGCCTTCCGGGATGATCGTGACGGCGAATCAACGTGTAGTCGGTGACGACTATCCTTACTTCCTGACCGACGAATGGATCTCGCCTTACCGAGCGCGTCGCATCTTCAATCTGCTTTCGGAAAAACCAAAGCTGAATGCCGCCGACTTCCGCAGGATTTTGGGAGACACGTATGCCATAGCGGGAGGAGTCTTTGTCCGCGAAACGATCAGGACGATGAAGGGACAGACGATGGACGAGAAAATGCGAGAATCCCTCGCTGCATTCGCCTCATGGGATGGGCGCCTCGATCCCGAGTCACGAGTTGCCCCACTCGTTGCACAGATGCGAATTGCGTTTCGGCAGCGGGTGCTCAAGGCCGCACTCGGTGAGGAGTTGTTCAAGAATTTCGTATGGCCCAATTCAGACACTTTTCTTGACCGCATCATCCAGGAGCAGCCGCGCGAGTGGCTGCCTGCGGAGTTCAGTAGTTATGCCGAGCTACTGCGCACTAGCTACGCTGATGCGCGACAAGCTCTCACAGAAAAGCTTGGCGTGGATGAAACTAATTGGACCTGGGGCGCCATGTCGCCAGCGCGTTTCAATCATCCCCTCGCGAGCGCACCGCTGATCGGTTTGCAGTTCACGATTAAACCCTTGCCGCAAGGCGGCACACCTTTTCTGCTGGGAGCTACAGTCAATGTCGGCGCAGCAGTGTCCATGAGGTTGATTGCCGATCCCGGCAGTTGGGATAGAACACAGCTCGGCATCGCGTTGGGGCAGTCCGGCAATCCGACCAGTCCGCACTGGAGCGATCAGCATGCTGACTGGCGCGCGGTAACGCCGCGTGAGTTTCCTTTTACTGAAACTGCTGTCGCAGCGGCAACGAAACAGACGCTAATACTCGAACCGAAGTAGGTTTTGGACTTGGAATCGGCAAATCGCAATTGGCAATCGCCAATGTTCTAGTAGAGATTGAAATTGTATTCAAGCTGCATGTGTACTGAGACTGCAAGATCATCCTTGGTTGCAGGCAAGAATCGAATCTGTCGCGCCGCAGCGATGGCTCTTTCTGTTAAGCCAAAAGGAAGTGGACTGATCGCCCTTATGTTGATCACCTCGCCAGTCTTTGAAAACACGGCGCGCAGCACAACGGTGCCTCTGATTTGATTTCGTCTCGCTTCCTCGGTGTACTGCGGTTCTGGTTTCGACAGCAGGCGCACACGCTGGGCCACCATTGAAGCTCTTAAGATTAGTTCCGATCCATTCGGATCATTTCCGGATCCGCCACTGCGCTTTCCGCTACCCGGTGCTCGTTTATCTCCCCCGATGTTCCCGTCCGTTCCTGGGCCAAACCCGTCTCCGTTTCCATCACCAATGCCTTGTCCACTGTTTGTGCCGATGCCCCCGCCTTCTCCGGAGCCGTTGGAAGGCGATGTCGCGGAAGATCTTGGATCGCCATAGACCGGCGCGGTGATTTGTCTCCAAAGCGCCGGATCAATATCGATCCCCGCCGCTGGGAGCGCCGGATTCTTTTTGATCGGAGCCGTAGGAATTGGAGCGGGTATTTGTGAAGGCGGTGGAATTGCTCCATCACTCACAACTAACTTTTGCTGGTTGCCACCTGACCCTCCGCCATGTGCGCGCTTCGGTTCTGGATTCGACCCTTCGCCGCGGCCGTTATCAAAGCCAATTCGTCCAAGTGAACCGCTGCCTACTCCGTTATCAGCGACTGTCGGCGCGCTAGCGGTCGCAATCGCAAGCATTTGCACATTGAAATCGTCGGCATTGTTTAAAGCCAGGTGACTCGCCCTCTTAGTTCCATCCGTCATCAGAACGAACAGAATAGCGCCGCCTACCAAGAAGGTAGCGAGCGCCGTCGCCAGCACTCGATGATCTGCGGTGCGGGTCTGGAGCAGTTCAGCCGCGACTTGTCTGGCGACGCCAACCGGATCTTGTTTGAACGCGGGCCAACTACTCTTAATTCTGGTAAGGACAAATGGAACTTCGATTGATAAGCGTTTAAGCAGTGAGGAGTTGCTCAAGATTGTCGGTTCATAACTAAATTTTGTTTTCTGGGAATGAGGGATGGCGTACGCTGTGACACGTTGTTTCATAACACACCTTCTACGTCTCTCCAGAAGGCTGGGGAGAGTATTCGTGTTTCGACGTTCTTTGTCGTTACCCTGTTTGAAATCGTTCGGGGAGCTATTTGAATGTCTGTTTACTATTACCGCGAGGACACGAAAAGTTACGGCGAAGAAAAGAAAGTGCTGAGACACAGCGGAGACGGAATACGGAGAGTACGTGGGAGATGTGTTTGGAGTGCGGCGACTACTCGGCGCTTTTTCTCGTGCGGGTTGGGGTAGCTTACGAAATGAAAGCGACGTCGAGCCGGCGCCCTCCAGCTGAGCGGTATGAATCCTTCAAAGACCAAAGTCCAAAAACCAAAGACCGAAGTTGGGTCGTTTGACAGTCAACAAAGCGCTACGTTAACTTAGCTCACCGCTGGAAAGTATCGCCTGCAACATGCGTCCCGTTCGTCTAGTGGCCTAGGACACCGCCCTTTCACGGCGGCGACACGGGTTCGACTCCCGTACGGGACGCCACCGATCTCAGCGCTTCAAGCACAATAAGAAAACGGAGACAAACCAGCGGGGCCATTTCACAGCAGCATCCGTCGTGGAGGTTCCTTCGTCTCAGCCCAACACAAAGCCGCATGTTGAATCAAGAGCTGTTCGCGCGTACGAGCGCCATCGCTACCTAAATCCTTCTCTAAGATTTGAAGTCTATGCTTCCAACATTCTTTGACCGCTGTTGTTGCTCTAGCGTTCTCAATCACTGTTAGTTCCGCTAGACAACCTGCGCTCGCGACATCCCGCCAAAGTTCCAACCTTCTGTTATCGCTCACTAGAACAGATAGGGCTCTTATATCTTTCGGATGCGGATTTTCCTTGTTTGTCTTATTCAGCAAGGCCCTTCTAGAAAATCGTTCCTCAGCCCTCTCCCTTGTGATATAAGCCCCCTCCGTCCTCGCTGACTTCTCGAACCATTACCCTCGGAGGCTTTCCCTGATTGCCACCCTACCCGGCCACCTCAACCACTGAAAGGAACTCGCCATGTCCAACGATATTAAAGAGAGGATTGAGAAGGCTCTCGCTCTTCTCGGCGAAGCGCAAAAGTCTCTTGAAGTTGAGTCAAATAGGTATAACAGTAAGGCCCGGAATTCTTACTGGGCCTATGTTGTTTCGAGGGGGCTTATTGCAGCTCTAGGTGTAGCAACGCCAGTCCTGGTTACGTATCAAACTCAGAATCCAGGTAGCAGGTTAGGTATCTTCGCTATCTTGTTAACAGCTGTGACCGGCGCCCTGACTACCGTTCACGCAATCTTCAGATGGGGCGACAATTACGTTCGGGCTAAACTCACAAGTTTATCTCTTGAGGAATTGCTAGCTTCCACTAGATTGAAGCGCTACAGAATTGAAGATACTCCGGATCAGGCAAGGGCATATCAAGAGGCATTCACGGCAATTGAACAATCACACGCTGAAAAGCAAAAAATAATTAGGCGGCAAATAGAATCTGAGATTTCTGTAATAACTCAAGAAAAAGAGGAATCTCGAAATGCGCTTCTTCCGCCTGCCGAACACAGCCAGCTCCTTTCACCCAGGGACGCCGAACAAGATCGCTAGGTAGCCCGGATAGCGCGTCGCTAGGACGGGCCGCACGCCCAGGCCATCGCTTTGAAGGGGTATGGTAGCCAAGAAACAGAAAATGACAGTCAAAAACGGAAGGGCTAGCACTGAAGCTGCTGCAGAGTATGTAACCCTCCAACGTCTTGATCTTCAGCCATGCGCGAGTGCGCCCGCCTTCGTACGACTATCAGTTCGCTTTGGTAAGAAAAAAGGCCACCCGTGAAGATGGCCTTATAATTGTTTGCTTATTGTTCACGGACCAGTACGTAGAAAAACATCCCAAGCCCAACGCCCCACTTGCTGGCCTTGAGTATCCCTTACTTTCGCCCTGTAACGGAACTGATTTCCATGCTCATCCGTCTTCTTAGAAACCTTGTAATCCAACTCCAAAGTTGCCAGGCCTAATTGACTTAGAGAATGTAACTCGGACGATTCAGAAACACCGTTCTGGTTTGTATCCTGCCACAACCGGAGGGAAGTGAAGATTGAATCAGCCGCATCTATCTTGCCATCACCATTCCCGCCGTTTGCATGTTTGTCGAATTCGGCAAGAGCAAGGAAGCCGTTCTTAGCAGTTCCTACTGGAGGTGTTGACTGGGGTGTGAAGTTACCGAAAAGTTCTAAGCCATTATCAATCGAGCCGTTGCCGTTGCGGTCAAGGGCCAGCCATGCATCGTCAGAACCCAGGGCGGTCCAAGACATAATGCTAGTTAGTCCATCGCCATTTAAATCAAACCAAACTCCCTGCGTCCGGTCAGTCAAATTAAAACCATTACCATTAACATCAATCAAGATAGGGGATGGTGGATAACAACAACCTCCTCCACCGCTAAACTCATCCGGGCATCCAGACAAGGGAAATACACACCAATCCGAGTCCGAACCAAAGGCTGGGTCATCACAGAAATCCGGACAACTCTGTGGGTCGGGATAGCATGCATTGGTCGAAAAATTCCAATACCAATTCTGCGCATAGCATGCGCCATCTGACTGAGGTGGTGTCGGTGTAGGTGTCGGAAGTGCACAAGACGTCGCTGCGGGCACTCCAAGGTAAACATTTCTGACGGAGCAGTTGTCACACCTATTTGGACCTCTGACACCCATTCCTGCTGCACCCATTACAGATTGTCCATTACATGCATTGTAGCAGTCGGCTAACCTAAAGCTGTGACCAATCTCATGAGCGACGGCTTCAATATAGGAATTACCCCCTTGCGGATTCCAACTCTGTTTAATTCTAATCCTGGTGATTGTGGTATATATCCCGCCGAAGCTAAACCAGTCTGCCACAGCGGGAGCGGTAAATGTGTTATCCGGACCTTTTAAAACATGTACAGTGTTAATATCGCTGCCGTAGTCTGGAGCTGGTCCTACACCAAAGCCGGTAAAAAGGATGTAAGTATTATTTCCCCATTGGTGGTTCCAAACATTCCAGTTATGGAACGCGGTAGTCATGGCATCTCTTTGACCAGCACTGAAATTTGACGATTGGTCATAGATAACATTTATTGTTGTCCACTCGGGGTAGCGAGGATATAGACTAGAAAGATGTCCGGTCGTGTAGCACAATGTTTGTACAGCTTGTACGTGACGGACGTAAGAACCGACAACCAGTCCAGCAACGGCGCTAATAAACAAACAAAGAAACTTAAGTCGCAAGAAACGGGGAGATGTGAGGTTCATTTTTCTCACTCCTTAAAGCTTAGAGGTTTGATGTTTTACTGCCTTACGGACCTCAGATAAGAATTCACTTTCTTCGGCATTTTCGTACTTTGCAAACGGCACCACAGAAGTTATGTCTAAGGGTCGTACCCGACCATTTAATAGTTCATAACCAGTAAGTATAGAAAAGTCTCCATCATCGAGTTGCTTCAAAAACAACAAATAGCGATGACCAGCTTTGGGAATTCCTAGCCCGTCTATAACGAAACGAAAAACGGTGCCTGATGGGAACTGGACTCGTCCCCCGTCACGTTCAGCCACTACTACTCCACCAATTCCACTAGTATCCTTTAGTACCTCCTCAACTTTAATGACAACCTCCGAGTACACCCCCGTCTTATCTTCTGAAATGTTCGCTGTTGCTTCGCTTACTGTTCCGGTGACTATGGCGGTGCTTTGTTCTATAGGAAGAGGAGGAAAATCGGGTGCCCACTCCTTGACCGTCGTCATCAGAGTGTTCTGCTCTCCAATAGGTGGATTCTGCGGCAAGTTGTGACGACGGTCTTTAGCTAGTCGTTTAGCACGTAGTGCGGGTTCAGTCGGTTTTGAGGCATGGAAATCGACTACAGGCAGTTGTTCGTCAATTTTCTTAAGCTCGGCTTCATAACGCTGTTTCACTTTGTCAGCTTTTTGGTCCTGCTGGGCACCAATGCCAATTACACCGAGCACGGCCAAGGTGAAGACTAAAAGACATAACGCTACGTATTTCATGATTGAGTACCTCTTGGTGTTGAGCGAGGGATTGAGCATTGCACCCTATACCTGCATAGGATGCTTGTCAACAAAAGAGCGCCCTTTTTTTGCGTGCACCATCTCGCACAGTGATATAAGCCACCTCCATGCTGCCCCTTGCTACCCTCCGATCAGGCCGCTGGTACATCGTCGTGACGTGCCGGAATTGCAAGGCAGTACTTCCTATATTTGAAGACTTGAACAGGGGCACAAAAGATCTAAAGGGTGAGTATGTAATCATCTGCCCTTACTGCGCCCATAAAGAAACCTGCCAACCTGAGCACTACCTCTGCCAGCCCGACGCCAAGCGAGCAGACACCTCTAAAACCGAAGGCCCGGCCTAACTTGAGACATTAACTTGCTGCCCGCCGCGTGCCGCGATATTGAATTGCAAAGCTGGCGTTGAGCGCGAAAACCTCTTTACTCGAGCAAGCGTCTCACACGAACGTCGGAATCTTTGCTGTGCACCGGTTAAGCGTCGATCCCAATACAATCCAGTTTCCGTGGAGTGGGATTCGCAGAGTTTAGTAGCGGAATTGATCTCGAGTACGTACAGATTGACCCAAGAGACGAGAATCTGTTCTATTAAGATGCCCTCGAGCGGAGTACTTTCGTCATAACCCAATTGCTCCCGCAACTCCACAAGGCGATGACTTACGCACTCCTGTACATAAGCAGACTGCGGATAGTAGGTATGTAATAAGTGGTCCAATGTCCGTCTGGCCATGTTGCCGGTCGCCTGCCATAGTTCCGGCTCGTCTTCAAAAAGGCGCTTCAGAGCGGCAACGTCGTCTGGCTTTGGTTTCTCCTTGTGAGTTCTCTTCACAAGTTCGCGCAGCTTTTCGTATTTCTCGGCGCTAGTCGCGTTCACGGCTATCTGTTCCCCCATTTCGCCTTTTTCTCCACTCTCTCTTGTGAGCATGAAACCCCGTCGCAAGTAAGGCCGCATGCATGAGTAAGCGAGTGGCCTCGTTAAGTTGATTCAGGTTAGCTTCTGCTTTTTCCTCTTCCTGGGCCTTAGGTGGTTTGATCGACCGTGCAAGCCTTTCAATAAGAGGTGATCCCGACTGAATTTGCGCAATCATGTGCGCAATTTCGCCCCGGCCAACGTAGGTAGACTTGACCCGCGAGCCCTCTCGCTCTTTCTTGTAGTAGTACTGGTTATTGCCTCTTCGCTCCCAGCCCATTTGTGCTACAGATGATTCTCTGCCCCGCTTCTTAGGTTGCGTTCCAATCCATCATGGGAGTGTTCAAGAGTAGCTGTTACTGGCCTTCACAGCGCTCTTTTGAGCCCTATGCCGCAATAGTGCGAAGACTCTCCATTTCTTTTAGCCAAGCAATTATCTGGTTCCAACTCGGAATGCTTTGGGACGCCAAACTTGATTTTCCCTCTGAAATCCCCTGCAAATAACAGAAAGCAATACAGGTTGGAGCGGTTCGATAACCGTCGCCCTCGTATACTCCCCCTCAGAAAATAACACTCGCTGAAAGGTCTGTTTTTGATCCGCAGAACATTGAGTCCAAAACTTAGCCGCATTGCGCAAACGCTGGTCGCGTAATTTAACGCCGCTTCAATGTCCAGTTCTTGCAACCTAGCGTCGTAGACTTCAAGCTGAACTAATGCGACCTCATCGTTCAGTGACTCGAGTTGTTCTTGATAGGTCGATCGGTCGATTGATCGTTCATGTAAGAAAGCATCAATAACCCCTCTGCCGTTTCGCTTTCAAATCCGTAACTCGAGACTCTAAAGTTGAGACCAACCTGGTCGTGTCACTGCGTCGTTGTTTCCAAACGTCCAAAACAATCTCTCGGAACAGGTTTAAGTATTCTGCCTTAGGCTGGAGTTGCCCGATCAACGTCAGAAACTCGCTTTCAAGTTTTTGTCTTGGAATGTTCCGACTACGACAAGATCCATTGGCGCAGTGGTAATAGCCATATTTGTCGCTGCGACCGGAAGAGTAACTCGCTGTAAGGGGCCGCTGACATTCGCCGCACTTGACGAAATGTCTTAGCAGAAAGTCTGGATGAGTGCGGCGACGCTTGAGCGTTGTCGGTCTTCTGCCCGAGAGTATTGATTGAACCAGAGTGAACGTCTCTTCACTAACAATCGGTTCAAATGCTCCCTTGGAATCGATCTCCCAACCCTTTACGACCAGCTTGCCCGCGTAAAACTGATTCCTGAGCAAGTTGGCGAAACTCTGGGGACTGAGTTTATTCCCCTTCTTGTTTCGCAGGCCTGCCGCAGAAACGATTCGCAGAACTTCGATTCGCTCATAACGCCCCGTTGCGAATAGTTCAAAGGCCTCTTTGATGAAGGGAGCGACGTTTGGATCATGTATGACCCTTGAGCGTCCGTCTGGTTGTTGAAGTTTTAGATAACCTAAGGTTGGTGGGAAGGGCCACGTAACCACGCTCGAGCGCGGCTTTCATTCCCCGTTTAGTGCGCTCCGCTTTATCGTCATTCTCAAACTGGGCGATGGTTGAAAGAATGCCTACCCGATATGAATAGCGTATTGAGAGCTTCCTCGGAGAACTGATAATGACGGTGTAACTGCACAAGATCTTGTGGTTGGATGGTGGAATTTTCGCCGTAAATATCATTCCCAATCGGAAGATTTCGCCCTAAACTGCCTGCCTCACAATCTCGCTGCCGAAAATTAGCGAAAACTTGTATTATCCCGGCCATGGCGCTATGCGTAGTCTCGTACCTCGATACCACGGGCATCAGGCACACAGTCGAACTTGAGGCTGAATCTCTATTCGAGGCGGTTGTGCTCGGAGTCGCAGCGTTTAGAGAGCACGACTGTGACCCAGGCGACGTTTGCCAGATTGAAGTCGAGATGAGAAAGACTATCAAGCACAGTCTGACACTGAGGCGTGTGCAGGAGTGGCTTCAAAACGCGAGCAGAAGTCCTAAAGAAGCAGTTATCAAAGAGCGACTGCGGGGGTTGCTATAGCTGCCATGCTTCAGAGCGCCTCCGCATCTCTTCACGCCCGGCAGCGGTCTTGATCTTCAGCCAAGCGCGAGTCCGCCCGCCAACGTAAAGACTATCGGCCCGCTTTGCTACCATTCCTTCGAGTTCTCTCTTCTCCAGTTCGGCTAGAAATTGCTCGCCCTTGCCAACGATATGATCGGTGTAACGAACCCTTGCCTTAATTCCTTTTGGCAGAATCTTTTTCAGCGCCGCCTTGCGTTCGATTAGTGGTTGCTCGGTAAGGTTACGACCGTCGAGATATAGCAGGTCGAAAGCATAGTAAACAATTACGCAGTCTCCTTTTAGGCGGCGTCTCGTAATGCGTCGAAACACGGCCGTCCCTGTCGATCGAGCGCGACGATTTCCCCATCTAATACAGCCGAGCTTGCCTTGATTGACTGAGCTATACATCGAGGTTCTGGAAACTTTTCGGTGAGATTATTCCGACGCCTGGAAACTAAACGCACTTCACCATGTCTTAGAAAACAAACCGCCCTAAAGCCATCCCACTTCGGCTCAAAAATCCAATCAGGATTTGAGAAGGGCGCTTTCACCGATGTTGGTAACATCGGAAGCACGGTGGAAGGAAACGGATCTAGAGACATAAAACCTTGACTATACCTTTTGTTCAGAAAGGCCAAGTTATCCTAATATCCTCACGTTCTAACTTCTTGCCGCGAGGGACTCAATCCATGAAACTTCTAGTGTCCATTGTAATAAGTCTATTTTTCGTCGGCGGTGCACTTGCTCAGAAATCTGCCAAAGAGAAACAGGTGCGCCAAGCAGTGCAATTATTCTATGAGGCCTTCAACACTCATGACTTCGGGCAGGCAGCGCAATTTACGACCGAGGACTGGGTCCACATCAACCCGCTGGGCGGCTGGACGGTCGGACGGGAGGCTGTCCTCAAAGAATTGAAGGAGGTTCATTCAACGTTTCTCAAAGGCGTGACAGACAGACCCGAAGAAATGTCAGTCCGTTTCGCTTCTGCCGACGTGGCGGTCGTGACCGTGCCTAGCCGAGTTAGCACGTTCACCACGCCCGACGGAGTCAGGCATGAGAATGAGAGGGTAATCAGGACGTTCGTCGTAGTAAAGCGAGGGGCCAAGTGGCTAATTATGCATGACCAGAACACAAGCAGGGGCCAGTGATAGGTGGGAACTACGTCTTTGCTTATACGTGAGCTTTTCGCCGCCGCCGCACCGCTCCGACCGCGCCCATTAAACCAGTAGTGAGCAGTAGCAGCGTGGCGGGTTCCGGCACGGCTTGAAGTTGCCCTCGAATCTCTCCGCCCGGAAAGGCATTAGTGTGAATGTTGAAATAGGTCTGCCCGCTCAGTAGGCCAGCGATAAAGGCGGCTTCAGCTGCAGCCACTGATCCTCCTTGGGCCGTAATGAAGGCGGGGTTATATGTGGAGGCGAGAGTCAGGTCAAAGGTTTGCAGGTAGGTACCAGATGTAACTCCTAGCGGAAAACCCGGGAACGTGGGGACAGCAGTGGCGACTCCAGCATTGGCTCCAGGCGGAACACAGCAGTGGATGTGCGCGGCGGTCGTGCCGCTGGGAAGGTTACCGGCGGTAGTGCTGAATAAGCCGCTGAACGCGACGTTGACGGTCATGATATGAGTAGTTGTGTCCACGGTCACTAACGCCGTGCCGATTCCAGGCGACCCGGATGGTGGCACTTCCTGCGAGCCGGTGAGCGTCGCAGTGAACGCCAACTGGTCAGCCTTCGCTATTCCTGAAAACGCCGCAATAGCCACCATCAGGGCAAGTAGATTTAGAGTCTTTTTCATCATTTACCTCTGTTCCTTGAAAGCGCCACGCCGCACCACAGCTGTTGAAAGTGAGAGGCCCGCTAGAAGAGAGCCTACATGAATGCGAAACTCACGGGGGAGGGCCAGCCAATTTGGGGTCAGTGGGTTGTCGCGAAGGATATTCGATACTCCAAGGGGGAGTCAATGGCGACCTAAACGTGATGGTGCCGACGCTCGCCAAAGCGCCCTTCTCTACCTGCCTGGATATTTGAACCTAAGTGGGACGGCTTTCGCGCTCTGTGTTAGGGCGCAGATGGTGAAGCGCGAATCCTCTCACGTCCTCGTAACAAATCTCACCAAAACGTATCCTGCGCTTCAATCGGTAGCAGCATCAATCAAAGCAGAACCAGCAATACTTGATGGTGAGATAGTCGCGCTCGACAAGGACAGTACTCCCCACTCTGAAGGCTTAAAGCGTCGCATTCTGGTGACTTCACGATTGTTTATTTCGCTTTCGATCTAATGTATTCAACGGGCTGAAATCGCCAGCAAGGGACCGCGCACAAAAAAAGGGCCTGGCTTGATGCCAGGCACTTTCCTTGGTGATCTTTCACCACGCGAATCTTTCCTCGTGGGAAAGTTTTAGGCTTCTTAGTTAGGCAGTTTAGCTAACTCCACTCCTCGGGCGATCGCGCGCGACCGTACCAACGAGTAGCCAGTTTCATCGAGCTGGTTCCAAGTGGTCAGCTTTTGGTAAAGAGCTGCAGCAGCCTTTCCATTTCCAGCCGCCTCTTGTGCGACTGCTTGGTAATACCAGACGTATGGATCATTGGGGTCTGCTTTAGCAAAATATTCAAGTGCCTTGGCGTAGTTCTTTTGTCCAAGCTCCAAAAATCCGGCTGTCTCGTTGTAGGCCCGGTCCTGATTCGAGTTCTTACGCGACGAAAGGTATTGACTAATTTCTTCTAACTGAGTCTTCGCCTGATCGAACTCCATCCGGGCGATCAAGAGTCGAGCGTGATTCTGCATCTTTCCGAAGCGTCTATTCTCCCTAATTGCCGCCGATAGCGAAGGGTCGTCTCGGAGTTGGTCTGAACTTCCAAACCCTAAGCACAAGTTTCCGCTTCCACTAGCTTAAAAGACCGAACTGGATATTGGTTTCAGAGGTACGGGGTAGGAGAGTAAAACCGTGAGGATTCTATGATACTTGGCTCTCTGGGACAACCGCGCTTGATCGCAAAAAGGCTGACGTGTCGGCTAATTCTCGAACCTAAACAGTTTTGGGTTATGAACAAAGCCTAGCCGCCAGCCCAACAAAAGGCTATCAGAAGTGCACTAAGGGGTCAGTACGACGGCGTACTTTTAAAACAATAAACTTGTTTCGCGCTATTGACTCTCAGGTGCTCACTGTTCTACAAGAATGGATGCTGGCCTTCATTTCCCTAGAGACAGACCAAGGCGTTCCCCCTATGCACACCCTACACTCCGGCGAATGGTATCTCCGCTACATCTGCGTAAGTTGCAAATCAAAGCAGGTTCTCTTTCCCGATATGTCCAAAGGCGAGGCCCGGATTACCGCTACCTATGAGGTTAGTTGCACTGAATGCGGGAACCGAGCAAGTTATGATGGAGACGTTATAGAACGCTATCACTATCCCGAAGACGCGGAAGCTCGTGTTCTCTAAATTAGTCGTGCTCGCGCTTAACGTTGTCGGTGTGACATAGGACTACTTCCTCGCAGCCGGGGCAAATGAGGTTATAAGTGAAAGGTGTAAGCACAGACTTTCCCCGTGATAAGTCACCCATGAATCTGAAATATTGTTTGCAGGTGGTACAGAAAGCAGCTAAATACCAAACCCCTTGTTCTATTACGGACGCCATGAAAAGAAGGTATACAGTTCGGGAAGCCTTGTCTGTGGGGTGAAGCGCATATCATAGTTGAACCGTGTAACTTCAACGCTCGACTTCTGACCCCGAACCACCAACACACTAACGGAGCACTACCCAGTAAGTGTATCCCTTGGCTATCAAACGGTTCGTTGAACCAAGCTTGCCATGACCGTCACTAACTCAGCCAACTCAACCGGCTTGGAAACGTGCATCTGGTAACCCGCCCTAAGCGCCCGCAGGCGATCCTCTGTTCTTGCATAGGCGGTTAAGGCAATGGCAGGTGTTCTCCCTCCACGCTCAGCAGGCAGCGCTCTAACCTTCCTAATCAACTCATAACCATCCTCGCCCGGCATACCTATGTCACTGACCAATAATGCGGGTCTTTCCTTTTCGATTACTTCGAGCGCCTCCAAAGCGGAAGCGACGCATGTCACTTCCGCGCCGCACTGGCTCAGTCCGGCTCTAAGTAATGTTCGCGTATCAACTTCATCATCCACGACAAGAACCTTCATCCCATCCAGTCTTTCAGGGCAATCGAGGGAAGAACGAGTATCTCTGGCGGTCGGATGAACGCGCTCATCACGTTTTGTCTTCTGATGAACTGAGACTAGCGGAAGTCTTACGATGAAAGTAGCACCCTGCCCTTCTCCCGGGCTCTCTGCCTCCACCGTGCCGCCGTGCAGCTCAACCAGGTGGCGGACGATCGCAAGCCCCAAGCCGAGGCCGCTGTGCTCACGTGTCGTTGTCTGATCAGCCTGCCGGAAGCGCTCAAAGACGTGAGGCAAGAACTCCGGATTGATGCCGGCTCCAGTGTCGCTGACAGCGATCTCGATGTGCGAGTTGATGCGCTCGAGCCTGACCTGCACCCGTCCCCCTTTGGGCGTAAACTTGATGGCATTCGAGAGTAGGTTCCAGACCACCTGCTGCAGACGTGCCGGGTCGCCGGCCACGGTCACCACACCGGTGTCCATCACCTTCTGAATCCGTACATTTTTGGCATCGGCCGCCAGTCGCACTACTTCGATGGCCGATTCAATGAACGTGCCCGGGTCGATCTGTCTTACATCGAGGCGAAGTTTACCCGTAATAATTCCAGAGACGTCGAGCAAATCATCGATGAGTTGCGACTGCGCGCGGGCATTGCGCTCGATGGTCTCTAGTGCTTCAATCGCGCCCCCTTCGCCGAGCTGCCCGAGGCGCAGAAGGTGCGCCCAGCCTAGGATGGCCGTCAGAGGGGTGCGCAGTTCGTGTGAGACGGTGGCGAGGAACTCGTCTTTCAGGCGGTTCGCCTCGCGCAGTTCCTCCGCCGTACGACGTTCGGCTAAGAGCAGCGCCTCCCGTTCCATAGCAGCGCGCTTGCGGTCGCTAGTGTCGCGCGCGATACCCGAAAAGCGGCGCTTCCCCTGGCTGATGAATTCACTGAAGGAGATTTCCAGCGGTATTTCGCGTCCGTCTTTATGTAAACCCGGCAGTTCAATAGCTGCCCAGTCGATATGCTTCTGGCCGGTCTCTGCATAGCGCTTAATGCCGGCTTGATGAAGATGGCGCAGGTATTCGGGCATCAGCATTGTGAGGGGCTTCCCGACCAATTCTTCGGGTGCGTAGCCGAATATTCTCTCCGTCGATTGGCTGACAAAGAGCAGGGTGCTGTCTTCATCAATGGTAATGATTGCGTCCTGAGCGGTCTCGGCGATTGCGCGAAACTGGTATTCGTGGTCCCGCAGAGCCTCTTCAGACAGCTTCCGCGCGGTGATGTCGCGGGTGAAGCAGCGCGTATGAATGAACTTCGCTCCTTCGCGCAACACATTCGAGCTGATCAGTACGTATTTGAGGGAGCCATCTCTGCAGCGCAGGCGCGCCTCGTAACTGTGCAGCGTCTCATTGTTTGTTAACCGCCTGAGCATGTCGTTGATGACATCCTCATCGGCATGAAATTCTGCGATGTGCCGCCCGATGTACTCCTCCCGGGTGTAGCCGAGCAAATCGAGTTCAGCCTGATTGGCCCACAGGATGGCGCCGCCAGCATCGACCCAGTGCAACCCTACCGGGGCGTTTTCGATGAAATCGGCCAACTCCCGTTCGCGTCTCCGCAGTTCCTCAAACGCGCCTGAACCTTCGGAAGACGTTTCAGCGATCGCATCGTCATCAGACATTGTGCGTTATTGACCCCCCAGAAGTTGATAAGGAAAGTCGTTAGGGGAAGCCATTAAAAGATGTACGCTTAAACGAAGGGGGGGTTATTATAGAAGGTAAAATCAGAATTTTACATCTTGATTATAAACATTGAGGGACATTCTTTGTGAATTTTGTAACCGTGGATTCCCGGTCCTTTGATCGAGTTATTATTTGAGACTCCAGAACACCCATAGTAGCCTTGCCCACATCCCGGCGAGTGCTCAACTCGATCAAGGCACCGCGAATCCAGCAGAAGGGAAAGGATCGACCATGTTTGCTAATCGCGACCACCTCAGAGGGACGAGTTAAAGAGAAAAGGCGCTGCCGACCCAGTTTGGCAACGCCCTTTCCGAACTCAGTACGCGATTAAGCCCTACTTACGCGTGTTGAGTTTTCGTCGTGCCGCACCCGCTACTCCAATAAGTCCAGTTCCTAACAACAGCATGCTAGTAGGTTCCGGGATTGGCTGTTGGACTTGTTGAGCGCCACCGATGCGGATTTGTGCTACGTCATCGACGTTTGTCACAACCATTGCAACAGTAGTCGTGAATGCGACGCTGCTGATCCGTTGGCCGTTGATGGCGGTGATGGTGAAGAAGTTCTCACCGCTTGCCCCAAGCGCAAAAGTGCCGGCAGTTTGCTGCCCGTTATTCTCCGTAACGACGAAACTGACGGAACCGGCAGTTGCGGCGTCAATGTTGACGATTAACGAAGCGAAAGTCGCGCCAGGAATATCGATCGTCAAGTTTGTTAAAGTGCCATCGGCAGCCTCAATCCGCGCCTGGCCGTTGGCCGGGGCGATCAGAGATTCGCTGGACGAAAAGCGGACTGAGAGGCCCGTCTGGTTGGTTGTGCCGAATATCGGATTGCCGGTGAGACCGGTGTTGAGCAGCACGTTCTCGTCTGGCTGCGGATTGTTACCAGTAGCGATGATGATGTCTGCACGGGCTGACCCGATGGAGGCTAGCCCGACGAGCAGAGCTACCGATAAGCAAAAAATCAGTTTCTTGAGAAGCATAAAAGTGAGAGTCCTTAGTTATATGTTGTTGGCACTGCGCTGGCAACCCAGCCGCACACCGGTTGCCAATTAAGACGAAAATCCGCCGATGCGACGGGGCAAGCGACGCAATCTTCGGAAACCTCAAAAATCGAGGGATTGGGACTGAGTAGGAGCGGGGCAATTGCAGTGCCGCCCTATTGCGAAACGCCGTACTCAAATTTGCTAGACCTATTGAGAGTTGAAAACAACCCACGTCTGAAAGTCGGACTGAATTCTAGACTGTAAACGCGGAGCCTCGTTTTGAAAAACCGAAGGCCCAGCCTACGAGGGGACCGGGCCTTTATTAACGGTTGGCGGAGGCATTCAGCCTCAGATTTACTGTCCTCACCCCAGCAAATCAACGCCGATTGACGCCGCATTCTATTCAAATTTTTCAATTCGTCATTGCAAGAAAACCAGCATGGCCAGTCTCCACATCCCGGACGCTTTTTAGCGCTTCGCTCCCGACCGCGTTTGAGCTGATCCAGGACTCGCCATCTCACTGCTTTGTATTCGCAAGTCACTCAACCCGACTCAGCTTAATTCGCGTTTCGCTTGCCGGGCCGGACGACGTCGCAACGCGATCCCCGGTGCGAAGACTGAGGTCCGTGTTTTTCTGGGTGAGCCACAGGGTTGTTCCCTCGATCCGCATTTCAGATTTCGACACTCCGCCTGCCATGAAGTTCGGCGATCTGGCGACCATCGGGTGGAAGGTCAATGTTGTCCCAGCTAATTCGTAGGTGCCCGAATTGGCAACGAAAGAATCGTATGCTGCGATCTTTTCCTGGTCTGTGGGGCCTTCTCCTTTGAACAGACTGCGCGGTTGGGTTCCAGGAACCCACATTGCGCTGTAGTGCTTCTGGGTAAAGAGGATGAGCCCAGGCTGCGGGTTTGGGATACTGGATGCGTTGGCCCCAGTGACAACAATCTCTATCACCTTCCAAGCGCCTTCGATGGGTTTCTTTGTTGAACTCTGTGCCGATACGGCGGTGGCGCACAGTACCATTAGCGTCAGGCCTTTCAGTAATCGAAACATGCTTCACCTCCTCTGGTTTTATGGCGTCAAATTCATCCGGATTGCCAACTCGCTCTTCAAAAAACTGTCCTGACGATGCGTCGCTAATGGTCAGGGTGTTAGACGGCGTTCGGCGCAGCGTTTAGGGGGAGGTCGTCTAAAATTCCCTTTGAGTTTGCTTATCCCGCAGCGGCCAGTTTGGGTGGCTCTATGAGCCCGAGCTGCGATAAGAACTCCAGGGCGTCAAAATACACCAACTCCTCGATCAACTTACCTCCCTCGTAAAGGGCAAAGGAAACTCCCGAAA
>JBGSYG010000041.1:0-26992 GCA_041750995.1 Pyrinomonadaceae bacterium | reverse complement strand
GTTCAAGGCGGAGGCCTATGTGCTGACGAAGGAAGAAGGTGGGAGACACACGCCCTTCTTCACGGGGTATCGGCCGCAGTTCTACTTTAGGACGACGGACGTAACCGGCGTGGCGCACTTGCCGACGGGAGTGGAGATGGTGATGCCAGGCGACAACGTGGCGATGGAGATTGAGTTGATCGCGCCAATCGCGATGGAGAAGGGGCTGCGGTTCGCAATCCGCGAAGGCGGTCGCACGGTAGGCGCCGGCACGGTTAGTGAGGTTGTTGAATAACGCATTTGGTCTTGGGTCTTTGTTTTTTGCCTTGAAAAACCACTGACCCGCAAAAAGAAATTTAAAGACCAAAGACCATAAAGCGAGACCAAGAAGGAGCGTTCTTCGGGAAATAGGTAAAGATTATGCCGCGCGATAACATTGTGCTCCAATGCACTGACTGCAAGAGCCGCAACTACACAACGACTAAGAACAAGAAGACCACCCCCGATCGGTTGGAATTTCAAAAGTTTTGTCGTCGTTGCCGCAAACACACTGGCCATAAAGAAACCAAGTGATGGTGATTGGCCATTGCCGATTGCCAAATGCCGATTGCAAGACAATCATTACGCTTATGGTCGTTCGCAATCTTGATGGCTCGGTGAAATGGCGGTCGGCAATTGGAAATCGGCATTCGCCAATCGACACAGGGGTATAGTGTCAACGGTTAGCACGTCGGTCTCCAAAACCGAAAGTCCGGGTTCGAATCCTGGTACCCCTGCCAGTTAGAGAGAAGGCAGTTGAGTGTCGAAGAGTGAAATCATGGACGATATAGAGAAGACAGACGCGTCACTGCCGGCGCCACGGACCGCCCGCTTTGGCGAGGGTGTGGAAGGTCGCGGAGCGCGGCGCGAGCGCGGGTTGAGTGGGCCCAGAGTCGGTCCGTTGGGACGGCTGAGTCACTTCTTACACGACGTCCGCGCCGAAATGAAGCGCGTTTCGTGGCCGGACTTCAACACTGTAAAGAACACGACCATCATCACCTTAATCGCAGTAATCTTTTTCGCAGTCTACCTATTTTTGGTTGATCGAATTTGGACTTTCGCTTTGACCCAGCTTAACCAGCTACTTAACTGGATTACCGGATCCTAAAGAGAATTTTTCATGCAGCAGTGGTTCATTCTTCACACGTACTCGGGACACGAAAAGAAAGTGCGCGACAGTTTAAAGGCGCGCGTTCGCGATACCGATCTGCAAACCGAGGTTGCGGAAGTGCTTGTCCCGACGGAGACGGTGGTCGAGATGCGCGGCAACAAGCGGATCGAGTCGACGCGTATGTTCTATCCCGGTTACGTGCTGGTACAGATTGAATGTGATGAGCGCGGACACATACCCGATAACGTTTTTCACATGATCAAGTCGACGCCGAAAGTTACCGGCTTTGTCGGCGGGCATAACCCGACTCCGTTAACTCCACAGGAAGTCGATCAGATCGTTCACAACGTTACCGAGGCTGCGGAAAAACCTAAGCCAAAGTTTTCCTACGCTGCTGGCGAAACTGTTCGAATTAAGTCGGGTCCGTTCCAGAGCTTTACGGGCAAGGTTGAAGAGGTTAACGAAGACAAGTCGACGTTAAAGGTTACGGTAACGATTTTTGGGCGCTCAACTCCAGTTGAATTGAACTTCCTGGATGTGGAGAAAGTTACTTTCGCTGAAGAAGAGTGATGAGATTGCGATTTTCAGTTGGCCAGCAAGCGGGTAACATTTCTTTAAAATTGGCAGTCGGCAATCGGGAATTGGAAATAAGAAGATGGCTAAGAAAATTACTGGATACATAAAACTGCAGGTTCCCGCCGGGAAAGCCAATCCGGCGCCGCCAATCGGCCCGGCATTGGGTCAGCACGGCGTGAATATCATGGAATTCTGCAAAGCATTTAATGCCAAGACTGCTCAGCTGGATTCCGATTTGAAGATTCCGGTTGTAATCACGGTTTATGCAGATCGCTCGTTTACCTTTGAAACTAAGACCCCTCCTGCTGCTGATCTTTTGAAGAAGGCTGCAGGCTTGCCCAAGGGTTCCGGCAATCCTAAGCGAGAAAAAGTTGGCGCGATTTCGAAATCCAAGATTGAAGAAATCGCAAAGACGAAGATGCCGGATCTGAATACAACCAGCCTGGAAGCTGCCATTCGCACGATTGAAGGAACGGCCCGGCAGATGGGCCTGACAGTCGAATAATTGCCGATTGGCGAGTGCCAATTTCCGATTGGCTTCGTAGGCAACTTGAGAGGGAGGGATGGATAGCCGAAAGGCGGTTGCAGAAATTGGCAATTGGCAATCGGCAATTGAAAATCCCGTTTGCACCTCGGAGGTTAGAACTTGAAAAAGCACGGTAAGAAGTATCGAGCGGCTGCTGAGAAAATCGAGCCCGCTCGCAAATACAATCTCGAAGAGGCGGTTGCGAAGGTTAAGGAAATTGCCTTCGCCAAATTTGACGAGACAGTTGAGTTAACTGTTTGGCTTGGTGTTGATCCTCGCAAAGCCGATCAGCTCGTTCGCGGAACCCTCGTCCTGCCCCACGGCCTGGGAAAATCAAAAAAGGTTCTGGTCATCGCCCAGGGAGAGAAAATCAAAGAAGCGGAAGAAGCCGGCGCTGACTATGTTGGTGGCGAAGACATGGTCAACAAGATCAAGGAAGGCTGGCTCGACTTTGACGCGGTAGTTTCCACCCCGGATATGATGAGGCTCGTCGGTGCGCTCGGTAAGGTTCTGGGGCCGCGCGGTTTGATGCCTAATCCGAAGACAGGCACCGTCACTTTCGACGTAAAGACTGCGGTGAAAGAGACAAAAGCCGGCAAGGTGGAATATCGCGTCGACAAGACGGGCGTAATCCATGTCGGAGTCGGCAAGGTCTCGTTTGATGCCGACAAGATTACCGACAATGCAAAGTCTTTGCTGGATGCGATCGTAAAGGCCAAACCTTCGACGGCCAAAGGAAAGTATGTGAAGAAGGTCAATTTGGCCGCGACTATGAGCCCGGGTGTTCTGCTGGACGAAGCAGCGTACGTCAAATAGGAGTGAGAGCTAATGAAGACAAGAGAGAAGAAACAGAAGGATCTGGAAGCGCTCACTGAGCAATTTAAGAATGCTAAGGCGGCGATGCTTGTCGGTTTCAAGGGAATGACCGTCCCGAAGGATCAGGAGCTCCGCAATCAGCTGCGCGAGGCTGGCGTTAGCTACGAAGTGGTCAAGAACACGCTCGCCCGAAAAGCTGCGGAAGGCACGGATCTGGAAAAGGCCGCGGATCAGTTCAAAGGGGTCACCGCGGTTGCTTTGAGCCAGGAAGACCCGGTGAACTTGTCGAAGGCGATCGCCAAATTCGCGAAGGCCAATCCGGAGATATTTTCGTTTAAGGCCGGCGTGGTGGAAGGAAAGGTAGTGGCGCTGAAGGATGTCGAAGCCATTGCCAGCCTGCCTTCGAAGGAAGAATTGATTTCCAAGGTGATGTTCTTGATCAATTGCCAGGCGCAGCGGCTGGTGACTGTACTGTCGGCCGTGCCGCGCAATCTCGCGATTGTGATTAAGCAAATTGGTGAACAGAAGGCATAGCGATTTTGGATCTCAGATTTGAGATCTGAAATTTGAAACTGAGAGATTCGTTGAAAGAACAGTAGGGCCGGACGCGGACAACGAGCATGACGATAGTCAGGTCGTCATTGCGGCTCGGACGCTTTTCGAGAGGAAGATGCAACTCCTCAACAGAAACGTTCCGTGGGTTCTCCTGCTGCGGAAAATAACAAACAGCACATCAGGACCCTTTGAGGAGGATGGAGAAAATCATGGCAGCAACACGCGAAGATGTTATTGAGTATTTGAAGAGCATGACGCTTCTTGAAGCTTCCGAGCTCGTTAAGGAGTTGGAAGAAACGTTCGGCGTTTCCGCGGCAGCCGCAGCCGTAGCGGCGCCGGCAGCGGGCGCAGCGGCTGGTGGCGAAACTGCCGCCGCCGAAGAGAAGACCGAGTTTGACGTGATCCTGCAGGCAATAGGCGGCAATAAGATCAACGTCATCAAGGTAGTTCGCGAGATCACCGCGCTTGGCTTAAAAGAAGCCAAGGATTTGGTCGAGGCGGCTCCCAAGCCGGTGAAGGAAGGCGTTTCCAAAGAGGAAGCCGAAACGGTGAGACAAAAGCTTGCTGATGCAGGCGCGACCGTCGAAGTTAAGTAGCACAGGCAACAGGTGGCGCGCTGCGGGCAACCAATGCCTGCACGCTTTCACCTGGCAATTAGGTTGAGTGAAGAGTTTGTCGGCTTGACACTCCAAATGTTAGTGGTTAAGTTAAGGGAGTATTGAGGGCGCTGGCGTTACTCCCAAAAAAATTGACGATGACATAGCCGCTTTCTTGATTTAAGCGGTCGGGGCATTCTGCGCCCTGACCGCGCTTTGGCTTTTCCAAGCAGCCTGACGTCGTTTTTCTAGGCTACGTAGACCCAGGCTTGCAACCGCTAATTGTAAACGGGCTTTGATAAGGAACCTCTCATGTCAGTAAATTTACTTCAAGCAGCAAATACGGGATTGGGACGAAGGACAAGTCAGGCACCTGAGCGTATCGACTTTTCCAAGATCGCCACCGCAGTGCGGATTCCGAATCTGATCGAGATTCAGCGTGAGTCCTACAACCGCTTCCTGCAGATGGATTTCCTGCCCGAGGAACGCGAGAACACTGGATTGCAGGCGGTGTTTCAGTCGGTATTTCCGATTTCGGATTTTCGGGGCACGGCTACGCTCGATTTTGTCGAGTATCAAATCGGTAACTGGCAGTGTAAGTGCGGTCGTCTGGAAGGGCTGAACTACCTGCGCGCAAATTGTAAGGAGTGCAGTTCCACCATCAAGGTGAATCCGCTCGCTGCCGGCGAAACTCTCTGTCACAAGTGCGGGACCTTCAATTTCGTGAGACCGCAACTTTGTGAGAACTGCGGCGAGCCTGTGGGACTGAAGCACAAACACGATCAGCAGGAATGCCAGGAGCGCGGCATGAGTTATAGCGTCCCGCTCAAGGTCAAGATTCGCCTCACTGTTTACGACAAAGATCCGGAAACGGAGGCGATGTCGATTCGCGACATTAAGGAAGAAGAAGTTTTCTTTGGCGAAATTCCGCTTATGACCGACAACGGCACCTTCATTATCAACGGGACCGAGCGCGTCATCGTTTCACAGCTCCATCGCAGCCCGGGCGTCTTCTTCAAGCGCGGTGCGGTTTACATTGCCAAGATCATTCCTTACCGCGGCTCCTGGGTCGAATTTGAATACGACCAGAAGAATTTGCTCTACGTGCGCGTCGGCAAACGCAAGTTTCTCGCTTCGATTTTCCTGCGAGCTCTGGGCCTTTGGTTTAACCGCGAATCAGACATCAAGACAACCGGAAACGATTCGGCTCTGGAAGAAGGCGTTAAGAACGCGGTTTTCAGCGACGAAGACATGTTGCGAGCGCTTTATGTAACCGATGAAGTTCGCGTCGAAGACGGCAACCTGATGATGCAAGTGCCCGAGAGCGGACCGAGCAATTTGGTCGGCATGAAGGTGGATTTCGATATCAAAGGACGCAGTGAGCCGATCGTTCGCAGCGGTAAGAAAATTACCGCAACCGCACTCGAAGGGCTGCGCAAGGCGAACATTGGCGAGGTTGAGATTGAGGCCACCCAGTTTGAGGGCGCGTTTGCCCTATCCGACATCGTCAATAAAGAGAGCGGCGAAGTTCTACTCGAGGCCAACAATGAGATTCCGCCAGCGAAGCTGCAGGAGATTATTGAAGCCGGCATTGACAGCTTCTCGGTCTTTTTCCCGGAGCGCGACGACATTGGCTCGATCCTGTCGCTGACTTTGAAAAAAGACGTAATTACCAAGCCCGTGGATGCGTTGCTCGAGATTTACCGTAAGATGCGCCCCGGCGATCCGCCGACCGTGCAAACTGCCTATCGCTTGCTGGACGCCATGTTCTTTGACCCACGCAAGTTTGATTTCTCGCGCGTCGGCCGGTTGAAGTTCAACATCAAGATGGGCAAGCCGGAGCGCAACCGGATCGACGATCCGTTGCTGACGGCCCACGACTTTTATGAAGTGGTTTCTTACGTGCTGAAGATGCGGAAGAACCCTTCCGAGTATCAGTCGGACGATATCGATCACCTCGGCAACCGGCGCGTGCGCGCGGTCGGCGAGTTGCTCGAGAACCAGTTCCGCATTGGTTTAGAGCGCATGGAGCGGGCCATCAAAGAGAAGATGTCCATCCATCAAGAGATGCAGACGACGATGCCGCGCGACTTGATTAATGCCAAGCCCGTCACTGCTGCCGTCCGCGAGTTCTTTGGTTCCAGCCAGCTTTCGCAGTTCATGGACCAAACGAATCCGCTTTCTGAGATCACGCACAAACGCCGTCTCTCGGCCCTCGGACCGGGCGGTCTTTCCCGCGAACGCGCTGGATTCGAAGTTCGCGACGTCCATCCGACTCACTATGGACGCATTTGCCCGATTGAGACGCCTGAAGGTCCGAACATCGGCTTGATTTCGAGTCTGTCGTGTTTTGCGCGCATCAATGAGTTTGGCTTTATTGAAGCACCCTACCGGAAAGTGATTGACGGACGAGTCCTCGAATACGTGCGCGTCATCAACGGCGGTGAGACCAAGTTGAAGCCGGGCGAACACATTCCGCTTGAGGACGTAGAGAAGGCCAACAAGAAACTAGGCTCCGGAGGACGCAAGGCTGAGTTTGAGCCGTGGCCGTTTTATCTGACGGCGTGGGAGGAAGACAAGCACGTAGTCGGACAAGCCAACATTCAACTGGATGCCAACGGCAACATCGTTAATGAGCGCAACGCTTCTCGCAAGGCCGGCGAGTTTGTACTCGCTTTGCGGAAAGACATCGAATACGTTGATGTCTCGCCAAAGCAACTCGTCTCTGTCGCGGCTTCGCTGATTCCGTTTTTGGAAAACGACGACGCCAACCGCGCCTTGATGGGTTCAAACATGCAACGTCAATCAGTGCCTTTGCTGCGAGCGGAAGCTCCCTACATCGGCACCGGCATGGAACAGACAACCGCACGTGATTCGGGTGCCGTCGTCGTGGCCAAGCGAGACGGAGTGGTTGATTACGTCGACTCCGAACGTTGCATCGTAAAGGCCGATCACAATGTCGATGGCACAATCTCGCGAGAGGTGACTGCCGACATCTACACGCTGATCAAGTTCAAGCGTTCAAATCAAAACACCTGCATCAATCAACGTCCGATCGTTCACGTTGGCGAGCGCGTGTCGAAGGGACAGGTAATTGCTGATGGTCCTTGCACCGATCGCGGCGAGCTCGCGCTTGGCCGCAACGTGTTGGTGGCTTTCATGCCCTGGCGCGGCTACAACTTCGAAGACGCCATCCTCGTCTCCGAGCGCCTGGTGAAAGAAGACTATTACACTTCAATTCACATTGAAGAGCTGGAGATTGAAGCGCGCGACACGAAACTGGGACCTGAAGAAATTACCCGGGATATCCCCAACGTTGGCGAGAACATGCTTCGCGATCTGGACGACAGCGGCATTATTCGCATTGGCGCTCAGGTGAAGCCTGGTTCGATTTTGGTGGGCAAGGTGACGCCTAAAGGCGAAACCCAACTCACCGCCGAAGAAAAACTGCTTCGGGCAATCTTTGGTGAAAAAGCTGGCGACGTAAAAGACGCTTCGCTCGTTTCACCACCTGGAATCGACGGCACCGTTGTCGACGTTCAGGTCTTTACCCGCAAGGGTCAGGAAAAAGATGCGCGGTCATTGGCGATCGAACAGGAAGAAGAAGATCGCCTGCGGCGCGACCTTGAGGACGAGATTCGTATTCTTCGTGAACAGCGCGACCAGCGTATCTATGAGCTGCTCGAAGGCCGGAAACTTGCTGCTGACTTGACGGTCAATCGCGACGTCGTTATCGAGAAAGGGACGCCGATTACTCGCGAGATGCTCGTCGATATTGAGCCCAAGGTCCTGCGCAAGGTGCAGCTCGCATCTTCGCGAATCGATGTAGGCGGCGAGATCAAGGAATACGAAGACCGCACTGAGCGTCAGATCAAGATCCTTTCTGACATTTACGAAGAGAAGATTGCCAAGCTACGGCAGGGCGACGAGCTCGCACCCGGCGTGATCAAAATGGTGAAAGTCTTTATCGCCATGAAGCGCAAGCTTTCAGTGGGCGACAAGATGGCCGGACGCCACGGAAACAAGGGTGTGATTGCGCGCATTCTTCCGGAAGAAGATATGCCGTATCTGCCGGACGGAACCCCGGTGGAGATCGTGCTTAATCCCCTCGGCGTGCCTTCGCGCATGAACGTCGGGCAGATTTTGGAGACGCACCTTGGCTGGGCCGCGCGGGTTCTTGGTGTTCACTTTGCGACTCCGGTGTTTGATGGCGCCACAGAGGTGGAGATCAAGGAAAAGCTTGCGCTCGCTGGCCAACGCGCCACCGAATTGGGGCTGCCGGAAATTATCAACGAGTCAGGTAAGGCGATTCTTTACGATGGACTCTCCGGAGAGCCCTTCGAGCAGAAGGTGACGGTTGGGTATATCTACATGCTTAAGCTGTCGCACCTTGTGGACGACAAGATCCACGCTCGCTCGATTGGACCGTACAGCTTGATCACCCAGCAGCCGCTCGGTGGTAAGGCGCAGTTCGGTGGCCAGCGCTTTGGAGAAATGGAAGTTTGGGCGCTGGAAGCCTACGGCGCTGCTCACATTCTGCAGGAATTGCTGACGGCGAAGTCTGACGACGTCGCAGGACGTTCGAAGATCTACGAAGCGATCGTCAAGGGGGAGGCGGACTTCGATCCGGGTCTTCCCGAGTCGTTCAACGTTCTCGTGCGCGAGCTGCAATCGCTCTGTCTTGACGTTGAACTAATCAATCGCAAGTCGGCCACTAATGGTGGTCCAGCGGAAGAGGGCGTGGGCGAAGCGCTGATTACGACCGCGGTGGAAGCGTAAGAAATTTTCGATTGCCAAATGCCAATTGCCGATTGGCGTTTGGTTGTCGAACTTTGAGATGCCGTTGGTTTATGCGTGATCCGCGCGCGAGACCAATTGGAAATTGGCAATCGGCAATTGGCAATGGAGAGACATGTTTCGATTCCAACAAGAAAAGCAGCAACTAGCTCCTGACTTTGAAGCGATCCGTATCTCGCTCGCGTCGCCGGAAAAAATTCGGCAATGGTCGCATGGCGAGGTGACGAAACCGGAAACGATCAACTATCGCACCTTCAAGCCGGAGCGTGATGGACTCTTCTGCGCGCGTATTTTTGGTCCCGTAGCTGACTGGGAATGTCTCTGCGGCAAGTACAAGCGCATGAAACATCGCGGCGTAATTTGCGATAAGTGCGGCGTCGAAGTGACCCAGGCAAAAGTTCGCCGCGAACGGCTGGGCCACATCGATCTCGCCAGTCCCTGTTCGCACGTTTGGTTTTTTAAAGGCTTGCCGAGTCGCATCGGGCATCTTTTGGATATCCCGCTCCGCGAGCTCGAGAAAGTCCTTTATTTCGAATCCTACATCGTTATCGATGCGGGTGACGTGCCGGGGATCAAAGAGCGCGAGTTGCTTTCGGATGAACGCTATCGCGAGCTTGTGCGTGATTATCCCGCGCAGTTTGTCGCGAAGATGGGCGCCGAAGCGATCAAAGAACTGCTGGCAATGGTCAATGTAGAAGACCTTGCCGTCGAGCTGCGCAAGCGCATGAAAGAGGAGACGTCGCAGCAAAAGAAGCTCAAGTTTTCCAAGCGGCTCAAAGTTACGACCAGCTTCCTTAAATCCGGCAATCATCCGGAATGGATGATTCTGGATGTGATCCCGGTTATTCCGCCTGAGTTGCGGCCGCTCGTACCGCTCGATGGCGGACGGTTTGCCACTTCGGATCTAAACGATCTGTATCGGCGCGTTATCAATCGCAACAACCGCTTGAAGAAGTTGATGGAACTGCGCGCGCCTGAAGTCATCGTGCGCAATGAAAAGCGGATGCTTCAGGAAGCCGTCGATGCGCTCTTTGACAACGGTCGCCGAGGACGCGTGCTGCGAGGCGTAAACAATCGTCCGCTGAAGTCGCTCAGTGGCACACTCAAGGGTAAGCAGGGACGCTTCCGGCAAAACTTACTCGGCAAACGCGTCGACTACTCGGGTCGTTCCGTCATCGTCGTTGGACCGGAATTGAAACTGCACCAGTGTGGTTTGCCTAAGAAGATGGCCCTCGAGCTATTCAAGCCATTTATCTACAACCAGCTGGAAAAGCAGGGTCACGCGGCCACGATCAAACAAGCGCGTGAGATGGTAGAGCGGCAGGAGCCGGTGGTTTGGGACATTCTCGAGGAAGTCATTCGCGAACATCCCGTGCTGCTCAACCGCGCGCCGACGCTGCACCGGTTGGGAATTCAGGCCTTTGAGCCGGTTCTGGTCGAAGGCAAAGCCATCAAGATTCATCCGCTCGTATGTACTGCTTTCAACGCAGACTTCGACGGCGACCAGATGGCTGTGCATATTCCGCTGAGTCCGGAAGCGCAGATTGAGGCAGCGGTGTTGATGCTTTCGAGCAACAACATTCTCAGCCCCGCCAGCGGTCAGCCAATCGCGGTTCCTTCACAGGACATCGTTTTAGGTTGCTACTACCTGACGCGCGATAAGCCCGGAGCTAAGGGTGAAGGTCGAGTTTTCGCGTCGACGGACGAGGTTCTGCTGGCGCTCGATTCAAAGGAAGTGACGACCCAGACTCCGATCAAGTTGCGCATTACCGGCGACCTGATCGATCTGACTCAGGAACACGATCCGCAGGACATTCTGCGTGCGGCGGTTCAGGAAAATGTGAAGCGAGTGGTCAGTACCACCGTCGGCCGTGTCATTTTCAATGATTCCATTCCCGCGGGTTTGCCCTTCTTCAACGGCACAATGAAGAAGAAGGGACTGCAATCGCTCGTGAACTATTCCCATATTCGTTTGGGACACGAGATGACCGTCAAAATGCTTGACGATCTGAAGACGCTCGGTTTCCTTTACGCCACTCGTGCGGGTATCTCGATCGGCATTGACGATCTGGTAACGCCGCCGGCGAAGAAGGGCCTGGTGGATAAAGCCGAGAAGGACGTCATCGCGGTTGAGCAACAGTATCTCGACGGTGTAATCACAAACGGCGAACGCTACAACAAAGTCATCGCCATCTGGTCTGAAGTGACGGACAAGGTCGCCAAGGAAATGTTCAAGGCGATGGACGACCGTGAAAAGGCGACTGGCGAATTGAATCCAATCCTCGTGATGAGCGATTCGGGAGCCCGTGGCAGTGCGCAGCAGATTCGCCAGCTGGCCGGTATGCGAGGCCTGATGGCTCGTCCCTCGGGCGAAATCATTGAGACACCGATTCAGGCCAACTTCCGTGAAGGTTTGAACGTGTTGCAGTACTTCATTTCAACTCACGGCGCTCGCAAGGGTCTGGCTGACACTGCGTTGAAGACTGCCGATTCAGGTTATCTGACGCGGCGATTAGTCGACGTGGCGCAAGACGTGATCATCAGCGAGCCGGATTGCGGAACGCTCCGCGGAATTTCCGCCAGCGCTATCGTCGAAGGTGGAGAAGAAATCGAATCGTTGCGGGACCGCATTGTTGGACGGACGGCTCTGGAGGATGTTATCGATCTCGTTGAAGGCCGGGTTATCGTCGAATCTAATCAGGAAATCGATGAAGACCTTTCCTCGGAGATCCAGCGTTCCGGCGTACAGCGCGTCCGCATCCGCTCCGTGTTGACTTGCGAATCACGTCGCGGCTGCTGCATCAAGTGTTACGGACGTAACCTGGCAACGGGTCGGCCCGTAGAGATTGGTGAGGCGGTTGGTGTGATTGCGGCGCAGTCGATTGGTGAGCCGGGTACTCAGCTCACCATGCGTACGTTCCACATCGGTGGTACCGCTCGACTGGAAGAGTCGTCGAAACACGAAGCTCGCCAGGACGGCACCATCAAGTACATGGAGCTGCAAACGGTGAAGAGCCGCAAGGGCGAGCGCATCGCGATGAATCGCAACGGTTCGTTGACGATCATTGACGATCGCGGTCGTGAGGTTGCGCGGCACCAGATTGTTTATGGCGCCCACATCCTTGTGGAAGACAATCAGCGCGTTACTCAGGATCAACTTTTGGCGACGTGGGATCCGTTCACGTTCGCAATTCTTACGGAAGTCGCCGGTCACGTGAAGTTTCAGGACCTGAAGGAAGGCGTGACCTTTGATGAGGAAGTAGACGAGGTCACCGGTCAGTCGCGCATGGTGGTGAAGGATTCGCCTGACGAAAAGAAACAACCTCGAATGGAGATTCGCAACCCCAGCAACAAGGCGCTGAAGACTTATCAGATGCCGGTGCGCGCTAACCTGATGGTGACCGACGGCGAAGTAGTTGAGCCTGGCGACATCATTGCCAAGATCCCCCGCGAAACTACTAAGACCAAGGACATCACGGGCGGTCTGCCGCGCGTTGTTGAGCTCTTTGAAGCGCGCCGGCCCGCGGAGACGGCAGTGATGTCGGAAATCGACGGCGTTGTGAAGTTTGGTCCGATTGCCAAGGGCAAACGCAAACTGATCATTACCGGCGACGATCTGGAAGAGCGCGAGTACGACATTCCGCGCGGTACGCACATCAACGTTCAGGAAGGGGATCGCGTGCGCGCTGGCGAAGCATTGATGGATGGCCCGCTCAATCCGCACGACATCTTGCGTGTCTTGGGTGCCAATCGCTTGCAAGAGTACCTCGTAAACGAAATCCAGGAGGTCTATCGACTGCAGGGTGTGAACATCAACGATAAGCACATCGAAGTGATTGTCCGCCAGATGCTGCGCTGGGTGAAAATCAAGGAAGTTGGAGATACAGACTTCTTGCTCGAGGAGCAGGTCGATCGGTTCCGGTTCACTGATGAGAACGAACGCGTGAATGCTGCGGATGGCGAGGTTTCGCAAGCAGAGCCGTTGCTTTTGGGAATTACAAAAGCATCGCTTTCCACCGATTCGTTCATTTCGGCGGCATCGTTCCAGGAAACGACGCGTGTGCTAACTGAAGCGGCCATCTCCGGACGCATCGACTATCTCCGCGGTCTCAAGGAGAATGTGATCATGGGACGGCTGATCCCAGCCGGAACGGGCATGGAGTACTACCGTAACGTCGATGTCGAACGCGATGAGACGATCGATCAGGCACGCGAGCGCGAGCTTGATGAGTTTCCTGACATCGTGGGCGGTCATGAAATTTCGTTACCGCAGCGACCGCCTCTTGTCGTAGCCGGTCCGGACGGCGAAGGGGAAGTAGAAGAATAAGGTCAACAGCCGGTTCCCGGCTGCGTAGTCTGAAGTAGATACAAAGACCGGCGAGGCTATGCCTTGCCGGTCTTTATTATTTGGGCGGGTCTGTCCAGTTTCATTGCGGTTTGATTGTTATTTTGCGACAGCAGCGACCTTGAGGCTGGCCGCCCGTCCTCAACCACCTCCCTCAAGTTTCCCTCAAGTATTTCTCAACCAGCCACCTTTACAGTGCAGCCAGATGAAGCACATGACCGCGAAATCAGCGAGAGCAAAGGGCTTTATCCCACTCAATTGGGAACGAATTTCAGCTTTGAAACCCTAAAAGGAGCCTAATCATGGATCGAAAGTCTTCCTGGCGCACCAGAACCTATTATCGAATTAGTATTGCTGCAATGCTTTGCTTGACTGTGCTCGCTCTGGGCGCAGTTAATTTTTTGGACATTACAGCCGCGGCTGATTCCGCGCCCGTTCAAGAAGCGAAGGGCGTCGCTGAGGGGAAGGCCTCTCCAGCGGCTAGCGCGGCGTTAGACGGCTTACGTCGTGCAACTGGGGCGCAGATCAAAGCCCATGTCGCACGAGAGACTGGCAACTACGACTTTGTACGAGCCGCGGATGGCATGGTGCTCGAAGCTGATAACACAAGTGCTTCGCCTGAAGAGCGGGCCTTCACTTTCCTGCGAGGCCGCGGCGCGCTCATCGGGATGAATGACGCCGAGCGGCAGTTGGCTGAAGGTAACGCCTTCGGCGACGCGAAGTCTGCCAGCATCATGAAAGTCTCACGGGTGGACAAGGACGCAGTGGGAGCCACACACGTGCGGCTCAACCAGTTCTATCGCGGACTACCGGTGTTCGGAGCACAGGTTGTTGTGCATATGAATGATCGCGGCATCACCGCCATCAATGGGCTTTACGTGCCGGATGTGAAGATTTCTACCAAGCCAAATTTGAGCGCTGACCAGGCCGTTACCGCTGCCATGCGCGCTGCGGGCGCCGGTTTGAATGTCGTCAGGAATCAGTTGAGCATTTATCGCAAAGGATTACTCGAAGGTTATAACGGGCAAAGCCTTCTCGCCTATAGCGTAGAGTTGACTGATGGTAAAGCGATCAACGTGCAAATCTGGGTTGACGCGACCAAAGGCGCGATCCTGAATCGGATCGAGCTAAGTCATGCGGCAATCAACCGCACCATTTTTACCCCGGAACACAATCCGCTCTTTGCTGTACGTCGTGAGGGTGACCCGCTTACTCCGGGCGCAACTCCAGGAACGACGGGCGCCGACCCGATCAATAATCTTTATGTGATGGCAGGTCAGACCTACAACGTCTATTCCTCAGGTTTTGGCCGGGACTCTTACGATGGCCTCGGCCACAAGATGGACAGCGTGTATCTCGTTAACGACGTCTGTCCGAATGCGTATTGGAACGGCATATCCACAAACTACTGTCCCGACTTTGATGCCGATGACGTCGTCGCACATGAGTGGGGGCATGCTTACACGCAGTACACGCACGGATTGATTTACTCCTACCAGTCAGGAGCACTAAACGAATCCTACTCCGACATATTTGGTGAAACGGTAGACCTGCTCAACGGTGTCGACGCTGAGGGTGGTTCAGCCAACAGCCAGCCATACCCCAATGGAGTACGCTGGCAGATGGGCGAAGACGTGCCGACCTTGAGTGCGCAACAACTGGGCATTCTGCGAGACATGTGGACGCCGACCAGATACGGCGATCCGGATAAGGTTTCGTCTGCTGTTTATGCTTGCGGTTCGGGCGATGGCGGCGGCGTGCATACCAATTCCGGTGTGCCGAATCACGCCTATGCGATGCTCGTAGATGGCAAGAACTACAACGGTCAGAACGTTCAGGGTATCGGTTTCAACCGGGCGCTCGCCATCTATTACCGCGCCATGACCGTTTATCAAACTCCCAGCACTAACTTCGTTCAGCATGCGAACGCGCTACGCGCTTCTTGCAACGATTTAATTGGTGTACAGCTCAACGCGGTCTCAACTTCTTCACCAGTCGGCACGCCATCAGGTGATGTTATTAACGCGGGAACCTGCCAGCAGGTGGACAAAGCCATTGCTGCAGTGGAAATGGAGTCAGCTCCTCCCTGCAGCTTCGCACCGATTCTCGATCCTGACACTCCGGCAAGCTGCGAAGGCGCAACCTCTTTTTTCAGTGAGAATTTCGAAACGGGAATGGACGGTTGGACATTAACAAGCACGGGCGCGGCCACCACAAGTGATTGGGACAACCGCAACTGGGTTGTTGATGCCTCTTTGCCGAAAGAGCGCGTCGGCTCGGCGGCATATGCGAAGAACCCGCCCCTAGGCCAACCGGGTGGCGGCACTTGTGCGCCCGGTGGAGATTATTCAGGTCAGTTCACTCTAGATAGCCCGACAATCACTATCCCGGCTTCAGGCAGTTCCGTGAAACTCAATTTCGACCATTACGTCGCGACTGAAGCAACGTTTGATGGCGGCCAGGTCGAAGTAAGTGTCAATGGTGGCGCCTACCAACTCGTTTCGCAGACCGACTACGTGCACAATGCGCCAAACTCACAATTCGAGGCACCGCCGCCGGTGGGTCTAAACACGAATCCCAATGCCGGCGAGTATGCCTGGCACGGCACGGATACCGGAGCGCAGGATGGCTCCTGGGGAACAACGATCGTGGATTTGTCTGACCTCACTGCGCCAGGCGACACGGTCAAGCTTCGTTTCACTTTTAGTCAGGATGGATGCAATGGCGTGGATGGCTGGTACGTGGACAACGTCAATCTCTATTTCTGTCCACCATTGGAAGCCCCGGTACTCTCAATCGCCAATTATGAGAATCCTGACACCAACGGATCCTATACGCTCAACTGGACGCGTCCGGCCCTCGCAACTGGTCCAGACGTGCTTCAGCAATCGACTAATTGCGGCCCGCTGATGTCCGACGATGCGGAAGCTGGATTAACACAGTGGACTGCCTTTAGCTCCGATGTAATAGCGCCAATGTGGCAGACATCGAGCGCAAAGCCGCAGCACTCGGGCACCGCATTCTGGGCGAATCCGGTTTCCGAGCAGGAAACTCAAAACACCTTCGCGACCTTAACCTTCAACCAGCCAATCCAGATTCCGGCATCCGGAGTCACCACGCTTAACTTCTCGGAGTGGTACTTCAATGAAAGCGACGACCACGGTTACGTCGAAGTGTCGGAAGACGGAACGACATGGGTACCGATCTATGACAACAACCGAAACGGGTTTACTGAGGATGGAGCATTGGCTTTGGCTGATGAAGATCTCCAAGCCAAGCAGTTGGATCTAACCGTTTTCAGCGGTAAGTCTATTCAGCTGCGTCTTCGTTATTCGCTCGGGCAGTCAAACTTTTTCCTGAACACCCAGTATGGTTGGTATGTTGACGATATCTCGATCATTAACGACAGCTTTACCAACGTCGTGACGACCAGTGGTATGTCGCATACAGTGTCGGGCGTGGCTAACGGCACGCGCTGCTATCGCGTCCGCACTACCTACACGTTTGGAACTCAAGTGGCCGGCCCATACAGCAATCAAGTGTCAGCCACTGTGCAGACAACCTTCGTCCCACCAACAGTGGGCATCACCAGTCCCACCGAAGGGTCAACTTTCGCAGCGGGCTCGGACATTTTGATCGCAACGAATGCCGGCGATAGCGACGGCACGGTTTCCAAGGTGGAGTTCTTTGAGGGCGCCAACAAGCTAGGTGAGGACACCACCGGTCCGTCTTTCAGCTTTACCTGGAACGATGTTGCTCCGGGCAGTTACACCCTCTCCGCCAAAGCTACGGATAACGATGGGGCATCCACCACATCGGATCCTGTTCACATCACGGTGAACCAGGCGCAGGTCGAGCAATACATTGAAGACAACGACTCGCGCGTCAGCTATGGCAACGGGTGGCATCTGATCAACGATCCGGATGCGAGCGCCGGTCACTTCCGCATGAACACCGGAAAGGACACGGGACACACCGCGGGATTGTCATTCACAGCGAGTGGCGGAGGTAAGATTACCTACTACTACGCCAGGAGCACGAAAGGTGGCACTGCAGAGGTAGCTTTACTAACCTCGGGCGGTACGCAACTGGAGTCGAGGGCAGTTAACTACAAGGGGAGTGTTGGCTCGTCCCGCGATCCCCAATTCAACGAGAGTGTTTACAAGGAAGAATTCGTGGTCCCGGCAGCGGGTAATTACACTCTCGCCTTTAGGAACACTAATGGCGCCGTGTACATCGACCGGTTCAAACTGGAAAGCGCCACCTCGTCGGCTCAACCTGCAGCTGGACCAGGAAACACAAGCAGCAACACCAGCACGGTGAATGCGGGCAAACAGTTGTTCCAAAGCATCACGTTGCCGGCGGGAACACAAGCGATTTCTGTGGTGGCGGAGGCCAGTCCGGAATTACCGATTCAGCTCGTGCTGATCGATCCTTCTGGAACCGTTCTCAACACGGCCAACAACTCGACCGGTTTCGCGGTCATTAATAAGAACGTAACTCAATCAGGAGTCTACGTGATTAAGGTAATCAATGTGAGCCTTGGTCCAGTGCAGGTCTGGACGGCGGCTACACCTCTGGTTCAACGCTAGCGCTAACCGCATAGCGAAGAATAATAGCGGCCCCGGCGGGCTGGGGGCACGGTAATTCCGTGCCCCTTTTCTTTCGCTCAGGACGGATAATCAGGGCGGACACGAGGAACTGTACGGGCGGGCGCAAAGGCAGAAAATCATCAAACGTTTTTGTTTTCAACCCATTTGCCATGCGGGCAAGTTTTCGCTATAGTCAGTCCCAATCAGACGGTTGGTGAATCCTTCCGTCCAAGTGGTTGCTGGGGTGAGGACAGTGACCACACTTAGAAAAGGCGTGACAGCCCAAAAACTGTTGCGCCTTTTCGCTTTTATCCACCCAAATATTCACTCAAACTCCCGCCTGTTGAACCAATTTCGATACACAACAATCTTTAGTCCATCCAACCCCGATCCGTTTTAATGCAATCGTTCGTTGGCGCGGGACGCCGCCGGCGATTTGCTGTGGAAAGCTCCTTTATTTCGCCCACTCATTTTTCGCAAGGCGCTGGGCCAAGTTGGCATAACCGTTGCTCTAATCGCAGCGTGTAGGATGATTCGACATCAACGTGAGGAGGTGGCGGCATGTTTTTCTCTAACGAGCGTCACGTTCAACGCGGTAAACATTCTAGTGATCCGCCGGCGGGAACCATTTACGTTGATAATGAAGTGCGGTCCGCAGTCGCACTCGAATTCTCTCGAATGGATGAGCTGCACGCGCGCCTTCGTGAAGAGGCGCTAGCTCCCCTTGCTGCTGCAGCTCCTCAGTCTGAAGACGAGTGATGAGAAACTTGCTTAGCTCGTGTCTTACAAGGAAGGGTTGTTGGGCAATCACATGGCGTCACTTTGGAAACTACATGGATTGGCGCCGCTGGCGTTGGTCAAAAACGTTTGGGCAGAGATTCAGCAGGATGATGTCTTTGGGCGTGCCGCTCAACTTTCGTATTACTTTCTCCTCGCACTCTTTCCGTTACTAATATTTCTTACATCTCTAATTGGAATCATGCTGGGCGCTGGTAATGATCTGCGCCAGGGTCTGTTTAGCTACCTTGCCGAAGTGATGCCACCCTCAGCGTTCCAATTGATCGAAGCTACGATGGTGGAAATCAGCAAAGCAAGTACGGGCGGGAAGTTGTCGTTTGGTCTGCTGGCAGCGCTCTGGGCGGCGTCGAACGGGATGGGTGCGATCACTGAAGCGCTCAACGTCGCTTACGATGTAAAGGAGTCCCGGACGTGGTGGAAGACCCGTTTGCAAGCGATTGGGCTAACTATGGCATTGTCGATCCTCATCATCAGTGCGCTTTTGCTGGTCCTTTACGGAGGGAAAATCGTCGAGGGTTTAGCTGCCAATTTCGACTTTGGTTCGGCCTTCGTCATGACGTGGAAGATTGCCCAGTGGCCGATCGTCTTCGCCGTAATGTTACTGGCCTTCGCCCTGATCTATTACTTCGCGCCAGACCTGCGCGAGCAAAAGTGGGTCTGGGTTACACCGGGAGCTGTCATTGGCGTCGTCCTTTGGCTAGTCGCTTCGTTTGGCTTCCGCACCTATCTCCACTTTTTCGATTCTTACAGCGCGACTTACGGCTCTCTTGGCGCGGTAATAATCCTGATGCTTTGGCTCTACTTAACCGGCGTTGCAGTGTTGATAGGTGGTGAGCTCAACGCCGAGCTCGAACATATGGCCGCGACCCGCGGCGTCTCCGGCGCCAAAACCAAAGGCGAAAAGCAGCCAAACGAGGCAGCACCAACCGACGCGTCGCCCGCAGAAAATCCGAAGCCCAAACTCAAATCTCTATCGGCGTCGTCGTCTAAGCCGAGGTAAAACCCCGGCCAGTAAACTAGGGTGCGGTCGCGATTGAAGCTGAAACATCATTCAGGGCATTGATACGTCTTCGCACTGCTTGAGAGAGTGCGCGCGCCTCGTCGGGCAAGTAATTAGCGGCGCGGAATGCATCCTCAATTTGTTTGTCGCTCAATCTCGCTAACAAAGCGCCAATCCACTTCGCATCGGTGGTGGTGATGTTGTCAAAGAGTGCCTGACTCTTTCCGCCGTAGTTGAAATCAATCACATTGCCTCGCACCGACTCAATGAAATTCGACTTGATGAAGTCCATAGGTTCATTGCGGCTGCGTTTCAAGAAACCACCCGTCTTTCCAAAGGAGCCACCAAGATCGCTGATGATGTAGCGCAGCTCATTTTCCCCGGTGGTTTCATTCTTAACGGCGAGAATTACGTTGTTCGAATCTTTGATGTCCCAGTTATTAATCAGCAACATCATTACCTTCAGGCCTTTCAGCTCAGCGGTATTTGCAAACGGGTTCTGGTCCCAGGCCCAGTTGTCGCCTCGATCAATAGACTTAGGTCGTGCTTCCAGCCGCACGTTTTCAAAACTTCCTTTGCCTTCAATCGTTAACTTGGGAACGAGGTAGGCAATTTCTGATTCATAGCCCACGGCCCAGACGAGGCGATTAGCTGCGGTGTCCGGTTGCGCTTCTTTTCCGATCTTCGCAACCCACTCATTACCTGACGCATCCTTCACGCGGTACTTAGTTGAATAGCCACCCGTTTTCTTCTCGATGAATGTTACTCGACGAAGGTCGGGTTTCATTCGCTCGCCACCCGCGCCGAGCAGCAGGTTCCGAGATTCGAGGTCCACGGGTTCGCGCCAGAGAACGGCGGTTCCAGTTGGCGCCGGTTTCTTGTCCTTTTTTTTCTGCTTTTCCTCTTGGGCAAAAGTGGCGAAAGCGAAGATCACTAATAAAAGAGAACTGATAACTAATCGTCTTGATTTCTGTGGCAACATATTTTCTCCTCGTGAATGCCTGGGAGATCGGGCGATTATTCGGGGTTTGTCTGTAGTTTTCCCGTACGGCAGGCGCAAACGGATGTCCCATTACTAATCGAATTGCGCCAACTTCCTTGATTACAACAGGAGGCGGCAAATCGAATGCCGATTCGCGCGTGCCGGCATAAAAAAGACCGGCAAGCGTTGCTCGCCGGTCCACTACATCAGTTCCGTCGTCGATTACGGTGTTGGTGCGGCCGCTCCTTGAGGAGAAATCCATAACTCGACCATGAGCTCCTCGCGTTGTGGTCCAACCAGGATGACTAGACGTCTGGAATCGATCCCACGCGAGTTAACCAGGTAGTCAGTTATGCCTGTCGAACGCGTTTGCGTCGCGGCTGACCGGCCGCCTCTTTCGGGATAGATAAGGATGTATCCGGTTGCCGTCGGATCGTTTTGCAGCTCTATAGCGAAATTATCCAAACGGGCTTTCTCATCATTGCGGGCGATCTCGGGATACGAATCAAACTTGCGAGAAGTTATCGGGATCGGAAACTCGATGGTGCAACTCGCCGCGCAATCAACTTCGTAACCACCCATCGACAAGCCAGCCTTTAGTGATTGGCCCTCGAGACCGGAAGTATCAACGGTGATAGAGCTAGTGCCTTGACCGGACATGATTCGTCCGCTTGAGACAGTCCAATTAAATATCGATGGCACGTTACCGGTTCCACCGCTAAGGCTGGAGCTAAAAGTTATCGGTTGACCTGCTTTGATCTGTTGGGGACAAGTGATGCCCACAGTGGGACAAGTTGGTTTTGGAGCAACAGGTTTCACGGTGACCATCGTATGAGCAATAGCCTCACACAACTCGGCTGCGCTTCCCGTATTAATAACCAGATAGGCTTTGTGTTGACCAGGTGCGACGCCGGCGAGCTGCCATGCTACCGCTGCACCTTCGCCTTCGATCCGGCCACTGGTTACTCGCCAGGCGTAGCGAATTGGATTGTTCTTTGGTGAGATGGCTCGCGCCGTCAGTTGAACCGGGGCCGCGTCACCGGCGTTAACCACGGTCCGATCTGGAGTCAGCGTTACTGTCGGTGGGTCGTAGGTGAGCGTTTCCTGTACCTTTTGAGCAAGCGCCTCGGACGAAAAAACGTGAATTCCAACCAGGGCAAGTGGCAGGATGAGTTGCGTAAGGTGGCGCTGGAATCTAGACATTTCCCACTCCTTCAATTCAGGTCGATACCGAGTTCGGCGGTTATCGAAACTAGTACACCGCCTGGATCGAGCATTTATTTGTTGAAAGGAAAAAATGCCGAATAAAGGACTATTTCCATATCCATCTACACCAAATTTGGCGCTGAGTCTACAGTGCCAGGGAATTGTTCGGTAGCCGGGTCAGCGAGACACGCGTTTGACTCAGTATGGAAATTGGCGTAGATACGAGTTGCTCCCCTAAATTCAAATCCGAATAAATTTTAATGAAAAGTATCATCATCGTGGGACTTATCTCGCTGTGCGTCACGCAAGCTGCCTGCTTTCGTAAGGCTGCGCCGCCAGCCGAGACGAATGTTTCATCAGGAATGGTTGGCGGTGTCGAAGCTAATCGCGCCGAAGCCAAAACTCTCCTGGTTAAGGGACAGGAGCTGTACCAGGACGATGAAGATGTTCAGGCGCTGGAAACGTTTCAGCAGGCGCTGAAGCTCGATCCAGAATTAGCAGAGGCCCACTTCCGTCTCGGTCTTACTTATGACGCGCTCGGGCAAGAGCAGGAAGCGGAAGGCGCGTACAAGAAAGCGGTTGAGACTTATAAAAAGTATCTCGCGATTGACGACAATGAAGACGATGCCGAGGCCCACTACAATCTCGGTCAAACTTACTACGGGCTTCATCTCTACACCGAAGCTGTTAGGGAGTATCGACAGGCGATCAAAATCAAGGAGGACGACGCGGCAATTCATTACGACCTGGGGTTGGCGCTCATGAGATTAGCGCAGTATGACCAGGCCGCCGCTGCGTTTTCTAAGTCGCTGGAACTTGATCCGCAGAATTACCGCGCTGAAGATTCACTAGCCGAGGCTAAGGAAGGGGTCACCCGAATTCGTACAGGCAAGAAGCACCAGGAAGACTTGCTGAAGAAAAAGAAGCAAAATGAGAAAGGACAGGAAGAAGAAGGTGGCGATACGCCGGCTCCAAGAAACGCGAATACGCGCAAGCCTGTCTGAAATCCTGGTTGCTACTTGGTAAGTCTGAAGGAGTAGTTAATGGCCACTGATACACCGCCACCATATTTTCCCCAGGGCTCGCTGGCTCCTCCAGATCCCAATCGATACAAGCGATTCAAACTGGCGATGTTCGGGCTCGGCGTCCTACTAGTATTTTTGATGGGCGCGGCGGGCTATGGTCTTTGGTATCTCGCCAAGTGGATTCTCTAAGCCCTCGAAAATTTCCCCAGTCACGCCCTCGCCGTCCGGTTTGTGACGCCTAAGCCAATCAGGACACCATTAACCACCCGCGTGCGCTTGACAGATATCGACACGATCCTTATAGTCTCCCGTTTCGGACTGACAGTCTGAAGTCAACAATGCAACGTCTAGTTGGTTCTGTCGGTGTGGAGGCGTTGCTCGGCTGTTCTTGCGGCCGTTTGACAATTATTGTGGCGTAAATTGCTGGCGAACACGAAGGCCTCGGCTTTTCGTCCCCGCGCCCGCGCGCTCGGAAGGGATAACCCTTCGTCCTTTTTGCGACGCTACAGAAAAGTTTCGGCTCCAGGGAAGCCAAGATCCACGCCCGCTTAGAATTCAGAACATCCCTTTCATCAATCAGAAACAGGCAGTCGCCTGCGCTGACTGCCGGACTAGTTCCGGAAAGAGGCAGGCAGTGCCCTTTTGCGCTCTGCGCTAGGCGCGCGCGCACGGGCTTCATAGGCTGGAAGAAGGAAAATAGTGCCGACAATCAATCAACTTGTTCGCAAAGGCCGGCAGGCAGTGAAGTACAAGACTGCAAGTCCCGCCCTTCAGAGTTCGCCACAGAAGCGCGGCGTCTGCACACGTGTCTACACGCAGACCCCCAAGAAGCCAAATTCGGCACTGCGTAAGGTGGCTCGTGTCCGGCTAACCAATGGAATCGAGGTTACGACCTACATTCCCGGCGTCGGCCATAATCTGCAGGAGCACTCGATTGTTCTGATTCGTGGCGGCCGTGTGAAGGACCTGCCTGGCGTGCGCTATCACGTGATTCGCGGAACGCTGGATTCCGTTGGCGTTTCCGATCGCAAGCAGGGTCGTTCGAAATACGGCGCCAAGCGACCGAAAGCAGCAGGAAAGTAATTATTAGAGAGGGCCAGGTACCCGGGTGTCGGGTATCAGGTTGCAACTGGACCGACACATGACACCTACCTGAGACCCAAAAAGATATGCCAAGACGAAGAGTTGCCGAACGAAGAGAAGTACTTCCGGATCCCATCTATAGCAGCCCGCTCGTAACGAAATTTATCAGCGGTGTTATGTGGGGCGGTAAGAAGTCAGTTGCCGAGAATATCTTTTACGACGCCATGCGTCAGATCGGTGACAAGACCGGTGAAGAGCCATTAAAGGTTTTTAAGCGTGCGATCGACAACGTCAAGCCGACAGTCGAAGTGAAGTCACGGCGCGTGGGCGGCTCAACTTATCAGGTCCCAATTGAAGTTCATCAGGAGCGGCGCGGTGCCCTGGCAATTCGTTGGATCGTTTCGTATGCGCGCGGTCGTGGCGAAAAGACGATGACGGACCGTCTCTCGGCTGAGATTCTCGACGCGGCAAACAATCGTGGCAACGCTGTGAAGAAGAAAGAGGATACGCATCGGATGGCCGACGCTAATAAGGCTTTTGCGCATTACAAGTTCTAAGGAATGGGCTTGGGTCTTTGGTCTTTCGTTTTTGTCAAAGGCCTAAGACCAAAAACCAAAGACCATCATTTTAAATGGCTAAGCAAGATTTAAATCTGACGCGGAACATCGGCATCATGGCCCACATCGATGCCGGCAAGACCACGACTACCGAGCGTGTTCTCTATTACACGGGCATAACGCACAAGATCGGCGAAGTGCACGAGGGAACCGCAACGATGGACTGGATGGAGCAGGAGCAGGAGCGCGGTATTACGATTACCAGCGCTGCAACCACCTGTTTCTGGGAACGGAACGGCGTCGATCATCGCATCAATATCATCGACACTCCGGGCCACGTCGACTTCACAATGGAAGTTGAACGGTCCTTGCGCGTTCTCGACGGAGCGGTTGCGGTATTCGATGGTGTCGCGGGTGTTGAGCCGCAGTCAGAAACCGTTTGGCGCCAGGCTGACAAATATGGCGTCCCGCGTATTTGCTTTATCAACAAGCTCGATCGCGCTGGTGCTTCTTTCGATCGCTCCTTCGAATCAATTATTGCCCGCCTTGGTGCCAACCCCGTCGCTTTGCAGATTCCCATCGGACTTGAAGATCAGTTTAGGGGCGTCATCGATTTGATTTCGATGAAGGCACTCGTCTGGAACGACGAAAGCAAGGGTTCGGAATACGAAACAACCGACATCCCCGCCGACTTGCAGGATGCTGCCGTAGCCGCTCGGGAAAAGTTAATCGAAGCTGTCGCTTCAGTGGACGACGGCTTGATGCACAAGTACATCGAAGGCGAGCAAATTTCTGAAGCAGAGATTCGCAAGGCGCTGCGCAAGGGAACGCTTGAGCTCAAAATGGTTCCGGTTGTGACCGGTTCGGCTTTTAAGAACAAAGGTGTGCAGACGCTGCTCGACGCCGTCGTCGACTATTTGCCGTCCCCCCTGGATGTTCCTCCGGTTGAGGGCATTAATCCCAAAAACGGCCAATCCGAAGTTCGAGAGCCGGAAGCGAGCGCGCCTTTCTCCGGTCTGGTCTTTAAGATCATGGCCGACAAGCACCTCGGCCAGTTGTCATTCGTTCGACTCTACAGCGGCACAATCAAAGCCGGCTCCTACGCCTACAACCCGATCAAGGAAACTAAGGAACGTGTTGGTCGTCTGATGCGCATGCACGCTAACAAGCGTGAAGACATCGATGAGGCAAGCGCAGGCGAGATCATTGCCATTGGCGGCATGAAGCAGGTGACAACGGGCGACACGGTGTGCGACGAGAACAAGCCGATCATCCTGGAGCGGATGGAGTTTCCGGCTCCCGTTATTCGCGTCGCGGTCGAACCTAAGACGCGGCAGGATCAGGACAAGCTCGGCGTCGCCTTATCGCGTCTTGCTCAGGAAGATCCCTCGTTCAATGTGTCCACCGACCAGGAAACCGGTCAAACGATCATTGCCGGTATGGGCGAGCTGCACCTCGAAATCATTGTGGATCGCATGAAGCGCGAGTTTGGTGTCGAAGCAAACGTCGGTAAACCGCAGGTCGCTTATCGCGAAACCATTACGCAGGCAGCGCCCGGCAAAGAAATCTACAAGAAACAGACAGGTGGACGCGGCCAGTTTGGTCACGTGGAAATCGAGATCGAGCCAGCGCCCGGTGAGGGTTTTGTTTTCGAGAACGAGATTTCGGGCGGCGCAATTCCCCGCGAGTTTATTAAGCCAGTCGAACAGGGAATCAGAGACGCGATGGAGCGTGGTTTCCTCGCCGGTTATGAGCTGGTCGACATTCGAGTGCGGCTGCTGGACGGTGGTTATCACGAAGTCGATTCCGATGAGCGTTCATTCCACATCGCCGGCTCCCTCGCTTTTCAGGATGCGGTGCGCAAGGCCAAGCCGGTCCTTCTGGAACCGATCATGCGCGTCGAAGTCGTCACTCCTAATGACTACACCGGACCAGTAAACGGCGATTTGAGTTCACGTCGCGGCCGCATTGAAAGCATGGAACCGCGCGTCGGTGGCGCTCAGGTAATCACCTCCTTTGTGCCGCTTTCGGAGATGTTTGGCTACACCACTGATTTGCGTTCGGCTACCCAGGGACGCGCCACGTCAACAATGCACTTCGAGCGTTATGAGCAAGCGCCCAAGAATATTGCGGAAGAAGTAATCGCAAAAGTTCAGGGCGTCGCTAAGTAAGGAGATTTGTCAGTACCGCCTGCGGTAGCGGGCGGGTAACTTTACGCCAGAACCCACCCGCGGCTGCGGGTGATGCTGACACCACTGAGGAGCAAAGATGTCCAAGGAAAAATTTGACCGCAGCAAGCCGCACGTGAACATCGGGACGATCGGGCACGTGGATCACGGGAAGACGACGTTGACGGCGGCGATCACGAAGGTGCTGGGGAAGAACAACCCGAAAGTGCAGTTCGTGGCG
>JBGSYG010000040.1:0-251214 GCA_041750995.1 Pyrinomonadaceae bacterium | reverse complement strand
CGCCACGAACTGCACTTTCGGGTTGTTCTTCCCCAGCACCTTCGTGATCGCCGCCGTCAACGTCGTCTTCCCGTGATCCACGTGCCCGATCGTCCCGATGTTCACGTGCGGCTTGCTGCGGTCAAATTTTTCCTTGGACATTCTCGTTAGCCTCTATCTATAAAAAGGATCTTCAATTTCAAAACGCGAACCACCGGTTAACTGGAGCCCGCGATGAGATTTGAACTCATGACCTCCTCCTTACCAAGGAGGCGCTCTACCCCTGAGCTACGCGGGCACGAGAGCTACAACTGCCAAAAAACTGGAGCGGGCGACGAGACTCGAACTCGCGACCCTCAGCTTGGAAGGCTGATGCTCTACCAACTGAGCTACACCCGCCCACTCAATGATTGCAGATTGCCGAATTTGGATTGCGGAACCAATGTTGTCTTTTAAATCCGAATTCCGTATTCCGAAGTCCGAAATCGCGATGGTGCAGGGGGCAGGATTCGAACCTGCGTAGGGCGTTAGCCCGCCGGGTTTACAGCCCGGTGCCATTAACCACTCGACCACCCCTGCCTCTAATTTCAAGTGCCTAATGGAGCCGGCGAAGGGACTTGAACCCCCGACCCTCTGATTACAAATCAGATGCTCTACCAACTGAGCTACGCCGGCCGCTATAGACTGGAATAGCGCATTCCGACAAAAGGCGGATACTACCAACAGCAACTTGAAAACGCAAGTCGCAGACAGAGTTACACATACTTTCGTTCTTCGCACTTAGGAACGCAAGCAGTGGGTGCTCTTACATCGCTAAACGTCTACTCACGGACTGTAGCGATCTGGGTCGCTTTTGTCTTCGGAGGAACTGCTGCGGGGGCCAACACTGAGTTGTAAAACGACCGGAAGTATCCGTACATCGACAGGCATGCCGAAACCACTACCAACCACAACATCGCCCTTCCAAATGTATATAACAACACCTGCCAATCATTCGCACTTGTGTTGCCGGGCCCGAACAAATGTTGAAACGCAGCCCGCAACTCAGGCACCGACCAAAACTCAATAGCCGGAAAAGGCTGGCCGAAATTTGATACCTGAGGTGCTTTGCCTCCAACACTGGACACGATCAGAAGGGCTACAGTGACTACCTGAGCCAGCATCTTGAACTTACCCATTTTTGACGCCGAGATCACCACGCCATCAGAGGCTGCTATCGATCGCAGGCCCGTTACGGCAAACTCGCGTCCAATAATGATTACTACTGCCCACGCTGGGGCCAGTTGATTTTCTACCAACGATATTAACGCTGCAGAGATTAGGAGCTTGTCTGCGATTGGATCGAGCAGCTGACCTAAACGAGTTACCTGATCACGCCGGCGCGCGAGATGACCATCTAGATAATCGGTGAGAGCCGCTCCGAGGAACAATGCAACTCCCAGAAGGTGACGCGGCAGTCCCAGCCAGTTTTCTGCAAAGGGAGTCAAGAGAACGACGACGAGCAGCGGGACGATGAAGATGCGAAGCAGAGTTAATGCGTTAGGAAGATTCAAATTGTCGCCGCCTCTATCGCGATCACGAGCTAATCGTGATTTGGGTTCAACCGAAGTTTAGGACTGCGTCATAAATAGTGCAAGACACTCTACTGCTAACTTGCCCAACACTTTTTGCTCAGCTAGAATCTTGGTTTCTTCAGTGTGAGAAATTCGCGTCCGTAGCACTACAAACGCAAAAGCAATGGCAATTGATCTCATCACCGTCCGGGGCGCCCGCCAACACAATCTCAAGAACATTAACGTAGAAATACCGCGCGAGCGCTTTACCGTTATTACCGGACTGTCCGGGTCAGGCAAATCCTCACTGGCCTTCGACACGATCTATGCAGAAGGACAACGTCGTTACGTTGAATCTCTTTCCGCCTACGCGCGTCAGTTCCTGGATCAGCTGGAAAAGCCGGATGTCGACTCAGTAGACGGTCTTTCACCCGCGATTTCGATCGAACAAAAGACGGTCTCGCGCAGTCCACGATCAACTGTAGGCACAGTCACCGAGGTCTACGACTACATGCGCCTGCTTTTTTCCTCGATCGGTCAGCCCCACTGTTATGTTTGCGGCGCCGCCATCACGAGACAAAGCGTTGAGCAGATCGTGCAAAGCGTCCTGGGTTTGCCCGATGGCGAAAGGGTGATGATTCTCGCGCCCATCGTTCGTGGCCGAAAGGGTGAATTTAAAAAAGAGCTGGAAAAGCTCGCAAAGGACGGTTTTCTGCGCGCGCGTGTAGATGGCGAACTTCTTTCGCTTGATGAAGAAATTCGTCTGGATAAACGACGAAACCACACTATCGAAGCCGTTATCGATCGCTTATTGATCAAACCTGGAATTAAGGAGCGTCTTGCCGAATCAGTCCGCACAGCTCTAAAACTCACCGCCGGAGCAGTCCTGGTTTCGATCATAGACGGCGAAGACAAGCTTTATTCGGAGAAGATGGCTTGCGTGATTTGCGACATCAACGTTCCCCCGCTTGAGCCGCGTTCCTTTTCGTTCAATTCGGCTTACGGCGCGTGCAAGCGTTGTCATGGACTGGGAACAGTCCTCGAAGTCGATCCAACGAAGCTAATCCCCGACGCCAATGTCCCCGCAGACAGGCTCGCTTTCATGGGTCCGGCCGATCGTCAGGGTTCCGCTTACCTCAAGAGTGCGCTGACCGCAGTAATCAATTATTTCAAAGCTGACTCGCGAACGCCTTTCAACGAATTGCTAAAAGAAGTTCGGGAGGGATTCCTGGAAGGTATAAACGGACAGTTGAATTTTCGACAGGGGGCCTATGCCTATCAGAGTCGCTGGAAGGGAGCACTGCACTGGCTCCGTGACAGGCTGAATGAGGCGCCGTCAGAGAAAGTTCGGACTACTTTAGAAGAAATGGTCGCGCCTCGCACTTGCCCCGAGTGCAAAGGAAAGCGCTTACGCTCGGACTCGCTCGCAGTGCGGTTTGGGTCTCGCGGTATCTCTGAATACACGACGATGCCGATCGAGGATGCGAGTGCAGCATTCGCCGCAATCAAACTCAACGCGCGTGAAGAGCTTATCGCCGGGACAATCCTGCGCGAGATCGTCAACCGGCTGCAGTTTCTCAACACCGTCGGGCTGGGTTATCTGACACTTGACCGGACTTCGTCGACTCTCTCAGGTGGTGAAGGACAACGCATTCGCCTTGCTACGCAGATTGGTTCGCAGCTTCGTGGCGTTCTTTACGTTCTCGATGAACCGTCAATCGGATTGCATCCCCGCGACAATCAGAAACTGCTGGAAACACTCTGCGCGCTGCGCGATCTCGGGAACACGGTTCTAGTTGTCGAACACGATGAGGAAACCATTAGGCGTGCTGATTATGTGGTTGATCTGGGCCCCGGAGCTGGAGCGCATGGCGGCGAAGTTGTGGCGAATGGGACGGCGGAAAATGTCGCCAACAATCCCAACTCGATCACCGGTCTCTATCTGCGCGGCAAGAACAAGATTGACGTGCCCACAGCACGACGTATCCCAAACGGCAAGAGTCTTATCATCCACGGCGCTCGCGCTAACAATCTCAAGGAGATCGACGTAACATTTCCCTTGGGGCTCTTGACGGTGATCACCGGTGTTTCCGGATCGGGAAAGTCCACGCTCGTCGGCGACATTCTTTATCCCGCGCTGGCGCGACACTTGTACGGTTCATTGGCCGATCCGGGACCATACTCAACCATCGAGGGTCTTGAAAACGTCGACAAAGTAATCGAAATCGATCAATCGCCAATTGGCCGGACGCCGCGCTCCAATCCCGCTACTTACACCGGACTATTCACTCCGCTTCGCGAACTGTATGCAATGCTGCCTGAGTCTCGAGAGCGGGGCTACAAGCCGGGCCGCTTCTCTTTCAATGTTAAAGGTGGCCGGTGTGAAGCCTGCGAAGGCGACGGCATGAAGCGCATTGAAATGAATTTTTTGCCCGATGTCTATGTGCTTTGTGACGTCTGCCGCGGCGCCCGTTATAACCGCGAGACGCTGGCAGTTAAGTTTAAAAGCCACTCGATTGCCGAGCTGTTAGATACGACTGTAGAGGAAGCTTTGCCGTTGCTGGAGAACATTCCTCAGATCAAGCAAAAGCTACAAACGCTTCTGGATGTGGGGCTCGGCTACATCAAATTGGGCCAATCCGCCACCACGCTCTCCGGGGGCGAAGCCCAACGAATTAAACTGGCGAAAGAGTTATCGAAGAGAGCAACGGGAAGAACTGTTTACATTCTTGATGAACCAACCACCGGACTTCATTTTGCCGATGTTCATAAATTGCTCGACGTGCTGCAACGGTTGGTGGCGTTGGGAAATTCTGTTTTGGTCATTGAGCACAATCTTGACGTCATTAAGAGCGCGGACTACATCATCGATCTCGGACCAGAAGGCGGAGAACACGGAGGTCGTGTGGTTGCTTCAGGAACACCTGAAGAGGTGGCCCGCGTTCGTCGCTCTCATACCGGCCAGGTGCTGAAGCCTCTCCTTAACGGTCGCCTCACTTGCAATGGCAACGGCACGCGCAACGAAGACAAAAAGATCGCGTGATATACTCTGCGGCGCTCGCTTAGCAAACCACGCCGAGGGTACGATTTACCATGTCAATCTATGACGGTCTCGGCCCGCTGAGTCTGGAACACGTCAGCACTTATCCCCTCGCAAATCGCCCCAGCAAAATTTCAACAAAGGATTTCGCCCAGCCGCTTAAGCGCGAGGGTTCACTGAGCGACTTCCTGCGCGGCCTTCCCAACATTCTCGCCGTTCAGAATCTGCGAGAGCTCGCAGTTCGCGTGCAACGCGCACGCGATCTGGGCAAGCCGATCATCTGGGGAATCGGTGGCCACGTTATCAAGACAGGTCTCGCACCGCTCTTGATTCAGTTAATGCAGGAAGGGTTGTTAACTGCGATCGCAGGGAACGGTTCGGTTTTGGTTCACGATTCCGAAATCGCACTAGCGGGCTCGACCTCAGAAGATGTGGACGCCACCCTAGGAGAAGGAGTCTTTGGTGGTGCTGATGAGACAGGAAGACTTCTAAACCGCTCAGGCGAAGAAGGCGCGCGCGACAACATCGGGCTGGGAGAGGCTGCTGGTCGGGCATTGCTCGAGTTGAAGCCAAAGCATCAGGACCTTTCGCTTCTATGTGCGGCTTACAGCGCTCAGATTCCAGTAACAATTCACCTGACGATTGGTGGTGACATTGTCCACTTTCATCCCGAAGCAAATGGGGCGGCACTCGGCGCCACATCGCACACCGATTTTCGCCTCCTCGCCGAGCTGGTGCGACGCATGAACGGCGGCGGAGTTTTTCTCAACATTGGATCAGCGGTCGTGCTTCCAGAGGTGTTCCTGAAGTGCGTTACTCTCGTTAAAAATCTGGGACATGAGTTGACTAACATCACAACAGCTAATTTTGATTTCATTCAGTCCTACCGGCCTCTCACGAACGTCGTTAAGCGCCCCACCGCCGCTGGTGCCGGTCGCGGCTACTCAATCATCGGCCACCACGAACTGACTCTTCCACTCTTCATCGCTGAGTTACTTAGCGGTTCGTAAAACGCATTCGATTGGAATTGGTGTCTGATTGGCCTGTAGCGAACAGCTTCTGAAATCGCCAATTGGGACTCGGCATGGCTGGCTGACTGACCTCGATCCTGCCGGACATCCGACGGTCTGCAATACGAGCGGGTTCCCTCTTCGCCGTTGACAACGCCTTCCTCGCCAGTTCATACTGAAAACGGTTTTCAATTTCAGCCGCTAAGAATGTCCCCTCGTCCGGCTGTCCCAGAAAGAAGAAGATATGCTGCAATCTGAGTCGCGATGCTTCGCCGGAATACTAGGCACCATTCTGCTCTCCGTTCTGCTTGGCCTAACCGTCAAAGCAGATAGTGGCCAATCGTCCGTACGCGGAAGAGTTCTCGATCCTAACGGCGCCGTAATTCCCAGCGCCGCCATCACAGTCGAATCCAAGGGGCGAACGGTGCTCACGACGACCAGCAATGCGAGTGGAGAGTTTTCCCTCACCCTCGATGCCGGCGAATATCTCCTGAAGGTTTCGGCGGACGGTTTCGCTGAAGCCAGGCAAGTCGTAAATCTAAAACCTGACACCCCTGGCTCACTCGATGTTGCGTTGCAGCTCGCTGCTTCGAACGCGTTCGTCACAGTCACGGATGGTGGTTATCTAACTGAAAGCGTCGGTAGTGCGACTAAAACTCTTACAGTGCTAAGGGACATCCCGCAGTCAATCACGGTGATCACCTCGGACCAAATTAAAGATCAATCATTGCAAAGCCTCGCTGACGTCGTGATGTACGTTCCCGGCATAGTGTCGCACCAGGGAGAGAACAATCGCGACCAACTGGTGATTCGCGGCAACAGCACCAGTGCCGACTTTTTTCTGAACGGAGTTAGGGACGATGTTCAGTACTATCGTGACCTATATAACGTCGATCGAATCGAAGCGATTAAAGGTCCGAATGCGATGATCTTTGGGCGCGGCGGCGGCGGCGGCGTCATCAATCGCGTCACCAAAGAAGCAGCTTTTACATCAATTCGCGAAATCACCTTGCAGGGCGGATCGTTTCGCAACCGCAGATTGACTGCCGACTTTGGTGAAACGCTTACGAAAAGACTTGCCTTCCGAGTGAACGGACTTTATGAAAACTCCGGAAGCTTTCGAGATCACGTCAAACTCGAACGTTACGGCATAGCCCCCACCGCAACGATAACTCCCGATGCAGCAACACGAATCACGCTGGGCTTCGAACACTTCCACGATGGCCGCACTGCTGATCGCGGCATCCCTTCCTTTGGAGGCCGTCCGGCTGATACGCCAATCTCGGCCTTCTTCGGAAATCCTGACGACAGCCACGCCCGCGCACGCGTAGATTTGATCTCGGGCTTGCTTGATCGACAGTTTGGTCGTTTTAATTTGCGAAATCGCGTGATGTTTGGCGACTACGACAGGTTCTACCAAAACTATGTACCCGGTGCAGTGACCGCCGATAAGCTCCGTGTAGCGCTTTCGACATATAACAACGCCACGCAACGACGCAACCTCTTCAATCAAACAGATCTCAGCTTCATCGCTTCTACCGGCAAAATTCGCCATACAATTCTGGCGGGAGTGGAACTCGGCCGGCAGTCAACAAACAATTTTCGCAACACCGGCTTTTTCAACAACACCACGACTTCGGTGCTAGTCTCTTATGAAAATCCGACTATCAACACCCCGGTGACTTTTCGCCAGAGTGCAACAGATGCACACAACCAGGTTCGCGCAAATGTCGCCGCGAGTTACATTCAAGATCAAATCGAATTGTCTAAACACGTTCAGATCGTTACAGGCATCCGGTTCGATTACTTTGATTTGCAATTTCACAACAATCGCACTGGCGAAGAGTTGAGGCGAATTGATCGTCTCGTCTCACCTCGAGCTGGCATTGTGTTTAAACCGGTCATGCCTTTGTCGCTGTATGCAAATTTCAGCGTTTCCTATCTGCCTAGTTCCGGAGATCAATTCTCATCATTGACGGCAATCACGCAGCAGGTGAAGCCCGAAAAGTTCGCTAACTACGAATTCGGTGTGAAATGGGATGTTCATCGCTTCCTTTCTTTAAGCGCAGCGGCTTACCGGCAGAATCGCTTGAACACAAGGGCAACTGACCCAAACGATCCGACAAGAATTCTCCAAACCGGGAGTCAACGAACTGACGGCTTCGAACTTGGTGTAAACGGAAACGTAACGAGGTCCTGGCGAGTCGCAGGGGGTTATGCCTATCAGGATGCTTTTATTACCAGCGCGACGACGAATGCTATGGCGGGAAAGCGGGTGGCTCTTGTACCGCGGCACGCCTTCTCACTTTGGAACAATTATCAGTTCATGCCCAAGCTCGCTGCAGGATTCGGAATCGTTCATCACACTGATTCGTTTGCCGCAGTAGACAACGTCGTGGTTTTGCCGGGTTATACGCGCGCGGATGTGGCGCTCTTCTATTCCATTACCGAGCGATGGCGCATTCAAGGTAATCTTGAAAACTTGTTCAATACGAAGTACTACGTCAACGCTGACGGCAACAACAACATCTCTCCGGGTCGTCCTCGTAGTGTTCGCTTCGGGCTAATCGCGCGATTTTAAGCGACTCACAATTATTCGGGTGGAACTAAATCTCGTTGCGAGAATGAGACATTCAGTCACTTAGCCAGGTTACGGAAGATACGAGCTAGGCTATAATGCGAGTCCCCTCTTTCCAAGCTTAGAATTAAGGCGGTGAACTGATGCGGCCGGAACGTCTCGCACACTTCAAAGAAATCCTTATCTCTCAACTACGCGAACACGCCAACCACGTTAGCGACGATCAAGCGGCGGCGCTGGAACTGTCTGACGACGGCGTCAAGGACAGCATGGATCTTTCGGTGATGGACGTTAACAAGGAACTTGCGTTCCGGCTTGGTGATCGCGAGTCGCAAATGATTGCCGATATTGATCAGGCTTTGTTGCGACTCAAGGAAGGAAGCTACGGCATTTGCGCTCATTGCAATAAGCCCATCGACGAACGACGTCTTGAGGCTGTACCGACTGCTCGATACGACGCCGAATGCCAAACGAAACTTGAGCAGGCCTTCAGCGCTAGCGATACACCTTCGCTCTGATCGACGTCTCAAGTCTCAAGTCTTAAGTCATTTTTCGTTTCTCATATTTCTTGGAGAATTGAAACCGCCCAGTCGCCAACGACCCGCCAAATCGCCAAGCCGAATGAAGCGAACTTTGTACTTTGTGCTTAGTACTCTGCTTCAGCACTTCCGCAGTAATATCTGCCGCCGCGAGTTCCCAGCGAACAAAGCTCATTTTTGTTTGGCGCCGGTTGCGGCCCAAACGTCTACCGCCGGAGCTGCATAGGTTTGAGTCTTGGCGACTTGGCGGTTTCTTTTGTCCGATTGAAAGTGTTCTAAGATTTGAGACCTGAGGCTTGAGACTTTCTTACGCCTTCGGGTGCGCTTTGTCGTACACCTCGATCAGCTTTTCCATGGAAACGTGAGTGTAGATCTGTGTCGAGGAGAGACGCGCGTGACCGAGCAGTTCCTGGATGTCGCGCAGGTCGGCCCCACTGTCCAAAAGATGAGTGGCAAAGGAATGTCGCAGGGCGTGCGGGCTGATGTTATGCATCCCGGCGCAGATGCGAATGTACTTTTCCACCATCCGCCCCACGGAACGTGTAGTGATTCTGGTCCCCTGATAATTCAGAAACAACGCATCCTGGTCGCGTTCGGAAATTGGCGCAGCATTTAAGATGTCGCCGCGCACTTCTAAATACTTCTGTAACGCGTCCTGCGCCTCCTCGCCAAACGGCACAATGCGCTCCTTACGTCGCTTTCCGGTCACCCGGATCAGTCTGTTCTTGAAGTCGACATCCGCCAGACCCATCTTGGTTAACTCGGAAACTCGCACACCCGTTGCGTACATCAATTCCAACATTGCTCGATCGCGTTTCCCCAGATCAGTCTCAACATCAGGAGTCTCGATAAACTTGATCGCTTCCTCAATTGAAAGATGCTGTGGCAGTTTTTTCTCGAGCCGCGGTGTAGATACCAGTTTCGCGGGATTCAGCTCCAGCAGGCCTTCGCGCACAGCAAACTGGAAAAACGTCCGCAACGCCGCAAGTTTGCGCGCTACGGATGATTTCTTTTTTTGAGCCGAGTGCAGGGTGGAAAGCCACTCCCGAATAGTGACGTGATCTATGCGAGCAATATCGACTGGGAATCGTTTGCTGGTTTGCGGATGAGGCGGTGAGAGGTGGTCAAGAAACTGATTGAGGTCGCTGGCGTAATTTCGCAGCGTATGTTCACTGACGTTGCGCTCGTAGCGCAGATGTTCGAGAAACTGGGTTAACAGTTGCTCCATAGCGTCGAAACCCGACTTCGTCGCAACTTAAGACTGCCTCACCAATCGCGCGTGGCGACGTTAGCGGCCTTCGGTGAATAGTACCCCTTGCGCGCGCGGACTCGCACATCCTTCCGAGATTTGATTCGCAACTCAATCAAGTGGAAACGTCCATCGCGATTTTCCGCGCCCGGGTAATAACTCAACACATATTGTTCCGCAAGATCTGCGGCGATCTCCTGGAATGCTGAGTCGAGGGCCGAAGTTGTTTTAGGAATATAGGCGGCGCCGCCGGTTTGCGCGGCCAACTGTTCCATGCGGCGCTCGGCCGCGAGCGCGCGCAGGTTCGCGCCGTCATACAAGCCGGTCTGCACTACAAAAATCTGACAATCGTCGGCGAGCACTTGATGCAATGTCGTCTCAAAATCCGCGCGGCTCGTTGTCTCAATCCCATCGGAAACAATCACGATAACGCGCCGGCCGGAATATGGTCGCAGATACGCCGCCGCAGCGATAATGGCATCAAACAAAGAAGTAGAACCTTCGGGTTTTCCGAATAGCTCAATTGTCTTTTCCAGTTTTCTGATGTCCCGGGTCATGGGTTGCGCGAGATAGCTTTCCGATTCGATCGAGTAAATGGCGGCCTCATCGGTCGGACGCAGGACGCGGCGGAAAAAGTGCTGCGCTGCATGTTTTTCAAAAGCCCGGCCCATATCAAGACTGCCACTGTTGTCGAACAGCATGGCCAGACGCACAGGCGAGTCGGAACGGCTGATATCACTAATTGGTTTGAGTACACCGTCCACGCGCAATTCAAAGTCTTCAGCCTTCAACGCTGTCAGCGCAGTTCCCTTGTTATCGACAACGGAAGCTGGGATAGGAACAAGATTGGAAGAAACCCGCACGATGTCTGATTCTTCGACTTCGTCACCTCTGGTCTTCGGTGGAGGTGTGTTGGTAGACGATGGAATTTGGGAACCGCCAGGTCGGTTCGTATCGGCTATGGGACCAGGCGCTGATCGCGGTTTCGTTTTCGACTCCTTCCGCCGGCCGGACTGCGCCGTCACATTAGCATCAAGAACGAAGATGAGCATGACTAAAGAAACCGTCGCCAGGAAAACCCAGGAGGCGCGACGAACGGAACCCTTCACGACGCCCTCGCCGGCATTGTGGCGGGTTCCAGGTGAAGATCTTTTAGCCAAGCGTCCCATTCTATTAGTGCTCGTTCGACCTGAAACTGATGACGGTCACGTTTCTTACGAAGGCGGCGACGATCTTGTTCTTCCAGAGGCTGCAGCAGAGCAAACGTGATGTTAACCGGTTGGAAGTTTTTGGTCTCAGCATTCGTCACATATCGCGCCAGCGCTCCAATCGCACTGCGAGCAGGGGCAGTAATTAAGTCGCGGTCGCTTGCCAGCCGCGCTGCATTCGCGCCGGCGATCCATCCCATGGCAACGGACTCAACATAGCCTTCAACGCCAGTAATCTGACCGGCAAAAAAGACTTTTGGCTGCTCGCGCATCTGCATTGTTTCACTAAGAACGCGCGGTGAACAGATGTAAGTGTTGCGGTGAATCTGGCCAAACTGCAAAAACTCTGCGTGCTCAAGCCCAGGAATCAATCGCAGAACTCGTGCTTGCTCACCGTAGCGTAGATGATTCTGAAAGCCTACAAAGCTGTACGCGTCGGCCATTAAATTTTCCTGACGCAGCTGCACCGCCGCGTAAGGCTCGCGGCCAGTGCGCGGATCCGCAAGTCCCACCGGCTTCATGGGGCCGAAACGCAAAGTATCGACTCCACGCCGTGCCAGCTCTTCAATTGGCAGACACGCCTCGAACCAGCGGGTCTCTTCGAAACGCTGCAGCGGAACACTCTTCGCTTCGATTAGAGCGTTGTAGAAGCGTGCGTACTCTGCTTGATCAAACGGGCAGTTGAGATAGTCGTCGCCACCTTTGCCATACCGGGCGGCGGCAAAAGCGATCGTCCGATCGATTGAGTCGGCCGCGATAATCGGCGCGATCGCATCATAAAAGTAGAGCTGATCGCTACCGGTGAGTTTCATGATCTCCCCGGTCAACGCATCCGACGACAAGGGCCCGGTGGCGATGATGCTGATCCCGTCAGCAGAAATCTCTGTCACTTCCTCACGGACTAATTCAATGTGAGGATGCGCTTCGATTTTTTCCGTGATGTACTCCGCAAAGAGTTGACGGTCGACGGCAAGGGCTGCTCCGGCCGGCACGCGTGTGGCTGCGGCAGCTTCCATGACGAGGGAACCTGCACGCCGCAATTCTTCTTTCAGAAGGAACGGCGCCGAGCCGGGCTCATCTGACTTGAGTGAATTGGAACAAACAATCTCGGCGAGTTTGTCCGTACGGTGCGCGGGCGTCTGTTTCAACGGCCGCATCTCATAGAGCTTGACGGCAGCACCGGCACGCGCCGCTTGCCATGCTGCCTCGACCCCCGCGAGCCCCGCTCCTATTACTTTTACTTCGTTCACGGTTCTTGATCGGGGCGTTTCGGCGCATCGAGTTGGTAGTCGTTTACGTCACCTTTAAAGTGTCGATAATCGCTCCACTCGATCGTCTTGTTCACATCAATACCGCGGAAAAGGAAAAGGAGCGCCGAGAGATTCAGTTGGGCCAGCCGAGGTAACCAGACTCCTTCGGCCATTCGGGTTTGCTCCATCACCAGTCCCGCTCCGGGACGTAGGGACAAGACGAGACCGCCTCCCATTTTGAAACTCTCTGCGAGCCGAGCTTCGAGGCGCATCACCTGTTTGTCTATAGGATCGATCCAGGCAACACCAACAAGCTTGGAGATCAATGTCTCCGCGCGATTCGACGGCTTAAATCCGGCGCGCGGCCGAAAATCGAAGACGATGGCTTCGCGTCCGCCAAATATTTCCCGGCGCGGGGAAACGAACTCGCAAACTTTCAGAAACTGAGAAATCTCGGGATCTTCGTCATCCTCCGGATCACCCTTGCTCGTTCGCTTCTCGCGTTCAGCTCGACGACGGCCCGCGCGTTCATCGGTTTTTGCGCGCTCCCGCTCAGCCTTTTCAAATTCTTCGGTTACGCGTTTCGTTTCCTTCGCCGCTCGTTCGCCCGAGAGCGCTACTCCGTTTTCGCTGATTAACTTTTTGATCGGCTCGCGGTTAGCCAGGGGAAATATCTCATAAACACGCGTCGTTTCTTTCTTGATCTCACCTTGGTCATTCAATTCGCGATCAGTCTCTTTTTGCAGGAAGGAGTACTCGCTGACTCGCTTTTCGACCGCGTTCTGGTTTTGCGCCACCGCTCCCAGCAGTCCGACAACATCGAGAGTTTCATCCCGTCGTGGAGGATCGAAAGCTGAGTTGGGCAGGTTTGTGTTGTACGAAGCGCGTTCGAGTTTGTAAGTCAGTTCCCCGTCGCCGGTCTTGAAGGTTAGTCGCTGGGGCTCGCGCGGCGCAGCCTGTTCATTGGATTGATAATCGGCGAAGCGCAACGTCGTTTTTCGCACTTCGTCATCCACTTTAACCAGGAGGTTGCTTTTAACGCTGAACCAATAGCGCAACCGCGCGCCAGCGCGATTGGAAAACTCGATGATGTAGGCAGGCTCCGAATCAATATCGCCGAGCGAGATCACTCGGGCCATGACATTCAACTTTTTGAAATCAAGCAGGTGGCTGGCATCGAGCAATGCCTGAAGTTTTGCGGCCGCAGCTTCAGCACCGGTTAACGTCATTAACCGATTGTCCAAACCTAAAACCCAAGCTGACGCGGGGCTGGCTCCTGAGATAATTTCGCCGTTACCGAACTTTAGCTCTGACCGACGTGACGCCGGCGACTTGATCTGGATCCTCGCCTTACCGATTGGCTGCTCGTTAAGTTGAATCGTCCATTCGAAGCTCGCGTCGCGGATCGCGCTGAGTTTTTTCTTACCACCGATCGCCTTTAAATAGTTCGCAACGACCTTCTCGGCACTCGGAAGCTTTTTTGCCGACGGATTAGTCTGTGCTTGAGTGACACGTGGCGTGCCGATCAACAGAATGGAAAGAAGAGCTGCAAAGAAAACCGCAAAGCCGATTCGACGCAGCTCCGCTAACCTTTGCAAAGCTGCGACTGAAATGTTGGGGGAATTCATGAAGCTGTTAGCGTCGCCTGCCACCTGTTTTCCTGACTGGTGGTTTCCTGGCCGAAGACTTCTTTGCCGCCGTCTTGCGAGCCGCGGATTTCTTCGTTGCAGATTTCCTAACGGCAGCTTTCTTAACGGATCTCTTCGCGGTCGACTTAGATGCAGATTGCTTCCCACTTGATTTGACCGCCAACTTCTTCGCTGCTTTCTTAGCGGCCGATTTCTGCGCTGATTTTCCCGGAGACTTCTTCGCGGCGGCCTTCTTCGGGCCCCCAGCCCCTTTTGCCTTACGCTTGCGCTTCTCAACTTTCGCGTGGGCGTCGGCAATTACTTGCTCAATGCGCTCGGCCTCCGTCTCGGGTCCTGAAGGCGACTCCGGTTGCTCCTGATGATGTTCCCGCTGCTCAGTAAGTTCCCCCTGGTTCTTTTGATACTCAAACTCATTAACTGCGTCAGCTCCGACTCTAAATATTTCCAGATTGCGCATCTGGTCTCTGCTTCCCATGTCCTTTTTCCTCCTAAGAATGGCTGCTTGACACCCTAATCAGCGGGTTCGTATAGTGCATTTCTTCCTTAACGCACTTGGCGTTTCGGTCAAAAGCCGGCTTAGCTCAGTTGGTAGAGCGTCTGATTCGTAATTAGAAGGTCGCCGGTTCAACTCCGGCAGCCGGCTCCAAATGTTTTCAAATAAATCATACAGGATCCATCCCCGGTCGCCACTGTGCGGGGAGATTGCGTCCCCCAAACATTGGAAAGTGAGTTGACTCGGTGTCGGTAACAGGTATATAAGCCCTGCAGAACAGATAGGATCCGTTCGAGTCAGTAACCTTACGAGAGTTTTACTCCCGTTAATTGTTGTTCCTGGGAGGCCATTTCCTGACTCAGACTTCAGGAAAATTCAAACCGCAAATTTTGAACAGACGGGTTCTGACCCATGCACAGTTGCTGCCCCCGCAAACTGTTAGGGTCGTACGCTTTTCTTTATTTGTGAGTTACTCTTCTGACTCCACCCGGGGACCAAGGTTTAAAAGACGGCTAATTCAATCTAACTTGTGTGCGGCAAATGGGCATTGAACAGGCCTTTAGTGATCAGACGCTTTTGGACGTCGTCTCGCTTCTTTCTGCAAGAAATGAAAGCGGCCGGCTGAAATTTGCTGGCGGAACAATGAGAGGCGCCTTCTTCTTCTCAAAGGGCAAGCTTGTCGATGCTCACTTGGGACCTTTCAGCGGTTTTCAAGCGGTGAATCTGGCTATCTCAGTCGGGAAAGCCAGCCTCAGTTTTGATCCTTCCATCGAATCACATTCATCAAGCTTCAAGGTTCCGGCCGAACGACTACTACTGAAAGAGCGCTTTGGTATTGAAACTGCCGGTCTAGAGACTGCGAAACCTGAGATTGTGAAACCGGAGACACCGAAACCTGAGGCTACAAGATTGGAAGTGCCTGACAGCGAAAAAATTCTGGCAACAACTCCTTTGAGGAGTAGCGTAGACCGTCAACTGTCAGCCGTCACAGGTCACTCACGGCGAGACCCGTCACCTGACACCCGGCCCCTGTCACCTGACACCCAAAATTCGCCGCGGACTCTTGCTCAACCCCTGCCCCAGCAAGTCGAAACTGAAACCGAAACTGAAACCAGCGTCCCGGTTCAGAAGACAGAAATTAGAAAGACCACTCTCGGGTCTCCCGAAGAATTCCTGCTCCGGGTTATTTCCGATTCGTCATCGCGACGAAACCGTGTCCTGCTGATGTGCTTGATGTTCTTAGTTGTAATTCCCACAACAGTCGGTCTTGCTTCTTATTGGAGCAACAGCGCGAAAAGTAATGTACGCAAATTTTCGGCTTCCAAGACTCCCGAGACTTTGCCTGCGGTAGCGGCGGTCCCTGCTCCTTCGCAAGCCGAGGAAGCCCTGACAAAGACGCCACCGGCAGACAAACCAATTCCGCTCCGGCCGCAACCGTCCCCGGTTACTGCCGAGAAACAAACCCAGGAACCTGACACTAATCGTTTAGATCCTGCTCCGGTAAAGGACAACGAGGTAGCGAAGGTAACCCTGGATCCCCCGGCCGCGCCGCCAGAGCCATCAACTAAGCCTTCGTCGCGGACGATTGCCGTCGTTGTGGAAATTGAAGAAGGTCGCGTCACCGAAGCTTTCATCAAACAACCGCAAAGAGAATTAGCTGCGTACGAAGCAACCGCTTTACGGCTTGCTCGCCAGCGTCGTTTCCCCATGGGCACGACTCGCAGGGAAACCATCAACGTTCCTGTGACGCGCGAACAATAGAGGAGAATTATGAAGAACACTCTAAAACTCACCATCACTGCTGTCTGCCTCGTAATGGCCCTTGCTCAATCCGGACTGGGCCAACAAGGATCGGTGCCTACATCACTGGCGGCGAGCGAGGAGCGGACCACCAGGGACCAGGATGGTTTACAAGGTCCAGTGCGTCGCGTGCGCGTTGAAACGGCAAGGGTCGTTGTAAAGGGCGACAAGCTGGCTGAGGGACCACGTGTTGTTCGCGGTGTTGCCACCTACGATCCCCTTGGCAAGAAGGTCGACGCAGTCGATTACCCTTTCGAAAGCAATACGGTTCCCGGGAAAGAGAAATATCGCTACGACGACAAAGGAAACATCGTAGAGATGGTCGTCATTGGCAGCGATGGTTCCATTCTCGGCAAGGAAGCCTACGATTACGAATTCGATCCAATGGGCAATTGGACAAAGATGAACACTGCCGTTGCAGTCTATGAAAATGGCAAGGTGACATTCGAACCTACCGAGGTCACTTATCGCACAATCAGTTATTACTACAATCAGGCAATCGAAAAAATCAGTAACACTGCGGCTAAAACGAAGACGCCACTGCCTGTCAAAGCGGCGCCTGTCTCAGCTCCCCTAAACACAGTAAAAGCTGTTGCCAAACCAATCACAAACAATCAACCGGTAGCAGAGAAAGTTGCGGCAGTTGAAAATAACTCCGAAGCCAAGCCCGCTCCGGTTCCGGCGACTCCAACTCAAAATAACGACTCGGCAGCAACCGAAACATCTCCAACAAAAGAGGCCCACACTGCACCCAGCACCACCGCGAAACCGAATGTGATCAAGTTTGAAGAAGGCGTTTTGCGTGCCGCGGCGATTGACCTGCCGCAACCCGAATATCCTCAAGCAGCCCTTATAACCAGGGCAACCGGCCGAGTCGAAGTGCAGCTATTAGTGAACGAAAAAGGTCTCGTTACAAACGCGCGGGCCCAAAGCGGCAATCCATTATTAATTCCAGCCGCGGAAGCCGCAGCTTTGAAAGCGAGATTCTCTCCATCAAAGCTGTCGCCGGACCCGGCGATAGCTTTCGGCGTCATCACCTACAACTTCTTTCCCCCTGACGCTTCCAGTCCTGCGCCGGCCAGCACCAGTGAAAATAAGGCTCGCCCTGTGGACGCGCGGAACGTTGCGGCTGTTCCAACTGTGGAGAAAAACACTTTGGCAACCGCCAGCCCGGCAACATTCACAGAAACTGAACCAAAGGGCACACCTAAGTCAGAAGCTTCGCATTACAGCAGAGGGGTCGCGTTCCTGACGGCAGGTAATTATGAGCAGGCCGCGACGGCACTGAACCAGGCGGTGCAAGCGAATCCCAATGACGCTAATGCCTACTTAAAACTTGCCCTCACCTATTCCGCATTGCAGAAGGACAAAGAGGCCGTGGCCGGATACAAAATGGCGAAGCAGATTGAGCGAAGCGTGTTCGACGCTCCGGCCTACTTCAGCTGGGGCAGATCCTATCTGGCACTCGATAAAACTTCCGACGCGATTTCAGCATTCAAGCAGACGCTGACACTAATGCGGGCTGAAGCTATTGGTCTTGAGCCTAAAGCCAACGCAAGCATACCCTCGCTTGAACAAGTACATCACCATTTAGGAGTCGCCTACATTAACGCCCGTCGTTTCAGCGATGCGATCAAGGAATTCAAGCAAGTGGTCACCTTGAATCCGGCAAATGCCGAGGCGCATTACGCTCTCGCGGTTTCTTATCTAAATACTAACGATCAAAGAGCTGCGCAAGAAGAGAGTAAAATTCTCGCTTCTCTTGACCCGGAAATGGCGAAAAAACTCGCCCAGGCCGTCGCCGACCCTTCAGCACAGATGGGTTGCCGCAACATTAGTTGTCGTAGGTAGGCCGGTTCCAGATGGCTTCGTAGGCGCAGCTGATCGACTATTCTTGTTCAGCCTCTCGCGTAATCAGGTGGTAATCTCTCACCATGACGATCGCGACGGACCGTCTCTCCCAATACGAGCGTGACGGGTTTCTAATCCTTAAAGACTTCGTCTCGAAAACCACCTGCGATCAATTGCGCGCGCGGGCGGAGCGGCTCGTCCAGGAATTTGATCCCGCCGGCGTCATCTCTATCTTCACCACTCATGAGCAAAGCCGTGTGGCCGACGACTATTTTCTTGAGTCAGGCGACAAGGTTCGTTTCTTCTTTGAAGAAGACGCATTTTTGCCGGACGGTACTCTAAAACAAAGCAAAGAGCAGTCAATTAATAAGATCGGACACGCGCTTCACGAAATTGATCCGGTCTTTAACGCCTTTTCTCATTCGACCGAAATTCTCGAGCTGGTGGCAGACTTGAAGATTGAAGAGCCACAGCTCGTGCAATCGATGTACATCTTTAAGCAACCGCAGATTGGTGGTGAAGTGGCATGTCACCAGGACAGCACCTTTCTTTACAACGAACCGATTGACATCGCCGGACTCTGGTTCGCGCTCGAAGACGCAACTGTAAAGAACGGTTGTCTTTGGGCAATTCCAGGTGGCCACCGGTTAGGACTGAAGTCTCGTTGGGTGCGTTCACCCGAAGGCGGCATGCGTTTCGAGGTCTTTAATGGGACACCGTTTCCGGAGGAAGATTTGATCCCGCTAGAAGTGACCAGGGGTTCAATGATTGTCCTGCATGGTCTCCTGCCGCATAAAAGCCTGGCTAATCGCTCGGATACGTCGCGTCACGCATACACGCTTCACTTTATCGGCGGCAGAAGTCGCTACCCGCCGGAAAATTGGTTGCAAACAAAAACACTGCCGCGTCGCAAATCGGAACCTCTGCATGCCTAAGGCTAAAACGACCACCGCGTGCCCCGGCTCTAAAAAAGCCGTCATGCCTTCAGCGATAAAACCGATGCTGGCCACGTTGGTAGACAAGCCTTTCTCAGATCCGAATTGGTTATTTGAAACCAAGTGGGATGGCGTACGGGCGGTTTGTTTCATCAAGAACGGCAAGGCCCTGTTCTTTTCACGAAACCAATTGGAGATGACGGGTCAATATCCGGAGCTCAGTGGCATACCCGCGAGCGTCAAAGCAACCACAGCGATTCTTGACGGCGAAATCGTGGCGCTTGATGAGCACGGCGTCTCGCGCTTTCAACTCTTGCAGCGCCGACTGGGACGCAAAGATGCCGGCGAGATTGGCCGGCTGGCATCGACTACGCGGCTCGCTTACTACGTGTTTGATCTACTTCATCTTGACGGAGTGGACTTGATGGGTTGCACTCTGGTGGACCGCAAAGCCACCCTCGAAACAATTCTTCAGCCCTCAAAGAACGTGCGCTATTCAGATCACATCATCGGTGAAGGCGAAAAGCTGTTCGAAGTAGTTGCCAAAGTTCCTCTTGAAGGAATGATTGCCAAGCGGCTCGAGAGCACTTATGTGCAGAAGCGCAGCGCCGACTGGTTGAAGGTCAAGACAACGGTAGAATCAGAAGTAGTGGTGGGCGGATACACGCAGCCGCGAAACTCACGTTCCTATTTTGGCGCCCTCGTTGTCGGACTCTATCAGGATGGAGAGTTGCATTACGTCGCGCACACGGGCGGAGGTTTTAACCAGAAGACGCTCGAACAAGTCTACAAGCTGATGCAGCCCTGGAAAACGAACGCGAGTCCCTTTGTCGATGCGCCCAAGACGAATGAGCCCGTGCAATGGATCAAGCCAAAGCTGGTGGCACAAATAAAATTCTCCGAATGGACAGCCGACCGTCGCATGCGCCATCCGATTTTCCTTGGGCTGCGCACGGACAAGAAACCGCTGGAGTGCACCTTCGCAGTGAAGCAAGCAACCAAAAAGCTGGTTCGGCGTGCTACCGCGAAGAGTAAAAGCTGAAATGCCGAAGCACCGGTCGCACTAAAAGGAAAGGGGTGGCACTTGATGGCCACCCCTTACTATTTCGCGTTTCGGATTTCAGGAGATTGAGCGCAAAAGCCCCCTAAAAATGCCCTGAATTGACACTTCTCGGGCAGGAACAGTTAACGGCTGTAATTGGGAATTTGCGGGGTGAAGCTCGATGTTTAGTCCGCGACGGTACATGCGTTTAAGTGTTGCCTGATTGTTCTCGGTAAGCAGCGCGACCACGATCTCGCCGTCGCGCGCCTCAGTACGATTCTCAATGAGTGCGATGTCTCCGTCGCAGATGTGCTCGTCGATCATCGAGTCGCCTTTCACTTTCAAGGCGTAAACTCGCTCGGGCCGCACGCGGCCCAGAAGAAAGCGCGGCACCGGAATCGTTTCTTCATCACTTACGACTTCGATCGGCGCGCCAGCCGCGATTCTTCCTAGCAACTTCACTTCACAGAGAGCATCTGTGTCGTCAACTTTCACTGACAGTGCAAACGCGCCATCTGCGTTCTTACGTGTTATCAAACCGCGGCGTTCAAGAGCAGCGACGTGTTTGGCAATCGTGGCGCGCGACTTCACGCCAAAGTGCCTGGCGATCTGTGCGTAAGAAGGTTCGTAAGCGTGGCGCTCGAGGAAGAGCGTGATGTAGTCGAGAATCTCTTTCTGTCTTTGAGTGCGTGGGAGCATAAGTTGCAGCATTCCCAATGCTTGTTACCTGATCCCCGCTTGTAAGATAAGCACCACTTAAGGTGACGAGGCATTCTAGGGCGCGCCAACAGAACCGTCAAGTAACTTCCTGATCGATTTTGCAGCGCGCCCATGCAAGGAGCGAGTGGCAGGACTACCGGATGGAATAACGAGCCAGCGTGCGCGGAAAGATCCTGACGCTGGCAGGCATCGATCCGACTGTCATTGGCTTACCGGTCAACATCTCTTTTCCTTTCATGTTATAGATCGCTTCATTGAGATTGTTGTCAGGACTAATCGCCACTCCTTTAAGAGCAGCGCCAATGAATGCTCCCTTGCTGCGAGAGTAGGAAAGAATCCCAGCGTCAAGTGTCGCGTTCGTAGAAGCGGCCGCCTCGCGGCCAACTGGACCAGCGACGATCCCGACTTCGCCGCCCAGCTCAAACTTATCTTCCAGCAAACCCTTCACGCCATCTTCATTCATTATCAGAAAGACGAAATCGTTTTTCTGCGCTCCAATCTGGGCGCCGAAGCTGCCGCCGGTGAGGTTGAAAAAAGCGGGCGCACTCCAACCACCCTTTTGTCGCTTGCTGATTACGCCCTGGCCTCCCCGGCCACCGAAGATAAAGGCTGCTTTAATTACGCCGGGAAAAACGGCAATTGCTTCAGCTTTGTCCAGTAATTCTTTGGGAATTGCCTTGTCGCGGACGTTCATGATTTCAGTAAAGACTTTGGCGGCATCGCTGGCGTGACGCGCCGCGTCCTGAACGCGCGACTTGCTCTGCGCTGGTGTTGTCATTGCGAGACCCATGAGCATCAAGGCCACGCTTAGACTAAGGCGGCCACTTCTTATTACAGATCGCTTCATTACTTCACTCCTTCATCTGACAATTTCAGACTTCAACTTTGTTCATTTCCCAATCGCAAATGTCAGCGTAGCCCATTTGGACTCATAGTTCAGCTTCTCATCTGCGAGTTTGGACATCTGGATCATCTTCACGTACCACTTGCCTGGCGCCTTTAGATAGAAGTGAGCCAGGCCATTTTGATCGGTACGTTTAGTTATTGATTTCACCTTGCCGGGAAGGGATTCCCATCCCGCCACAATGAACTGATTGCGCAGCGGCTGGCCGTCGCGAGTGCACAGCACCGTTAAAGTTTGCCCCGCCTTCAGCGCATAAGGATTCTGTTGGGGAATAATTTCGACTGCGTAACCAAGCGGTAGTTTGTAGTCGTCCGTGAGCTTGTCCCCAACCTGGAACACGGCTCGGACATGTTTGGAATAACGTTCACGGATATCTTTGCCAAGCTCGTTATCACGGCGGCGTTCGGCGAGTGTATCGGGAATACCGTCGTGTTGCAGATAGTCGTTAAATTCGGCGGCCTTCAAATCGATCTCTTTCGGCTTCGTCGATGCCCCGACCAGATACGTCCCCGGCGCTAGAGTCTGAATCTCCATCAATGTCGTTTTACCTTCATCGAGCCAGGTAAACGCTTCGGCGCCTGATGTGCGAGAGCCATGTGCCACCAGACTAATGTCATGAAAGCGATCCCGGGCGACAAGCCCGTCGCTTCTGTCAAAGGTTCCATTCAGCAGGCGCACATGAGCGCGGGTATTGGGCTCGAGAAAATAGGAATCGAGTTTAAGAAACAGATCGTGAGCAGAAGCAGCCAGGGCCGAAGCCAAGAGGGTGAGCAGCACAAAGGTAATTCTTCGTTTCATAACGCCCTGCTTGCAGAATTAGCTCATAATCCCGAAACTTCAGTGTCTCATTCTCACCGGGCTTCAGCCCGGGTAACGGTGGACCTAGGGTCTATTAACCGTTTTAACGGTTTACCAATCCCTCACCCAACAACCGTTTGCAACGATTACGAACCCATTCTAATTGGCTGAGGCCCGAGATTTGTCAGTTACCATCCGAGTACTTCTCGATAATTCGCTGCCGCACTTGTTCGGGCGTCATCTTGTTTTGCGTTTGCAGTTGGTAAGCGAGCAACGCTTCGTCCACGCACACGGCGCAATGCGATGCATGATCGTCTTCAAAACATGAGTGCAGACTCTTGTGTCCATACCCGCGATCGCATTCGCAATAACAGGGCAGTTGCGCGAGAGTCGCAGGGATTTGTTTCGCGACTCGATAGGCGTCGCGCGTTTTTCCGATGAATTTATCCGGCGCTAGCGTCGGACCCAGATCCTTTGCTACCGCTGCTGTTTGAAACGCAGGTACTCGAGCTGGGCGGCTGGAATGGGAGGCATGAGCCTCCGGGACTTCGGCTGCGCTGTTTTCGACGATAACGGGCTTCTCTGCTCGACTTTGCGACCTTATTAGTCCCGCGACAACGAAACCGAGACCGAGAATAATGACGACTAAAACCAGCTTCTTACTCATAAGCATCCTCTCAAACGTTGAATCACACTCGCGAGCTTCGCAGTCGCAGTGCGTTGCCAATCACAGATACAGAACTAAGACTCATGGCCGCAGCAGCCAGCATCGGGCTTAACAGAATTCCGAAAAACGGATAAAGCGCTCCGGCCGCGATGGGAACGCCGATCGAGTTGTACAAAAAAGCAAAAAACAAATTCTGTTTGACGTTATTCATGGTCAAGCGACTTAGCACGCGTGCCCTTACTATCCCACGCAAATCTCCCTTCACCAAAGTGACGTCTGCGCTTTGCAGCGCCACGTCGGTGCCCGTGCCCATGGCAATTCCTACTTGCGCCTGTGCGAGCGCCGGAGCGTCATTAATGCCATCGCCGGCCATCGCCACAATGTTTCCGCCACCTTGAAAGCGTCTTACCGCTTCAATCTTCTGTTCTGGCAACACATCCGCAAGCACTTCATCGATACCGAGCTTCCGCGCGACTGCATTGGCTGTCGTCGCGTTGTCGCCCGTCACCATCACTACTTTGACGCCCTCTTGACGAAGGCGCTGCACGGCTTCCGGGGCACTTTGTTTAATGGGATCGGCAATCCCTAACAGCCCTGCTGCTTCGCCATCGACGGCGACCAGCACCACCGTTTGGCCTTCATGTCGCAGGCTTTCGGCCTCGGCTTTCAATGTCGCGTATTCGACACCCGCGTCTTCGAGCAGCCGCGCGTTTCCCAGTAACACGGTTTGGCCGTCGACTTCTCCCTTGATTCCCTTCCCAGTAATTGAATCGAATTCAGAACTACTCCCCAGCGCTATTCCGCGCTCAGCGGCTGCGGCCACGACTGCAGTTCCAAGTGGGTGCTCACTTCCTCTTTCCAGAGTACCTGCGAAACGCAGAAGTTCCGCGTCAGTCCGACCGAAACTCCTGATCGTCAAAAGTTTTGGCTTTCCCTCAGTGAGAGTGCCGGTCTTGTCGACAAGCAACGTGTCAACCTTTCGCAGCAGTTGGATCGCCTCGGCGTTTTTGAAGAGCACGCCGATTTGGGCGCCTTTGCCGGTTGCCACCATGATCGACATCGGCGTCGCCAGTCCCAGGGCGCACGGACAGGCAATTATTAGCACCGCGATCGCATTGATTAAGGCATACGCCAGCCTCGGCTCCGGTCCCCACAACGCCCAAACGAGAAACGTAATCACTGCGATGATTATCACCGCGGGCACAAAATAGCTCGCAACCACATCAGCTAATTTTTGAATCGGCGCACGGCTGCGCTGCGCTGCAGAAACCATCTGCACAATTTGGGCCAGCAACGTTTCTGAACCGACCCGTTGCGCCTCGATTACCAGCGTCCCGGTGCCATTAACTGTTGCGCCGATCACGAGGTCACCCGCTCGCTTAATAATTGGAATTGGCTCACCACTGATCATTGACTCGTCAACCGCGCTTGATCCTTCTATCACGACACCATCGACAGGCAGCTTCTCACCGGGTCGCACGCGCAGCTTGTCACCGACTTGCACTTCAGCAAGCGGCACATCCGCTTCAACACCGTCGGCTCGAATTCGGCGCGCGGTTTTTGGCGCCAGATCAAGAAGTGCCCGAATCGCAGCGCCCGTTTGACTGCGCGCCCTGAGCTCGAGAACTTGCCCGAGCAGGACGAGAGTCGTAATCACCGCCGCCGCTTCGAAGTAAACAGGAACGCTGTCTCCGTGCCCGCGAAAGGAGTGCGGAAAAATTTCGGGAAAGAGCGTAGCCACTAGACTAAAGAGGTAAGCTATGGCCACGCCCAGACCGATCAAAGTGAACATGTTAGGACTGCGATGAACGATTGATTGCCAGGCGCGCACGAAGAAAGGCCAGCCACCCCAGAGGATGACCGGTGTTGCCAGGATCAGCTGGATCCAAGTCCAAACGGTTTGCCAAGCCAGGCGTTGCAACGGCGCTCCGGGAATCAGATCGCTCATGCCAATGACAAAGACCGGAATTGTTAGCACCGCACAAATCCAGAAGCGCCGCCGCATCTCCGTCAGCTCCGGGTTCTCAGTCTCTTCAAGCGAAATAACTCGCGGCTCAAGCGCCATTCCGCAGATGGGACATGAGCCCGGTGCGTCGCGAACAATTTCAGGGTGCATCGGACAGGTGTATTCAGTCTTGTCCGTTGCTGCTAAAGGCGTCGCGAGCTCCAGAGCCATTCCGCATTTCGGACAGGAGCCTGAAGTCGGCTGCACTATCTCGGGATGCATGGGGCAGGTGTAGGGGGTTCTGTCAGAACTGGGGGCGGTAGCAACCGGGTCGCCGTTGATTGAAGAAGCTCGCTTCGAAGTTGCCGCTTTTGCCCCAGCGCGCTGGATGCCTATCGGCGCACCCATACCTACCGGCGGCTTGTTAAGAACTTCTGATGGAGCTTTGCGAAACTTCTCGAGGCAGTGAACACTACAGAAGAAATAGGTATCGCCTCGGTATTCAAACGAGCCCGCGGCCTTCGCGGGATTGACGGTCATCCCGCAAACCGGATCTACCACTGACTTTTCTTTAGCGGTCTGCATTACAAACAAAGACTTAGAAGCTGAAGCTGTAACTCATTCCCGGGTCCCTTCCTTTGACCATCACCAGGGAAAGAGCGTGTTGCTTGTGCGTAAAACTCAGCAGCCCATGAACATTGACCCCATTGAAGGTCCCTAACAGCGCGAACTTCCGCGACAGGGTTATGTTGAGGCCGGCGACCGGCCGGAGCCGATCCTCAAACGTGCCATAAGCTGCACCAACATAGGGCGCTATCGGAAGACCAGTTTCTCTTCGCAGATTCTTGCTTACGGTTGCATAAAAAGACTGTCCCGATGGCGTGCCGATGCGATCTGTGCTGGTACCAACCATCAACGCCGGCCGGTTTTCCGTTTCACGCAGCAGCAGCACATTAGCAATCACACCGACTTCGTCAGCCCGCGGATTGTATTCAATCCCGGCTTGAACACGTTCGTGGAATCGGTACGTCAGCGTCGTCCGCACTGCCGCTCTGGGAATCTGATTCGTCAACAAACGTAACCCGAAAGTCCAACGATGAGTAATGTCGTGTCCTGCCCCGCTCACGGCGCGGCCTTCGCCCGGTCAAAGCGGTCAACTGGGAACCGAAGAAACCTCTGTGACTCGCGACTCTTTCTTTGCCTCGTCTTCAACCTTATTCGGCGTCTCAGTAAGCGCTGTCGCAGGCAAGGCGACGAGTGCATCGATCTGTTTTCGCAGCTCAGCTTGATTGACGACTCCCGAAATTACTCTAGCAACCCTGCCGTCCTTGCCAATGATCACCGTCCCGGGCAACGCGCCACCCAGCCCGAAACGAATCATGTCGGCAGTCGTGGCTCCCACCCAGACGGGAAAGTTAATTTTTGTTTCTTTAATAAACTGCAAGACTTTGCCGCGGTCTTGCGCTTCGTCAGTAGAAGCGCCCACGACTTGAACACCGAGTGCCGCATAATCATTTTGAATAGCCGCCAGATCCGGCATCTCGGCTTTGCAAGGAATGCAGTAAGTAGCCCAGAAATTTAAGATCACCACACGTCCCTTGAGGCCAACCAAACTTTGTTCGACACCAGACAGGTCGCGAAGCTTCAACTCCACTTCGTTGCCAACAATCTTCGCTGCTTCCTGTTCAGCGATACTGGGCGCCAGCACTCGGAGAGTGTCAACACGAATAACATTCTGTTTCTTTCTTTCTACGGTTCCGCCGACAGCGACTCGTTTGCCAACAAACTCCAGCCAATTCTTACCAGGCAAACGAAAGCGCCGCGGGCTGAGCTGGTAAAGCGTGAACTTGTCGCTTTCTCGCACCGCGAGCAAGGTCGGGTCGCCGCCCTCTACGCAAGATTTGGCTTTCAAGAGGTCCTCGGCCGTGCCGAATTCCACGGTGGTGCGATCTGCCTCTGCCCAACAGTCTGCGCAACAGACAACCTGGCCTTCGAGCGAGACATTTTCTTGCGCAACGAGAGGCACCGCACTCGCGCCGCCGATTAGTAACACTAAAGCCAACCAAAACTTCATAGATAATTCCCCCTGAAACTCAGTGCGTCGCATCGCCATGACTCTTGTCGGTCATCTTCATCTGGACAGGTCTAACACGGAGAAATAAACGAAACGATGTGGGATGCTGACCATAAATTGCGTCGAGCGTTGCCGGTTTCGAATAGAAACGACACATCGCCGCCAAGCCCCACCGAGATCTTGTCAGTGTTCCAAACATCGCGAACCGCACCAAAAGTGTAGGCGCCGATTCTGAAAGAAGGATGATGATCGGTGATACCCAGGAAGGCTCGATCTGCAGCCCGCAGCAATTGGTTCTTGTCGGCCAATTCGAGACGCGTGTAGAGGTAATTCTTGTCCAGGAAATTCACGGTCGATTCGGCTACGTAGCCATTCAGATTGAAGATTTCTCCGCCGTGATTTTCATGGTTGCGGCCCCAGATCAGACTCGTGGCCCAATTCCCACGATTGAAAGATTTGTTATAGGAAATTGAGGCTGTCGTGCGTCGGACATCGCCCGGCTCGATAGGTTCTGGATCGCGCAAAAGACCGTGACTGATTTGCATCGACCAGTTTTGATTGGGAGCAAAAGAGAGTCTGACTGAGCGTGAGTTCCAGGGATGTGCTTCAAAGTTGTAGCGGTTTTCATCCGGTTCGCGGCCGTTGAAAATGGACCCTTCCAGCTTGAACCAGCGATAGGTAAATCCTGTGGTCACTACTCCAAAAGTAATGTGCGAAGAATCCTGGTAGTGGTGCGACAGGACTGCAGCCGGATTCTCGGAAGCTGGCGCGCGATGCATGAAAGCTGTGGGACCGAGTGCGGGCTCACCGGGATAACCAAAGTATGTAAACCAGGTTCCGCGTTCACCGAGCGGCAGCGTGTATGCGGCAGACAACTCCATAAAGAGGTCGTGCGGATGCTGTGCGTCGATAATTGGCTGACCTTTGTAAGTCTCACCTGTCTGGAACAAGAGCGGCGACCCGCCCGGCGGAAAGGTGAACGGTTCGAAACTGAACATGCCTCGCAACTGGAGCGTGCCGCGGCCGAGCTTATGAAAAGCCATCGGCATGAACCAATTCTGGGATTCGAGCTTCGTCACGCCGCGCGGACCCCCTTGCGAATTAACACCGACGATTGTGTTGTAGTGAAACATCAGCAGCCAGTCGCCGGATTGCTTGTGATGCATGTGCATCGGCGACGAGGCGGGGTTCCACGCAGTGCCGGAAGCATTTGACCCATCGAAAGAAAATTGGAGCCGTGTGAACCGATTCGAATCCCCATCTCTTTTTCCGACATCACGAGCAATCCCTCGCTCGAATGACCCGATGTCTTTGTGGCTTCGTGACCCGGAGACTCGACCTGGGGCGTTGGCGCTGGCTCTCCAGCTGGATGCTTATGCACCTCAGTCGGGGAAGGCGTCGCCACCGGCGCTGTAGCGGGCGCTGGAGTCACTAATGGAGTTGCCAGGGGTGATGGAGATGGTTTGGCCGCGCTTGGCTGCGGTTTGGGCTGAGACGGCGGCGGATTATGGCCTTCGTGCTGCGAGTAGGATGTCGTCGCTAGTGCAAGAATCAGCACCAGCGAACTCAGCGAAATCGATTGAAACTTAATCTGTGCGAACAACTTCATAGCATTGCCAATTTCCAATTGCCGATTTTCGATTTGATCCTTTGGTATAACCAATTGGCAATCGCCAATCGACATCGTCAATTCTTGGGGTTCCCGCCGGCACCCCAAACTTGAAGATGCCGGCGGGAAATCAGCTGATAAGTGAAAGGACTATTCAGGCTTCGGTGTTTCCTCTTTCATCTGCATCTGCATTTCGCAAGAGTCGCCGCCACAGCAACAGCAACCCGCTTCACCTGAATGTTTCATCTGCGCTTTAGAATGTTCCTTTGCGCCGCTGTGCTTCGCGGAATCCCCGTGGCAACAACACGAAGTCATCGCACATGATTCCGCTTTCTGACCCTGGTCAGCCGGCTTTGTCGTCTGTGCCAGACCAACGGTCGCGATGGCAGCTGCAATTCCCAGCGCCAGTCCGAGGGCGAATCCCCTGATACTTTTGATACTTTTCATTTTCGTTCTCCTGTTTGAAAGAGATGGACGCGAACCCGACGCTCAGAAGCGAACGCCGTCAACATCAGACAGACACGAATGGCGCAGTGGCCAGACAGTCTTGTCCGTAGAGGTGGTGGCGACAGACGAGCGTCTGTCTTATTTGATCTCTAAATCAGGAAGACGCAACAGCGCAGGTAGGTGTGACCGCGATTTGGTAAATGCCAGGAGCGGGAGAGAGCGGCGTGTTGTTCTGTGAGTGCTGGCGCCGCGGGCGTCGATACTGCAATCACAGTGGGAGCGGCTGACTGTTTGTCGTTGTCACTCCTTTTTGTAACTGCAATCGCGCGACTCACAGCGAGCGGACACTCGCGACCGCCACTCGAAGGAACAGAATTGAGAGACTCGCTTTGCGAGATTAGCGTCGCGAGCTTGATTGTAAGTCGATTGTTGGCGTTCTGAGTTTTAGCCTTAGCCTCAGCCTTCTTTTTGGCACAACAATCGTGAGATCCGGTTGCAGCACAAGCGTCGCCGGAAACGACTGCGGCCAGACTCGGCTGGTGGTCCGCGGCTTCATCGGGAGAAGCGGCGAATGCAACCATGTTTTGGCAGCCGAACATACATCCGGCGCCGGCTATCCAAAAGCTGAGAGCCAGTCCCAAACCGCCGCGAATAATTTTCGTGACAACGCCTAACATTGGTTAGAAGTCTAACCCCGCACCTTGAACCTTGTCGAGGAAAGCGCGAAGGGTAGTGCTTAATTTGTAACGCAAACTGTTAGTTTGCGCCGAATGAAGGGCATTCAAGGCGCACGCAAACTAATAGTTTGCGTTACAAAGACCTAACTAGGGCACTCCCCGCGAATACAATCTCGCGAAGCGCCTATAAGTAGCGGAGCTTTAGTCTCGTCAGAGTTGCGAGAGGCTCATATAGATGTGACTTGGATTGTGCCTTCGGCTAGACTTACGGCATTGGCAATTGGCAATCGGCAATGGCAATGGCAATCGAAACCACTAGGGGGGCGGAGAACAAATGGAGATTGATAAGGACAAGATCGTAACGCAGGACGAACTGGATGAACCGGCGCCGATCGATCAGGTTGAAGGACGTGTGGAAGCCGAAATGAAAGTTCTTGAGGGGCAGGCGAAAGAACAAGTAGCTCACGGTCTACAGGATGAGAAACTAAGGAAAGAGGGTCAGCGTCTCAGAGCGGAAGGTGAACGCGAATTAAAGGAAGCTGCGACTAAAGACAACGACTAGATTTTGCCCTTGTCATTTAAAGCTTCTTCGACGGCTTTGCGTAACTTAAGTGGCGTTTCTGAGGCGTTGAATCCGACGAACCTGGTGAGCACGCGGCCGTCGCGAGAAATAACAAAACTCTGCGGTATTGCATTCCGATCGTTCATCAACGTCATAGAGACGTCTCTCGTCGCCCAACCCACGCGATAGTTCATACTGTAGTCGCTTACGAACTTCCGTACGCCGTCGGCCGAAGATTCCGGGTTCTCGGTCGAGAGTCCCACAATCTCCAGGCCCTGGGGCCGAAACTCGCGATAAAGTTTGACGAGTTCAGGAATCTCAGAGCGGCAAGGCCCGCACCACGTGGCCCACAGATTAACTACCAGCACCTTTCCGTTGTAATCACCCAGTTTGATAGGCTTACCGTTAACTGCCTTCAGTTCTGCATCTCGCACGGTAACCGGTAAAGCTGCCGATACGGTCGCGGGCGCAGGGGCTGCAGGATTTGCCGGCGCAGGGATAGCGGGATTTGCCGAATTCGCTCTCGGCGCGGGTTCCCTGTTAACCGGTTCATCGTTGGAATTACAACTGGAGGCGCCGAACAACGCTACGAGTGACAGCACCATGACGGTTGCCGCCACGCGTAGCGGTGTCCAGAAACTCTCTCGTTTACTTTGTTGTTTTTTAACAGCCATGAATAATTTTTACTAAGACCAACGTCGTGGCGAGAATAACATTCGCCCGTCTGGACGTCGAATTGTCGACTGCAAAGAGCATTCGACTATTGGCCAGGCTTACGACTTCTTCGCGAATCTGAACGATTCCAGGATCACCGCCATCTGGCCCTTGTCGCCGACGTCTTCGACGCCCGTCAACTCAGGCGCGAGCGAGGTGGCAAGCATGATCAAGGTGGCTCCGGTGTTTTGACCGGCGGTGCCACTGGGGAGGAAAACCACGCGCCCCCAAACCTGGATATCGCCCTTCTTGGTTTTCTTCGACAAGCTCACAAATCGGAATTCGTAAGCGTCCATCGAGTTGATTTTCGTGGGACCTTCCGAAACTTTCCGATACTCAGGAAAGTCCTTTGATAGGTTCGCGCTCAGAAGTTCCACGAGGCGGGGAAACAGCGGAGTATCTGCCTCGAAGGTTCCCTGACTTGTATACCAACCCACCGCAAAGTTCTCTTGCGTAAAGTCTGGCGGCAACCTTCTCTCCACTTTCACAAAGTTTGTAGCGCCGGCGACTCCGGCTCGCGAGTCTGATTGCCAACCGTTGGGATAGTAAAAGGAGAAGTCGAGATAGTGTTCCGCTAATTTCCCGTCCAGACTGGCGTTCGAGTTTTCAAACCTCGTCGCGTCAGCCGGCGGAACAAATTCATCCGGAGTCGTAGTCGTTTCGGGAGTCGTGACTACAGGTTCATTTGTGTTGGTTGGGACCTCGGCTGGCGGAGTTTCTCGGACTACGATCGGACGCTCCATCTGGTCGAGGCGAGGCTTAATCACAAAGAAGAAGGCAGCGGCAAGTCCACCAACTCCGAGTATCAGGAGCACTGCCAGAATGCCCAACACTAAAGGCAGCTTCGATTTTTCCTTAGCCGGCTGCAAGCTTCCGGTCTCGGCCTTCGACTCTGCCTGCGGCAAGGACGGGAGCGGCGCAGATGTCGGCGCGCTGGCAACTGCGACAGGGGGCGGACTCGCGGGCGGCGGCTGGGTTGAAGCTGGTCCAGTCGCGGTAGGTCCCGTAGACAAAATTGTGTCAGCCATATTCGGCAGCTTCCGGCTGGTCGCTGCCTGGCTCGAGAGCGTTTCCGTGGGCAAGCCGAGATCGGTGGACGTCGCCCGCATAGTAGCGCTGGGATCAAAAGCCGGCTCAGCGATCAGCAGGCCACCGTCAACCGTGCAAAACTTCTGGCTATCCTCGGGAAAAGAACGACTGCATTTGGGGCAACGCTTCATTTGGGATCCTCTCTTGTAATCTCACTAAATCAACGCGTACGGGCCTGAGAAAGTTTCTGCTGCAACTCCTGGTTGCCGGGATCAAGCTCCAAAGCACGCTGGTAGGCTCGCTGGGCGCCGGCTTTGTCTTGCGCTTTCATATACTCGTCGCCGACGCCCGCGAAACCATAAGCACCTGCAAGCTGTTTGCGGTCACCTTCCGGAGCAAATTCTGCCGCCCGCTCATACGCCTTCTCGGCGTCGGAAAGACGACCCAGGGCCAAGTAGGATCTGCCGAGGAGGTTAAATGGTTGGAAAGCGCGGGGGCTCATTTCGGTCGCCGACTTCAAATAAGGCTCAGCTTCATCGTACCGCTTCAGGACTACTAGCATTCGTCCCATTAGCATTAATGAGACCGGATTTCGGGCGTCCAGTTCGAGCGCTCTTCTAATCACCGGTCCCGACTTTTCCCAAAGTTGCTCTTCCTGCATGGATTGGGCAATTAGGTTTAGTGTCGCCGGATCTTTCGCAAGCTCGAAGGCCTTGTCATACAGCGGCGCGGCCTCAACCTGTTTCCCAAACCGTTTCAAAACGCGAGCGAGGTGGGCGTAGCCGACAGCAAATTGCGGATCAACTTCGATCGCGCGGCGGTAGGAATGTTCCAGCTCAGGAGTGAAAGAGCCGCGCGTCTCCATGGCCACGCCGAGCCGGTCCCAACCCACGGCATTCATTGGTTCGATTTGTACGGCACGGCGAGCGAAGCCTTCCGCATCAGCCAGGCGCTTAGCATTGCCGGCGCCCGTCCGCGGCTGAACCAGCACCACGCTCAATGCGACGAGTGCATCAACGCTCTTGGGATTCCACAGCACGGCATTTCTATACGACGTTTCCGCATCATCCCAGCGCTGCTGATCGGTGAAGACATTACCCAGACCGTACGCTGCACGATAATCACGCGGCCGGAGTTTCAGCACTCCCTGGTAAGACTGCTCAGCCTCGGCAAAACGACGCGCATCGCGTAACTCGTTCCCCTTCTCCAGCAAATCCTCAACGCGATCGTCGTTGGCTGGAGTTGTTACACGAGTAACGCGCGGCGTGGGCCGAGTTGAAGTGCCCGGTTTGGTTACCGGTGTCGCCGGCTTTGCAGTCTTCTTGCGAGTCTCAGGATTTTTAGGGCGAAAAATCCCGGCGCCGCCACTCACGTCAGCCCCAACGTCCTGTCCAAAAGTCGCCGGTGCGCCGAGCAGTACCAAGCCCAGCACCATCGCCGTCGCCACTAAAATCGAGCGCACCATCGCATAATCTTTCATTGCCGTTCTCCTGAACCTCTAGGAAGTGAAAGTCGAGATTGACTGTTTTGAACCGTCTTAGTGTAACCAACCGTCGCGTTTAGCCAAAATGGTCTGCGCCCGAATGACACTCCCAACCGCTCCCGCTGGGGGCAGGCTCAGAGCTAGCCTCGGAGACCGTTCAAACGGTTTCCGTCCTTTCTAAGATGCGGCGCTCCGCTAGCGCGGGAGAGATTGAAAAGATGAGTTTAGCGTTGATGCTGGTGAATGGCTCGAAGCTCTGGGCTCAACTACTCTCCGGGCAAACCCTAAACCGATGTGCGACTAGTCTACAGAACGGGCAAGTCGAAAACCAATGCTCGCGTGCTTTGTCGACGCTGGGGCAAAGTCGCGATAGGTGGCCGTGATCGGATTGTTCTGATCCTTGGGATCACTTAAAAACGATCCGCCTCGCTTCACAATCCAGGTCTTGTAATCGGGTGGTAACTCGCTGCCCTTACTACCGGGGTAAAAATCAAACTTGGTCGAAGTCCATTCCCAAACGTTGCCGATCAGGTCCGTAACACCCCAACGATTGTTTCCTTCAGGGAAGAATCCGACTGCCTTCGGGAACGCTTCCAACATCACGGCGCGATTTGTTTCCCAGTCGTTGCCCCACGGATAGAGATAGTCTTGATCGCCGCCGCGTGCCGCATACTCCCATTCGTCTTCCCGGGGCAGACGATAGGTAACGCCATCACGCTCCGAGCGCCACTTGGCAAAATTCAACGCGTCTTCCACAGACACGTTCACGACCGGCCAGTTCTCCTGGCCAAAGACCGGTTTACCATTTGGCCAGTGAGAGGGCGCGGGGCTGTTAGTGTCGCGTACAAAATCCGCGTACTCGCCGTTCACAACTTCATTCCGATCGAGAAGGAATGTCTTCACCGTAACTGCGTGCGCGGGCCTCTCCTGGGGCGGGCCATCGTTGCGGCCCATCTGGAAAGTACCTCCGGGAATCTCTATAAGATCCAACCCATATTTCTTGGCCGCGACGCTCGGTGAAGGCGATGGCCGACCGGGTTCGGGGTTATCCGGATCGGGTCTCGTCATCACGTAAGCGGTAATCACACCGCCCAAGAGCATGACGGCTACCACCGCCGCGACTACGTACAAAGTGACGTTTCGTGGGCTCGGATTGATATCAACGTTGACTCGTCCAGTTCGTTCGCCTGTTCCAGTTGAGAAGCCGGCGCCTGTGGACCTGTGAAGCTGAGTCGCCTCCGGATCCACATCGCCCGACTCGGGCGTCATGCTGGTTGACAGTCGCGCGAACCGTGCTTCCAGCTCGCTTGCCTGGCGTGCCACCTGATCGAGCCGTTCACGGTGTTGGCGCTCGCGTTCTTCAATCTCATCGCGCTCTTTGCGACGTCGATCCTCTTCGGCCTTCTTCTGGCGCGCGGCAGCGTCCTCCGCTTCCCGACGAGCTTCTGCCTCGCGCGCCAGCTCTTCACGAGCGGCGCGATCACGGGCTTCCTGTTCGAACCGCAGCTTCTCGGATGCCGTGACTGCACCCGTCGACCCTTCATCGCCGACCGCTGTTTGGTTTCCGATACGGGGAAACGACTCGGTCGCCTTCTGAACGTTGGTTTTCTGTCCTACCTCTACCTCGGGATTTGTACCGGACAGAGGTGAGACCAAAGTTCGATTCGGATCGTCAGGAGAAACATCGCGTTTCGGAACCTCAGGTTCAGGAGATCCATTAACGGCATTACGCAGTTCAATTAGAAACTCACCCACGGAAGGGGTGCGCGCGGCAACGTCTTTTTCAAGAGCATGACGCACGACCGCTTCGATCGCCGGATCAATCTGGACTCCAATTGATTGAAAACTCGGCGGGGGCAAGGTCAGATGTTTTTTCATGATCGACGGAATCGACGAACCTTTGAAAGGGACGTCGCCCGCGAGCATTTGATAAAGAATGATTCCCAGGCTGTAGACATCCGCGCGCGCATCGGGCTCATCATCGGACCACTGTTCCGGCGCCATATAGAATGGTGAGCCCATCAACCCGGTGGTCTTCGCCTGGACGAATGAACCTAACAGTTCTCCGGATTTGATCTTTGCCAAACCGAAGTCGAGGATCTTCACGCCTTCTGCGATGGACATCTTGTCCTGCGTCATGATGTTCAGCGGCTTCAGATCCCGGTGCACGATGTTCATGCGGTGCGCGGCAGCGACACCGGCGCCGATTGCGTTCATCAACTCCAGCGCCCGGCGCGGCGGCATCACTCCCTCTTCCGCAAGCAGCTCCTGCAATGATTTGCCGCTCACAAACTCCATCACAAGGAACGGCATGGTGCCGCGCACGACACCAAAGTCGGTGACGGCGATGATGTTGGGATGGCGAATGGCGGCGGCGGCGAGGGCTTCCTGGCGGAAACGCGTGACCAGCATAGGATCGTTGCCAACGAGGTCCGGCAAGATCACTTTGATAGCGTGCGCTGTCTTAAGAAAAATATGGCGGGCTTGAAAGACGACTCCCATACCACCCTGGCCGAGTCGTCGCTCCAATTGATAACGAGCGTCGAGTATGGGTTCGCCCAGCAGCGATGGGGTGGTGGCGTCGCCGTCCTGAGGACAATGATTTATGTCATCGGGGAAGCAGCGCCTGCAGGCTGGACATTCTTTCATTGAAAGGCTCGAAAGGTCTCTCGGGACTGCCCGCTTGGGGACCGGAAGCTGATCAGTAGCCCACGCGGTAAGCGCACGTCTGTGTGGCGCTACGCGCTCGCTGATTCTAACTAACAGTAAGCCTAAGCCGCAACAAATGAAAGGATTAAGTGATGCGCGTCATCGAATCACTATGTTTACGAGACGGCGTGGCACCACAACCACTTTCACTACTTCGTGGCCTTCAATGAAGCTGCGTACCTTCTCATCTGCGAGCGCGGCGGCGCGCAGATCCTCTTCACTAACATCCGGCGCTGCCATCACCCGCGAACGCAAACGACCATTGACCTGAATGGGAATCTCCAGCTCTTCCTTGCGCGCCCATTCAGCATCCGCTTGGGGCCAGGCACGAGCGGGCGTGGCTGGGGCCAACAAACCGCCACTGTGCCCCAGCTTCTCCCAAAGCTCTTCGGCAATATGGGGACCGAACGGCGCTAGCATCAAGACGAGCGACTCCAGCGCTTCACGGACAGCAAACATATCACTCGGCGACGCAGTCGCCGGCTGAGCATCTAGATCGGTCAGTTCGTTGAACAGCTCCATCAAAGCTGCCACGCTGGTGTTCAAGTGCAGATGTTCAAAGTCGTTCGTGACGCGCGCAATCGTTTGATGGGTCTTCCTTCGCAACGCGCGCGCTCCGGAGCTGAACTCGCCCACCTGCGACGCTTCGACTCGCTGCACCGGGTCAGTGAGTCGCTCTTGCCAGCGCCACACCAGCGTATAAACCTTGCGCAGAAAGCGAACCGCACCTTCGATGCCGGTCTCGTTCCAACGCAATTCGTTTTCAACAGGAGCGGCAAACAGGATGAAGAGCCGCGCTGCATCGGCGCCGAACGCTTCGATCATTTCGTCGGGGTCGACACCATTGCCCAAACTCTTGGACATCGCTTTCCATTCATCCGTTCCTTCGACACGATTAGTTACCATTCCCTGGGTCAGCAACTTCTTTACGGGCTCGGAGAATGAAACCAAACCGAGGTCGCGCATCACCTTGGTCCAGAAGCGGGTGTAGATCAGGTGCAACACCGCGTGAGAGTCGCCGCCGATGTATTGATCGACAGGTGTCCATTGTTTCACGATCTCCGAATTAAACGGCGCAGCCTCGTTACGCGGATCGCAGTAACGAAAGAAATACCAGGACGAGTCGACGAAGGTATCCATGGTGTCTGTCTCGCGCCGGGCCGGCCCGCCGCACTTCGGACACTTCGTGTTTACAAACTCAGCCACGCCCGCCAAGGGCGACTCACCGCTTCCGGTAAACTCCGCCATCTCTGGAAGCAGGACCGGCAAGTCTTCATAAGGCACGGCAACTGAACCACATTTTTCGCAGTTAACAATCGGAACTGGCGCTCCCCAGAAACGCTGACGGGAGATTCCCCAATCGCGCAACCGGTAGGTAACTGCTCCGCCACCAAAGCCTTTTGTTTCCGCATGCTCCGCCATTTCCTTGATAGCGACGGCGGAGAGCTTGCCGCCCCACTCACCGCTATTAATCAGCACGCCATACTCAACAAATGCATGGTGCATCTCGGCAGATTGATCGGTACCGGTAACCGACTGCGGCTCGGCAGCAATCTGATCGTGCGTTACGGGAGCGATTACCTGGCGAATCGGTAACGAATACTTTTGCGCAAATTCGAAGTCGCGCTCGTCGTGCGCCGGAACACTCATTACCGCGCCTGTGCCGTAATCCATGAGCACATAGTTGGCGACCCAGACGGGTATGCTTTCTCCGCTGAACGGATTGATAGCCAGAATTCCGGTGTTGAATCCTTCTTTGATCTCTTCGGCACCGGCATCGGCAGGACGTTTACGTTCGGCCGCCACCTTCTCGGCAAATTTCTCGACGTCAGTCTTCAACGCGGAGCCGGCCAGTAGTTCCCTGATCAATGGATGATCAGGAGCCATTACCACAGCCGTGGCGCCATAGATGGTATCGATGCGCGTGGTAAAGGCACGGATACTCTTGTTGCTGTCCTTGACGCCGAAATCGACGTAGGCGCCCTCACTGCGTCCGACCCAATCGCGCTGTCGTTTGATAACTTTCTCGGGCCAGGTGTTTTCGATATCGGCTGTGTCGGCAACCAGTTGTTCCGCGTAATTCGTGATCCGCAGGAACCACTGTTCCAGATCGCGTTTTTCAACGGCTGCGCCGCAACGCCAGCAAAGCCCACCTGAGGATTGTTCATTCGAAAGGACAGTCCCCTCTCGCGGACACCAGTTCACGGGCGAGAGTCTTTTATAAGCAAGACCACGCTCGTACATTTTCAAAAAAAACCACTGGTCCCACTTGTAATAATCGGGTCGGTGCGCAGCAATTTCGCGTGACCAATCGTAGCTGACGCCGAGCCGCTGCAATTGGCCTCGCATGTGCACGATGTTTTCTTCGGTCCAGGCCCGCGGATTTACACCTCGCTTGATGGCCGCTTGTTCCGCCGGCTGTCCAAAACTATCCCAACCGATCGGGTGAAGTACGTTGAACCCCTGAAGTCGCTTATACCAGGCGAGTGCATCGCCGATGGAGTAGTTGCGAACATGGCCCATGTGCAGGTAGCCGGAAGGGTAGGGCAGCATCTCCAGGCAATAAAATTTTGGACGCGGATCGTCGTCGCTCACTTCAAAGGCGCGCGACTCTTGCCACTGCTGTTGCCATTTCTTCTCTATTACTTCCGGAAAATACTTTTCGTTCATCTCAGTTGTCCCTGATGCAATTTACGCAAAATCAATTGTTCCGCATGAACGGACAAAACCTCACCCGGTTACAGTGAAGCGTCGCAATAAGATGTTGAGATTCGCCGCTCCCGACGCGCTAGGATGCGCGGCGCAAAAGCGGCACCGTAAGGAGGAGTTTGGTAAGTGGTTTCAAACCAGCCATGGCGAATTCTTCAAAAGGTCCTTTAAACCCGGGCATTCTAACGCAGGAAGCAAATGATGTCGATTGAATCTAACGGCGGTCGAAGCCGATTGGTTCTTCCTTTTCCTCTTGCTGGGAAGCGTCGGCGTCTTCCTTGGGGAAGTCTGCCTGCGGCTCATCGTCTTCGAATGGAGAATCAAAGTCCTCGGGTAGATCCACCTCAATCCCGGTCTCACAATCTTTAGGCCAAATCAATGAGGCGACGACGGAGCTCAGTAACACGACGCCAACAAAAGCCAAAGAAAACAAAATCGGAATGTGAACCCCAACGGCCGTCACCAGCATCTTCACACCGATGAAGGTGAGGACGATCGCCAGTCCCATCTTCAGATACTGAAACTTCTCAACAACTCCTGCCAGCAGGAAGTACATCGACCGCAGTCCCAAAATGGCAAAGACATTCGAGGTATAAACGATGAAGGTATTCGTCGTAATTGCAAAGATTGCCGGAATCGAATCGACTGCAAAAACGAGGTCCGTGACTTCGACAATCACGAGCACCAGCAACAAGAGCGTGCCCGTTAACTTGCCGTTCTTGCGGGTGAAAAACTTCTGCTCGTCGTAATGACGGTCAATTGGGATGTATCTGGTGACAAACCGGACAACCGGATTATCTTCCGGCTGAATGTCCAGCTCCTGCTGCTTGAACATCTTGATGCCGGTATAAACCAGGAAGGCACCGAAGATATAGATGATCCAATTGAATTCCCTAATCAGGGCGGCGCCAATAAAAATCATCGTCAGGCGCATCACAAGGGCGCCCAGCACGCCCCAGAACAAAACGCGATGCTGAAACCGTGCCGGTACTTTGAAGTAAGAAAAGATCAGCAGAAAGACAAAAAGATTGTCTACGGAGAGTGAGAGCTCAATCAGGTAGCCGGTGAGAAACTCCAGACCTCTCTGCGAGCCCTGGTACCAAAAGACAAGCGCCGCAAAGATCATCGCCAGGGTCACCCAGACTGCGCTCCAGGTGGCCGCTTCGCGGTATTTGATTGCGTGGGCTCTGCGGTTAAGGAGTCCGAGATCCAGACTCAGCATTACCAGAATAAAGACAGAAAAACCGACCCATAACCAAGTGGTGCTGTTCATCAATGTACCTAAAATAACATTTGCGGTGGTGGAATGTCAGGTAAGGCGAGGCTTTCTCGCTTCGGAGGTGCGCATTTTTGGAACTTGGAACTTTGTTCTTTGTACTTGGTCTAATTTTTCCTCCAGACATCCTCAGCTACCAATCCCAAGCCAAAAGCAAAGTACCAAGTACAAAGTTCCAAGTTCGAATTGCCAAGTTGCAGTGCTACGCCCCGCTCCTTTACAATCCGCCCTTCGCTTGAAAGGTAAATATTAAATGCTTAAACAATTAGGACGCCTGGAACGCACCCGCAGCATAATCATTGTGGGATTTGCAGTCGTAATGGCTGTGAGTTTGATTGTCTTTTACGCGCCAGGGCGTAACACCAACTATCTCGAACCAAGCAAAAACACTGACGTGGTTGCGAAGGTGAACGGTGCAGAAGTTACCGTTGCCGACGTCGCCCTCCAAAAAGCAGCAGTGCAATCACGCTACGGCGGCCAGATCAGTTTGGCCCAACTCGGTCTCACCAACGAGAGCATTCTCGAGGGCGTGATCCAAAAGAAGATCATCGAGCAGGAAGCCGCGCGCCTCAGTCTCGCCCCGTCGCAAGCTGAAGTCGCCGCGGAAATCCGCAAGCAGTTTCGCGATCCCGCAACCGGTCAGTACGTCAATCTCGATCCTGACAAGGATCCTGAGCGTTACCGGCAGATCGCCGCGTCACAGTCGGGAGACGTCGAACGCTTTGAGCAACAGTTTCACGATCAATTGGCTTACCGGAATCTGAAGGCCTTCATCACCTCCAGCGTGGCTGTGTCAGATGCGGAAGTGGAAGACAACTACCGGCGTGAAACTACGACTCTAAATCTGACCTACGTTTTGGTTTCGCCGGAAAAGCTCGTGGAAAAGATCACCGTTTCTGATGATGAGCTGCGCGCTCATTACGAACAGCACAAGACTGATTACCGGATCGACGAGCCACAGAAGAAAGTCCGCTACTTATATATCAATCAGGAGAAGGCGGGTGCGAAGCTGCAAATGTCGGACAAGGACTTGCGCGAACGCTACGACCAACTAACTCCTGAGAACAAACAGGCGGGGGTAAAAGTTCAGCAGATTCTTCTGCGAGTGGCGCGCCCCGATCTCGATGCCCAGGTTGAGCAGAAGGCAAAGGATCTGATTGCTAAGTTGCGCGGGACTGGTGTGCAAGCGACGAAAGAAGCCTTTGCCGAAGCCGCTCGCGGTAATTCAGAAGACCCCGCAACGGCGAAGAACGGCGGCTTCTTGAATCGCCTTGTGAAGAAAAATCTTATTAAGCCCGATGGCCTTTATGAACGCGCAGTCGATATGCAACCGGGCGAAGTCTCCGATATCCCGATCAAGTACGGTGGTCAATGGTACATTCTGCGGCGCGACGAATCGGTGCCGAAAACTTTTGAGGAAGCAAAACCGGAATTGCTCGTTTCGTTGCGCAACACTCGCTCGTACGGTGTCGCGGCGAAACTTGCTGAACGCGCCCAAGCGCGGTTGAAGGAAACTAAGGACCCGCAGAAAGTTGCCAAAGAATTGGCGGCGGAAGCCAACATGCAGCCGGCCGAGATGGTGAAAGAGACCGACTACATTCGCCCCGGCGACGATGTAGCGGACATCGGAAGCAACCAGCAGTTTGAACAAGCAATCGCCGTCCTCAACAATCCAAATGATGTCGGCGAGCGTACGGGTGTGAAGGGTGGCTTCGCGATCCCGATGTTCGTGGATAAGAAAGATCCGCGCATTCCTGAGTTCGACGAAGTAAAGGACAAGGTCGCGCAGTCGTTGAAACAGGAACGGGCCAAGTCGCAGCTCGAGCAAAAGGCTCGCGAGCTGGCAGGATCCATTAACAAGCCCGGCGACATCAAGGCCGCGGGCGAGAAGGCGGGATTTGAAGTTGGGAATGAGTTGGATTTCAAACTCGGCGCCACGCTCGGAAAAGCCGGCACCAGCCCCTCTCTCGATGAGGCGATCTATGCGCTGAAGGAGGGCGATGTTACGAAGACGCCAATAAAGGTTGGTGATAGCTGGGTCATCATTGGCTCAACGCAACGTGTCGAGCCTGAAATGGCAACGTTCAATCCGCAGAGAGTGGGCCGAACGTCTGAATTGCTGAAGCGACGTCAGAACCAGGTTTTTGATGACTACATTGCCAAAGTTCAGCAACGCTTGAAGCAGGAAGGCAAAATCATCATTTACAAGGAAGTGCTTGCGAGTTTGCAGGAAGACGAGCCGGCGGCAGCGCCTCTGCCACAACAGTTCCCGATACCCGGAAGTTAGACAACTGATCACTGAAAATGAAAAGAGCCCGGCGTTAGTACCGGGCTCTCTTTCTATGTAATTAACGGTAGTTAAAAACCGCGTATCACCGGACCAACTTCTGCCTGGGCCACAGCAGTGCGCAGTTGCAGATCGTTTCCCTGCACCGTCACCTTCAAATTTCCCAAAGCGCTTTTGGCAAGGGCCGCTCGCGCCGCCGGCAACCGGTTTGCAAACAGTCCCGCGAATGCAGTCAAACTCTCGACCGTCGCTCCGAGACTGCGAGCCGCTCCCGGATCTGCGGTACGCGCTGCCGCGAGTACCTCAACGTCCTTTTCCGTCATGCCTACAAATCCGTAAATCTGACGTACTGACCCCAAGTCCTTAGTAACTGCATCGTTGGAGATTCGCAAGTGCGAGAGCATTGCCGGGGTAACATTTCCACCAAAACCAACAATCGCATTGGCATTCTGGGTGGCGAGCGAAATCAATTCGGCGTTCGCTCGTTTGTTTCCCTTGCTCGCATCGATAGCACCTCGCACCCGTTGCACATCTCCGAGAGCGAGCGTGTTTGCATTAAGCGGCGCTACTGCAAGCTCTCGAATTCTTAAATCAAGAAGTCCAAACACGCGCAGCTGCTCGTCGAGGGTGAAAACGTGAATTGTTTTTCCCTGATACTTCTCTTCGCGATATTTTCCGGCAGCGGCCGCACGGCCGGCAGCAACCAGAGATGTGGAGTTAAAGGTTCCGTGGGCCAGGCCGACTGTCGTAATTTTCATCGCTCCCGATGCCGGGTACTCATAACCAAGCCCCAGTGCCAGTTCATCAAAAGCGCGCGGGTCTAGTCCGGTGCGCGTTTTGAAGTTCTGAATCCGCGCGTTTACTTCCGCGAGCCTTGCAGGATTATTCGCCAGCAGCGCCGGCAAAGCTTCATCGAGTAAGCGCCGGACTTTCACGAGCGCCACTGTGTCTGAATTTGGAAGACTTGCAGCCAAACTAGTACGGGATTGAGCAGTCGCAGCCCTTCGCGCGGTTTGTCCGCAAACTGAAACAGCCAGGCCGACAATTAACAAACTAAAAAATGCGGAACGGTTAAGAAATCTCATCATAACTCAATGCCTTCCTTTGAATTCCATGCTGATGCTCGATATTGCCAAGCGCCTCTCCGATGCCTGGCCGCAACTTGAGGTTGCTATTTCAGTCCACTGGCGACCCCGGATTGGTTCTTAGAGCTTCGAACCATAGTTAAGACCTGCGACGCAGCAACCTTACGATAATCAACAGGCAATACAAACATTCTCGGGTCCACTTCCGTGCGAATGTTTTTCAAGTCTATGGAGACGCGCGTCGACCTGTTCGCGTCAGTGCTTGTGTATCGCGATGCTACCGGCATTCCCAATTGTTCATCCACCCAGATGAAGTTCTCGTTTTTGTCAGCAGTTGAGTTCCCAGTAACTCGATACCTCGTTGCAACTCGTCCATCGATCGCCCCGGCTTCCAGCTTTTGATATTGAATAGGAGAGCGCGGCGAGTTGATCAAGAGATCGGGTGAGATTGTCTCAGCTTCAGTTCTGGCGATTGCGAGAGCCTCTACAGTGGCGGCGTCATTCGCGTCTGCGTAGAGCTTTGCTTGCGGGAGCAAAATGAAACGTCCGCCGGCATTTTCCAGAAAGACGATGGAGCCGATCGATCCCGCTTCATACTCTTCACGGCGCTGATCTCCCAACCGCGCCAACATGATTCTTTCGACACGCTGTGGCGCTGCCGCATCGATGTTGTCTGGCGCTGCTTCCGTGATTGTGATTACGCGAGTTGCCTGATACGACTCAGGTTCTCTGGTAGAAAACGGCGGGACGGTGGTGCTGTTCAGCTGGGTCTCGGCGCTTGGGTTATTAGTAGGTTCGGTGCGGCGCAGATTCCTGTTCCTATAAATTGCTAATCCGGCTATCAAAAGGACTCCTGCAACAGCGGCAATAGCGATCAAACGTCGGCGCATTTTTGATACTGCGATCAATCTCCGGCGACGAAAATGTACATCAGCCACTTGCCTCTGACCTTTTTGAAAAATGCCCGATAATCGGTGGCGGATCTAATCTTATCTCCCTCGACGTATCCTTCCTGACCCTTTAACGTTTTTATCTTCACCCAAAGAAGCTCTTCATGTTCGCCTTTCCAAACTGAACGCTCGTTGTCTACCTCGACAACATCATAAGAGAGAAAGGCGACGGCGCGGCCCGCAGCGTCGGGTTTACTGTAGACGGGAACTCTCACGGCGATGATTGCTGAGTGTGTAAAAGCGTCGGCGTCTCGCGGAAGCTTGTTCTGGATGCTGTCCCAGCGGCTCGAGATGTAAGGAGCTCCAAAGACCTTTTGCCCGTTTTCTCTATCGAAAGAACCACCCAGTGAGAGGACCTTTGATAGCTCCGTCCAGACTTTGCTGTCAGGCGAATTCAATTTCCACGTATCGGCGAACTCTCGAATCCCACCGTCTCCTCCGAAGCTATTCAGAATCTTCGGATGGACAATGCTAAGCAAGAACTTCCCGTCGCGTTTTTTAACGGCCACTATCAATCTGTCGCGAAAGCGCTTGAAAGAGGCATCTTTGGCAGCTTCGTCGACCGGGTAAAGTTTGACCCCCTGGGCGGCAACTCGATCGCAGAGCACCGGCGAAAACATTCCGATCGCAAGCAGACACAGTATGAGTTTCCTGATCATTGATTAGACACGTTCGACAAGCAGCGCCAAGCCCATGCCGCCACTGACGCAAAGAGTTGCCAATCCTAGTTTGGCATTTCGTTTCTGCAACTCATGGAGCAGCGTTGTAGTTATTCGTACCCCAGTACATCCGATTGGATGCCCGAGTGCAATCGCTCCGCCATTTACATTTAGCCGCGCGGTATCGAATCCCAGATCCCGATCACAGGCGATCACCTGGGCCGCAAAGGCTTCGTTGAGCTCTACCAAATCAACATCTTCAAGTTTTAGTTGCTGGCGCGCCAACAACGATCGGACGGCCGGAACCGGACCAATCCCCATAATCTCGGGAGCCACGCCAGTGACCTCGTAATCAACAATACGCGCCTGCGGTTTGACGCCGGATTTGTTAACAGCCGCTTCGCTCATCACCAGCAGCGCGGCAGCCCCGTCAGTAATGCCGGAAGAATTGCCCGCGGTGACCGTGCCGTTACTGGAAAACACTGGTGCGAGTTTGCCTAGGTCTTTGATCGTTGTCCCTGCGCGATAGTGTTCGTCACGCGCGCACGAAATTGTCTCACCTTTGCGGCCTTTGATTTCCAACGGCACAATCTCATCGTCAAACCGTCCCGACTCGATCGCCACCTGCGCGCGCTGTTGCGAACGCAACGCAAAATCGTCCTGCTCGCTACGTGGTATGTTGTATTGGTGGGCAAGATTTTCCGCCGTCTCTCCCATCACTAATCCGGAAAGTGGGTCATTGAAACCATCACGATACATGCCGTCGGCCAGTTGCTGGTTACCCATGCGCATACCCCAACGCGCTCCTTCGGCGAAGTAAGGCACGCGCGACATGCTCTCAGTTCCTCCCGCCAACACGACATTCGCGCGCTCGAGGAGGATCTCCTGGGTGGCAAGAATGATCGCTTTTAATCCTGAGCCGCACGCCTGATTGACGGTGAACGCGGGCACGGTTTCAGGCGCACCCGCGCGATAGGTGATTTGGCGCCCAACGTTTGGTCCGCCACCCGCCTGGCGCGCACAACCCCAAATCGCTTCCTGGATTTCGTCTGCTTGCATACCTGCACGTCGCAAAGTCTCCTTAGCGACGGCCACACCCAAATCGGCTGCAGTCCACGAGGCGAGTGTGCCCCCAAAACGTCCGATTGGAGTGCGGACGGATGCAGCGAGATAGACATTTTTCATCAATTTTGAATTCTAAAGTTTTGGAATTAGTTGACCGGAAATGGTAGCACACGGTAGAAGTAACGACGAAAACAGCGTCAGCGGGCTTTAGACCCTATCACCAGCAAACACCATGAAACCGCCGAAGCCCAGACGCAGAGACGCCAAGAGAGAAGCATTAAAGTTTGGCCTTTTAGAAAATGATTTATCTCAGGGCGACTCGGCGTCTTGGCGGTAACAGTTCGAGTCCTTGGCTACTGTGGCGTATCCTAATCTTGGCGGTGTTAAGCTGCATTAGACTTGCCTCACGTCGGGACCTCAGCCCATGTTCGAAACCCTCACTGATGCGGCGCGCGCAGCCGTTGCCCACGAACAAATCCAACAATACTTCCGCGAGCACAGCGAGTGGTTCTGCACGTTGAGCGACGACAGCGTCCAAACGCTTAGACGCGACGAGCTAACGATCGAACTCGTTAATGGACGTTTGATCTTATCTTGTTGGACTGAACATGGAACGCGCTCGTGGCACGTTGGTGGTTGGAAGTGGTCGGGCGAAAAACTGCTGCTCGAAGCATCGCGGCGCCTCGGTGCAGAGCGCCCCGTGATCGAAATTATTCCGCGCGCTTCGGTAAGTTCAATCGCGGCGACCGTTAAGGCAGCTCGACTGCTGCGCTGCGAACAATTGGCTCAGCTTGCCGCTTCCGCCCGGCCGGGTTTTTCAAAGATCGAACGAACCTCGCTCAGTCCGGGCGCGAGACGCGGGCAGCCGGGTAAATACGCGCGCATCATCCTGAGACAGAAACATCAGCGGATCGCCATCACAGGATCTGTGGCTTCACCAAAAGCAAGCGAGACTGATGCTTTTCTTGCTTCAGCCCTGCTGTGGTTTACACACACAAGCGAGCGTTCGCGTCCGCCTTACATCCAGCAACTCTGGCTGATCGTCGATCGCGAAATCAAAAAGTCGCTGATAACACGGATCGCTCTGCTGCGCGACAGTCTCCGAGACGCGATTGTTGTTTTTGAGGTTGACGACGGCTGGACTGAGCTAATCGAAGTTCCCTGTCCTCCAAGCAAAGAACTATGGAAGAAAAGGCTATCGCGATTTCCGCCGGGTGCGGCCGCCGAGGTCAGCGAACTGGCTGCGGCGATTACGGCAGAAGCGCCTGACGCGATCGACATCGTCCATGCGCGTCATGGCCAAACCCTTCGCTACCTCGGAATGCCGTTCGCTCGCGTGCGGCGCGTCTTCTCAATCGAGCGGGTTTGGTTCGGCATCGAAGGCGCCCATCGACGTCTGCTGGAAGAAAAGACTTTCCACTTCTACGCCGAACTAATGAACGACCTGCGCGAACACAGATCTGCGGCTGCGGCCGATCATCGCCACGCGCTTTATCGCAATGCTGCGGAAGCATGGCTTGAATCGATTTTGCGGCGCGACATCACGCGATTAGATCCGGGATTGATCATTGCCCCACTCTACGCGCAGTTTCGTCTTGCGCGCGGCGGACGGCTGGGCGTCCGTCCGATCGACTTGCTGGCTCTGCGGCAAGATGGCCGGCTCGTCGTGATTGAGCTAAAAGTTTCCGAGGATCGCGAGCATGTGTTGCAGGGTGCCGACTATTGGCAGCGAGTAGAAGCGCACCGGCGTCGCGGGAACATTGCGCGTGCAAAACTGTTTGGGGATCGGAAAATCAGCAACGAAGCGCCGCTTGTTTATCTCGTCGCTCCCACGCTCCGGTTTCATCCGGCTTTCCAGACCCTCGCGCGCACCATCTCCAGCGACATCGAGATCTACCGTTTCGACATTAATGAAGACTGGCGTTCAGGCGTGCGCGTGATGCGGCGCTTGAGGGTGAACTGAATTTGCAGTGGGGGTTTGCGCCCAGGCCGGCACGGTGTGCGGTAAGTCTTTGACTACTGATGTGGTGGTTTCTTTCTTATGGCGGGGGGGCGAGCCGCTCGCCCTTACGTCTTTTTTTAGGCTTCGGCTTTGCCGCCGGATGTGAGGCGGCAAAGCCGAATCGAACACGGCGCGCGACTTCTAAGCCAGAGCCGGCTCAGCCGATCACCATTACTCCTTTCGTTCAAACGAAGAGAGCGGTTCCATTTGCAGATCGAAAACTTGTGGATTTTCGCCGATGATGGCAGCGGCAAAGAAGCGCGGCACATAGTGAACGCCTTCATCCTGGAATGTTTTGTCCAGTTTTGTTCGTGCTGCTGTTAACGCGCAAATGCTGCAGTCTTTATTCTGACTATCAAGCACGAGCTCGAGATCTCTTCGCGTGTTCTGGCTGCCGCGGTTATAGGAAAGCAACGCAAGCGCCTCCTTCATCGAATCGCCTGCAAACGTAGCAGTACTGTGCGCGATGTAACGCGCGGCAGCATCTGCGGACTTCTCTACGTTCAACAAGTCATCGCTCGAAAGGCCGTAACGTTTTCCAGTTTGCGGTAAAAACTGAAACATTCCTGTCGCGCCCATCGAGTTGGGCCCGGGAATGTTTATATATTCCGATTCAATCATCGGGATATACAAACCAATTAGAGGTGAGACGTTCTGGGCCTTAAAGGCGGCTATCAAGGTGGGAGCGAAAGCGCTCCCGCGTCTGAATACCAAACGCGCATCGCTTTTGCCCGGACGATCGCTGGCGTTGTTTCCAATGCGTCGCACATAACTATCAATGTGTTTCTGGATTTCCATTTCAAATGCGGGCGTGAATTCATACTCGTTGCCAGAGATTTGACGAGCAATCTGACCCGCCTTTTCTTGCACGAATGCCGCTTGTTCGCTGGGGCTCATCTGCCGATAAAGCTTGACCGTGCTTTGCGCAGAGATCGAATTGCTCGTTGTTAAGGCAAGGATGATGGCGCCCATCAATAGAAGTGTTTGTTTCGTCATAACTTTTTCTCCTGCTCGTGAATTGAGGTCAGTTGCGGCACCCTTTGGGATACCTGCAGTGCAGACCCTCCTAATGAATAAGCGAAAATGCGTCGCCAAAGTGTTCATCCAAGTGAAAACTTTTTTGCCTAGGCGATTGTGTTGAGCTCCCAGATTCTGCTTCCGTTAAAGATGTTAGAATTCAGCCGAGCTTTCGATGAGTCCGGCAAACGAGATGATTTCTTCTTCGCAGCAGAACGTGACCAAGTTGCTTGCTGAATGGCAACACGGAGATGCGGCAGCTTTGGATAAGTTGACGCCCCTCGTTTATGACGAGCTGCGGCGCATGGCACATCGGTATGTCAGGCATGAGCGAACCGGCAACACCCTGCAAACAACCGAACTTGTAAACGAGGCTTACGCGCGTCTGCTGGGAAAGAAAAACTACGATTGGCAAAGCCGTTCGCACTTCTTCGGCGTGATTGCCCAGGTGATGCGTCACATCTTGATCGATCATGCACGCCGACGTCACTTCGCCAAACATGGTGGTGGCGTTCGGCAAGTATCGCTGGAACATGCTGCTTTGATGACGCAGCAACGTGCTGCCGAACTGGTAGCGCTCGATGATGCCTTGGCCGAGCTTTCGCAGTTCGATTCGCGCAAGAGCAGAGTTGTGGAGCTGCGTTACTTTGGAGGACTAAGTCTCGAGGAAGCTGCGCAGGTGTTGGAAGTTTCTCTGATGACAGTGCGGCGGGACTGGCGCGCGGCAAAAGCCTGGCTCTACAGAAGGCTGAATGCGGAATGATGAATGCGGAATGAATGCGGTTGGACACACCGACACCGCCGGGCAGAAGAGCTGGAATAAATGACGACTAACTAAGACAGGTTTCGAGTTATTCGATTTCTTGTCACGCATTCATCATTCATCATTCCGCACTCACCATTCGTTTTATGACTCCTGAGCGGTGGCAAAAAGTTGAGGCGATCTTACAGGACGCGCTTGACCGTCCTCCGCACGAGCGTGCGTCGTTTCTCGACCAGGCGTTTTCTGATGATGACGATTTGCGGAACGAGACCGCCACATTGATCGCGGCCCATGACGATGCCGGCGACTTCATCGAGCAACCAGCGCTGGTGCAGGACGCGCGTGTCGTCCTCGGCCACCAGCTAGGCAATAACATTGGACGCGAAATTGGCGTCTATCGAATCGTTGATTGTCTCGGCGCGGGCGGGATGGGTGAAGTTTACCTCGCAGAGGACAGCCGCCTCGATCGCCTCGTAGCGTTGAAGCTGCTGCCCGCGTTCTTCGCTTCGGATGACGAACGTCTGGCTCGCTTCCAGCGGGAAGCACGAACGGCGTCGGCCTTAAACCATCCAAACATTCTCACAATTCACGAAGTCGGCGAGGCGGATGGCGTTCGCTTTATCGCCACAGAATTCATTGACGGCCAGACGATTCAGGAACTAATCGCCCGGCGAGAGCTTACGCTGTCTGAGATTCTCGACATTGCCAAGCAGATCGTATCTGGTCTGGCTACTGCTCACGCAGCCGGCATCGTGCACCGTGACATCAAGCCCGACAACATCATGCGACGCCGTGATGGTCTGGTGAAGATATTGGATTTCGGAATTGCCAAATTGCTGGAAGTGCCGGCTTCTGACGCGCACGCTGGAGCAGCGATGTTCACCGAGACCGGCGCAGTCGTCGGAACTGTGGGTTACATGTCACCGGAACAGGCACGCGGACTCGCAATTGACGAACGTACAGACATCTGGAGCTTTGGTGTTGTGCTTTACCAGATGCTCACTCATCGTCTGCCATTCAGCGGCGCGACGCGGATGGACACCCTCGTCGACATTCTCGAGCGTGAGCCCCTGCCTCTGGCGCCGGCTGCCGCAGATTGTTCGCCGGAGCTGCAATCCCTGGTTCAAGTCGTGGAAAAGACGATCCGAAAGAATCGAGAAGATCGTTTCCAGACCGCTCTTGAACTTCAGGATGATCTGAAACGAGTGCAAGAGAGACTGGATAGCGCGGGAGTCGGGAAGGAAGAAACGTTTGCGGAGTTGCTCTCCAGAAATGATGCCGCCAGCTTTGGCGCGGATGCTTTGACAAAAACCAAACAGTCGTCGAGCCGTTACGGTTTACTCGCTTTGGGTTTTGCTTTACTGCTCGCCATCATTATTGCCGCGGCCTTTGCTAATCAAAACTTACGGGCTCCGCGGCCAGCGGCAAGCGGTGGAGCGGCTCCCGTCGCAAGTTTCGAGAAGGTCTACGTGGAAATGACTGACGCGGAGCAACTCGCTTTCATCGCCGCCCAGGAACAACGGATCTCGACCATGATGGGAGATCGTCCCGGAAAACTCGATGAAGACGCGCTGCGGGCAATAAAAAGACAAATAGATTCCTACGTGACTCGCAGCAACCGCACGGCAGACGCCGGAAACGGCGAAAGTCTTGATTTGCTCTACGCTCGCGCGGTTCCCTACCTGCCTACTATCGCGCGCTCGTTCGCCGCGCGGAAGGTTCCGGTGATCATTGGTATCTATTTGCCGATGATCGAATCGGCGTATCGACCGTGTTACGAGAGCAGCATTGGCGCGAAGGGCCTCTTTCAATTTCTGCCGCAAACCGCGCGGCACTACGACGTGGGGAGCGGAGAACTGTGTAACGTCGAGAAAGTCGCTCCCGCTGCCGCACACTACATCGCCGATCACATGGCTGAACTCGGCGACGACGCAGAGAGCATGACCCTAGTACTGCTTAGCTATAACACCGGGTCTACCTTTGTTCGCGGCAGCTTGCGAGAAGTGCGAGACTCTGACGATTACGAGCGGACGTTTTGGATTTTGTTTCGGAACCGCCATCGCCTCGGCGAATCGTTTCGTAACGAGGGGGCCGGCTACGTGCCGATGTTCTTTGCAGCGGCGATAATTGGCGAGAACCCGCGGAACTTTGGTCTGAAGCTGGAGCCACTCTCAACTCTGACCGGCGTCAGTGACCTCACTAAGCTTGACGACGCAAACGAAACCAGGCGGTTCGCATTAGGCCGTTCAGTGCTTCACAAATAACGATCCCGTATTGCGATCCGACGACGGCGAAACTGTCTCCACACGGGAACTCATCGTGCTCATCGCCTGCTCGGCGGAAAGGATGCCGGAGACCCGCATCTTAAATTCATCAGCATTGCTCGCGTTGTGTAGTGCTTCCTCCAGCGAGATCAAACCTGACTGAAAAAGATTGAAGAGCGATTGATCGAAAGTCTGCATGCCATATTGCGAAGTGCCGGCCGCAATCGCTTCCCGGATCAGGTAAGTCTTTTCTTCGTTGACGATGTAATCGCGAATTAGTCCTGTCGAAACCATTACCTCCACGGCGGGCACTCGTCCGGCGCCTTTCGCGGCGCGCACGAGGCGCATGGAGATCACGCCTTTCAGTATTCCCGCGAGTTGAATCCGCACAGACTTCTGCTGGTGCGAAGGAAAACAGGAAACGATGCGCGTGATAGTTTCCGTCGCGTCGAGTGTGTGCAAAGTGGAGAGGACGAGGTGACCAGTTTCGGCCGCCATCAAAGCCGTCTCAATCGTTTCGTAGTCTCGCATTTCGCCGACCAGAATCACATCCGGATCCTGTCGTAGAGCGCCACGCAAAGCTTCCGAGAACGACCGCGTATCCACGTCAACTTCTCGTTGCGTGACAAACGACATCTTGTCCTTGTGCAGAAACTCGATTGGATCTTCGATCGTGACGATGTGCCCACTGCGCATCGCGTTGATGCGATCGATCATCGCGGCGAGCGTCGTTGATTTTCCCGAACCCGTCGAACCGGTTACGAGAATCAGTCCGCGTCGCTCTTCCGAGATTTTATCGATCACGGGTGGTAGACCGAGCTCAGATGTATTTCTCGTTTGTTCCGGAATCACGCGCAACACGATGCTCACGCTGCCGCGCTGTTGAAAAATGTTCGCGCGAAAGCGGCCCAGACCGTTTACGCCGTAACCGATGTCCACTTCCGAAGCTTCTTTGAAGCGTTGTTTCTGGCGGTTCGACATCATGGAGAACGCCATGTCCAACGCATCCTCCTGTTTCACACGAGGCGCATCGCTGAGGGGATGAAGCTCTCCACCGATGCGCATGACGGGAAAGGCCCCGACTTTAAGATGGAGATCGGAGGCACCGTGACTGCTGGCGACACGAAGTAGATCGTCGATTTTTATCATGGGCTGGGCTAGTTACCTCACGAGACGGGAACAGCGATTTGCGGTAACGCGAAGACTGCTAAAACTTTGTAGTGAGAAAGGAACGCGGAATTGGTCCCTTTGGGGTTGGGCTGAATTGGCTGGTAAAGGCCGAAAAGATAATAGCTAATCGGCGCTCTGAAGGTCAACGATTACGTTTTTCGGATCGCGGGCGTCCCGCCCGCAATAAGCGCAACAGGGCGAAAAAAGACTTTCGAACGCTGAGCTTCAGGGGAGCGAGGGCGGGAGGGACCGCCCAACGTGTGGCCAGTATTAGGACCTCATTTACCTCGCGTATCGGGAGGTCGGCTTTGCACTAAAAGTTCGCGGCTAGTAGCGACGGTGTAGCTCTTTAGTGGGTCCACAAAGTCAGAACAGGGAGCGATAGCGACCGGATCGACTCATGGTGATTGCCAATCGACAATTTGTGGTTGCGGCAATCGGCAATCGGCAATCGGGCAATCGAATGGACGCTCCTCTCCAAAAAAAATCGGGGCACCCCCGGAGGGACGCCCCTACTCTCTAATCCAGTTGGACAGCAAGCTTCTATTCAGACGCCACAGTATGGTAGTTGAGCGCCGGCTCAATTCCTGGCCCACTAATCGCTGCTGCTCCGCTGCCCTCTTGCGCCTTGTGACCATTATTCGCCACGGTCGCGGGATGCGCAGCGTTTACGTAAGTCAGCCAATCTCCCGGCGCCTTGCGCTCACCCTTCGTAATCTGAAAGAAGGCTTCCTGAATCTTCGTCGTGATCTCGCCTCGTCCGCCCTTGCCAACAGTGATCCGATCCACGGAACGAATCGGCGTAATCTCCGCCGCCGTGCCTGAGAAGAACGCCTCGTCGGCAACGTAGAGGGCCGCGCGTTGAATGCTGCGCTCCTTGATAGAGATTCCCAGTTCCTCACAAATTTGGATCACGCTGTCGCGGGTAATGCCCGCGAGTATCGAAGACGAAAGTGGCGGCGTCAGCACCGTATCGTTAGAGACAATAAAAATGTTTTCCCCTGAACCTTCCGAAACGTAACCCCGATCATCGAGCGCAATGCCTTCGGCAAAGCCGTTGAGCAAAGCTTCCATCTTGATCAGCTGGGAGTTCATGTAGTTCGCGCCGCTCTTCGCCATGGCCGGCATCGAGTTCGGCGTCAAACGGTTCCAGGTCGAAACGCAAACGTCGACACCCTTTTCAATCGCCTCGTCGCCGAGATACTTACCCCAGTCCCAGGCACCGATGTAGCAAGCCAACGGATTCGGAAACGGGTTAACACCAAACGCCGGTCTCTCTTCATCGAGGCTGCGAAAGAGAATCGGACGGATGTAACACTGATTGAGGCCGCTTTTACTGACCAATTCAACTGAAGCCGCGCATAGTTGATCGAGGGTCCAGGAGTGATCCATGCGGTAAATCTTGGCGGAATTCAAAAACCGCTGCATGTGCTCTTTCAAGCGAAAGATCGCCGGCCCGCTCTTCGTGTCGTAGCATCTGATGCCTTCAAAGATGCTCGAACCGTAGTGCAAAACATGAGACATCACATGCACGCGCGCGTCGCTCCACTTGATGAACTCGCCATCATGCCAAACGAAATCGCATATGCGAGGAGTACTCACATCTTTTGCCTTGCCATCTTTATGAAACATTTCTTTTTTACTCCTTAAGGAAATCAACTAAGAGACTAGTGAGGCGAATCGCTTCTTAACCGCGGGCAGAAAAGTTTTGCGAAAACCTATTCTGAAAGTTAGCTTCTGTTATCATTCTTGTTCGCGATTAGCAGGGTTACTAATGGGGCACAATACCTAGTTTTATGCTGCTTGGCAAGCAGGCTTGCTTCGCACAAACTTACCGACGTACCATCGAAATGGTCCGCCATTTAAGAGACATTATTAATTGTTCGCTGATTCCTGACGGGACGAGCTTAAGTCGCGAACCTTCTCGTCTGGCCGCGTTCGCGATTCTGATCTCAATCGGCTTCAGCAACTGTCACATGACTCAACAAACCGGAACTCAGTCGCCCTCTCCCACACCATCTACTAACAGCGCCAATGACCCGCTTGCGATTCATAAAAGGGCCATTGCCATAGACATGCATGCGGACACCACGCAGCGTTTGCTCGATGAAAACGTTGATCTTTCGCAACGCCTCACCGACGGACACTTCGATTCAGTGCGCGCGCAGGAGGGTGGACTTGATGCCCAGTTCTTCTCGATTTGGGTCGAGCCGCAGCTCTTCGGCGGTGGTGGACCAGCAGCAGTAAAACGCGCCGACGACCAGATCAATGCGGTGCGACAGCTCACCGAAAGGCATCCGGAGCTTTGGCAACTAGCGACCTCGGCAGCCGATGCGCGGCGCATTGCTGCGGAGGGGAAGATGGCCGCTTTCACCGGTTTGGAGGGCGGATATGCCATTGATGAAAAGCTCGAGAACGTGGCCCGCTATTACGACATGGGCGTGCGCTATATGTCGCCGGCCTGGAGTATCAGCACTAATTGGGCTGGTTCTTCCGGTGATGCGGTCGGGGCGACCCGGGGCTTGGATGAATTCGGCAGGCAGGTAGTTCGCGAAATGAACCGGCTGGGAATGATGGTCGATGTGTCGCACGTCTCCGACCCGACGTTCTGGGACATCATCGAAACTTCTACGAAACCGGTGATCGCGACACACTCGGGCTGCCGCGCAATTGCAAATGTCCCCAGGAACCTCAGCGACGATATGATTCGCGCGGTCGCGAAGAGCGGCGGCGTGGTGAATGTGATTTTTTATCCGGAGCACCTGGAACCAGGTTGGTCGGAAAAGAAGAAAAAGGTGGATGCCGAAATCGCGCCGCTGGTGCAACAGGCTTCAGAAGCTGAGCACGGTGATGCGGTACACAAGAAGATGGCCCGCGATCGCGTGCGGCGCGAAGAGTTCGCCAAACGATTACCTCCTGTCTCAGTTGCTCGCCTCGTGGATCACATCGATCACATCGTGAAGCTGGTTGGGGTGGATCACGTAGGCATAGGATCAGACTTTGACGGCGTGCAGTCGACTTTGAGCGACCTGCGTGATGTGGCGTCTCTTCCAAACTTAACAAAAGAACTCTTAAGACGAGGATATTCGGAAGAAGATATTCACAAGATATTAGGCGGCAATATGCTACGCGTAATGGAAGAAGTTGGGCATTGAGCCATTGGATCATCGGATCATCGGATCATTGAAATCATTGAAAGGACTGTAGCATTGAATCATCGGTTCATCAGAAGATTGAATCATTGAAAGGAATGTAGCATTGAATCATCGGATCATCGGGTCATCGGATCATTGCTTCTCACTAGATTGAGTGATTGAATTTATGCAATTACTATTGAAGCCCCTTAATGTGAATTCTCACAACCCGATGAACTCTCAGCCCGAAATCTTAAAGAGGCGGACCAAAACTTTCGCAATCCGGGTTGTTAAGCTATTCAGAGCACTACCGACAACTGACGATGGCCGAGTGATTGGCAAACAGTTATTGCGTTCCGGGACTTCAGTCGCGGCAAATTACCGGGCAGTTTGTAGATCACGTTCCAAAGCTGAATTCGTCGCTAAAGTTGGAGTTGTCGTCGAAGAAGCAGACGAAACAGTGTTTTGGTTGGAGCTTTGTAGTGAGCTAGGACTCGTGGGAGCAGTTCGAATTCAAGGGCTATTGAAAGAAGCAAATGAGCTGCTGGCTATTTTTGCCGCGTCTCAAAGAACAGCTCGCGCGAATCGTAACAAATAATTCAATTTCTGGATAGTTGCGATGCATGCTTATGACTCCCTCTTACAATGTTCCGATGATTCGATGTTCCGATGATTCAATCTAGGCTCCCTCGAATAGGTTTCCACGCACCAATCAAAGGCGGACTGCATGAAGCCCTTATCATTTCGCACGAACTCAATTGCCAAACTGTCCAGATCTTCTCGCGCAATCCACGCGGCTGGAAAGCAAAGCTCCTCAGTGACGATGAAATCAAACTTTTCAAGAAAGTTCGCCGGCGAACCAAAATTTCCCCAGTGGTAATTCACGCAAACTACCTGATCAATCTTGCTGCCGCCGATCCCATCATGCTGCAGAAATCGCGCGAGTCGTTTCGCGAAGAGATTGAGCGAGGACTAATACTCGGCGCCGACTATCTGGTGATTCATCCCGGCAGCTCAAGAGGAGCTTGCGAAGCCGACGGCATTCGCACATGCAGCGAGAGTTTAAAGATTGCCAGTCGCGGCTTGATTCCCGGGAAGCTGCGGATACTTTTGGAAAACACCGCCGGACAAGGCGAGTGCATCGGTCATCGCTTTGAGCACCTGGCCGAGTTGATGGAACTTTGTCCCGAGCTGTCGCTTGGCGTTTGCTTTGATACTGCACATGCATTCACTGCTGGGTACGATTTGCGCGAACAGGATGAATTGGAGGCTTTGATCGACAAGATTCAGAGAACCGTAAAGACGCGGAACGTTCGCGCTATTCATTTCAACGACTCGCGCGTTGAATACAATTCGCGAGTCGACCGCCACTGGCATATCGGTGAGGGTCACATCGGGAAGGATGCTCTACGCCGGGTCGCCCGGCATCCGAAACTCGCCCACGCGGCTTACATTCTTGAGACACCTTATGTTGATCCCCGAGTCGACGTTCAAAACATCAACATGCTGCGGTCGTTCGTGTCTAAAAAGCCGCAAATAACCCGCAAAAGGGGCATAAGCTGACTCGAAGCCTAATTTGTAGCGCAAACCATTAGTTTGCGCTGAATGAACGGCGTTCAAGGCCCGCGAACTAACAGTTTGCGTTTTAAAGACCTAACTGAGGTAATACCTACAAAAACATCGTGCTTGTAACGCGTCTCGCGCGTGTGTTAAATTTTTGTCCGGCAGTGAGTTGGCCATCAGCCATCGCATCCGCTGCTTCTCACCAAAAGATCCTGGACGCTCAGAAGCTTCAACCCGACCTTCCCGGGATCACCTAAGCCTAATTTCCCCGCAGTTTTAATTCAGTCGGTCATGGCCACCAAAACGAGTCGTTTCATGTTTGATTGGTGGGTTGTGCAGAAACGCACGATCTACTTGGGCGTTGCTTTGCTCGTCGTGCTGATGCTGAGCGGCGCGGCTGCGCTCTACGTTTGGAAGTTTGGCAATCCACTCAAGAACGTCGGCACTCAAGTCAATAGTGCAGCCGGCGCCAGATTCATCTCCTTCGAAGGCGACGTGCGCGTGATCCGCGCTGCCACACGGCAAACTATTACCGCCAGTAGTGACACTGAACTTTATCCCGGCGACACCGTGCAAACGCAGGCAAGTGGCCGCGCCAAAATTGGGATGGCCGATGGTTCGACTCTGCTGGTTCGGCCCAACAGCATCATCATCGTGCGCGACAATGCCAGCGCTCAGGACGGCAAGAAGACCAATGTGCACGTAGTGGTAGATAGCGGTCAGATGTTTGTGCGCACCGAGCAACTGCCGGAAGGAACCAATAACGTAGTTGAGACGCCTAAGACAAAAAACAAATTAGGGGACCAGACAGGAGCGAGCTTTGGAGTCAATCCCGAAGGCACTGAAGAAATTCGCGTAAATGCTGGTGCGGTGGAAACCACGAACCAGGCGGGAGTGAAAACGAATTTGAAGGGCGGCGAATACGTTTCGGTAAATCCTTCGGGAACTGTGTCGCGACCGCAGAAACTTTTGGATGTTCCCCTGCCTTCGGAACCTCGCGATCTGGACAAAGTCCTCGTCGGTGGTAACGGTTCCGCCAACATCGCGCTGAGATGGTTAAGGCCGCAGTCCGGCTCTCCCGCTTTCTATCGCGTTGAAGTCGCAACGTCACCATTCTTTGTCGCTGACGGCAAGGTGATCGAACGCGATCAATTGGCGTCTACTGAGTTCAACGCCAGCGACCTTCGGCCCGGGGTTTACTTTTGGCGCGTGAGAGCAACGGCGCAATCAGGACAGACCAGCGATTGGAGTGATCCAAAGAAATTTGTTGTCGTCGCTAAAGGTGCGGCGTCGCAGGTTCCCGTTTCGAATCTTGCTGCTGAACTGCTTGGAGGAAACATTTACCTGATTCGTGGTCGGGCTGAACCGGGCACAACCATTCGCGCTGGCGGCCGCGAGAGTCTGGTTTCGACTGACCGGCGTTTTCAGATTCAGATCACTGCGGCGCCCGGCACTGCCGAGGTCGCCGTCGAAGCTCAGGATGTCCAGGGCAATAGCAGCAACTATACCGTTCATCTCGGGAACCGCAGCCGTCGCGACTAACTCCAGAAATCGACTATGTCCACGCACGTAATCCTTCTCACCGATGCGCACGAAGCGCCTGCGTACGAGCTGATCGAGGCTTTGCGGGCAGCGGGTGTGAAGACTCTGATCGAAGGTCTGCGAGAAGTAGAGGCTGAGCTAAAGTTAGCCAGACGTCAGGAGCGCGCGGGAATTGTTGAGCAGTTGGGACCGCCACCACTTGCTGTTTTGTACGAAGTAGTGCCCGGCGCGGACCTCGTGGAGCTGCAAACGGCAATCGACCATGCGAAAGCGTTTTGGCCTGGAGCCCCTTTAATTGCCTGCCGCCGGCAACTGAATGGTTATCACCGCCTGGAACTGCGTCATTTGGATGGCACAACTCTTAAGCGACTTGGATTCCGCGCTATAGCCGACAAAGCGGCTCAGCTCCCGGGCTTGCTGCGCGAGATCGAAGGTCACGGCGCCACAGGAGAACTAAAACTTCCGGAGATCATTCAACGTCCTATCGACACGCAGTCGCTTTCGCTCCCGGCAAACTTGAAAGCAAAAAGTTTGCGGGCAGCATTCGACCTCGTCTCTTCATTACACTTTATTGGCGATCAAATTGGCGCCGCTCAAACTGCTCTTGCGGGACTGGAGCCGCTCGTTGATGCCGATCGTTGGTGCATTTATCTACTCACCGATGGCAAGGGCTTTGAATCGTTTGGCCTGGACGTGATTGCAGTGCGCGTGCGCGGCCCAGAAGACGACCAGTCTGGCCGAACCTGGCGCGATGGTCTGTTGCATGAAGACAAGGATCAGCAGCCGGCCAAAGCTACGCAGCTTGTCGCAGCGGGTATGGGCATCCTGCGTAAGAAAGAAAAAGGAAATTTTGTGGTTGCCGTTCCCCTCATCTGTGGCGACCGGATTCTCGGTGTGCTTGAAGGAATGCGAACGCAACGCTCGTTCAAGCGTGCTGAGATCGAACTGCTGGATTCGCTCTCGTTGCCACTCGCTTCAGCGCTCGCGAACGCGGTCCGCATCGCGGAAGCAGAGCGGCTTTCGCAAACAGATGATCTAACCAAGCTGCATAACGCGCGTTACATGCGGCAGTTTCTCTTGAACGAAATCAGGCGCGCGCGTCGTTACGGTTCCAGCGTCGGCGCACTCTTTCTGGACCTCGACGACTTCAAGAAGGTCAACGATCGGCATGGCCACCTCGTCGGCTCGCATGTTTTGATGGAAGTGGCGGCCGTGATCCTTTTGTCCGTCCGCGACACAGATGCCGTGGCTCGCTATGGCGGTGACGAATTCGTCATTGTCTTGCCGGATACCGGCACTGAGCTGGCCGGAGCTGTGGCCGAGCGCATTCGCGGAAAGATCAGCAAGTTCGAGTTTACCGGCGGCAAGCGTCTGCAGCTGTCGCTGACTGCTAGTTTCGGCGTGGCGACTTTCCCATACCACGCGTCTTCGCCCCAGCAGCTGATTGCCTGCGCCGATACCGCGATGTATGAAGCGAAAGCTGCCAACAAGAACTGCGTCCGTTTCGCGGCTGCAGTCACTAACACTCCACTCCTCCAACCCGGCACTCCATCCCCCGAAACCGAAACCGAAGCACCGCTACCCCCCGTCATCGACAATCAACACTCTGAAACCCAGGACAGCGAGCGGCCGTCTTGAATCTCTCATCAAAACCGATGCTGGAAGGTCCATTTGGAGTGCGGTAATTCAGAACCGCTCTCGCACTCCAGTAACCAGCTCAGCCCACGCCCAACAACTCCACCGATGATCGTAGATCTCTTTTCAGGACAAATAAGAATTCCCGATAGCACAAACTCGGAAATTCGGTGTATCTTAAAGGGCTTCGACTTGTCGGCGAGTCTGTGGAGTGTGATCCCGGATAGCGTGGCTCTCGAACCCAGCCACGTTTTTTGTTTTTACAGTGCCTGCCCTCCCGACGACGCAGTCCACAGCAGTTCTCAACCTTAACCACACGGAAGTGAATTTATAGATGGCCTTTAAATCTATTTTTAGCCTTTTTTCCAGTGATCTTGCGATAGATCTGGGAACCGCAAACACGCTGGTCTATGCCAAAGGACGCGGCATCGTCGTCTCCGAGCCCTCCATCGTCGCTATCAACAAGGTCACGAACCAGGTCGAAGCCGTCGGCCGCGACGCCAAAGACATGCTGGGCCGCACGCCCGGCAACATCGTGGCGATTCGGCCGATGAAGGATGGCGTGATCGCGAACTTCGAAGTGACTGAGAAGATGCTGCAGCACTTCATCCGCAAAGCGCACAACGGCAAGACCTGGGTCAGCCCGCGCGTAGTAATTGGTATTCCATCTGAGATAACCCAGGTAGAACGCCGAGCGGTGGAAGACTCTGCCTACCGCGCCAAGGCTTCCGAAGTTTATCTCGTCGAAGAAGCGATGGCTGCTGCGATCGGCGCCGGACTGCCAATCACGGAACCGCACGGCAACATGGTGGTAGATATCGGCGGCGGTACTACCGACATCGCAGTCATCAGTCTTAGTGGCATCGTTTACTCGCGCGCGGTACGCGTGGCCGGCAACGAGATGGACGAAGCAATCATTTCTTACATCAAAAAGAAATATAACTTGTTGATTGGCGAGCGAACTGCCGAAGCGATCAAGATTGAGTTAGGTTCCGCATATCCGCTTGATGAACCGCTCTCGTACGAGGTGCGCGGCCGAAACTTGATCGAGGGCATTCCCAAGACGATCACTATCACCGATGAAGAAGTACGCGAAGCCCTGGCTGACTCGGTGGCAACTATCATTAACGCTGTGCGTGTAGCACTCGAGCGCACACCGCCCGAGCTTTCGGCTGACATCGTCGAGCGCGGCATCGTTATGACTGGCGGCGGCGCACTGCTGAAGAACCTCGATAAACGCCTTTCGATCGAAACTGGTTTGCCAGTGTCGGTTGCCGACGATCCGCTGGCGTCAGTGGTTTTGGGCACCGGCAAGATGCTTTCTGATTTTGACTTGCTGAAACGCGTCCGCTGGGAAAACTCAATGACCAGCGGCATGTAGCGAGACTAGGATCGCGGGCGTCCCGCCCGCACTGAGCGCGCAGCGCGAACATGATCGCTTTTGCGCGCCTTCAACACCTTGCGGGCGAGACGCCCGCGATCCAAACTCATGGCTGCCACTCGCACACAGAAAGAGATACGTCAGCGGGCGCCAATCTGGCTCGTGATGTTGTTGTTTGCGAACTTTGTGGTGATGGCAGTAGACGCTAATGAGCGTTTCGAGCAGGAGCAGAAGTTCAAGGGGATTACCCAGGCCGTTTTCTCCCCAATTCAAAACGCAACCTCGTGGATCTCGAGTGCAGGTGGCGGCTTTATCAATCAAATCATTAACTTCCGCAGCAGCGCTCGCGAAAACGCGGCGCTGAAGGAACGGCTGGCCCAAACCGAACTCGAGCTGCGCAACATTCAGGAAGCCAAGACGGAAAACTATCGCCTGCAGGGACTGCTCGCCCTAAAAATGGAGCCGGGACCTGAAAAGGTTTTCGCCCGCGTAATCGCGCGCGACGCCTCTGTTTGGTTCAATACCATCATGATCAACCGGGGCAGCTCCTCGGGAATCGCACTTAACATGCCCGTGATCACTCCGGGAGGAATTGTCGGACGCGTAGTTGCGGTCAGCCCCGTGACCGCGCAGGTGATGCTCATCACTGACGAGAAGGCCGCCGCGGGAGCAATCGTGGGACAACTTGGCCGCTCAGACACACTGGGCTCAGTGCGTGGGCTCGGAAATTCCGGTCTCGTGGAAATGCGATATGTCTCGGGCTTGCAGAAAGTAGAAGTTGGCGACTACATCCTGACTACAGGTCAAGATGGAATTTACCCGGCCGGCTTAAACGTCGGCGAAGTCATCGAAGTTAAGAATGGCACCGCAACTCAACCTCATCAGATTTATATCCGTCCCAGCGCGCGATTGGATCAGTTGACGGAGGTTGCGGTATTGCTTTATCAACCGCCGCAGCGGCCTGTTCCCGAACAGACACTGCCAAACATAGACAAGACCAAACCGCCCAGCGACAGGTGAGCAACCCTCAACTTGTCACCGTTCCACCATGCCCCAGTTCAAGATCGCGGCGGTGCTCGCGCTCGCCATCATCCTTCAGCTAACGCTGGGAGAAGCATGGCCGCGACTGTCGCATATCGACTTTCCCTTAATCGTGGTTGTCTATGTAGCGTTGCAACGCGATGCCTGGACGGCGCTGATTGTCGGCACGATTGCCGGTCTGGCGATTGACGCGCCCAGCGGCGGCTTAATCGGGGCGGGCGGCTTTTCCAAAACACTGACGGCTTATCTCGTCTATCTCGGGGCCACGCGCATCAACCTCGAAAATGCTTTGATTCGGATTCCGGTTCTGGCCGCGGCTACACTCGTAGATGGCGCCGTTTATTTTTTCTGGCAACGGTCGCTGGGGCATCCACCTTCCGCGCCTTTTGTGCAGACAATATCTTATAATCTGATCGCCACGACCATTATTGGCACCTTCGTTCTTTACATGCTTGGTTCAGTTTTCAATCCTAAAGGAACGCAAAGCCGGCAATTCGCCTCGCGCCGCCGGGGAGCACGACGGAGCACGAGTTTTTCGAAGCGAAGGTAAAGAAGAGTTAGACAATGAAATTCATTGATACATCCCAGAACCTCCGAGCGAGACTGTTTGCTGTGCAGATGATCGCGGTGCTGTTGCTGGGACTGTTGGGTGTCAGACTCTATCTCCTGCAAGTTGTTCGCGGCAGTTACTACGGTGAGATTGCCCAGAACCAACGCATGAGGTTGCTGCCGATTCCCGCCCCTCGCGGCATCATTTTCGATCGCAATGGACGTCCCCTCGTCGACTCTCGTCCCATCTACTCAGTGATGCTTTCGCGCGAGGATGTGCGCATAGATCTGGCCACACTAGTTGCTCCACTCGCTGAGGGTCTGAATCTCGATCCTGATCTCTTGCGTGAACGATTCGAGGAAATCAAGTCGCTGCCATCGTTCGAGTCAGTGCCGATCAAACTAGATGCGAGCCCGGGCGATATTGCCTGGATCGAAGCTCGCGAACTGGAGTTTCCCGAGTTGCGCGTCGAGCAACGGCCCCAACGTCGCTATCCGGCCGATGGCTCTTTGGCGCATGTCGTCGGCTATGTCGGTGAGATCGGACCGGAGCAACTGAAGCAGCCGGCATATCGTGAAAAGAAGCTGAAGCCTGGAGATGTGATCGGACAGAGCGGCCTCGAACAATCGTATGACGACTACTTGCGCGGACGCGACGGTTACCGCCGAGTTGTTGTCGATAGCCGTGGCCGCATCCAGGATGAAATTGAAACTGTCTTGCCCCAACCGGGACACGACCTGGTCACGACAATAGATCTCGACCTGCAACTAGTAGCCGAGCAGCAGCTGCGCGACTCGGCAACAAAGCGCGGCGTGATTGTCGTACTTGACCCAAACAACGGCGAGATTCTGGCGCTCGCTTCCGCGCCTACGTTCGATCCAAATCTTTTCTCGCAACGAATCACTACTAAAGAAGGACGCGCCGAGTACGTTGGCTTGTTGAACGATCCGGATAAGCCACTCATCAATCGCGCTATTCAAAGTCGCTATCCCCCGGGCTCCACCTGGAAAATTCCGATGGCGGTCGCGGGTTTGCAGCAGGGAGCGATCACTCTCGACCATTCAAACCTGATGTGCGGCGGCGGTATTACTATCGGCAACAAGTTTACCCGTTGCATGGGCAATCATGGGTCGCCCGATGTGAAAGCGGCAATCACCCATTCCTGCGACGGCTACTTTTACCGGCTTGGTTTGAAGATGGGACTGGAAGGCATCATCGCGATGTCTGAAGAGTTCGAACTTAACAAGCGCACGGGAATTGATTTGCCGAATGAGGTTGGCAGCCGTACTCCTAGTGAATTCAAGACAATTCTTGACCGCCGTAATCAGGAATGGAAAGACATCGACACAGTGTTCGCGTCTTTTGGACAAGTTTATGAAGAGATGACCCCAATTAGTATGTTGCGCACTGTGGCTGCAATTGGTGAGGGGTCAAAAATGTTCGTGCCTCATCTTCTGAAACAGATCAAACCGGTAGGCCAATCACAGGACCCGGATTTCAGAGCTGGCCGCGAGTTTCAACCGCTCGATTCGTCGCGCGCCAATCCCAAGGTGCTGACAATTCCTGAAGACATTCATCAGGCAGTGGTCGAAGGTATGTGGTCGGTAGTAAACGGCGGCGGCACGGGCCGGGGAATCATCATGGCCGGATTCGATATCGCGGGCAAGACGGGGACCGCGCAAGTCGTCGCTTTAGGAAAGGACACCGGCAAGAACAAGGACCATTCGTGGTTTGTGTCGTACGCGCCGGCCTACAAACCTGAAATTGCGATGATTGCGCTAATCGAGAACTCGGGTTTTGGTGGACATCACGCCGCGCCCGCGGTGCGCAAAGTTTACGACGTCTACTACCGGAAAACCCGTAACGAAGAACCGCCGGGCGCAGTTCCGGTAGCCAAGACCCGAAAGCCTGCCGAGGTAACTATAGGAGACTGAAGCGAATGCGGAATGATGAATGCGGAGTAAAACCCAATGACGAATTAGGAATGATGAACGCGGAGTAAGAATGAATAAAGATCCTTCCATTCATCCACCTTGCCTTTATTCATCATTCATCATTCCGCGTTCATAATTACTTGCTATGTCTGCGATTTTAGAAAGACGCACACTCAGAGACTTTGATTGGTTGCTCGCCTTCATGGCGATTGGCATCGTCGCATTTGGCACTGTCCAAATTCGCTATGCGCAGCCGCTCGAAGCATATTGGGTGAAACAACTGATCGGACTTGGCATCGCGCTTGTGGCAATGTTTGCCGTCGCTTTTACCGACTATCGTCGCCTTCTGAATATTGCGCCGGCGTTCTATGTGTTTGGTCTGATATTACTGATTCTCGTTCTGATTCCCGGAATCGGATTGAAGATCAACGGGCAACGGGCCTGGATCAAGGTCCCGGGCATCGGTCAGTTTCAACCCTCCGAGTTTGTAAAAGTAACGACCGCAATGATGCTGGCACGCTACTTTGGCAAACACCGGCTTGAGTCGCTCAGGGTTAGAGAAATGATCGTTGGTGGCTTGATCCTCGCGCTGCCGATTGGCTTGATCCTGATGGAGCCGGATGTCGGCTCGGTGATCACTTACATACCAATCCTGGCGGTGGTGCTTTTCCTGTCAGCGATCAAAATGCGTCTGGTGATTGCCGCCGTGTTGATTGCGATGATAATGATTCCCGTGGCCTATTGGGTCGGAGTGAAAACTCATCTCATCAAAGGTTATCAGCAGGAACGGATCAATGTGATTCTGGATCCGGAGAACGCTGACCGGCGAGGTTTTGGTTACAACACCTGGCAATCGATCCTGACGATTGGTGAAGGCGGCGTATACGGATCAGAAGCAACCTCGCAGCACTCGCAGAGTAGTCTTAAGTTTCTTCCCGAGCCACACACAGATTTCATCTTCGCGGTCACGGCGGGCAACACAGGTTTCATCGGTTGCATTCTGGTGCTACTGGCCTATGGCGTCCTGCTGTCGCGTCTCATTACCGGCGCCCGACGTGCTCCTGATCGCATGGGCATGCTGGTAATCATGGCCATCGTCGGCGGTTTGACCTTCCAGATTTTCATCAACGTCGGGATGGAATTGGGCATTCTTCCGGTGATCGGTGTGCCCCTTCCCCTGATGAGCGCGGGTCTGGCTTCCCTGATTGCGACCTTCATCGCCATTGGCTTCGCCATCAGTGTGCAATTGCGGCGCTTTGTAAATTGACGATGTAAGGGGGTCCCTCTGTGTGTTCATTATCCTCTGATACCGGTCTGTAAAGGATGTGATGATAATGAACCCCTCCGTGGAGGCCCCCTCTTGAAACAAGTCCGGGGCGCCCACGGAGGGACGCCCCTACTTCTCGAGTTAGCGGTCCCGCTAGACCAATAGTTTCGCGTTTCAGCCTGCTTCGGCTATACTCCGCGTTAGTTCGCCTGCCGGAAGTTTTTCATTTCGGTACAGTAAGTGACCGACATCACCTGCACGAGAGAACCAAAAAGTTTTTCGTGCGCCTGCTCAGGCGAAACGAATTTTCTGGTCGTCAATGCGACGACTCATTTGAAAAACTATCGTCGCCGCTGATTTTGCTTCTAACACTTCAGAATTAAGCGTGCCGCGCAAAGACGACTCAGGTTGAGCGCATGAGCCGGTTCCCGGAACCGCTCGCACTTCCAATCAGAAGATGTGCTCCCGGTCGAAAAGTTTCGCTTTGGTAGCGGAACAGTAGTCAGGGTTTACGGTTGAATAGTGCAAAGGACCGTCGCGTTAACGACGGAGTAAGTAGCCGCTCGAAAGATTTCGAGTCCGCGCCGCCTCAAGCTCGCAGCTGGCCGGCTGACAATCTGTCATCAGACTTGTCGCAGCAGCCGCAAATTTCCATCACATCAAATCGCAGTGAGATCGCTGTTGACCTCGCTCATCTCTGGCTGCAGCCACGCCTCGCTTTTAAGCTGAATGGCGGCGGCACTCAGCCAACTCACAATTACACAAAGAAGATCAGTGCGCAGATAACGCAGACACCTTCGCCCCGAACGATCCCAGGGATCGCCCGCGCCGGCGAAGTTAATAAACCTGGGCTGCTGCACTCGACTTTTTAGGAGAGACACATCACAACATGGCAAAAGAATTGATCGTCAGCGTCAACGGACGCGAAAAGAAGATCGCGATCATCGAGAACGACCAGGTTACGGAGTTCTACATCGAACGCGGCGAAGAGAATCAGGGCATCGTCGGCAATATCTACAAAGGCCGGGTAATGCGAGTGCTCCCCGGCATGCAATCGGCTTTCGTCGACGTCGGTCTGGAACGCGACGCCTTCCTGTACGTTTCTGACTTCTTCGATGAAGAAGAAGAGTTTGAGCGCATCGTTATCGATAAAGCGAAACAGGGCGAACCCGACGCCGACAAGATAGCCGCCGAACAGATCGCGCTCGGGCGCGTGGAGCGTGAACATCGCATTGAGGCGACTCAAGAACGTGCCGAACCGCTTCGCGAGGCTGACCCGATCGTCGTGGCTGAAGAAATTGTTGACGCGGGCGAAACTGCGCGGCGTCGCAGCCGTCGCGGCGGCCGTCGTCGGGGGCGCGGCAAAGACGCAATAATGGAAACGAGTCCCGCCGGCTCTGCTTTGCCCGAAGAGGACGACTCTGAAACTCCACTTGCGTTACCCGATCCTTCAATTCAGCGGATCGTCGACGATGAGGAAATAGCAACCAACGGCGAAATGTTCAAAGACGCGCGATTGCAAGAGCGTATCTTCGATCAGATTCATGCCGTTGAGTTCAATTTTGAGGACGACTTCCGCGCGGCTGAAGTTGGATCGATTCTGCCGACGTCCAGTTATCGCGATGATTCATTCCAGCGCGTAGCCGACGACGATGAATTAGACGCGCCGCACATCACGATGCGAGTGCCGGCACCAGTTGAGGCCCACGTCTCCAGCTTTGTAGACAGTGCCCCTGAAAACACACTGAACAGCGGCTCCTTCCAGCGCATCAGCGACGATGAAGAGCTCATTGCGGCGATGCCTTTCCTCGAGCCGGAGGAAGAAATCGAGGAAGAAGTGGAACCTGAGAAGCATGGGTTCGCAGAACGGGTAGTGGAAAAAATTGTCAGTGTCGCCAAGGGCAAGCGAGCCACGAAGAAGAGTCCAACGTCTCGCACTACCAAGCCACGCGCAGCAAGCAAGAAAGCTGCTCCACGAAAAACGGTGGCGGAAGACCCTCCCGCCGAAGAAGCGGCGGAGTTGTCCACCGGCTCCGAAGAGACTTTTGAAGACGCCGACGCGCGCGTGATTGGTAGTCGCTCACGCGGTGAGTTTGCGACCCGCCGTGGAGGCCGGCGGCGCCGCCGCCCAACTTCTAAAAAGGCTGCGGGAACTACGGACGATGCCGCGGAGCAGACTGAGAACGGCGAGCAGCCGGAGAAAGAAGCGGTAGAGGCCCCGGAAATACAGGCCAGTCCCGAACCCGCAGCGCCGGAGCCTGCACCTCGTGAACGGAGCCAGGAAAAACGCAGCCCGCGTGGCGGTGGCGGTGGCGGAAGAAGAGATCGACAACAACAACCGACGATTACGGATCTGCTCGACGAAGGTCAGGAGATCCTCGTGCAGATTGCCAAAGAACCAATCGCGAAAAAGGGCGCGCGCATCACGTCGCATATTGCGCTGCCCGGTCGGTTCCTGGTTTATATGCCGACGGTAGAACACGTCGGTGTCTCACGGAAGATTGAATCCGACAGCGAACGTCATCGTTTGCGCAAGCTGATTCAAATTCTAAGAGCGGAAGAGGATGTTCCTTCAGGCGGATTCATCGTCCGAACCGCCGGAGTCGGAATCAGTGAAAAAGATTTGCGTGAAGATGTGCGCTACCTCGTACGCACCTGGCTGGATATCCGCGCCGCGGCTGAGAAATCAAAACCTGCTTCGCTTGTGCATCGTGACCTCGATCTAGTGCAGCGAATTTTGCGCGATCAGTTGTCCGAGGACTTCGCCGCCATTCGCGTCGATTCGGAAGAGGAATACGAAAGCATCGTCGAGTTTGTAAATCGAATTCAGCCGCGCATGGTGAAACGAGTCAAACTCTACACACGCGAGCAGCCAATCCTGGAAGCTTTCGGTGTGCAGATTGAGATCGACAAAGCCATCAAGCCGCGTGTCTGGCTTAAGTCTGGTGGCTACCTGGTCATTAACCAGACCGAGGCCCTCGTTGCCATCGACGTGAACACGGGCAAGTTTGTTGGTCGCGGCAGCGGACGCCTGGAAGACACCATCACGCGCACCAACCTGGAAGCAGTCGAGGAGATTGTGCGGCAGATTCGCCTCCGCGATCTCGGCGGCATTATTGTTCTCGATTTGATTGACATGGAGGAACGTCGCAACCGCACCAAGGTCATGCAAGTATTACAGGACGCTTTGCGCGGCGACAAATCCCCAACGAAGGTGCTGTCATTCAATGACTTCGGCCTGGTGATCATGACGCGCAAACGCGTGAAGCAATCGCTGGAGCGCACGCTTTGTGCTCCGTGCCAGTACTGTCAGGGCGCGGGTTTGATCAAGTCGCCGCAGACGGTTTGCTATGAACTGTTGGAGGAGGCACGACGTTTAGGGAAGCATATGAATGGCAATCGCACGAATAAGCAGGCGACCCTGCGAGTGAATCCCGAAGTGGCAAAAGCGCTGCGCGGAACGGAGCGCGACGTCTTGAACGAAATCGAAGAATACCTGGGGCCTGTGGACATCAATAGCGATCAGGCAATTCACCAGGAGCAGTTTGATTTTGCTTTTATTTAAAAGTGGTCTTAGGACTTGGGACTCTGGTCTTTGGGATTGCTGAACTTGGAACTTCGTGCTTTGGACTTGGTTCTAATTCCGCCGCTTGAGCCGTGTAGTCGTAACTTGCCAACTCTCGAGAGCGAACAAAGTACAAAGTTCTAAGAACAAAGTTCAAAACAGAAACCTGGAAACGAAGATAGATTTTCGCTATGAGCAAGATCGGCAATGTTTGGAAGACCATGCTGGCCGGCGGGGCGGGCGTCGCGGCCCTCGCTGCGCTTAATGCCTCCATCAGCCGGAGGGCAAGCGAGCCAGACGATAGTGCGCTGGGCGGTGAAGCACGCTTTTTTGATTGGAAGGACGGTCGGATCTTTTACAAGACTGCCGGTATTGGTCATGCCGGCCCGCCACTGCTTTTTATTCACGGCGTTGGGGCCGGCTCTTCCAGCTTCATGTGGCGCAAGAATTTCGACGCCCTCGCGCGCGATTTTCGCGTCTATGCTTTCGACCTGTTGGGATTCGGGCTCTCCGAGAAACCTGGCACCGCCCCTTACTCTGCCGATCTTTACGTGGAGCTGATCACGGATTTCATTCGTGAAGTAAGCGGCTATCCGGTCAATGTTGTCGCCAGCTCGCTGGGTGCAGCTTATGCGATTCGAGTTGCGGACGAACACCCTGAACTGATTAAGGCAATGGTGCTCAATGCACCCACAGGCGCAGACAAATTAAACACCCGGCCAGGCATGGCGGGCGCAGCGTTCTACGGATTATTGCAATCGCCCGTGCTGGGCACTTCGTTCTACAACGTGATGGCCAGCGAGCGTGGCATTCGCGACTATGCGCTCAAACACCTCTTTTATGATCATCATCGCGTCACCGATCGACTCGTGGCCAACCTCTACGCCACCAGCCACCAAGCCGGAGCGCAACATGCAATCGCCGCTTTTCTCTCTGGCTACTTAAACACCGACACTCGCGCCGCTTTTTCGCGGCTCACTCAGCCGGTGCTCCTGGTTTGGGGCAAGCAGGACATGACGACGCCCCTCGAAAACGGTTTAGCGTTGCTAAGTACAAATCCGGCGGCCCGGTTGGAAAAATTTGATTACTGCCGCATGTTGCCCGAACAGGAACATCCGGAAAAATTCAACGTGCTTGTCCGCGACTCCTTCCTGGCCCGCTCCGCCGCTGCCTAACCCGTCTGATTTGAGATTTGTCGCCATAAAGGTGGCTTGCGAGTTGATTATCATGCGACGACCATTTGTCACCGCGTCTCCAGCCAAAACCGACAGTCCAACGGATCTCCGAGCGGTTCACAGATGTAGGGGCGTCCCTGCGTGGGCGCACCCCTAATCTCAGACGCGGGCGCGGTCACGGAGTGCAGCCCCTACCGAATTTAGGACACTACCTTTAAGATCATAAGCGTTGACACCGTTAAGAAATTTTCAATAAGATGAGCGCCTTCCCAGCGATCTACGGGTGGTACGCACTTCTAGTCCTGACAGCAATCTGATTTCAAAAATTAACAGGAGAACATCATGCGTCACGCACTGCTTCGCTCCTTTGCCGCCCAGGCAATTGGATTCGGTTTTTGTCTGCTTGTTAGTTGCTTTTTGTCGTTGCCGGTATTAGCCCAAACCCAAAGTACGACTGGAACGATCGAAGGCACAGTGTTGGACGCCAACGGCGCCGCTTTGCCCGGCGCCAGCGTTGAAGTGAAGAACAGCGCCACGAACTTCACGAAGACATTCGAAACCGATGAGGACGGACGTTTTGTCGCGTTGAGTCTTCCTCCGGGCAAATACACCGTGACTGTCACGAAGCAAGGTTTTGCCAAGACAGTAGTTGAGAATGCGGATTTGACGGTCGGCCGCGCGCTCGCTCTTCCCATTTCGATGAAAGTGTCCGGAGTTGAGGGAGAAGTTACGATTCTTGAGAGTCCCACAGTCGACACCACCAAGATCGAATCAAGTACCACACTTGATGAAAGGGCCGTCAGCACCACGCCGATTCTGGGACGTAAATTCGAAGATCTGCTGACACTCACTCCTGGCGTCAGCATCGTGCAGGGACCCGACGGCGATGAAATAAACTTTGCGGGCCAGCGCGGAATCTTCAACAACGTGAGTCTGGACGGGGGCGACTATAACAATGGTTTCTTTGGTGAACAGGCTGGAGGCCAACGTGCCGCCATCGACATCACCCTTGAAGCGGTGAGGGAATTTCAAGTAGTCGCGACTGGCGCCAATGCGGAGTTTGGCCGCACCGCCGGCGGCATCATCAACGTCATCACCAAGTCAGGTACCAATGAATTTCACGGCAGCTTGTTCCACTATCAAAGACTCGAGGCGTTAACGGCCAATGCCTCCAATGGCGAACCGCTTACGGATTTCCGGCGCGAGCAATTCGGGGGCACGATTGGCGGACCCATTAAACGTGACAAGGCTTTTTTCTTTTTCGCGAGTGAAAACATTCGAGAGCGTTTATCCCGCGCGAACCTTAGCCGCCAGGTAGGTCCAACTCCCTGCCCCATCGCGGCGCCCACGATCCTGGCAAATGAACCGCTGATTAACTCCAACTTCGATTGCCAGCGCCTGGCGCTACTTTCGTTTTTCCGCGCCAGCAGAAGCCAGGAAGAAGGCCTGCCTATCAATCGTCCGATCCGCAACAATGCCTTGCTGGGGAAGATTGACGTTGACTTCAACTCCAACCACCGGCTCACGCTCTCTCATAACTTCGACTATTCGAAGAACGAAAACCAAACCTTTGATGTGCCGACTTACGGTAATTCGGCCAACGGTATCGAAGGTCCCTCGAAGATCAACGCCTTCAATGCGAACCTCTTTTCAACAATTTCGGCAACACGAGTGAACGAGTTTCACTTCACCTATGCACGTGAAGAACGACCGCGATCCGCCGTCGAGTCAAACGTTCCCGCGGATACGGCTATGGGCGGTTTCTTCAGTGCTACTGAACCAACATTCCGCTTTGGCAATCCGTTCTTTCTCGGACCAAACGTCGACGAGACATTCTGGCGGACCCAGATTAAAGATAACTTCTCGATCGTGACCGGCCGGCATACCGTGAAATTCGGTGGCGAATGGTTGCACAGCTTGAACTCGCAAGTGTTTCGCGGGTTCTTCAAGGGCCGCTACATTTTTGACAGCGTCGCCGGGTTTCTCCACTACGCGACGCCCGGAGCAGTCGGTTCTGGTTTTGGACCAAACGCCGGCCGCTGTACCAACGGCGCCTGGACCGATTTAACGTTGGGTGCTCCCCCCTGTGCCGGGGCCACCACGCCGTTGTTGCTCTTCCTGCAAGGTGCTGGTCCAAACGGGCCGGCTACTGATGCCGCCGGCGCTTCAGAGATTTCCAATGAAGACTATGGCCTGTTTATTCAGGACAAGTGGCAGGTGCGACCGAACTTCACCCTGAATTTAGGCCTTCGCTGGGAAGCGCAAATTTTTCCTGACCCCGTGGTTGATCCCAGCGACACCGCTTACGGAATTTTTCTCTCCGATCCACGCTTCCCTTCCGACGGAACGCTTCACAACTCCACCAAGCAATTTCAACCGCGGGTGGGCTTTGCCTGGGATATCGGCGGCAAGGGTAAGTCTGTCCTGCGCGGCAGTTACGGTATCTACTACGGACGGCAGAACATGCTGACGCAGGTTGGCTCGATCACAACTAACGGCGTGCAACAGCAAACGATCGCGGGTGGTCTTTTTGCCAATCCCACCGTGCGCCCGACCTGGCCGGGTCTGGTGACGCCTTCCGCGAGCTCTTGCACAGTTGGTGCAGTGACGAATCCTTTTCCCTGTTTCTCGGGTGTACGCGTCTTTAGCCGCGACTATGAAAACCCGCGCGTCAATACTTTTAACTTAGGCTTCGAACAGGAGCTGGCCCAGGATCTTTCGCTCTATCTTGATTTCACTCATGCCAAAACTGTGCACCTGACGCGTTTTCTGGACTACGCTCGCACCGGATTTTTCGCTCCCTTCCTGGGGGAGACAATGGTGGCCAGCTCGGTCGGAAAATCTCTTTATCGCGGCTTCACGGTGGGAATGCGCAAGCGTTTCAGTCGCCGCTTCGGCTTTGAATGGAACTACACCTTCGCGAAGGATCAGGACGACGATTCGAATGAGCGTGATCCGTTTACTGACCGAGCCTTCAATATCTTTGACTTGCAACTCGACTACTCACTCGCAGATCGCGACATCAAACATCGGTTCAACATGTTCGCGAACGTTGACCTTCCGGCGGGCTTTGAATTTAGTCCGCGAATCCAGGCGCGTACCGCGCAACCGAAGTCTCTAGCTGGTTGTGCTACTCGTTGTTTCCCACGCAACACGGACCGAAAGAACAACGAGTATTTCAGTTTCGACTGGCGGCTGCAGCGACCTTTTCGGTTCGGCGAGCGCTACGCGCTGATCCCGATGATCGAGATGTTCAATACTTTCAACAACGCGAACAACATCGATCCCACGATTGGCTCGGCGCTGTTCAACTTTGACGGCTTCCTGCGTCAGGGCGTCGGCGATCCGCGTCAAGTGCAGTTAGCGTTGAAGTTTACTTTCTAGGCCGGGGAGAAGGGGAACGGGGGAAAAGGGGATGGGAAAACGGGGGAAAGGAGAACAGGGGAACGGGGAAAAGGAAGCCGATTCCCCCCTTCCCCTCTTCCCCTTTTCCCCGTTCCCCTCTTCCCTTTACCCTGCTTCTCGTACAGCAACAAAAAAGCCTTTCAACTTGATCTCATCAAGCTTGCCGTCTGTGCGTACGCCGCTGCAGACATCCACGCCAAATGGACGAACTTGCCTGATCGCGTCCGCTACGTTTTCAGCTTTCAGACCGCCTGCCAGAAAGAGCGGCACGTCGATCGCTTCGCGAATTTGCAGACTTAGATTCCAATCGTGAGTCCGGCCGGTGCCACCCAGCTCTTTTACCGGCAACGACTGATTTCCCGAATCAAGCAACACCGCATCAACAAAAGGCGCGATTGAGATTGCTTCTGCAACTGATGATGTTCCATTTACGTGAACCACCTGAACAAGCGAAATCCCCGGCAGTTTCTGGCGCAGCGCTGCATAACTCTGGATCTCCAAGCGGTCGCAAATCTGAATTGTGTTAACACGCAGTCGTCTTTGCTGTTCGCTGATTGCGTGAGGATCAGTTTTGCAGGTGAGCAGAAACGATCCAATTGCGGGGGGCAGCTTCGCAGAAATTTCGGCGATTAGAGCTTCCGAGATGACGCCTGGGCCGCTGGGCATTTCCGAAACCAAGCCGACCGCTGCGGCGCCATGGGCGATTGCCAGCCATGCTTCCGCCACACTTCCCATACAACAGATCTTTACGCGCGGATTCAGTGTAGGCTGCATACTTCTCTTATTTTCGATAGCTCAGCTAAAAGAATAACCGCCAAGACACCAAGAAGCGCCAAGTACGCAAAGGAAGAAACCGTCACAGACCTCCTTTGCGCGCAATCATGCCACTTGAAGGAGAATTAATCTTGGCGAACTTTGGGTTTCTTGGCGCCTTGGCGGTGTCGTTTCGTCCTAAAAATGATTCTTGAGATCGGCAAGCGATTCGAGGTAGATATCCGGTTCGGCAGCTTGCAGTTTCCAACTTGTCGGGTAAGAGCTGCGCACGCCTACCGTTAAGACGCCCGCTCGCTTACCCATCTCGATGTCTTCCGGGCTATCACCAACATAGACGGTTTGTGTTGGCGCAACCCCCAGTTGCTGCAGGGCGATTTCGATTCCTTCGGGGTGCGGCTTCCGATTCGTGATCTGTTCGTGGCATACCACCACTTCAAAAAAGTCGCCCAGCCCTAGTTCCTTGATCTCCCGGCTAACGCGACAATCATTTCCGCTGCTCACCACTCCGAGTCGGTAACCCTTTTGCCTTATCTCTGCGACCGTTTCGTTCGCTTCCTCAATTAACTTGGCGCTTTGTTGATCATAGTGGTGCGTCCATAGTTCATCGGCTCGTTGCCAGTGCTCTTTCGGCAAACCCAGACCTTCATAAACGGTAAGCCAATTTGGCGAATAGACTGCACGATAGGCTTCATGATCAAAAGGAACGCCCAAGTCTGCGAAGGATTTTTCGTAAGCGACGAGACCCAGTTGGGCCGAATCAACGAGAGTGCCATCCCAGTCGAATAGGAGAGTGGAAATGGATTCAGTTGGGCTGGACATTATTAACGACTTTTTTTATACGAACGAAAAGTTGCTCGCGTTAGTCAGCGATCATTACCGTCAGCTCACGCAAAGGTGTTGATTCCTTAACGTCGCCTTCCAACGATTCCTTACGATGCACTTGTTGGTAAAGGATGTCGCGTTGTTGCGGGGTGAAGCCCGCTTCGCGAATCAGGTAGCGCAGCATTTTCTCGTCGGCACGATTGTGGGCGCCGGCAGCGGAGACGACATTTTCTTCGATCATGATCGAACCCATATCGTTTGCGCCAAAGCGCAACGCCACCTGGCCCAGTTTCAGTCCCTGCGTCAACCAGGACGATTGGAAGTTCTCGATGTTGTCCAGAAAAAGCCGAGAGACGGAAAGCATCTTGAGGTAGTCGACGCCGGTTGGCTCATCCTTGATGCGTCTACCAAGCGCCGTGTTTTCTCGTTGGAAGGTCCAGGAGATGAACGCCGTGAAGCCGCCCGTCTCATCCTGAAGATCACGCACGCGCTGCAAGTGTCGCACGCGATGCACCACTGTGTCGCCGATCCCAAACATCATCGTCGCTGTCGAGCGTAATCCGACTCGGTGCACGGCACGCATCACGGCCAACCACTCGTCCGTGGTGCACTTGGTAGAAACGCGATTGCGGACTTCATCGTCAAGAATTTCTCCACCACCACCGGGTAGACTGTAAAGACCAACCGCTTTCAAGCGCGCCATGATCGTCTCGTAATCAAGGCCGGAAATCAGATGAATGTTATGAATCTCGGGCGGCGAAAAACAATGGAGTTGGAAGTCAGGGTACTTCGCGTGCAAGGTACGCAGCAGATCCTCGTACCACTCAATTCCAAAATCAGGATGAAGGCCGCCCTGCATCAGCACCCCGGTGCCGCCCAAAGCAATCGTCTCATCGATCTTCGCGCAAATCTCATCGACCGTTCGCACGTAAGTATCGGGCGCGCCCGGCCGGCGATAGAACGCGCAGAAGGTACAAACTACATTGCAGACGTTCGTATAGTTGATATTGCGATCGATGATGTAGGTGACGACGTTTTCCGGATGCCGGCGCTGGCGAATCTCATCGGCTGCCGAGCCAATCGCCGCGATGTCATGCGATTCGAGCAGGGTCGTGCATTCATCTGCTGTCATGCGCCCGCCGTCGAGTACCTTGCCCAAAATTGATCTGACATTTGTTGCCACGGTCATAGTCTATTGTTGACGGTGCTGATTCGCCAAATCACGTCGTGATATCGCCTCGTGGTGACTCTGTTTCGTGCCTTGCTCCCGGTCCGAACATTATTCCCGGGCGCTAAACCGCAACGGTTTGAGCGAGTCAATCAACCCTTGCTTGTAAGCCAGTTCAAAATACAGGCCCATACCGCGCTGCATCGTTTCATCAGGAGTAAAGGAAATATTGTCCGTCAGGTAAGCAACGATGTCGGCGCTCGATAAGGGAAGCAGCTTCTCATAATAAGCCACTATTTCGTCGAGGCATGCGAGCCCTTCGTCGCGGGCGCTGACAAAATCGAGGCGCTCAGCCGCGGCTGGCGCATCGTCGCGCATCATCCACATTGCAAACATAAATCCCAGCCCTGTGTATTGGCGCCAAAGACGCGCGAGATCCCAAACGTGATAGCCGTCACGAGAAAAAGTCATACCCGGATCACCGATAATCAGCGCAGCATCGTTTTTCGCGAGCATGTCGCTGAGATCCGGGACCGTAGTCTGCCAGCGCGGATTTTTTCCGAGGAAGTCCTGAAAGATGATCTTTACGAGTGTTGCCGAGGTGCGGGACGACTGATCAAGGGCCACCGACTCAACAGACTTTAGATCGTTGCTGCGCGTCACGAGCACAACACTGCGAACCTCTTCTTTTGAACCAACACACACTCCAGGCACCAAATGAACCCCGGGAATTCGCTGGTACTCGATCACCGGGACCAGGGCCGCGTCGACAGCGTCCTCGACCAGGAGATCGGCACACTTTGAAGGGACCGGATCTGTCAGAGTCACCTGACGCTTCATCGATCCGTGCATAAAACTCCAGATCAAGGGCGCGGAGTTGAGATAACTGGAAGCTGCGAGGCGTGGCAGTAGTTCAGAAACACTCATGAAGGCTGGCTTGTCATTCTCTCTACGGCCGATTTCGACTCGTGCCCCTGATGCTACTCTACGACTATGCGTGTCGCAAGAGAGTCGGCTTTATTCGGTTGAGGCGCCAATGAAATAGTGACATCAAGACGCACAAGGAAATACAAAACATTTTCCATTTATCATTTTTCATCTCTCATTTTCCTTGGAAACTGGAACCGCCCGGTTGGACGTATCTACAAACTCATTACCGCCAAGACGCGAAGTCGCCAAGACGCAGAGGAGTCAAGACGCGAAGTTTGAAATAGTGGGGAAGCGAGCATCGTTAGGGCAGATGACGATAAGAGCGAGTTCGGAACTCTGCTCAGCTACTTAGTGTTCTCTGCGTCTTGGCGACTTCGCGTCTTGGCGGTAATAGGTGGTAGCAACCGATGATACTGCCATTTTCCAATTGGCGATTTCGATTGGATGTTTGGACAAAAGGCCAATTGGCAATAGCCAATCGCCAATCGGTAATGTTTGACACTCTTCTCTAGCGGACACTACTATGCCCGCGTCTTCAGCGTCTTGCACATGCCTATTTACGATGTCAGCGTCGCTCTCTCAGCCGACACTCCGACCTATCCTGGCGACCCCGGCATTAATATTAGTCAATTTCTGAGCCTGGAAAACGGAGATCCGGCGAACGTCTCCTTGCTCCACTTTGGCGCGCACTCCGGTACGCATGTAGACGCGCCCGCTCATTTCATCCCCGGCGGTGCGCGCGCGAATTCGTTGCCGCTGGAGACGTTGATTGGAAGAGCTCAAGTCGTTGAAGTGCCGCCCGCGATTGATACGATTACGGCCAGATTCATTGCCAGCCATTGCCACGCAGGTGAAACCCGCTATCTCTTTAAGACTCGGAACTCAAGTTTTTGGGACAACAATGCCACTGGCTTCCGTACGGACTATACTTCCCTCGAACCTGAGGCCGCGCGCGAGCTCGTGCGGATGGGAGTTAAACTGGTTGCCATTGACTACCTATCAATCGAAAAGTTTGGCGCCGAAACTTTTCAAACTCATCACACGCTGTTATCCGCGGGTATCGTGATTGTCGAAGGATTAGATTTGCATCAGGTTCCTGCCGGAGTTTACGAATTGATTTGCTTGCCGCTCCGGATCGCCGGAGGAAGCGGAGATGGCGCGCCAGCCCGGGTGGTTCTGCGCACGATCGATCCAGAGTAATTGCACCATGCAAAACGAAGCTAATTATCGCGAACACGTCTACCAGCTCGTGCGTCAAATTCCTCGTGGTCGCGTAATGACATATGGGCAAATTGCCGAGCTGCTCGGCGATGGCTATACCGCGCGAACTGTGGGCTTCGCTATGCATGGAGCTCCGGACGACACGCCCTGGCAGCGTGTGATAAATGCGCGTGGTGCATGTTCCACTGGAAGAATCGTCCTGCCGGAAGATAAACAACAACGCATGCTGGAAATGGAAGGGATCAAGTTCGACGAACGTGGTCGCTGCAATTTGCAGCAGTATCTTTGGATTCCCGCTGAGCAGGCGGCAACTGCGCGCCAAACAGCGAAAGCTACCCTCTTTAAAAGATAAGTTGCGCAGAGAAAAACGTCATGAGTTCAGATTCCCTCGATCGCAAAGTTCCTTACGCGGTGAGTCCGCCGCGTTACTCGGTGTCACATCAAATGGTGACGACGACGTTTGAGCTACCCAATTATCGCGTCGTGCAAAACCTCGGCGTCGTGCGCGGCATCGTCGTTCGTTCAAGAAACATCTTTGCCACGATTGGCGCTTCACTGCAAACAGTCGTCGGCGGGAACATCACGGTTTGGACAAGGCTGTGCGAAGACACGCGTACCGACGCCTTCGACATCATGATTCAACATGCGACTGAGCTTGGCGCTAATGCGGTAGTTGGTGCGCGTTACGACACGACGGAGTTGGCGTCTGGTGTTACCGAAGTGCTTGCTTACGGCACCGCAGTGATCGTCGAGCCCCTCAGCGGAGAGAGCTACCGTTCATGAATACTGGAAAGCTGGACTCCGCGCACGTTGAGCGGCTTTCCCAGGCGCTCGACAGCGTGCCCTTCGCGAAATTTTTGGGGATCGAGTTGGACGAAATTGATGCCGGCGTCGCCACTCTCAGCTTCGAGATCAAGCCGGAGTTGAAACAGAATCACGGAGTCGTCCACGGTGGCGCGATCGCCTCACTAATCGACAGTGCCACCGCTTTTGCCATCATTTCTTTACTACCAACGGATGAGCATGCCACCACGGTCGACCTCACCATCAGTTACCTGAGACCTTTAACCGGGGGGCGAGCCAAGGCGGTCGCCCGCGTGGTCCGGTCAGGAAAGCGCCTGATTGTAGTCTCTGCCGAGCTCTTCAACGACGGCGGAACTCTTGCTGCTACAGCACTTAGCACTTACATCAAAATTTGAAGAGGCAGGCGGCGCGCCCGCGGAGAATGTCATGGACAGCCAGTGTTGAGCCATGTAAAATGCCTTTGGCCTCAGATCCGCCTCCAAACGGTCCTCGCCTTCCTACAATCCAAACCGTTAAGTCACCCAGAAGACTTTATTTGGCAATGTATTCGCTCTATCACTCCCTGGTCGCCCAGCATTCTCGTCAATTGACTCCGGTTCGTTGCGCCGAGTCGACAATTTCCCAGCTCTCGCGTTACTTCGAGGATGTCGTCCTTGAAAACAACCTCGCGGCGCTGGTGATCGAGAGTCTGCCTACCTCGCATGAGAGACTGCCGCGCGAGATAACCCGCCTTCGCGAACTCGGCAGGGTGGCACAAAGTTCCTTTTTGATGGTGACCGCCGAAGACACGATTTCAAAGCTGATGTTGAATCGTGGGCGGGACGACTCAAAATCCGTCGTGCTCGAGAAGACTGACCAGAATGGCTGTTATGAACGCTTCGTCGTGATAGCTGACGCACGCTTCTCAGCCTTGCTTGCATCGATCCACACGGATGGCGACGATGAGAATTCGGCCGGCGACCTCGTGGTCTGGACTTTCGAGCCCGACATTGTTTACTCAGCGCTCGAGTATCTGATGGCGCGCGTAACGGCGGAACACTCTTTCCACGCAGCCGCCTTCGCGAACTCCGTGCGCGTTTCCATGCCCAAGGCTACGTCCCTGCAATTAACCTTGGGAGTTACGACGAAACTGGCGCGTTTGCTTCAGGAGCAGGCGGAACGCGAAATCGCCGTGAACCGTATCGCAACAGCGATGAGGAGTTCGCAGCGACTTGAAGACATTTTGCAAACCGCGACGAATGAAGTCGGTCGCGCGTTGGGCGTTCCAGCTTGCGTCGTCCGCGTTCACGGCGAACTAGTCGGCAGCGAAGTGACAAAGTCTTCTGCAGATCCAACAGCGGACAACGGTGGCGACTCTGAAAAATTTGCAGCGCATCTGGATGCGATTGGTTACCGGCTAACGTTTTCGCCAAAGACGTATGTCGATGACGACGATCATCGCGAAACATCATCCGAGTTTGCGCAAGCGGCTGTGCCCCTGATCTATCAGGGCAACGCCGTGGGTTTTCTCCTTGTTCGTTCCGACGACTCTTCTCGAGTGTGGGCAGACAACGAGTTGATGCTGCTGCACACGGTCGCGGATCAGCTTACGGTAGCAGTAAATCAGGCCCGCCTCTTCGCGCAGATGGAGCAGCATGCTTTGACCGACGCGTTGACTGGCTGCTTTAACCGGCGCTCGTTCGATTTGCAGCTGGAGCGCGATCTACATCTGGCCACGCGCACGCGGCAACCGTTGTCGCTCATCATGATCGACCTCGATCATTTTAAGCGAATCAATGATCGTGCCGGACACGAGACTGGTGATATCGCCTTGCGGATGCTGGCCGATGCCTTGCGACTCGAACTCCGAGGGGTAGATACGGCAGTTCGCTTTGGCGGCGATGAGTTCGCGGTGATATTGCCGCAGGCCAACGTCGAGGGCGCGCTGCTAGTTGCTGAACGTTTGCGCGCTCGCATTGAAGAAATTCAAGTGCCCGGCTACGGCAGCATGACTGCATCAATCGGGGTTGCCAGTTTCCCAGTGCACGCCTCTTCTCGCGATAACCTGGTAGTGGCTGCCGACCGCGCCCTCTACAATTCTAAGAACTTTGGACGTAATTGCGTGAGCACTCCTTCCGTTGAAGATGTGGCCCCATTTACCACCGAGCTAAACTTCGCTGATGAGAAGCTAGTCGATTCTCTGCAGAACTATTAACCAGCGGCTAGGTCTTTGTAACGCAAACTGTTAGTTTGCGTGCGCCTTGAATGCCATTCATTCCGCAAACTAACACTTTGCGCTACAAAACTAGGGCAGTACCAACCTACGTCGCTTCTGGCGTCTCAACGCAAAATCGCGCATCATACTGCTTTCATACTTTTGAAGGCTTTTATCTTTAGCGCGTTTTTGCGATGGACGATCTGCGTAAATTTGCCCGATATTTCCGCCCTTACAAGGCATCGTTAATAATCGGCATTCTCTGCATCCTCGCCGGTGTTCTCTTCAATCTCAGCATCCCTTTGATTGTCGGTCAGGCGCTTGACCAAAACTGGAAGACCCTCTCCTGGTCGAGTCTATCGATGTCGGCGCTCAAGGTTCTGGGCGCCAGCCTGGTCAGCGGCACTTTTCTCTACCTGCAAAGGCGCATCCTGATCGGCATCTCGCGCAATATCGAATACGACTTGCGTAAGGACTTCTACGCCCACCTTGTTGACCAGCCGCTTTCGTTCTTTCAGGAGCATCGCGTTGGTGATTTGATGGCCCGCGCCTCCAACGATCTCGCCGCCGTCCGCCAGCTGACAGGACCAATGATCATGTACACGCTGCAAACCGTGTTCGTGGTTTTGCTCGTGTTGCCGCTGATGCTGATGCTGAACTGGTGGTTAACGTTCCTGTTGTTTGTCACGATGCCCCTTGTGTCGCTGACAGTTAAGTTCTTTGGCCAGCAGGTTCACGTGCGGTTTGAAAAGATCCAGGACTTCTTTGCTCAAATCACAGCGCGGGCCCAGGAAAATTTTACGGGAGTTCGAGTCGTGCGCGCTTATGCGCAGGAGGGCGCGGAAATCGCGGCTTTTAATTCGCTCAATCGCGAATATGCCGAGAAGAACCTGAGCCTGGTAAAAATCGACGCTCTAATGCGTCCCCTCATGCAGTTTCTGATCGGCATTGGCTTTGTGCTGATCATTTGGGCCGGCGTGCCCCTGGCAATACGCGGCGAGATCAGCGTTGGCGACTTCGCCGTCTTCAACATGTATTTGATGCGGTTGATTTGGCCGCTGATCGCGCTCGGGTATGTCGTCAATCTTTTCCAGCGGGGTACAGCAAGTCTAAAACGCATGAACGCGATTCTGGCGATCAAACCCGCTATTGAAGATGGGCCAGATGTGACCGCGCTGCCGCCTATTGCCGGTGAAATCGAGTTTCGCAATCTCACTTTCAGATACCGGCCATCTGACGAGCCGGTGCTCAGCGACATCAACCTGAAGATTCCCGTCGGACAGTCTGTGGCTTTTGTTGGCCGCACCGGAAGCGGCAAATCGACGCTGGTTAACCTGATTCCGCGCTTGCTGGAAGCCCTCCCAGATACTGTCTTTGTCGATGGTGTCTCAGTGCGCGATTATCCGCTCGCACAGTTGCGCGAAAGCATCGGCTACGTGCCGCAGGAAACATTTCTCTTCAGCGATACCCTCGCTGAGAACGTGGCCTTTGGTGTGAACCAGACCGAACGCACGGATGTGGAATGGGCGGCGGAGATTGCCGGTTTAAGCGACGACGTGCGCGGGTTCACCGATGGTTTCGATACCCTGGTAGGCGAAAGAGGCATCACGCTTTCAGGCGGACAAAAACAAAGGACGGCGATTGCGCGGGCAGTCTTACGTGCGCCGAAAATTCTTATTCTCGACGACGCACTTTCCGCTGTCGACACTTACACGGAAGAGAAGATTCTGGGACGACTTCGGGGCGTGATGCGCGATCGGACCAGCTTGATTGTTTCGCATCGTATCTCGACAGTTCGTGACGCGGACTTGATCTGCGTACTCGACGAAGGTCGCATTGTCGAACGCGGCACGCATCAAGAGCTGCTTGAGGTCGGCGGAGAATATGCGGCGTTATATGAGCGCCAACTTTTGGAAGAGGAACTGGCAGCCACTGGCTAAGGACAAGCGATGGCAACTCCAAACAAAGACGATATCGACACCCGCTATCGAAGCATGCTGATCGTCTGGATCGCGCAAGTCATGAGTGTGGTGATGTTTTTTGTGATTACGCAGTTTGTCGAGGTGCCAAATGATCGACCTGAGAATAATATTCTGAGTTTTGTGCTCGCAGCGGTCGGTATCTTTTGCGCCATCATTTCATTCGTTGTGCGGGCCAAGCTGCTGCGAAACTCAGTTGAAAAACAAGACCTGGCCTTAGTGCAAACAGCAAATATAACCGGACGAGCGCTCTGCGAGGTGCCGGCAATTTCGGGAGTGATTGAAAGATTCTTGCTTCCCGGACACGAATACTTATTGCTGCTTCTAATAGGTGCGATCGCAACGTTGCTGCACTATCCGCGAAGATCGGATCTGCTGGCTGCGTCTTATAAAGATCCTGCACTTGGGGGTTTGTCGTAATTCTTCATGTCAACTGCCGCCAAACAATTTCATGAAGAGGAGGCCATCGGGAAGACCTACGATTTCCAGGTCGCGCGTCGGCTGCTGCGCTATCTAAGACCATATCTGCGGGTGTTGATTCCGGCGCTCGCGCTCACCTTTGCGTTGAATTTGTTGGGCATACTGCAGCCAAAGTTTACGCAGTACGCAATCGACTGGCACATCCTACCGCGATCCGCGGACGGGCTGATGTTGCTTGTGGGATTGTTTGCCGGGGTTCAGTTCCTGCGCCTGATCTTTTCCTACTTACAAGATCTGCTTCTGAAAACTGTCGGCCAGTATGTAATGTTCGATATCAGGCGCGAACTTTACGACAAACTACAGCATCAGGAAGTGGCCTACTACGATCGCAATCCGGTCGGGCGCATCATGACGCGCCTTACAAACGACGTGGACGCTCTCAATGAACTCTTCACTCAAGGTGTGACGGACGTTCTCGGCGACCTGGTGATGATTGTGGCAATCATAGGCGTGATGTTGTGGATGGACGTGAGACTGACTCTGGTCACTCTCCTTACCGTACCACTGCTCTTTGCGGCCACGACGTGGTTTCGCAAAGGTGCCCGCCGTGGTTATGACCTGGTGCGCACGCGCATCGCTCGCATCAATGCCTTCCTGCAGGAGCATTTTGCAGGCGCGCAGACTGTGCAGATCTTTAACGCAGAGAAGAAATCGCTGCGTAAGTTCGACGAGATCAATGACGACTATCGCAAAGCAAACATCGAAACGATTTTTTACTATGCGCTCTTTTTCCCGCTTGTTGATTTCATCGGCGCCGTCGGCATCGCGCTAGTAATCTGGTACGGCGGTTATCGCGTCATGAACTCGGCTTTAACGCTGGGCGCGCTTGTAGCATTCATCCAATACTCAGGATTCCTATTTCAGCCAATCAGGGACATTTCCGATAAATACAATGTGTTGCAGGCTGCAGTAGTTGCTTCGCACCGTATCTTCAAAACGCTCGACCTGCCGATTGCCATTACGCCTCCGGCTCAGCCTCTGCGAACAGGCCGCGCACGCGGGTTGATCGAGTTCCGCGACGTCTGGTTTGCTTATAAAAACGAAGAGTGGGTGCTGAAGGGCGTTTCATTCACGGTGAACCCTGGTGAGTCGGTCGCTCTCGTCGGCCATACAGGCTCGGGTAAGACAACGATCACAAACCTGTTGATGCGTTTTTACGATATTCAGCGAGGGCAAATTCTTTTAGACGGGGTCGACCTGCGCGATTGGGATTTAGAATCGTTACGCCGAAACTTTGCAGTCGTACTGCAGGACATTTTTCTTTTCAGCGGCACGGTTGCCAGCAATATTCGTTTAGGACGCGAAGACATTACCGACGAGCGGGTCCATTGGGCGGCGCAGGAAGTGCACGCGCACAAGTTTATCGAGCGCTTGAAGGACGGTTACAAGTCGGAAGTGAAAGAGCGCGGTGCGGGCTTATCGGTAGGACAGAAGCAGTTGATTTCATTCGCGCGGGCGCTTGCGTTCGATCCGGCATTGTTAATTCTGGACGAAGCGACAAGCTCGATCGATACGGAAACGGAGCAATCGATCCAGCAGGCAATCGGCCGGGTGATGCAGGATCGCACTTCAATCGTCGTCGCGCACAGGCTTTCAACAATTCAGCGTGCTGATCAGATCATCGTCCTGCATCATGGCGAGATCAGAGAACAGGGCACGCATCAGCAGTTGCTGGCTGGGCATGGCCTTTATTGGATGCTTTACAAACTGCAATACGCCGATGGCGTGCAACCCCAGATAACAGGTGGCACGGAAGCGGAAGAAGCCGCCCAGCCAACGGGCCGCCTGCAGTTTAGTGAATAGCAGCGGCTGTAAGCGTGCGAAGCAGGCTAAGCTAACGTGATCGCCATTTCATCTGTGACGGTAAAGCAGTTGTTGTAGCCACTTCCTATCAACGTCATTAGGAGAACCTTCATGAGTCCACTTAGCAAAGGACCACTTCCTTTCTCGATGTTCTTGTTGTTGTTTTGTTTGCTCTTTCCTCAGCCTGCAAGACTTCAAGACTTATCGAAATCAGCACTGCGCTTTGCCGTGTCGTTCCCCAACGAGCGCAGCGCCACGCCGCTTGATGGGCGACTGCTCCTGCTGGTCTCAAAAAACAATGAGCGCGAACCTCGGTTCCAAATCAACGAAGACCTGAATACGCAACAAGTGTTCGGCATCGATGTTAACGGAATGAAACCAGATGTTGAAGCAATAGTTGATGCTAATGCGTTTGGCTATCCACTGCGCAGCCTGGGCCAGCTACCAGCGGGCGAATATTGGGTGCAGGCTCTGCTGCATCGCTACGAAACCTTTAAGCGCTCCGACGGACACACCGTCAAACTACCAATGGATCGAGGCGAGGGCCAGCAGTGGAGCCGGGCTCCGGGAAACCTCTATAGCAAGCCGCAGAAGTTATCTGTCGATCCGCAGAAGGCTGAGACGATCAAGCTCAAACTCGATCAGGAGATTCCACCGATCACACCGCCGAAAGACACCAAGTACATCAAACACGTGAAGATTCAGAGCAAGTTGCTCTCCGATTTTTGGGGCCGTCCAATGCACCTCGGCGCCAACGTCTTGTTGCCCGAAGGGTTTGATTCTCATCCGAATGCGCGCTATCCACTCGTTATTTTTCACGGTCACTTCCCTGCGGACTTTGGCGGGTTTCGCGAGACGCCGCCAGATCCCAATCTGAAACCTGATTACAGCGAGCGCTTCAAACTCGCGGGCTATAACAAGATCGCTCAGGAACACGCGTACAAGTTTTACCAGGAATGGACTGGTCCTAACTTCCCGCGCATGATCATCATCGAAATTCAGCATGCGAATCCCTATTACGATGACTCCTACGCCGTGAACTCGGCGAACCTTGGCCCTTACGGCGACGCTATTACTTATGAGCTGGTGCCGTTTATCGAAAAACAGTTTCGCGGAATCGGAAAAGGATGGGCGCGGTTCATGTACGGCGGTTCGACGGGGGGATGGGAAGCGCTGGCTGCGCAAATCTTTTACCCGGACGAATACAACGGCGCGTGGGGCGCATGTCCCGATCCAATCGATTTTCGCGCCTACACAGTCGTCAACATCTACGAGCATAAGAATGCTTACTACGCAGATAGCCCGTGGAAGAAGACTCCACGTCCGGGAAAGCGAAATTACCTTGGCGAACTTGCGGCGACGACCGAAGACGAGAATCACATGGAGCTGGCGCTAGGCACGAAGAGCAGGTCAGGGGGACAGTTTGATATTTGGGAAGCGGTTTACTCCCCAGTGGGAGCGGATGGTTATCCTAAACCGATCTGGAACAAGCTGACGGGAGAAATTGATCATTCTGTCGCCGCTTACTGGCGCGAACACTATGACCTGGGCCACATTCTGAAACGCGACTGGGCAAAGCTGGGACCAAAGCTTGAAGGCAAGCTTCATATTTACGTGGGCGAGGCAGACAATTATTTTTTGAATAACGCCGTCTACCTGGTCGAAGATTTTCTTAAGACTACAAAGAACCCTCACTACAATGGCGAAGTGGACTACGAGCCGCGCGCCGAACACTGTTGGAACGGAGATCACACGCGACCGAATGCAATATCTCGACTTCGTTATCACCAGTTTTATGCTCCTAAAATTGTCGAGCGCATTCTGAAGAGCGCACCTCCGGGCGCGGACCTTACAAGCTGGAGATACTAGGAAGTTAATCGGAAGTCGGCGAGCAGGTGACGTCGGGCATGATTCAAGCGCGGAGTCGCGAAGGCTCTGAGTCGCAAAGCAACACTGAACGAGCTGGGGCGTTGTTTTCATAGAAGCTATTCTTTTATGAATCCCATGCATTTCTTTGCGACTCTGCGTCTTTGCGACTCTGCGTTAGAAACCACCTCACAGAAAAATGATCTTTACGCCGAGACGTGAGATCAAAACGATTGATACCACAACAATGACTAACCACCAGGAAAACGCAATCGCAGCTTTTCGCGCGCTACATGAATCAGGATGTTTTGTCCTCCCGAACCCCTGGGATGTGGGCACGGCGATTTACTTAAAGCATCTCGGCTTTAAGGCTCTGGCAACAACATCGGCCGGCTACGCCTTCACACGGGGGCTTCCTGACTCGGTACTGGCAATCAAGCGCGACGAAATGCTGGCGCACGTCCGTGAGATCGCTTCCGCAACTTCTTTGCCTGTCAATGCCGACTTCCAGAATGGTTATGCAGACGCTCCGGACGACGTCGCGAAAAGTGTCGAGCTCTGCATCAAGACCGGAGTTGCCGGTCTATCGATCGAGGATGCCACGGGTAACGATGACGCTCCGCTTTATGAAACGACTCTCGCAATTGCGAGGATCAAAGCGGCCCGCCAGGCCATCGATGAATCCGGCGTTCCCGTGGTCCTTACCGCGCGTTGTGAGGCAGCTTTAGTCGGTCATGCGAGCCCTCTGGAAGTAGCTTTAGAACGGCTCGTAGCATTCTCCGAAGCTGGCGCTGATTGTCTTTACGCACCCGGCCTGTCCGAACCGCAACACATCGCAGCAATCGTTAAGGCCGTGGCGCCGACGCCTGTTAACGTTTTGATGTCGAGACCGAATCCTTCACTGCCGCTGTCTCGACTCGCAGAACTTGGCGTGCGCCGCATTTCGGTTGGCTCCGCTTTGGCACGGGTCGCGTGGGGCGAATTCGTGCGCGCCGCAAGGCAGTTGGCTGAAGGTTCGTTTGATGGCTTTGCGACAGCAGCCACGTTCAAGGAACTCGAAGAGGTTTTTGAGGCGGCGACTAAATGAAATGCCTCGTTTCTCACGCTACCGCGGTTTCATTACGAAAACTGACACCGCCTACGTCGCCAAAAATACCGTTTCGAGTTTCTAGTTTCGCGTTTCAAGTTTGTAATCTCTGCGGTATTAGTTTGGATATAAGCCGCATTACGAAACTCGGGACTTAAAAACGCGCAACTCGGAACGGTATTTCCCTGGCGACTTGGCGGTTTAAGCTTGAATGACAAAGGGAAAATCTCATAGATCTGCCGCCACCTGATACGCGCTAACCGCCTCCGTCCATTTTCCTTGGCAAGGAAGCAAGGAGTTCTGCTAAGCTAGGCGCCCCTCGTTAAAACGGCGGCAACGACCTGCCGCCAATTGGCCAACTGACCCGACACGGTAGTCAAACAGTACTATTCGAAGTAACTGACGTTTGGGTCAGCGCTTGCGAAGCGAAGTGGGACTATGCGCCTCAGCCGTGCGCGGTCGACGGAGACGACGCCTCCAGCTGTTCTCGCGACGCAACAGTTGCTCGCAAGCCAACAACGCTAAGGCAAAACTCAACCGGCCAACGCTGCAAGGTGTCTCTTCATATCTTAATTCCGAGTCCCCCGCACCTGCAGGAGTTTCTGGAGGATCCGTTGCCTTACCTCAACCGTAAATGGAGGCAGAAAAATGCGTAAGAGTTTATTCGTTAGTTTGCTGGGACTCGTCCTGGCCGTGGGCTCGATGTTCCCGTTTCTCAAGTCTGACGCCGCGATCAAGAATAACAACCTCGCTCGCGCCGGCAGATCTTCTTCACCTGCACTTCCCAACTTCGACATCCGGCTCGGCGAGGGCGGAGAGTTCGTTGATTTTGATCTCAATGCGAACGCGGCCTTAAACGCGGCGCAGAATCCCGGAGCCGAGGCACGCGCGGCAGCCTTCGACCGGTTTCGCTCTGGTCTAAGTCCGGAAAAGGCCGCCAACCTGAGGGGCTCGGTCAACCACACCGGTGCCATCAAGAATCTCTTCATCGATGGCGCAGCGCTGTCGGCGCCGCAATCTGACAGCGCGGACAACATCGCGCGTGGCTTCCTGCGACGTCATTCCGACTTGTTTGCCTTATCGGCAGCAGACGTCAGCGATCTAGTACTAACCAACGAAGATAACGATGGGCCGGTAAACTTCCTTGAATACTTTCAGACGATTGGCGGACTAAAAGTATTTGAAGGCGCAGTTCAGGTCGCAATTAACAAGAACGGCGAAGTGCTATCGGTACGCGAAGGTTTTCTTGCTTCGGTTCATAAAATGAACCTGCGGCCGACGCTTTCCGAAGAGCAGGGTCTAAACCGGGCGTTTGGTTATGCCGGACGCAAGCTAGACTCGTCGTTCGTTGAAATGAGAGCTCGCGGCAACGCCGGCGGATCTTCCGCGTTCGCAAATCCCCTGGGACCGGACTACGAAGACGTCACCTCAGAACTAAATGTCGTGCGCGTGGGTGAGAAAGCACGACTCGCATGGCATGTTTTTGCCGAAGTCGGACCCGAAGAATGGTACGAGCTGCTGGTCGATGCCCATAGTGGCGAGCTGCTGCTACGTCACAATCTTTACGTCATCGCCGCCCAAGGCACCGTTTACATCGAGAGCCCGAACGCGGGCGCCCGCCAATTGGTTTCCTTTGTCGGCGACACGGTTATCAACACCTCCGCCGGCTGGATGGGAACATCAACCGTCACTACCGGTAATAACGTCGAGGCTTATCTCGACACCGATGCGAACAACGCACCCGATCCTAACAACGGTACCGGCTTGTCCAACGGCCATGCTTTTGCGTCCAACCAGGACTTCACATTTCCGTTTTCCACGGCAGTGGATCCGCGCACGCAGCAAGCTGCCGTCGTCACGAATCTTTTTTACTACAACAACTTCATGCACGACTTTTCCTATCGCCTCGGCTTTACGGAAACCGCGCGCAATTTCCAGACGAACAACTACGGCCGCGGCGGGACGGGCAACGATTCGGTCCGCGCCGAGGCGCAGGACGGTTCGGGTACTAACAACGCCAACTTCGCGACGCCGCCCGATGGCTCGCGACCACGCATGCAGCAATATCTCTTCACGTCACCGAGTCCCGACCGCGATAGCTCAATCGATGGCGATGTCGTGTTTCATGAGTACGGCCACGGCATTTCTAATCGTTTAATTGGCAACGGCAGCACAGCGCTTAGCGGCACCCAGTCTGGAGCGATGGGTGAAGGCTGGTCAGATTACTGGGCAATCACCATCAATGGTGATGGCGCGGTAGGCGAGTATGTGATGAACAATTCGGCGGGTATTCGCCGCGCGGCGTATACCGTTCCGGCCAACTCGGTTCACGACTCTTACGCCGACGTAGGCGCGGGCGGTTTCCAGGTCCACCGCGACGGCGAAGTGTGGGCTGCCACTTTGTGGGATCTGCGCACCCAACTCGGGGCGGCAACGACTGACAATCTGGTCCTGAACGGCATGAAGTTCACGCCGACTCGACCGTCATTCCTTAATGCACGCGACGGCATCCTGCAGGCGGACCAAAGTTTGAACGGCGGCGCCAACCGCTGCGCGATCTGGACAGTGTTTGCGCGTCACGGCATGGGCGTTTCGGCGGTGGGTAATGATGGCACCACGCACGTCGCGGCCTCCGATCTGCCGTCAGACTGCGGAGGCACCTGTTCATATTCAATCAATCCGACCAGTTCAAGTCAGCCGGCTGGCGGCGGAAGCGGAAGCGTTAGCGTGACTTCCGGTACCGGGTGCGCCTGGACTGCAACAAGCAATTCGGGATTTATCACGATCACTTCGGGAATCAGTGGCTCCGGCAACGGCACGGTTACCTACTCAGTCGCAGCCAACGGCAGCTCGTCTTCTCGCAGTGGCACTATGACGATTGCTGGACTCACGTTCACAGTTAACCAGGCAGGAACCGGTGGTGGAGGAGGTCAGCTGATAGTCAACCCGGGCTTTGAGAGTGGCACGACACCGTGGGTCTTCAGCGGACAGGCGATTCGCAGTACGGGCGCTTACCCGCACAGTGGCATTGCCTATGCGATCATCAACGGCGTGAACAGCTCGAGCGGTACGCTCTACCAGACCGTCACCATTCCGAGTGGCGGCGCCAATCTTAACTTCTGGTTGAATATCACTACGAGCGAGGCTCCGGGCACGATCTATGACCGGCTCTTCATCGAAGTGAGAAATACGTCAGGGACACTGCTGGGGACGTTGACCACCTTCAGCAACGTTAACAGCGGCACTGCGGGAGTCTACGTTTTGAGAGGGCCTTACAACCTAAGCAGTTGGGCGGGACAGACAGTACGAATTCAGTTCCGTGGCACCAACGACATCACCTTGCCGACATCATTCCGCGTGGATGATGTTTCGGTTCAATAGAACCTAACCACAACCTGGGGACCTGGCTTCTGCTAAGAAGTCAGGTTCCTTTCTGTAATAAAACGAACTTAGTACTTTGTGCTTAGTACTTTGCTTCGGCCGCCAGCAGTACTATTTTCCACTCAATTTTCATCAGCGAACAAGTTCGAAGCTCGTTTTTTCAACGCTCGTTTTATTTTTCTTTGCGCCTCTGCATCTTAGCGACTTGGCGCTGACAGCATGGCTGCGCTTACTTTTCCCGATTGCTAACATCCAGTTACACTTCTTCCGTGGACATCACGCTCTACCTTCAACGTTTGAATCATTCCGGTCCTGCCGCTCCCACCGGTGACACGCTGCGACAGTTGCACGTGGCGCATTTGCAAGCAGTTCCTTTTGAAAATCTGAGCATCCACGCTGGTGAGCCAATCGTTCTTGACGATGCCGCTCTGTTTGAAAAGATTGTAGTACGCCACCGTGGCGGGTTCTGCTATGAGTTGAATGGCCTCTTTGCGAGTCTGTTGCGCTCACTCGGATTTAGCGTGGTTAAGCTCTCGGCTCGAGTCGCCAATGGTAGCGGGGAATTTGGTCCGGAGTTCGATCACATGACCTTGATGGTGACTGCGCCAGACGCACCGCAAACACGCTGGCTAGCTGATGTCGGCTTCGGCGATTGCTTCAACGAACCATTGCTGCTCGACTCTCGTGACGCACAAGAACAAGGCGCACGCACTTACCGGCTCGACGCTGCGGAAGATTACTTGGTCTTACTGCAACGCGAGGGCACGGAAGAATGGAGACCGCAGTACCGTTTCACCTTCGAGCCTCACGAATACTCCGACTACGCCGAGATGTGCCACTATCACCAAACCTCGCCGCAATCACATTTCACCAAAGCAAGAGTTTGTACCCGGACAACACCCAGGGGACGCATCACCCTAAGTGGGCTCCGGTTAATTACGACTGATAACGGCGTGCGTCATGAGCGAGTGTTGGACAACGAGAGCGCGTATCAGTCCGTCCTGCGTGAACAGTTTGGTATCGAGATGACGGTAACTCAGACTTAATCAGGAGAACCGATGCTGGTCGGACACCTGGCTGCAGGATTCGTAGGTAAGCGACTTGAGCCAAAGCTTTCACTAGGTGTGTTGGTGATGGCGGCCCTGTTCGCTGATTTCATCTTTTTCCCGCTGCTGCTTTTAGGAATTGAAAACGTTGCCGTGGTCCCCAACGTCACCATAAACCGCGTGGTGGGACATGACATTGGCTACAGCCATAGTCTGCTGATGCTTGTGATCTGGGCGGGACTTTTCGCGGCCGTCTATTTTTGGCGGCAGCGTCAGGTGCGTGCAGCGGCGCTGCTTTTCGCGGTGGTCTTAAGTCACTGGCTGCTCGATGTCATCAGTCACCGGCCCGACATGCCTCTTGTTCCCGGCGGCAAAACGCTCTTCGGCCTTGGTCTTTGGAACTCGATTCCGGCGACGTTACTAGTCGAAGGTGGTTTTTGGTTGCTTGCTGCGGTGATGTATGCCCGACTTACGCGACCAAAGAACCGGTTAGGCATTTTCGTTTTTTGGATTGGAGCGATGCTCCTCACACTCGTGTGGTTTGTAAACATCAGTGCCAGCATGGATCCCGATCGAGTAAGTGGAGGAATCGGCGGATTAATTTCTTTTTCACTCGTAACCGCATGGGCATTTTGGATAGACGGGTTGCGAGCGAGCCGGCTTTAACCGAAGAAAATGAAACCGCCAAGTCGCCAAGGACCGCAGAGTTCGCCAAGCCTGCATAAAACGAGCTTAGTCTTTTGATCTTCGTGCTTTGATCTTCGTCCTTGTGCAGCTGGCTCAGACTTCCAAGGACCTCTCAACTTTGAAGATCAGAACCAATTTCAAAGTTCAAAGAACAAAGATCAAAGCTCGTTCTTATTCTTCTTGGCGAACTCGGCGGCTCTTGGCGCCTTGGCGGTGTCATTTTCCAGCTTCGCTTAGTTCTTCCTCAGGTGTAAATCGAGAAACTCGAGAATTGCTTTATTCGCGCGAATCTCGTTCGCCTTCTTCGTAAACCCGTGGCCTTCGTTGTCGAACACAACGTACTCCACCGGAACGCCGCTCTTCTTTACCGCCTCAACGATCTCATCTGACTCTGGTTTTATTACGCGCGGGTCGTTCGCGCCCTGCAGAACGATTAGCGGTTTGCGAATCTTATGGGCATGAAACAATGGCGACGATTCTTTCAGCATCTCGAGCTGCGTTGCCGGATCGCCAATCTCCTTGTAGAGAGACTTTCTGAACGATTCCCAGTAGGGCGGAATCGACTGCAGGGTCCGTACCCAATTTGAAACTCCAAAAATGTCCACGCCGACAGCGAACTCATCCGGCTTGAAGGCCAGAGCCGCGAGTACCATGTAACCACCATAGCTGCCGCCCATCACGCCGATTTTCGCTTCATCAACCCAGCCCAGCGACTGCAAGTACTTTTTCGCTTCCACTACGTCCCAGAGCGGCTCGCGCCCGTGTTTGCGATCGTCCGCCACATAAAAAGTTTTGCCGTAGCCTGACGAACCTCGATTATTTACATCCAGGACTGCATAACCGTGATTGACGAGGAACTGAACCTGCGCTTTGTAACCGCGACGTGCCTGGCCACCGGGACCGCCGTGAACGAGCACTAATGCCGGCACCTTGGCCGTCGCGCTTGCTTGTTGTGGCTTGTAAAGAATCGCCGGCACTTCCATTCCGTCAAATGATTTGTAACGAATGTTTTCGGCCTCAACTAAATCTGCGGCACTGATTGCCGGGTTGAGACTATTGGTTAGCCGCGTCGCTTTTCGCGTAGCAAAATCGTAGACGTAAAGGTTCGCCGGTGAACGATCGCCGTTGAGATAAAAGGCCATGCGATTCTCGCTCGGCGAGATCGTGACGCCGGTGATGTCGCCGTCGGGGAGTTTTGGCAATGCTACTTGTTTTCCGGTAGCCGTGTTGTAAATCTTAATCACTGTGCGGGCGTCCTGATTGATTACCGTCACTCGGTATTTACCATTGCGAGAAAAGTAAGTGGTCCAGATGTCCCAGGGCTCTCGTTCGACGTCGGTAGATTTGCCTGTAGCTAATTCGTAGCGTTTCAGATACTGAAACTCGCCGCCTTCGTCCGTTGTGTAGTAGAGAAAGCGCGCCTGGGGATCGAAAGACTGGGCGTTGAAAGCAATCTCGCCCTGGTGCGGCGTGAGGTGTTTCATTTCCTTCGAGCGCGTGTCGTAGAGATAAATGTCCGCGTCGACCGAGGAATCGCCTGACTTGTTGAAGACAAGGTAACGTTTGTCGTTGGAGATGTCTGACAGGTCGTAGCCGGTTTCATCCTTGAAGACGAGCGTGGGCTTCATATCAGCCGGGTTCATTTCGTAGACATCGAAGTAACGCGCGTCGCGTTCGTTCGTGGAAATGAAGAATGTTTTGCGGTCGTGACTCCAGCCGAGAAAGTTTGCTTTTGTTTTCTCACCAGGAGTCAGATCCCGTTCCGGTCCATCACCCCCCAGATACAAATGACTGTTCTCGTTGCCGCCCTTGTCATAGGTGTAAATGAACCGTGCGTCGTTAGGAAAATAGGAAACCGCGAACGTGCTTTCCTTGGTTGAGTTGGTCAGCTGCCGGGGATTGCCGCCCGCGGTGCCTACCGTATAGACATTAAAAATTCCCGACTTGTTACTGTGAAACAGAACTTCCTTTTCATCAGCTGAGAAAGACGCGCCCCCAAGCCGTACCGTATCCATGAACTGTTCAATCGTATATTGGCGCGGTTTGGCCGTCGCACCTGCTTCCGGCTGTCGTGGTTTTCTCTCGAGCGCCTTCTGTGCGAAGACGGTCGAGCCAAACAGGCTGGCAACCACTAGTGTGATCAAAAGCAACACTGGCTTCCCGGCGGTAATGGTCAACCGATCTCCAAAGTAAGTTGATTTCATAAGCAATTCCTTTGCAGATTGAATTGGTTTTGAGTAACGCAATGACTTGCGCCATTGGCTTGCGTCTATATTGTGCTTTGTTCTAACGTCCGCCAAGAACGTAGAATCCAGTCAATATGTTTCAGGTCTTTAAGCTGAAGGGCTGCTCTATTTTGTCCTAGTTAGTATCTCAGTGATAAGCATCATGCCACAACAGATCCCCATCGTTTGTAATCTAACCAGCACCGAACTGCAGCGGCGAAGGACCGCGGTCTTGCCGCTGATCGAAGCTGCAGTGATAGATGTGACGGAAATCGAGGGCGGCTTTAAGTATGCATTCAAATCGGCCCCGGAACGAGTCGCCCAGCTGGCCAATCTGATTCAGGAAGAACATGAATGCTGCCCGTTCATCAGATTTCGCCTAACGATTGAACCAGGTGATGGACCGTTACTACTTGAACTCACAGGACCGGACGGCACGAAAGATTTTTTGACTGCTCTATTTAAGTAAGGTCACGATGCCATTGAAACTTTCCGCAAGCTCTTACATATGAGCCCAATCCTCGTTAGCAAGCCTGATGTTTTTGAGGTAGCTTATTGCGAATGTTGAGCTAACAATTGGGCAGGAGGAGTCATGAAACGAAATGCTTCGGCGGAATGGAAGGGCGGATTAAAAGACGGCAAGGGCACTATTTCAACTGACAGTGGCGTGCTCGCGGACACTCAATACTCTTTTAGCACTCGCTTTGAAGATGGCAAGGGAACAAATCCCGAGGAGTTGATTGCAGCGGCTCATGCTGGATGCTTCTCGATGGCGCTCTCAGGACAGCTCGGCCAGGCGGGGTTGACTGCGGAAAGCATTCGTACCACGGCGAGTGTCAAACTCGAAAAAACTGACGCAGGTTTCGCGATTACGTCGGTGCATCTCGAAGTGAAAGCCAGAGTGCCAGGCGCAGATCAGCAAGCCTTTGCGACGGCGGCTAATAACGCCAAAGCCGGTTGTCCGGTCTCCAAAGTTCTAAAGGCCGAGATTACGATGAATGCCAGCCTCGAATCCTAGTCCCTCATCTGGCGCACAGGCGTAAAACTCATGAGTCACTTTCTGACGTTCGTCTTCGTCAGTCCCGGTGAAGCGAACATTGAGCAACGCGTCAATCAACTGGTCGACCCTTATTTTGATAATGAGGAACGAGAACAGACTGAAGATGAACGGATAAAGTGCGATGGTTTCGTGATTGGTGGCCGCTACGATCAAGAAATTTTTGGAGTCAAAGCGATGAATAACCTCACGCCGCCGGAGTTTGAAAAGCGTTACGGTCTCGATGTGATCAGGATTGAGGACAATGTGCGGCCGGCGCGGGACGTTCCTCGAAAGTTGATTCCTTATGCGATCGTGACACCTAAAGGCGAGTGGTATGAGTGCAATGATTATGAGGACTGGCCTGCAAAAGTTGAACAACTCTTACAGGAACACCATGAGTACCTCGTAGTCGCTGTCGATTGTCATTGCTGAGAAGGTCGGGGGCGTCTCGCCTGCACCTGGATTGGAATCGGCAGCCTAGCTCTTTTGAATAGTCGTTCATCCGCGCTTCGCGCTCATTGCCGGCGGGACGTCCGCGATCCCGTTTTGGCTGGGACGCCCGCCTCCCGTATCGGCAGGGACGCCCGCGAACCGAAAATAGACCATGAAAACTTTAGACCTGTTCCAAGATCTCTTCCGCCACATGGAATGGGCGGATGCTGCTGTGTGGCGTGCTGTGCTTAGTTCTTCAGCAGCCGCCAACGACGAGCGCATCAAAAATTGGCTTCATCACATCCACATGGTGCAACACGCCTTTATCAATGTCTGGCGAGAGCAGCCACACTCCGCAAACGCAGGAAGCGAGCTAGCGCTTGCGGAGCTTCCGGAATGGGGAGGCCAGTTTCATCAACTCGCAGCCGGCTATCTCCAAACTCTCAGCGAAGAGGATCTCGATAGTCCAATGGTGATGCCCTGGGCAAAGTATCTAACGAAACATCTGGGACGAGATCCCGATGGCACAACTAAAGGTGAAACCATCCTCCAGGTCGCCGAGCACAGCACTTATCATCGGGGCCAGGTCAACGCTCGTCTTCGCGAATTAGGCTCTGAACCGCCGTTAGTTGATTACATAGCCTGGATCTGGTTCGGTAAACCTGCCGTGGATTGGGGCGAAGCTACCCTGGGATCGCGAGCGTCCAGTTCGCAGCTGAACTGAGATGTGGCGAGAACCGCATCTGAAAATCCCTTGGAGTGCGCTTACTTGTCGGCGCTTTAATAGCGGCAACAAGTTGCCGCACTCCAGAACCAACTTTCTGAAAAACTGAAATTCGGGTGCGTTCGTACATCCACCTGGAGAAACTACGATGTTCTGTCCGCGTTGTGCTACCCAGAATAGTGATGACACGAAATTTTGTCGCGCTTGCGGCACTAATCTGGCCACGGTCAGCCTCGTCTTATCCGATCCGCAGCAGCTCTCCACTGCCGCGCTGGAAAAGGTGGCAAGCATCTCATCGATGAAGCGTCGTGATGGTATTTCAAAGCTTATCCACGGCACAGGATGGATCGGAGCTTCGACGGTGGTCGGCGTTGCGCTCGGTGTCTTCAGCAACACCAACGACTGGATTTTTGTCTGGTTGGGTCTGGCAGCCTGGATGGCTTGCCTGGGAATAATTTTTTGGTCCCAGGGAATCAATAAGCTGATCGAAGCGCGGTATTTGAGCCAGGAACTGAAATTAGCAGCGGTAGAGTCCACTTTGGTCAAACAGCAGATTCGTAAGGGTGAGCGAGCATCACTTACCGAAGTTCCCAACACGAATGAACTTGCCCAACCGGCCAGCGTCACCGACCGCACCACCGAGTTGCTGAACAGATAACTCACCCGAATGCCGTTAAGCCCCGATCGGTCTTATTCTCACCGCGTAGCAATCTCTATGGCTTGGCTGTTGGAGCTGCTGGCTTTTTGAATTTCGTGGCATCTACCCCAGCATTCAGTTTGATCTCGGTGAACGTGCGCGTTGAGCTGAAGAACGAATCGATCGATGGAAGTGATCCGAATTGTGAACGGCAGTTTCATGCCGTCGACTTCGCGATAGTTTTCAAAGTCGATCTGTTCCGGAATGTTGGCAAGCACCGTTGGCGTCGTAATCACTCTTCTCAACAACCAACCAGTTTCACGATCGAAATAGAGACGATGGCGTTTGTTGTCCGCTGTCGCGCCGCGCAGGACGTAGACCTCGCGGTCGTTTATTTTATCGGTGCCGGCGAAAGACAAGCGCGCAATTGTTCCTTAAGTTTGATGTCTTCGAAGAGCCCGGGGTAACGCCGCAAGTAGTAAAGTTCGGTTCCTTCAATGTCGCGCACGCCACCCAACCGAAGACACGGAACACCAGTTCGAGTTTCGAGCTTCCGAGTTTCGAGTTCCCCTAAGCCGTCTTACATCCAAACTAAGGCCGTACAGCCGTAGTGACAAACTAAGAACTTGAAACTCGAAACTCGAACTCGGAGCTTGAAACTCGGAACTCGGAACGATTTTTCGCTTGGCGGTTTCTTTTGGCCCTGGCTTACGCGTTCTTTGGAGACCGTTGTTTGATTGGAATCAATGCTTCGAAGTTTTTATAAATCTGGAGATACATCTGCGTTTCGCGCGGAATCAATACTCGCCAACCCGCGCCGCCGCGACGCAGGTATTGCGGCAAACGGGCAGCGTTGGAATTGTACCCGGCTGCCAGCAACTCAGTTTGAGTCGCTAACCTGGCATTGAGGGCATATTGCACATCTTCGTTCGCGGCGAGATCGTTCCAGGTGTCATGCATGTAAAGCAGCATCGCTTCGAGCGCGTTTGTGTGCGTGCGCATCCCCGTAACAAAGTCCGGGATCAAGCCTGCACCGGGATGCCGTTGTCGCATCAAGTTGTAGGCCCAGGGAATCATCTGCACCATGCCACCCGCGCCGGCCGTGCTGACTGAGTAGCGATAGGTATCGTTTTGATTCAAAGCGAAGAGCGCATAAACCTCCTGAAACAAGGCCGCGCGGTTTTCTGCACGGAAGCGTTCGTGATCGACGTGCTCAACTAAACAGAGGCGCTCCGCAACGTCCAAAATCTGTGGCGAGATCACAATGCCTTTATCGCGCAACCGCTTGGCCGCGAAATCCAGCATAGTTCTCACGTAAAGCTGACCCGAGCGAGACAGCTCCGGCGACATTAAAGCCGGATGCGCCGAAGTGTAATAAGCCAGTTCGCGAAACACGCCCCGCTTCTCAATGGGAAACTCCACGAGCAGTGGTGTTAAGGCGAAGCCGGTGTCGTCGAAAACAGTAACCGCCGTGTTCACTCCGTTGGCCCTGATTATTCTCAGGTTGACGTTCATTCCTAACGACGTTGGGAGGTTCGCTTCCGCGCCTTTGGTAAGGAAGGTTTCTTTTGGCAGCGAGAGCTGATGGATACGATTGTTGCGCCGATCAAGGATCGCAAGGGTCACAAACTGAATCGAGGGCAACATGCCTACAGGTTTTGGTCGCGACTTGAACATCCGCTCTGCTTCGGCGATTCGCGAGCGAATCTTTTGCGGTGATAGAGGGGTCGTCGCTGACGCTTCCGCTTCGGGTTCGATACCCGCTAACTCAACGGGTGTTGGCTGCGCGGTAGGAGCTGCCGTGGCTGGCACCGTTTGTTTCTCAGTCGTCTCAGTCGCCGGGGCCGGTTTCTGCGGAGTGGCCGTTGCAGGCGTTTGCTGAGACTGCGCATGGGCAGCTGCCACTATGCGCGGCCGGGTCGCCCCCTGGTTTTGTTGAGCTGAAGGTGATTGGGCGTGCGCACTGGCTACTGAAAGAGCCAGCAATGAGAGAACGAGGGAACGAAATTTCATGATTAAATTGACTCTCGGATTTTAAGACTCCTCACTGGGGGGCAGCGAGTGTTGGCTTAGATTCGCCGATGCGGCTAGAAGTTGTCAATGATAATTCATTGGCGATTGCCAATTGCCAATTGCCGTTTGCCCCTGTTCAAGCAACTAAAACCACACTCCCTGTCTCTTTCGGGATTAATTCCCATCAGGGCACTTCAGATTGGCAATTGGCAATTGGCAATCTTTTTACTTAATCTCGAAACTGAGGTTCACGACTGCCGTAATGTCTTTATCCAGGGACGAAGTGTCGTTCATGCCGCTATCTGAGACTTCATTGGAGTCGGCCGGAGTAATTTGCAGCACACCCATGCGCGCCGTCCGCACGTTACCAATGCTGCTGTCAGTGCTGGCGGCAACTTGTTCGGCGCGCTTTTTCGCGTCCTTAGCTGCCTCTGCCAGCATGGTGATCTTTTCTTCGCCAAGCTTGGTGTAGTGATACTCCGGCGAACTCGACTCCAGCAGAATGCCCTGGTTAATCAGTTCCGTTGCCTCGCGCGCCACTCTCGAAATTAGGTCGACATCGGTGGAGCGCACTTCCAGCTCCTGCCGTAGCGAGTAGCCGGTTATCTGTCCGGTGTCCTGGCCATCGCTGTCGCGGGCATGAAGCGTCTGCGAAGAAATTGAAGAAATGGTGATCTGGTTTTCCGGAATGCCCTTGCCGACGAGATAAGCCTTAACGCGTGGCACGTTTTCGGACAAGGATCGATAAGCGTCAGCGAGTACAGAAGATTGATACGAAACGCCGGCCTTCCAAATAACCAAGTCTGATTTGATCCGTTTCCGCGCCGAGCCGGTGACGGTTATGGTCTGATCGCCCTGCTTTGCCTGCACAAAAGCGTAGCCGAAGATGATCGCGGCAAGCACCAGTCCGGCTGCCAAGGCCACCGCCGGGAAAAAATTAGATCCAAATCGTTCGTTGTTCATCTTTGGGGGACTCCTTCAACCGAGAATCGAGGCTGGACAATACAATGAACTCACGGGCACCTCAAAGAATTTTTCATTTCTCAGCTTTTTAACCGTCAAGTCACCAAGAGACGCCACGGACGCCAAGGAAGATAAAACGACTTAGTACTTTGTTTTGGTGCCTTGTTCAAGTAGCTCAGCCCTCATTCGGCCTCTAGAGTTTATCTGTAATTTGCTGAGAAGCTCCAGCCTCTTATCGGCCTCGAATTCAAGTTAAAATAACCAAGATCGAAGCTCGTTTTATTCTACTTGACGTTTCTTGGCGACTTGGCGGTTAAGCTTTTCGGTAGTGCTCCGTTAGTGTGTTGGTGGTTTAGATTGGCGGGAGCCGTAGCAGGTGCAGCAGTCCAGAGAACGATAAGAGTGCGCCGATGAACACTATTGAACCCCTAACCCACGCGAAGGGAAGCTCGAAGCCCAAGACCCGGCTGTTCATGCGGTTCTGCCACCGCGCAATTGGAGCGCTAAAGATAGCCATCAACAACCCCACAAGGAACATCGCTAGTCCTATAAGCATTTCAGACATACATTAAAACTTAAACGGCGAGCAGGTGTTAGCCTTACTCGCCATGACCGAATCTTACGTTACCGCATGTTTGATTAAGGCACGAACGGGTGACGCGCCCTTGTTTGAGAAGACAGCCAAAGGCGTCTTAGCCAAGTTGCGTGGTTATGCCGTTATTCCGATTGAAGATTATGAGGGGCTGCGGCGTACCGAGCATAACCTTGAAAGGATCGGCATTACTTTAACCGAAACGCCAGAGGGCGTCAGGTGGCAAGCCCCTTAGGCTTTTTTGCCTAAGAAGCCGCCGCCCTCAAACCTGGCACGAAAGTTTTCCATGTCGCAGCCCGTATCCCTGCGACAATGTGGGCAAGTCGTAACGTTTCCCATTACGGTCGCGGTATCAAATGTTTCGCTGTCATTCATCCAGATCGGCGAATCAAACCACTTTCGGCAATCTTCATGTAAGCAACGAATTGAGATTTCAATCACTCCGTGGCAAGGCGTGACAGGGCGAGGCAAGGCTTGCTCTGGTAAGGCAAGGCACGCTAAAAGGCGGCGAGTAAGGGTAACACCTGGCTCGCCGTTTAAGTTCTCAGGGTTATAAATGGCTAGAATCAGAATCCCAAAAAACGCGGGTCAGTTCAGTATCGGCCATTCCGCCGTAGGCACTTTCATCGTCACTAATGGCAAGTCGGGAGGTAATAGAATCATTGTTCCCTGCAAGACCTATGAGCAAGCCGTGAAACTCTGTGACAAGCTCAACAGTCTCGACCCAAAACGGGAGCATGAAATTTGGCTCTAGGCCACCAACACTAACGGAGCACTACCAGCTTTTCGTCCCAGTTAATCTTCTCGATGCCTTAGGGTATACTGCCTTTTGCTCAAGGTTAGAAATATCTCGTCTCCCCCAACTCTCTTTCAAGTAAAAGGAAAGTTCTTATGTGTTTCTCAAACCGTGTCTGGCGTTCGGCCGCATTCTCTCTTCTCATCACCGGCGTCTTCGCTTTGACAGTCGCTCCTTCAGTTATCGCGCAAAACACAACCGCCGGTGCTGCCCAGAAGATGATTAAGCCCTTGACCTACCCGACCGCGAGAAAAGGTGACCAGCTGGACGACTACCACGGCGTTAAGGTTGCTGATCCCTATCGCTGGCTGGAAGATTTGGATTCTGAGGAAACACGAAATTGGGTCGAAGCCCAAAACAAATTGACGAACAGCTTTTTAAACGATATTCCGGCGCGAGCCAGGATTCGGGAACGCTTGACGAGACTTTGGAACTACGAACGTTTTGGCGTGCCTTTTCGCGAGGGCAAAAACTACTTCTACACACGCAACAGCGGCTTGCAAAATCAAGCTGTCCTTTACAGCGTCACGTCCCTCGATGGTCAGCCAACACTGCTTCTTGATCCCAACACGCTTTCAACCGATGGCACTGTGGCCTTGTCCGGAATTGCCGTGAGCAATGATGGCAAGCTTCTGGCTTACAGCCTTTCAGCTTCAGGTTCCGATTGGCAGGAGTGGAAAGTACGCGATGTCAGTACCGGAAAAGATCTTTCTGACAACATCAAGTGGGTAAAGTTTTCCGGCGCCTCGTGGACCGCTGACAATCAGGGCTTCTTCTACAGTCGTTATGACCAACCGCAGAACGACTCACTCAAAGGCACAAACTACTTTCAAAAACTCTATTATCACAAGCTGGGCACGCCGCAGTCGGAAGACGTCTTGATTTACGAGCGGACGGATCAAAAGGACTGGCTGTTTGGCGGCAGCGTCACTGAAGACGGACGCTACCTCATCGTCTCGGTGTTCCAGGGCACCGACAACAAGAATCGTGTTTACTACAAAGACCTGCAAGCAAAAGATGCTCAAGTCGTCAAATTACTTGATGACTTCGACGCCGCCTACAATTTCATCGGTAACGATGGAACCACGTTTTGGTTTCAAACAGACCTAAAGGCTTCGCGCGGCAAGATCGTCGCGATTGATATCAGCAAACCAGATCGAAGTAATTGGCAGGACCTGGTTCCCGAAGCAGCGGAGGCGTTGCAGGGCGTCAACATCGTCAATCACATGTTCGTCGCTAACTACCTGAAGGACGCGCACACCCAGGTGAAGATTTTCAATACGAATGGAAAATTTGTGCGCGAGGTGGATTTCCCGGGTTTAGGAACCGCAGGCGGTTTTGGAGGCCACGCAAAGGATAAGGAAATTTTCTACTCGTACACCGGTTTTACGGCGCCGAGCACGATCTATCGCTACGACATGGTCACCGGCAAGAGCTCGATCTTTCGCCAGCCGAAGGCTGACTTCAATCCGAATGACTACGAAACCAAACAAATCTTCTATCCAAGTAAAGACGGCACAAAGGTGCCGATGTTCATCACCTACAAGAAGGGCTTGAAACTCGACGGCAGTAACCCAACCTACCTTTATGGCTACGGTGGCTTCAATGTTTCGATGACGCCCGGCTTCTCGGTCAGCAATTTGGTGTGGATGGAAATGGGCGGTGTCTATGCGCAGGCGAACCTGCGCGGCGGCAGCGAGTATGGCGAAGACTGGCACCAGGGTGGCATGAAGTTAAAGAAGCAGAACGTGTTTGATGATTTTATCGCCGCTGCTGAGTGGCTCATTGCAAACAAGTACACCTCGACTCCTAAGCTCGCGATCGGTGGCGGCAGCAACGGCGGACTGTTGGTGGGTGCTGCGATTACGCAGCGTCCCGATTTATTCGGCGCTGCTCTTCCGGCGGTGGGTGTAATGGACATGCTCCGCTTCCAAAAGTTTACGATTGGGTGGGCGTGGGTTTCAGATTACGGCTCGTCAGATAACCCGGATGACTTTAAAGCTCTCTACGCTTATTCCCCTTTGCACAACATCAAACCGGGCAAGCACTATCCACCAACGATGGTGACTACGGCTGATCACGATGATCGCGTCTGGCCAGGACATAGTTTCAAATTTGCGGCAGCTCTTCAGGAAGCGCAGGCCGGACCGGCGCCGATCCTGATTAGGATCGAAACCAAGGCCGGCCACGGCGCAGGAAAACCAACTACAAAAGTTATTGAGGAAGTTGCTTACAAGTGGGCGTTTCTCCGAAGGACTCTAAACGTGGAATAGAACGGTTCCGAGTTCCGAGTTTCGAGTTCCTTTAGGGTTTGCGAACCTGAAACTCGAAACTCGGAACTTCCTAGTCGAGCCAGTCGCGTGTCATGTCGCACCAGAGTGCCAGGCCGCGCCATTCATTGAAGCGTGAATAGTAACGCGCGATTTTCTTATCAGCCGCCTTGCGTCCGTTGTTCCGTACCGAATAAAACTTCGAACGTGTCCACGAATCGAGCGCCAGCCCGTCGTACCGTCCTAACAACTTGAGCAGATTTTCAGCTGCATAGTCGCCGACGCCTTTCACACTTTTCATTTCCTTGATCAAAGCCGGCGTCGGTAAGCTGCTAGTCAACCACGATTCGACATTCAACTCCCCTGACGCAACTCGATCCGCAAGTTCCTTCAAATAACCTGCACGGTATCCGGCCCGCACCTCTTTCACATAAAACTTCTCCGGCATCAAGGCCATCGCTTCTGGAGTCGGAAAGGTCCGGTGACCATTGCTCGATTTGCGCCCCAGGTTCTCTACCAGCCCTGTAACCATTTTTTCAGTTAGCGCCCAGGAGCAATTGGTTGTGCAGATCATTTTTACCAGGTCTTCAAAAACCGTGGGCGAACGCAGCATGCGCCCGGCACCTTGGTCCGACACCCACGCAAATTCAGGGTCGTTCTTCATCGTGAGGTAGAACGGTTTCAGATCATCGTCGAGGCGCAGAATATGTCGCACTTGATTCAGCACTGCAGCGGTAGCCTGCTTGCCAATTGTGCGTGAGGTGTTGATTTGGACCGAACGTTTGCCGGCCGTGAGCGTTACCGCAAGCGGCGGCGTAGCTCCGAGGTCGAGAGCTCGAGTAAGCACCCAACGCTCGCGGTCGATCGCAAAAGGCAAGAGCTCGCACCAGCCGTGGCTGATGACCGTCCGCTTGAAGTTGAAAGTCGGCGGCGCCGGAATGGTTATGAGCATGATTACTAAAGTGAAATTAGAATACGAGTAAGGCGTGAGAGTTAGCAAACGGCACGAGTTGCTCAAAGCATCATTGGCACGATCAGCAACAACTCGTCCATGGCGGTGCTGATAAGCGGAACGAGGGCAAGTTTGGATACTTGTTTGTCTTCTTGCAGATTAAAACGAACCTTGCGTATCCGCCGCTTGTCCACCTGCTCTACCGTGAAACGCATTCCCTCATATTTCACAGTTTCACCTTCGTGCAATAGTCGGCCTGCTTGTGCGAGCAGAAAACCTGCAAGAGTTATGTAACCGCCATCTTCAGGCAACTGCAATTTTAGCTGCCGGTTGGCATCGCGAACGGTCAGCATGCCACTCAATAAGTACGTGCCATTTGGTTCTTTTGATATTTGTGAACGCACCTCTTCGTCATATTCATCGGCAATCTCGCCCACGATCTCTTCCAATAAATCCTCCAGCGTGATGATTCCTTCCATGCCTCCGTGTTCATCGACAACGATAGATAGATGTTCGCGCGAAGCTTGCATCTGTTTTAGGGCTGCACCAAGCCGGGCCGTCGCGGGAATAAACTTCGGCGCATGAAGCAAAGCCTCTACGGTGAAATCGGCCGGCTCCTGCTGATCAAGGTAAGGTTCTAAATCACGCCGGAAAAGAATGCCGAGAACATTATCGAGCCGGTCCCGGTAAACGGGCAGGCGCGAGTAACCCAACCTGCGGAAAGCTTCTTTACTTTCCTCGAGCGTGGCAGCCACCGGGATAGCTGCAACAGCGATGCGCGGAATCATCGCTTCGCGTACCTCAGCATTCGAAAACTCGAATACTCCATTAATTAGCTCTTGTTCGTCCTTCTCGAGATGTCCGCTGCGACGAGAGATATCGATTAGGTTGCGCAACTCGCTTTCTGTGTAAATGGAAGCGTGCTCACTCGAGGGGTGCAGGCCAAACAACCGCACAGTACGTGTTCCGGCCCAGTCCAGAAGCCGTATCGGGTAATAAAAGATCCGATAGAAGAGTTGCATCGGATAGGCGATCGCCAGCGCCGTTTTTTCTGCACGCTCGAGCGCAATCGTTTTGGGAGCAAGTTCGCCGAGCACAATATGGAGAAAGGTGATGATGCTGAATGCAATCGTAAACGCGATCGTGTGTAGCACAGTATCCGAAACACGATTCTTGAGCGGCAATTCGAGCAAGTGAGCGACTGCCGGTTCGCCAATCCAACCCAGGGCCAGCGAGGCGAGGGTGATGCCTAGTTGAGTCGCGGAAATGTAGGCGTTGAGATTATCGACGAGCGCTAACAAGCGTCGGGCGCGCCGATCACCGGCGTCAGCCAAAGCTGCGATCCGAGAGCGACGCACACCAACAAGAGAAAATTCCGAGGCGACAAAGAACCCGTTAGCTAGAACAAGAAAGAAAACAATGCCGATATTCAGGGCTTCAAACATACCTCATGATAGAGGCTCGCCTTGGTTCTGCAAAGATAGGAAAACTGTTCCTAAATTCAACATGGCGTACCGAGGGCGGGCAACTCAGAATTTGTTACAGAGTTGTTACGCGGAGCGAGCTTGTACGCTTCAAATGCAGTCAAGCTGCGTGTTGACAGTCCCTGCGACAGGAGACTAAAATCAGCCCACTTGAAAATTGTATGGAAGGCTGTACTTGAGTCGTCCCTAACAACTTGGGAAGATTCGGGAGCAGAGTCGATCACGCGGCTCTCAACAGTAGATTCGGTGACTTAAGCACCGCTTCCGACCCATAGCCGGAGCTTTCCGGCGCCGTTCGTCGCCCCTACCGGGCACTTAGCAGGGCATCCCGGTCGGGGCGATGTCGTGTTTAGTACTCGACTCGCTCACTTACCTTACGTAAATTGGATTCGAAATGATCCAAGGTTCTTTGCGCACTGAGTGAGGTAGCTGGGGTAAGTAGACCTCGCAGCGATAAACCCCCGGCTCTTTAACCAAAAACTCCGCCCTTGTTTTTACGTCTTCCACCTTGAGTGTCACGCCGTCTTTGAGCAGCACAACACGACTTGGCAACGGCACCTCCACATCCAATCGAGCTTCTACTTCCAGTCGCAACTCATCGCCCTGAATTCGCTTTTCACTTCCGCTAAAAGCGCTAAAACGAAATCCAGTAGTGTCTGAAAGTAGATCGAAGCCGATAAAACAATGTCCTTCGCGGAGCGCCGTAATGAGAGTCTCAGAATCCAGGGCCTGCCAGCGCGAGATGAGCACATGAACGCGGACGAGACGAAAACTTCTTTCGTAGGGATCAAGGCGCAGACTAAGCAAAGAGTTTCCTGACGCATCGTGAAAGCCAAACCCGACGTTTGCATGCGCGTCATTGCCGGCGAGTCCTGTTATTCGCTGGCCCTGAGCAAGCGCCCGATCCCACAAGACAAGATTCTCACTGGGCCGAGCGTAGAAGTTTGCGAAGAGCAAGTCAGGATTGCGGCGGTAAGACCACAATGCGTCGAAAAACATCGAGACCGGATTGATCAGCCGAGCATTAGTGTAAACGTTGTACACCTCGATCGCGTCGAAAGCATTCGTGCTCCAACCCCTAAACTCCTGTGGGTAAGCAACGATGGACAGACCTTGCCGCGCCCTCACCTGCTGAGTCAGAGCTTCGACGGTTGAGTCGGCATCGCTTTGCGACTGCAGCCCGGGAACAAGTAGAACGCGTCCGGTGTTGTTGACGCTCACTTCGTTGCCGTTGAGGAACAGAACACCTCCGTGAATTCCCTGCAACGTCATGGCAGCGGTGTTGATATCTCGCTCTGCGTGCTCCGTCATGACTACGAAATCAAGTTGATTAGTTTTTGCAGCGCTGATGATCTCCTGAAACGTGCCGCTGCTGTGCCCGCCAAGGAAGGAATGAACATGACTGACGCCTTTGTATTCGCTAAATGGGGAAATATCTGCGGTGAATCGTTCCGACTTCAGTTGTTGAATGGTGGCGTCCAGCTGAATAAGTCGGCGGCGCCGATAGGCGAAGGGAAGCTGCGACAGCAAAATGAGGACGATCAAAACGAAAATGATCTTTTGCCAGCGCCGCATTTGAGACTTTTGCAGTGTCGTGTTTCGAGTTCCGAGTTTAGAGTTAAGAATTCGAGACTATCCAGTTGAGGCAGGCCGCAACGATAACTATTCAATGCTCGAAGTCGACGGAGGCAATGTGTTCGGTGATCGCTCGCCCAAACTCCGCCGCTTTGATGTGCTCCGGATGCACTGTATAGGCTTGGAGTGCGGGACGATCGCGAAAGACTGCAACCAGTCCGGTGTGATACGAACGCGGTAGTTTCAGAACATCAAAACCCACAGCCAAACTCTCAATCATGGGAATAGTTCTCGCCAACCCTTGGAGCAGTCCTACATGTGTCTCGCGCACTTCCTGCTCAACGTCGTCTCGATATTTCCAAATCACGATGTGGGTCAACATAACTAGGAGTCAGAAGTCAGTAACTGGTCCAAAGTCCAGTGTCAATGTCCAACGTCCGCTGTCAGATCAAGTTATTGCCTTTACCTGAACTCTTAGCATAACGGACTTTGGACATTGGACATTGATTATTTGTTATCCTCGCACCACTCACGTGTCACTTGATGACGGAACTCAAACAGCTTGCACAAGCGCCGCTCAATTAGGAAAGGCGCGAACATTCGCCCCAGGATTCCAAATGGAGGTTCGTATTCAATCTCATCCCTTAGGGTAGCACCCTCAGGATGCGCTGTGATGATATGCCTATGTCGCCAACTGCGAAACGGTCCCTGAATCTGCACGTCCTCGAACAAGTGCGGTGGCTGGTAAATGGTATGTTCCGCAATCCAGCGAATCTTGATCGGGCCAATTATATTTGTTTCGATAATCGCTCGCGAACCGATGTCCGAGATCCTTGCTGGCTGGATCACTCGCGCCGTCTCCCAAGGTGGCAACAGCAACTCGAGCGCGTTGCCCTGTTCGTGGAAAGCAAAAACGCACTCGGGTGAGGAATGAATCAAGCTTTCCTTAATGAAGGGCATTTTTGGGCGAGACCTAATAGTCCAAGGTCCAATGTCCAAAGTTCAACGTCAAAAACAGGACCTTCAACGTTAGACCTTGGACTTTGGACATGCAGCGTCCTGACTCCTACCTCAAATACCTATCAAACCAGGACAGTGTTCGTTCCAGCGCATCAACTCGATGTTGTGGTTCGCGGAGACCGTGCCCTTCGCGCGGATAGCGTACGAGCACCGACTCAATCCCGCGCCGCTTCAATGCCATATACATCTCTTCGGCTTGAGTGATGTGCACGTCATGATCCAACTCGCCATGAAGAAAGAGCGTCGGCGTTTGCGCCTGCTTCACGTAGCGCAGCGGCGACCATTGCCACAGCAGCTCGAAATTGTCCCAGGGGAAACCACTAAACTCCGCGTGTATCAAGTCCTGATAAAGCGAGGTGGCATAGAAACTGATTAGGTTACTTACACTCGCGCTGGCAACCGCGGCTTTGAAGCGTGGGGTCTGCGTGATGATCCAGTTCGTCATGAACCCGCCATACGACCCACCCGTAACACCAAGCCGCTCAGGATTGATCCACGATTGTCGCTTCAACGCTTCATCAACTCCCGCCATCAAATCCTTATAGTCGCCGCCACCCCATTCACCCAGGGTGCCGTCAGAAAACTTTTGACCGTAGCCACTCGAGCCCCTTGGATTCAAAAACAAAATCCCATAGCCACGCGCTGCATAAACTTGGAACGCCGCCTTGAAGCCCCAGCCAGACATTCCGTGCGGGCCGCCATGTATGCTTAGTATCAGCGGGTACTTGCGATCTGCACGCCAGCCCACTGGCTTCATTAGCCAACCCTGGACCGAAGTGCCGTCAAAGCTCTTGAACTTAATTTCCGTGGGCTCGCTCAACCTAACGCCGCGGCTGAACTCGTCGTTGTGTCTGCTGATTCGTTGCATCAAGGGTGGCAGCGTTGCTGCCGCACTCCACACCTCGGCCGGATGGACGGCGTCGCTCATTACAAACGCAACTTGGGTTACGACCCGAGAATTGATGCTGAAATTGGAGATCTGAAACGGACGGCTCCGCCAGTGTTGCTCCGAACTTGTATTGACGGCGGCCGGGTGTGGAAAAATTTCTCGCAGGCTGTCGCCCTCAACTTTAACCGCCCAAAGTTTTGTTTCACCCTGGTCGGCGGCGAGAAAGTAGATGTGTTGCCCGTTACCGGCCCAACGAGGACTCCGAACGCGACGATCAAGTTTAGTGGCCAACTCGCGACCCCGCCCACCGGCAGCGTCGATCACCCACACGTGAGAGTCCTCGGCCACGCTGTCAATCGTGGTGACCTCGCGCTTGGTCGCAAGGTACGCAAGCGTCTTCCCGTCAGGAGACCATGAAGGATCAAACTCGCAGCCCCGTGTGTTGGTGATCTGTCGCACCTCGCCGCGCAAGTTGACGGCAAAGATATCGGAATTGTTGTTGGCGTCAGGATCAGCTTCGTGGTTCGAAAGAAAGGCGATCTCCTCGCCAGTTGAGCTGTAAGAAACAGCGTGATCGTAGTGCGACCCTGAGGTTAATTGCCGCGGTTCCGGTCGATCGATGTCGACTACCCAGACGTGGGTACGCCGCTTATCCGAGAATGAGGTGCGCGACTTGTACTGGATGCGATCGATCACTCGCGGATCGTTTGGCTTCGCTACAGGTTCCGCTTGCCGCTCTTCTTCGGTGGCGGAGATATAGGCAATCTGTCGCGAGTCGGGTGACCAATCGAACGGCTCTCCGGCATATGTGATAAAGAAGTTGGTGCTTTGGATGGGGGCAATAAGTTTGGGGACGGATCTGTTGAGGTCGGTTATCCAAATCCCGGTTTGACCATCCTGAGTTGCGAGGAAGGCTATCTGTAAACCATTCGGCGCCCACCTTGGTGTCGAAGCGGTCCAGGTGGCCGGCAGCAGTTGACTTGGTTGACGACGGACCTCGGGCCAGTCGCGATACTGTTCAGATTCGCGAGTCGCCGGTACGGGACGAGTTGTGGGTTGGGTACGATCCGGATCGGCTATCACGCGCGCAAGCCAGAGAGTTGAACGCGAAGTCTCGCCTTCAGTCGTGGAGACCGTGTAAACAATCCATTCGCCGTTGGGAGAAATCTGCGCATCGCTGACATTCGCAATTCGCAGGATATCGGCCGGAGTCATCGGCCGACGAGTCTGCGCAAATGAGCCCGACCATGCGAGGCAAATGAGGACAGTTGCCAGGATAATGAGTAACGGGCCGCGGCCCACGGCTTTGCCGCCGGATGTGCGGCGGTGGCTCAGCCCCGCCGTAAGCGGCTGTATTAGTTTTGGGGCTTCGCCCCTAACAGCGATGAAGTTCCTGGCCCATGAACGTGGGGCTGAAAAGGGCGTAGCCCAGATGGAGGAGCGGCGCACGGCGGGGCACAACCACCGCCTCATATCCGACGGCAGAGCCGAACCCTTCTGAGCAGAAGTCCGGAGCAAGTTTTCTCCTTATCTACAGACGATTCAATTTCAGCAATTGCTCGTTCATGAGTTCCCAGACCTGCCTCACATGCTTCTCCGTCGTTCGAATGTTTCCGATCGACAAGCGCAGCGTTAGTTTCTCGTTCAGCCGCGTGTGCGAAAGCAGCGCCTTTCCCGTTGCGTTCACGCCATGCATGATCGCTTCGTTTAAAACATCGAGACGTTTGTTTCGCAAGGCTTCGTCGGAATCGACTCTGGGACACGCACGAAAACAAATCAAACCCAGTGGCACAGGCGCCAGCAGTTCCCACTCATCTGCTTCCGTTACCCACGAAGCAAACAACTGCGCCAACCGACAATGTTCTCGAATTCGGGCCGCCAGTCCTTCGTGCCCAAAGTAACGAATAATCATCCACAATTTAAGGGCGCGAAAGCGCCGCCCTAATTGAATTCCATAATCTGAACCATTGCGCACCTTATCCTGCTCCGGGGTCTTCAAATATTCCGGTACGAGCGCAAAGGCGCGGCGCAGCAAGTCCATGTGCCGGCAATACAAGACAGCCAGATCAAAAGGTGTGAACAACCATTTGTGAGGATTCACCGCGACGGAATCCGCTCGTTCGCAGCCGGCCAGGATATGTTGGAGTTCAGGCACAATTGCCGCTGATCCAGCGTACGCCGCGTCCACGTGCAACCACATCGCATGCTCTTCGCCAATGGGAATGATCTCTTTCACCGGATCGACACTGGAAGTGGAGGTAGTTCCCACTGTCGCCACGATGCAAAAGGGAATCACGCCATTAGCTTTGTCTTCAGCAATGGCGTGCTTCAGTGCTGTGACGTCCATCCGAAATTCTGAGTCGGTTGGAATCTTGCGCAAACCGCGCTGGCCGAGGCCGAGCGTGATTACAGCCTTCTCAATCGATGAGTGGGCATGTTCCGAAACGTAAACTCGCAAAAGCGGTAAATCCGGTCGACCACTCATTCCCTCTTCGCGAATGCGCTGCTCAACACCTTCACGCGCGGCCGCGATGGCATGCATGCTGGAAACCGATGCCGTGTCGTAGATGATCCCCTGGTAGCCCGCGTCCAAACCCATCATTTGGCGCAACCAATCAAGAGCTACTTCTTCAAGTTCGGTGGCGGCTGGTGAGGTGCGCCATAGCATCGCCTTGTTATCAAAGGCAGCGCTGAGCAACTCACCAAAGATCCCCGGCGCTGAAGTCGACGTTGCGAAGTAAGCGAAGAACGAAGGGTGACTCCAATGCGTCAGCGCTGGGACGATCAGACGATCGACGTCCGCAATGATCGCCGCCATCGACTCGCCCTGGGCTGGTGGTACTGCGGGAAGCCCGGCCTTAAGGTCTCCGGGCTCAATTTGTGAAAGCACCGGAAAATCTTCGATCCGTTCAAAGTAGTCGCTAATCCAATCGATCAACTCGTGACCAAAGCGACGAAACTCGGTCGCATTCATATCGCCGGTTGGAGGCGCAAAACCATCTCTGCTCTGAGTCATGGCGGCAGTCTAGATTACACAGGAATTTAATACCATCATCACCTCAGCTCAGGACGCAAATTTAAAATGGTGAATATTATAAGTTGGAAGTGCAACTCAACGGCTCGCCGGCCCTCAGCGCCGCAGGCGCGAAATAACGTAGCCGGAGCGAGCGCGAAGCACGAGGCCACTGGTGCTGGTCGCCATAGGTGTTGAGCTCTGAAAGAGCGACATAACATTCAGACACCAAGAGTTTCATGTCGCACTTGCAGTGCTCAAGGTTCTGGTTGGTCTAGATCCAGGGGCGTCGTGCGGCGCTGCGCCGGCCGCCTTCGCTCCGGTGCCCGGCGTCGTAAAATCTCCCAAGTCGAATTAAGAGTTTGCGTTACCAACTGTAGCGCGGCTATTATTCAGCCCGTTAATTCTGTCTACCAAGCAACGAGGCTCGAATTTGATCAAACCGCACCCCCGGTTTCGAATCAATCAGGCTCAAACTGTAACTACCAAAATCTACTTTCTGTGAGGACCATATGAGACGCAGTCTAATCAGCCTAACAATCATCGCCACTCTGCTAGCCGCCAGCGCCTGTCAGCCTTCAGGGGGAGGCAGCGACAAAGTTCGCATTGGCGTCTTCATGTCGCTCACCGGTGACACCGCCAACTTCGGTATCTCGTCGACCAACGGCATCAAGATGGCCGCCGACGAAGTGAATGCGACGGGTGGCATTAATGGAAAGCAGATTGAGTTGCTGGTACAGGACGACCGATCCGACGCATCGGAAGCTGCCACCATTGTTACAAAGTTTGTGACCCAGGATCAGGTACACGCGATTCTCGGTGAGGTCGCCAGCTCGCGCTCGATTGCTGCGGCTCCGATTGCGCAGAACGCAAAGATTCCGATGCTGACGCCTTCCTCAACGAACCCGGAAGTAACCAAAAAAGGTGATTACATTTTCCGCAGTTGCTTCATCGATCCGGTTCAGGGTGCAGCTATCGCGCAGTTTGCCGCCAGGACTCTGAACGCAAAGCGGGGCGCGCTAATGGTAGACCGTAAGAACGATTACTCGACAGGTCTCGAGAAAGTTATTAACGATGTCTTTACTCGTCTGGGTGGACAAATTGTAGTCACGCAGTCTTACCAGGCAGCTGATCAGGATTTCAACGCGCAGATCACTTCTATCAAGGGCGCTAACCCGGACGTGATTTTTGTGCCTGGCTACTACGGTGACGTCGGCTTATTCGCGAAACAAGCTCGCGACAAAGGCATCACCGTTCCGATCGTTGGCGGCGATGGTTGGGACTCGCCGAGTCTGTATCAGATCGGCGGCACGGCGCTTAATGGCTGTTACTTCAGCAACCACTATTCACCTGACGATGCCGACCCACTCGTTCAGAAATTCGTCAACGACTATAAATCCCGCTTCGGTACAGTGCCTGACGCCCTGGCGGCCACCGCTTACGACGCTGCGCGTATCATGTTTGACGCCATCAAGCGCGCTAACTCCCTTGAGGGTCCGGCGATTCGCAACGCGCTTGCCGCGACCAAGGACTATCCTGGTGTAACTGGAAAGGTCACCTTCAATGAAAACCGCGACGCCGTGAAACCGATCGTAATGATCAAAATTGAGGACGGTGGAAAGTTTGTAGTCGCGGAACGTGTTCAGGTTGAGGGTGCGGCGATGCCAACAACCACAACGACTACTACTACCGCAACTCCAGCAATTGCTCCGGCCAACAGCAACGCCACTGACGCGGCGACGCCTGTCACCGGCACCTCAACAAATAGAAGCACCAGTACTCCTGCTGCAGCGAGTCCTTCAGCGAGCCCTTCTAATTGAGAACGGGCTCGTTTGCGCGAGCGCTTTAGTTTAGTTCGCTTTCTGACCTTTCAACTCCGGCTCAATTTATGAGTACGTTCCTGCAACAACTAATCAATGGCATCTCCCTCGGCGCGATTTATTCCTTAATCGCGCTGGGCTACACGATGGTTTATGGCGTGCTCAAGCTGATCAACTTCGCTCATGGCGATGTTTATATGGTCGGCGCTTTTATGGGCTATTACCTGGCTAATGGACTCGGCGCCCGCGGCGCGCAAGCGATTGGCATGAGCGCCGATGGTTTTATTGCGCGTGGGTTGCTGGGCAGCGGGGCTATGGAACCTTCGCTGATTACGGCGCTCGTGGTGATGCTCCTGGCGATGGGAATTTGCGCCGCTTTGGGAATCATCATCGAGCGCTTCGCTTACCGCCCGGTGCGTAAATACTCGCGGCTAACGGCGCTGATTACGGCAATCGGAGTTTCCCTGCTCCTGGAAAACGGTGGTCAGGTGGTCTTCGGAGCCGATCCGAAATTCTTTCCCGAACTCTTCAAGAAAAGAAACATTGAACTGTTTGGAGGGGCCAGCATCAATAGTGCGGACATCATCGTGTTAGTGATCGCAATTGCCCTGATGATTGCGCTACAGCTGATCGTGTTTCGCACCAAGACCGGTCGCGCGATGCGCGCTGTTTCATTCAACTTACAATCCGCCAAACTGATGGGCATAAATACCGATCGCATCATCATGTTCACATTTGCCCTCGGTTCGGCACTCGCCGCGGCGGCTGGTGTGTTAGTCGCGATTCGGATTCCGCGCATCGATCCTTTGATGGGAATTCTTGTCGGCTTGAAAGCATTCGTGGCCGCGGTGCTCGGCGGCATCGGCAACATTCCCGGCGCGGTGCTGGGCGGTTTGCTGATCGGTATTACGGAGACCATGGTTGTCGGTTATCTCTCGCCGACTTATAAAGACGCGGTCGCCTTTGCAATCTTGATCTTAATATTACTCTTCCGACCTTCAGGCCTACTCGGAGCGGTCGCGCAGGAAAAAGTCTAAGAGCAACGATGAAGAATGAATGATGAACGATGAATTGCTAAGGCTGCGTTCGTCGTGCTAATCATCATTCCTCATTCATAGTTCATAGTTTGATTCGCATGCCTCGTTATCTACGTAATCTAATCATCATCCTGGGCGTAATCGCCGTACTCTACGGCCTCGACATCCTCTTCCAGGGTCGCACGATTAGTCCTTACTTCAGTCGCATCCTGATGCTTTCCGGGATCGCGGTCACGCTCGCCGTTTCGCTCAATCTAATCAACGGCTTCACCGGACAGTTCTCGATAGGCCACGCGGGGTTCATGGCGGTGGGTGCCTACTCTTCTGCTTATTTTTCAGTCAGCTACGGCGCAAATCTCGCTGCCTCACTCGGGAACGGCAAGCTCGGCTGGGTGATTGCTCTCGCGATCGCAACTCTAATCGGCGCTTTCTTCGCAGGCTTTGCCGGACTGATCGTAGGTGTGCCGTCCCTCAGATTAAAAGGCGATTACCTGGCGATCGTCACGCTTGGCTTTGGACAGATCATCGTAGTCTTTCTCAATAACATTGAAGCGGTAGGCGGCGCCCGCGGTTACTCAGGAATCCCGATTGTCAAAAGCTTCTTCTGGATTTTTCTGGTGGCAATCCTGACCATCGCCATCGTCTACAACATCGTGAACTCCGCCTTCGGCCGCGCCCTGATTTCGATTCGCGAGGATGAGCTTGCCGCCGAAGCAATGGGCGTTAACACGACGCGCTACAAAGTGATGGCCTTTGTGATTTCCTCGGCGATGGCCGGAGCGGGCGGCGTTCTCCTCGCCCACTTTGATGGCTACTTAAATCCGAAGTCGTTTGAGTTCATCAAGTCGTTCGAGATCTTGATCATGATCATTCTCGGCGGACTCGGTTCAATCGTCGGCTCGGTGTTGGGCGCGATCCTATTAACCGTCTTGCCGGAAGCGCTGCGCGGGTTCGCCGAGTATCGCATGGTGATCTATTCGCTGTTGCTGATCATTCTGATGATCACGCGCCCGCAAGGTTTATTAGGCAAGACCGGGGCGTTTAAAGGGTGGAGAGCGCGCCGCAAGGTAAAGTCGCGCACGGAGGCGGAAGAGATTACGGCAGAAGATCGCACCAGCGGCAATGCGGTGGATAAGGCCACACTCGGCGAACGTCAAAGCGAAACTTCACTAGGGGAAGGAGACGAGAAATGAAAAGCAACGTCGCCTCCGAAAACGGTAAAGCCGTGCTCCTAAAAACCGACAAGGCTACGATTCGTTTCGGCGGTTTGGTGGCCGTGAATGAGCTCGACATGGCGGTGCGCTCGCACGAGATCTACGGATTAATCGGACCGAACGGCGCCGGCAAGACTACTATTTTCAATTTGCTGACTGGGGTTTATAAGCCAACCTCGGGCGCGATTCATTTCAAGGACAAACGTATCGACGGAATGCGGCCTTATGAGATTGCCGGTCGCGGAGTTTCACGTACGTTTCAAAACATTCGTCTCTTCCCCAGCATGACGGTGCTGGAAAATGTGATGACTGCTTGTCACATTCACATGGGACAGACTCTGCTTGATGCAGTGCTGCGCACGCCACGTTTTAATCGGGACGAAGAAAAGCATCGCAACTACTGTATGGAACTCCTGGCGATCTTTGATTTGGATCGTTTCAAAGACGAGGGCGGAACCAGTCTTCCCTATGGCAGTCAGCGACGGCTGGAGATTGTGCGCGCTCTCGCCACCCGTCCCCAGTTGCTGTTACTGGACGAGCCGGCGGCGGGGATGAATCCCTCGGAGCAGGAAGATTTGATGAATTTGATTCACGAGATACGCGATCGCTTCTCGTTGACGATTCTTCTTGTCGAACACAACATGAAAGTGGTGATGGGTGTGTGCGAACGGATTCAAGTTGTGGATTACGGCAAATCGATCGCGTTGGGACTTCCGGAAGAAATTAAGAATGATCCGAAGGTAATCGAAGCATACTTGGGAGATTGACAAGTCTTCGTGGGAGGTCTGTTGTTTGAACTTTGTGCTTAGTGCTTTGAGCTTTGATTTCTTTCGTAACTAGAACTGCAAAACGGAGGCCTGGCTAGGTCGCTACACAACAAAGTACAAAGCACCAAATTCAAAGTACATAATTACGGAACGATGCTTACTCTCGAAAATGTCTCAGTTAACTACGGCGCGATAGAAGCCTTGACCGGCATTTCGATGCACGTAGAAAAAGGTGAAGTGGTAACCCTAATCGGCGCAAATGGCGCCGGCAAAACCACTACCCTGCGCACGATCACCGGCCTGCTTGAGCCGCGCGCAGGAAAAATTATCTACGAAGGCCAGGACATCAGCGCTAAGCCGACTCATAAACTTGTAGCGCGTGGTATTTCCATGTCGCCGGAAGGACGTGGCGTGTTTGCGAATCTCACGGTGCGCGAGAACCTGCAGATGGGCGCCTATCTCAATCGAAACAAGAAAGAAGTGGCCGCTGATATGGAGCGGGCTTTCACGATGTTCTCGCGGCTCAAAGAACGCGAGTCACAGAAGGCAGGCACACTATCCGGCGGTGAGCAGCAAATGCTCGCAATCGGGCGCGCTTTAATGTCGCGGCCGCGCTTGCTCTTGCTTGATGAGCCTTCACTGGGCCTTGCCCCGCTCGTTGTCCATACCATCTTCGAAGCAATCGACGAAATTAGAAGTAAAGGAACCACCATCCTGCTGGTCGAACAGAACGCGCACGCTGCTCTCGGACATTCGGACCGTGCATACGTGCTGGAAACAGGTCGCATTGTGATGGAAGGACCGTCCAAGGAACTTGCCGCCGATCCAAGGATCAAGGAAGCCTACCTCGGCGAGTAATAAACATCCCCGTGTTCCCGCCACAACACTCATCAATCAAACTCAGGACCAGCCGTGCGCTTTCGCTAGTTCTACTGGTGGCACTTTTCCTCCCGTTATTGTCGTGTGGAAACCAGACCCAGGAAGGTGGACCCGACACGACCACCATCAAGATTGGCTACTTCGGCGATCTCTCTGGCCCGACATTTAACTTCGGCCAATCAGCGAAGAATGGTGTATTGCTCGCCGCTGCCGAGATCAATCAGGCAGGTGGCATCAACGGACGCAAACTTGATGTAGTCATCGAAGACGACCAGGGGAGTCCCGAGCGTGCCGCGATAATCGCGAATAAGCTGACGCACCAGGACAACGTCATAGCGCTGATAGCTGGTGGGGCCTCCGGCAGCAGTCTTGCGGCCGGACCAAACGCCCAGGCTGCGAAGGTGCCGATGATCTCACCCTCTTCAACTAATCCCGCGGTCACGCAAATAGGCGACTACATTTTTCGCGCCTGCTTCATCGATGCGTTTCAGGGAGATGTGATGGCGCGTTTTGCTTTCAATACGCTGAAAGCAAAAAAGGCGGCGATCATGCTCGACTACAATTCGCCATACAGCAAAGGTCTTACCGATTTCTTTGAGATGAGTTTTACCAAGCTGGGTGGCCAGGTTGTCAGCAAGCAGTCGTACACGCAGGGCGACGCGGATTTTAAGGGCCAGTTAAGTTCGATCGCGGAGACTGAGCCTGATGTGATTTACCTGCCTGGCTATTACGGAGACATCGCGCTCATAGCGAAGCAGGCGCGCCAATTGAATCTAACGCAGCCCCTCCTCGGCGGCGACGGTTGGGATGCTCCGGAGCTGTGGCTGCTGGGAGGCGACTCGCTAAATGGTTCTTACATTTCGAATCACTATTCAGTTGATGATCCTTCCCCGGCAACGCAGAAGTTTGCTCACGACTACCGGCTACAGTCGGCAAACTTAGCTCCTGATGCGCATTCGGCACTCGCGTACGATGCGATGCGATTTCTCGCGGAAGCAATTCAAAAGGCGGGTACAGAGGGGCCGAAGTTGCGAGATGCTCTCGCAGCAACAAAAAACTTCCCCGGCATTACGGGCATGATCAGCATGGATAAGGATCGCAACGCAGTGAAGCCTGCTGTTGTGCTAAAGCTCGAAGACGGAAGATACATCTACCTGGAAACCATTCAACCTGAAGCAGAGCCAGCCGCAAGCCCCACCCCATCGCCTTCTCCTTCGCCACGACGAAGGCGCAAAACCTAAGTTTTCTGGATTGCCAATTGCCGATTGCCGACTGGAAGATAGCGAACAAAACTTCTTATTCAAGTGCGATCGTAGCAATACAGAATTGGCAATCGGCAATCGTTTTAGACCGCTTCGGATTGTGACGAGAAATGAAACTCTTTCACTTTCAATGCCGGTAGCAATGCCGCGCTGTTGCCCTGACCTTCAGCGCTGCCGACGCGCTCTGGAGCGCCAATCATTTCCACATTCCCCGGCGCGAGCAGCGCGATCAAACTCTGGTTGAAGCGGAAGTTTTTCACCGGATAACGAATCTTTCCGCCTTCGATGTACCAGATGCCGTCGCGCGTCAAACCTGTCTGCAACGCTGTCCGCGGATCGACGCCGCGGATATACCAAAACCTTCCCAGCAAAATTCCGCGTTCGGTTTTGCTGATCATCTCTTCCAAAGTCACGGGCGCGGCCGAGCTCTCCATGATCGAGTTCACCGGGCCGGGCGTAGGCTGCTTGTCCTTTTGCTTCGCCCAAAACCGCGAATAAGTCAGATTCTCGAGCACGCCGTTCCGCACCAGTTGAATGCGCTGCGCCGGAATGCCTGCCTGGGCCGACTGCGAACCTGGCAGATCAGGATTCCAGGGATCGCTGTAGATATTCAGCCGCTCGTCAAAGACCTGCTGTCCCACCTTCGTTTTTCCACCCGGCAGAGAAAATGGACTACGACCTTCGTCAGCGCTACGCGCGTCAAAACTGAAGGCAAAGAACGACAACAAGTCGGCGACGGCCTGCGGCTCAAGAATCGCCGGATACACGCCTGCCTCAAGAGTTCGCGGGCGTCGTCCCTCCAAAGCTTTGCGTATCGCTTCCTGAGCGACCCGTTTCACATCGAGCTTGTTAACGTCGAAGTGGTTTCTCAGGAAGTAACCTGAACTGCCGCCATCGGGTGTTCTGGCGGTCGTGGACAAACTCACCAGACTCGAGCGTTCATAATTGAAGTTGCCGTTTTTAGTGGCCGAAGCATTCACCGAGCCGCGCGCCTGGTGAAAGCCAGCGCCGATCACGCCGGCACGTTCGCAGCCAGCAATCACGCTATTAATCGCCCGCGCCCGATCCTGCAAGGAAATATTCGAAGTCGCTTCTGAATAGCCGTTAACCGGTTTGTAAGTCTGACGGCCAAGTGTGGGAATGTATTCTCGATCAACTGGTGAAAGGCGCGCGATTTCCTCGGCTTGAGTCACCGCCGCACGCAAAGAGGCGTCGTCGATCTCGTTCGTCGATGAGGCACCGCGTTTCTTATCGATCCAGACAGTAACAGCAACGGACGTGTTCTTTCGGGCGCCACTAGTGGTAAAGGCGTTCGCCGCAAAGCGCAAATGCGAATAGTTCTCGCTATTAACGCTGACTACGGCGTCGTCCGCGCGGACGTAACTAAGCAGCTTGCTTGTAAGTGCCTGCGCTTCTTGTTCTGTTAGCAACATTTGATAGCTCCGAAAACTTCAGTTTCGTGTTTCGAGTTTCGAGTTCCGAGTTGCGTTCCGGATTTCGCATTTCAGAGACCACAGCCTAACAATCCCAAGGCCACAGACAATTGTTAACTGCTTTTCGCCGCGGTGTTCAAAACATTCACGTTGCGAAAACGCGCGGGCGGGCAGCCATGACTGACCGCGTTCGATTGGCCCGGCTCACCCTTGCCGTCGTTGAAACTGCCGCCCAGTTCATAAGTCGCCCGGCCGCCGAGTCCGTCGCACGAACCCCAGAAGTCAGTTGTGCGCGATTGATAAGCAACGTCGCGCAACATGCCGCCAACTTTTCCATTCTTGATCTCCCAGAATGTCTGTCCGCCAAACTGGAAGTTGTAACGCTGCTGATCGATCGAGTAGCTGCCGTCGCCGTAGATCAGGATGCCGCGCTCAACGCCGGCAATCAGATCATCCATGGTGGTGTTGCCGGCTGCCGGTTGCAGCGAGACGTTTGGCATGCGGGGGAAAGAAACGCTGCCCCAGCTATCCGCGTGCAGGCAGCCATACGATTTCCTGGCGGGCGACATCGCTGCGAGATCGCGAGTCGTCTGCCAATCCACGAAAATTCCGTCCTTAATCAACGGCCATTCCTGACCCGGTACGCCCTCATCGTCATACGCAACAGTCGCCAGTCCGCCTTTCTGCGTCCGATCGGCGATGAAGTTAACGATGTGGGATCCAAACTTGAGTTTTCCAATCTTATCGCGCGTCAGAAAACTGGTTCCGGCGTAATTGGCCTCCCACCAGAGTGAGCGATCGAGTTCGGTGGGATGTCCTACCGATTCATGAATCGTCAGCCACAAATGCGACGGATGCAGCACGAGGTCGTACTTGCCTGGCTCCACCGATTTGGCTTTCAACTTCGCTACCGCATCCTCGCCGGCCTTTCCGGCTTCCTGCAGCCAGGGATACTTCTCCATGTATTCGTAGCCGAGGCCCTGAGGGCCGCCGAGTGAGTTACGCGACTGGAAATCGCCGTTCGCCCGATTCACTGCGGTCACGTTTAAGTTCGGGTTAACCCGAATGATGTACTGCTCGATGCGGGCTCCATCAGTGGAAGCGTAGAATTTTTGTTCGTTAACAAAACTCATCGAAGAGTTAACGAAGCTAACTCCGTCCGTTTTCAACGCACGTTCGTTGAGCTTCAATAAGAAATCAATCTTCTTATCGATGGGTACTTCAAACGGATCCTTTTCAAAAGAGCTGCGCCAATTTGCCTGGACCTTGGGTACGCGCGAGAGCGTTACTCGCCGGCGCTGATACACTGAATTGGCACGCGCAATATCCACCGCTTGCCGGGTTACACGCCAAATCTCTGCGGGCGTTACCTCGCGGCTCGAAGCAAATCCCCACGTGCCTTTGAACAGGACCCGCACGCCAAAGCCAAAGCTCTGACTGCGCGAAACGTTCTGCACTTGTTTCTCACGCGTGGAGATCGACTCGTTGCGATAACGGTTGATGCGAATGTCAGCATAGGAACAACCGAGCTTGCGCGCCTGGTTCAATGCAATATCGGCGAGCGCACTCTTGTTAATGCTCTCAGCTGCTGTGGCTTCTGCGGCGTCGACGTCGCTGATCCAGGATGGCAAGGCACTTGGTAGGATCGCTACACCGGCGACAGCTCCCGCCGTTTTGATAAACTCGCGTCTAGAGGTTGTCATGAAACAAAACCTTTTGCAGGATGGAATTAAATGGGCGGGATGATCTAACGCAGGGCTGTTGAAATTGTCAACATTTCGAGAATGTCGTTTAAGAACTAATACCGCAAAGATGCCAAGCACCGCCGAGTTCGCCAAGAAAAGAAAACGAACTTGTACTTTGAGCTAAGTACTTTGCTTCACAACGACAAAAGGAACACCTGCCTCTCAAATTACATCAGCGAACAAAGTTCGAAGCTCCAAGTTCAAAGCTCGTTTCTTTTCTTGTAGGCAACCGCGTGATTACTCCAGCAGACTCCTGCGCGCGGCAGCCAAAGCTTCGCTCACCTTTAAAGGAGCAGTGCCTCCGACCTGTGATTTCGTACCGAGCGTTTGATCGACTGACAACACCGTGAAGACGTCCGCATCAATCAACGTACTCATTGCCCGTAATTCATCGATAGGTAGTTCCTGAAGCTCAACACGGCGCTTGATGGCATGCACAACGATTTGTCCCACCGTTTCATGTGCCTGGCGGAACGGCATTCCTTTTCCCACCAGATAATCGGCTAGCTCAGTCGCATTCATATAGCCATGCGAGGCCGCTTCGCGCGCCCGAGCTTCGTTTATCGTGATGTTTCGCAGAACCGTAGCAGTAACTTCAAGACAATTGCTTGTGGTATCAAAACAATCAAAGACCGCTTCTTTATCTTCCTGCATGTCTTTGTTGTAAGCGAGCGGGAGGGCTTTCAACGTTGCCAGCAACCCCGTCACGTGACCAAAGACCCTGCCGGCTTTGCCGCGCACGAGTTCCATCGAGTCAGGATTCTTCTTCTGCGGCATCAAACTCGAACCCGTTGCCACTGCATCACTCAATTCGAAAAACCCAAACTCGGTGGTTGCATAAATAATGATGTCTTCCGCAAGACGTGAGAGGTGCACCATGATCAACGCGCAAGCGTTGGCAAACTCAACACAGAAATCGCGATCACTGACGGCGTCGAGGCTGTTGCGTGAGACTTGGGCAAAACCCAAGTCGCGCGCGAGTGCGTCTCGATCGATAGGGAATGACGTCCCGGCCAGCGCCGCCGAACCCAAAGGCATCACGTTTACACTTCTGCGCGCATCGCCAAGACGCTCGCGATCACGCGATAACATTTCAAAGTAAGCCAAACACCAGTGAGCCAAAAGTATCGGTTGCGCGCGTTGCAGGTGTGTGTAACCCGGAATGATTGTTTGGCTGTGTTGCCCTGCCAGATCCAGCAGTGCCCCCTGTGCCGTAATTACGAATCCATTCAAGTCGTCCAAAGCATCACGCAGCCATAACCGCAGGTCGGTAGCCACCTGATCGTTGCGACTGCGCCCGGTGTGCAGCTTCAATCCGGTGGGACCGATGAGATCGACCAGGCAAGCCTCAACAAACGAATGAACATCTTCGGAGTCGTCATTGATGTACTTGGCTTTCGTTTCGGCTTGGTTTTGGACCTCGTGCAAGGCCGCGGTAATTCGGCGTCCCTCGTCGTCAGTTAAGACACGAGCATTTTTGAGAGCCTCACAGTAAGCAATGCTCGCCCGCACATCTACTCCCAGCAGCCGGCGATCAAATGGAAACGACCGGTTGAATTCCGCGAAGCCCTTATCGACCGCCTCGCTGAAGCGCCCACCCCAAAGGTTTTTTACTTTGCTCAAAGGTTTCTCCCCGTTGATTTCGCTGTCTCAGCCCAAGTCTACCCGTTCTTCGCCCTTTGACGCGAAGCATCTTGAGTGGTAGTTTATGCATCTATGCACTAATTATGCAAGGTTTATGCATAGTTTGGAGAGATTATGGTTAAGAAGAGTTCCCGACAGCAGAAAATTCTTGGTCTGATTCAGGCGAAGCCAATCGGGACGCAGCAGGAATTGCGGGCCCTATTGGAACGGACGGGAGTAGCGGCCACGCAGTCGAGTGTCTCGCGCGACCTGGAGGAGCTCGGCGTCGTGAAGCATCACGGCCATTACACCGTCCCTCGTTTGCAAAGCACGCCGGTGCGCGGGTTACTTAGCTTGGATCGAGCGGGGGATAACTTGATCGTGGCGCGTACTGAACCGGGTTTGGCATCAGCGGCGGCGGTGACGATCGACGGCGCAGCGATTGCTGAAATTGTTGGCACACTCGCAGGTGAAGATACGATCTTCATCGCCGTCCCTGACGCGAAAGCGCAGCGAGCTGCGATGAAGCGGGTTTGGGAGTTATTTTCTTAAATAAAAACCGTACTTAGATCTTTGTTCTTGGAACTTTGTACCGTGATTTCCCTACAGTAATTCAACGACAAAGTTCAAAGCACAAAGTTCAAAGTTCAGATAAACGAATTCATGACAAATAACAAAGCCAAGATCAACAAAATAGTTCTAGCTTATTCCGGCGGATTAGATACCTCCGTGATGCTGCGCTGGCTAAAGGAGCAGTACGACTGCGAAGTGGTCTGCTATTGCGCCGACGTTGGTCAGGGTCAGGAACTGGAAGGACTCGAGGCTAAGGCACTTGCCACGGGCGCCTCCAAACTTTACGTCGAAGACTTACGCGATGAGTTTGTGCGCAATTATGTGTGGACGGCTGTCAAGGCAAATGCAGTTTATGAAGGCGTGTATCTGCTCGGCACTTCTCTTGCGCGACCTGTCATCGCCAAGCGGCAGATCGAAATCGCCCGCTGCGAAGGAGCTGATGCTGTAGCGCACGGTGCTACCGGCAAGGGCAACGATCAAGTGCGGTTTGAGCTTACTTATTACGCGCTCGAGCCAGACATTAAGGTGATTGCGCCGTGGCGTGAGTGGGCCTTTCAGGGGCGCAGCGATCTAATTGCATATGCCAAACAGCACGACATCCCGGTAAGTGCGACGCACGATAAGCCCTACTCAACCGATGCGAACCTGATGCATATCTCTTATGAGGGAGGCATTCTCGAAGATCCCTGGGCCGCGCCACCCGAAGATATCTTTCAACTTACTCGCTCACCGGAAAATGCGAAGAGCGAAGCTCGACTCATCGGAATATCTTTTGCGCACGGTGAGCCCGTGGCAATTGATGGGAAACAACTCAGCCCCGTTTCTCTTCTGGAAACGCTGAATAAGATCGGCGGCGAGCATGGAATCGGTCGAGTCGATCTGGTCGAGAACCGTTTTGTCGGAATGAAATCACGGGGAGTTTATGAAACTCCAGGTGTGACAATCCTCCAGGCTGCGCATCGGGCCCTTGAGTCGCTAACTCTCGACCGCGAAGTAATGCACCTGCGCGATTCATTAAGCGTGAAGTTTGCCGAAAGCGTTTACTACGGATTCTGGTTTGCGCCTGAGTTTGAGCTTTTGCGAACGATGGTTGATGAAACCCAGAAGAATGTTACGGGCGACGTGCGGCTAAAACTTTTTCGGGGCAACGCAATTGTGCAAGGCCGCCGTTCACCTAATTCGTTGTATGACGAAAAAGTTGCGACGTTCGAAGCGGACAGCGTTTACAACCAACGCGACGCCGAAGGCTTTATCAAACTAAATGCCCTGCGCCTTAGATCAAGGGCGCAACGCGCAATGTCTTCCTGATCCAGTTAGTAACCGGACTAATGGAGGTATGAAATGATGCAATCCAAACTGCAGCTGATTGAAGCGGACAAGATTGGTTCGGCAACTTCGCCGCTCGCGTTAGCGAGAACCGTGTTGGTGACCGAAGGGTCAGCGAAGCCGCGTGCAGGCGATGTTGTCGTAGTGCGGGCGCTAACCGACAGTGCGACCTACAACATGCTCGAGCTACCGAGTGGCCGGCTCGCCAAAATTAATCCGGGCGACCTCCTGATCGGCGTCCTCGGTCGCCGGCGAGCATTAAAAGGATTTGTGGGCGATGTTCCCGCCACCATCATGGCGGGCGACAAGCTGCATTTGCTGAACATGGGTGGCGTGATTGGCTTCTGTACCGGTCATCATTCGAGTCTAAGCGATGCGATCTCGGTGGAAGTGATGGGGTTGGCTTCGGATGAGTCCGGCAAGGTGCGAAATATTGCTGACGCCGCGCTCCCCGTGCAAACGACGCTGGGAGACACGGCGCCGATCGTCATGATTGCCGGCACCAGCATGAACAGTGGCAAGACTTATGCGGCAACGGAATTGATCAAACAAGCGACACGCGCCGGACTGCGGGTCGCGGCAGCTAAACTTTCTGGGGTTGCTTGTCTGCGCGACACACTCAACATGGCCGATCACGGAGCGTTCGCAACGGCAAGCTTTTTGGATTGCGGACTTCCCTCCACCGTGGGAGCCGGCGATCTGGCGCCCGTCGCGAAGGCGATCATTTCCAAACTGAACGACAACTCTCCAGACCTGATTGTGTTGGAGCTTGGTGATGGCATTCTTGGCGGATATGCAGTCGACTCGCTCTTCGATGATGCAGAGCTGCGCGAGGCAACGACGGCCTTCGTGTTTTGTGCTTCTGACTATGTCGGTGCGTGGGGCGGAATCGAGTTGTTGCGTCGCCGCGGAATCAAGGTCGATCTGATCGCCGGGTCGGTCACTGATTCACAAATGGGGCAGGACTACATTGAAACTGAGTTTGGCGTTCCCGCCGCCAATGCCCGGCGTGATGGCGCGCGAATGTTTGCACGCATCAAACCAACGATCGAAGCAGCTCGAGAACTAGTAGCCGCCTAACGACCGCGACCGCGACGCCAGCGCAGGAGGGCGACAACCAGAAAAGCCACTCCGACGAATAGGAAGGTGCGGCGACCACTGATTCCAATGGCAATAAAGGCGATTGCGAGTATCAGGAAAACCATAGCGGCGTTTCGCATGATGAGCGCACCTCGTTTAGAAGTTAGGCCGGGCTACTATAACCAAATCGATTCGCGCAGCAACGTTAACTAGAAGATGACCAGGACGATGGCAACGCAAAAGATTCGTGTGGGGATATTTGGCGGCTCCGGCTATGGAGGCTCGGAGCTGATGCGGATCCTGCTGCAACATCCCGCCGTCAGTATCGACTTTGTCACAGCAAATGAGCAGGCGGGCAAGGCGGTCGGCGAAGTTCACCGCAATCTCTACGGCCTAACAGATCTTCACTTCAGCGATCCGCCGGATAATCTCAAGACTCTGGAAATCGATTGTGCGTTTCTCGCCCTTCCTCACGGGCAGGCGATGGAGGTCGTGCCTAAGCTCCCAGAGACTGTCAAAGTAATCGATCTTTCCGGCGATTTTCGTTTGCGCGATCAGAATGAATTTGAAGCGCATTACGGCCGGTCGCATACGGCGATGCACACTCAGTCAGAATTTGTTTATGGCTTAACTGAAACGAATCGTGAGGCGATCGCGAACGCTCGCCTGATTAGCAATCCCGGCTGCTTTGCTACTGCAACTTTGCTGGGACTAGCGCCGCTCGTCGCAAAGAAGTTGATGACCGGTCGCGTTGTTGTTGATGCCAAAACTGGCTCCTCGGGTTCAGGAGCGAAAGCAGCAGCCAATACGCATCATCCGCAACGGATGAATTCGTTTTACGCATACAAGCCATTCACGCATCAGCACGTCCCGGAGATCGAACAGGAACTGCGCCACGTTGGCGATTGGGATAGCGAGTTGATTTTCATGACGCATTCCCTGCCCGTGGCGCGCGGCATCTTTGCTTCGATATACGTTGAAACTAAGACTGAACTGAGCGAGGCAGAGGTAAAGGCGGTCTACGATAGCTTCTTTGCAGGCTCTTACTTCGTGCGAATAGTGAAGAATTCACCGGATATAAACTGGGTGAAGACCACTAACTTCTGTGACATTGGCTTTGCGATTCGCGGTCGGCAGTTAGTTGTCTTTTCAGCGCTTGATAACCTCGTCAAAGGCGCGGCAGGACAAGCGGTGCAGAACATGAATCTGATGTATAGCCTGGACGAGACTACGGGATTGAAATTGATCGGCACAAATCCTTGATAAAGATTCTACCGCCAAGACGCCAAGGGTCGCCAAGAACGCCAAGAAGAACTCAAAAAGAAAAAGAGTAAGTGTACAAACAGGGTTGATTGATAATTGCGAGCCCCAGAGCCTTTTATTCGGAGCGGCGAATAATTATTCGGCGGACGAATAATGTTTTTTAGCCTAATTTTCTTGGCGTCCTTTGCGTTTTCTTGGCGCCTTGGCGGTTAAATTTTAATGGGGCGATCACATGAAACCAGAAATAAGCACAGCTTTCACCGAAGTCGCCGCACTTGAAGATCGTCACCAGCTGGCGACGTATAAGAAGATGTCAATTGTCGCCGAGCGTGGTTCAGGCGTCTGGTTGTATGCCGCTGATGGACAGAAGTATTTAGATCTCTACGGCGGCCATGCAGTAGCCGGCACCGGGCATTCGCATCCGCATGTGGTCGCGGCGTTGCGCGAGCAGGCGGATAAACTGCTGTTCTATTCAAACCTCGTTTACTCGGGAGCGCGAGCACGCGCGGCGGAAAAGCTTGCTTCGATCGCTCCCTCACCCCTTGCGAAAGTTTTCTTCTGTAACTCCGGCACCGAAGCGAACGAGAACGCGATGCGCATGGCCCGTCTCGCAACCGGTCGCGAGAATGTCATTACGTTCTCCGGCGGTTTTCACGGACGCACCGCCGACGCGATCAGCGCGACCTTTCTCGGTAAGTATCGTGAGCTCGGAAAACCAAATGTGCCCGGTCATGTCGCCGCCGAATTTGGCGACCTCGAAAGCGTGCGGCAACTAGCTGACGATTCAATTGCAGCCATCATGTTGGAACCAATCCAATCGATGGCTGGGGTCAGGATGGCTGGTCCGGAATTTTATGCGGGACTGCGCCGCTTGTGTGACGAGCGCGGTATTGTTTTGATTTATGACGAGGTGCAAACGGGAGTTGGCCGCACCGGCGAATGGTTCTTCGCCGGAAGCGAAGTCGGCGCTGGTGTTGTTCCGGACATCATCACACTCGCTAAAGCCCTGGGCAGCGGCATTCCCGTCGGAGCTTGCCTTGTCTCCGAGCCGATTGCGGCGCGCATCAAGGAAAACGATCTGGGAACTACTTTCGGCGGCGGCATGATGGCGATGGCGGCTGTTTCAGCCACCCTCGAAGCGATTGAAAACGACGGCATGCTAGCGAATGTGAAAGCTGTTGAAGCACATTTGCGAGAGTCGCTCGCTTCGATGCCGAAGGTGATCGAAATTGCCGGCAAGGGGTTTCTCCTGGGATTGCGATTTTCAGAAAAGGCAGCAGAGATTCATCGAGGGCTGCTTGAACGGCGAATCATTACCGGCACTTCAAGTGATCCAAATGTTTTGAGACTCTTACCCCCATTGTGTCTGTCGAGAAGTGATGTTGATTTGTTTGTGACGGCGCTGAGAGAGGTTTGTGAAGGCGAGAAAGGATTGTGACTCGCCGCTCTTTAGCACTGCATTCATTCTCACCGCGCTTCAGCGCGGTGTCCCACGCGGAGAGCTAACAGAAACCGTTTAAACGGTTTCCAATAATTGACCAATACCGATCACCGGGCTGAAGCCCGGTGAGAATAAGACAGTACGGAGTATTCGCTTGACCTATAGTTGGTTCGACATTGCAGGATTGATCGGCGTCGTGCTCATCGTTGTCGCCTATTTGCTGCTGCAGCTCGGCAAATTGCCCAGCTCAGCTCCCAGTTATTCCCTCCTGAATGCCATCGGCGCGTTCTTGGTGATGGTTTCTTTGTGGTTTGACTTCAATGTGTCGGCGTTTTTGATGGAGGCATTCTGGTTTCTGATCAGTGTCTTCGGTTTGCTGCGTCCCTTGTTATCGAAAACTGCCGCGCGAACAGCTAGATAGTAATGAAGCACTTTCTCTCCACCGGCGATTGTTCGCGCGAAGAACTGGAAAAGCTGCTGGCCGCGGCAGGCCAGTTCAAGAGCGAAGTATCTGTGAAAGCGCTGTCCGGCCAATCCATCGCGCTTGTTTTTTTCAATCCCAGCCTACGCACGCGTGCTTCGATGCAGGTGGGAATTTACGAACTCGGTGGCAATCCCGTTATCCTTGAGCCCGGCGGCACGAGTTGGACACTCGAGCACCGCGCCGGAGCAGTTATGGACGGCGACAAAACCGAGCACGTGGCAGAATTTGTGCGCGTCCTTGGTCGCTACTGCTCGGCGATTGGCGTGCGCACTTTTGCGGCTCTGAAGAACTGGCAGGAAGAGCGGACCGATCCAGTCTTGCAGGCGTTCGCAAAATATGCGGAAGTTCCTTTGATCAATCTCGAGTCCGCGATGTTTCATCCCTGCCAGGCACTCGCGGACATGATGACGATTCGCGAAAAGTTGGGGCAAGGGCGCAAGCGAGTTGTGTTGACGTGGGCCTGGCATCCGAAGCCTTTGCCGATGGCCATCCCAAATAGTTTCGCTCTCGCCACAGCGCAAATGGGACATGATCTGGTGATAGCACATCCGGGCGGCTATGATCTTGATGAAGATCTGGTCGCAGGCATCGAACAACAGGCGAAGGCGGCAGGAGGCAGTCTGCAGATAACTGACGATATTGACGAAGCGTTCGACGGTGCTGAGGTTATCTATGCCAAGAGTTGGGGCGGGAAACAGTTCTACGGGGCTCCGGAGCAGGACATCGCGCTGCGGGCCCAATTTCGTAATCGTTGGATCGTTGATCAAAAGAAGATGGACACCACGAACAACGCGATTTTCATGCACTGTCTGCCGGTGCGTCGAAACGTGATCGTTACTGACGACGTGATCGACTCGGCCGCTTCAGCGGTGATTGACGAAGCCGAGAACCGGCTGCACGTGCAGAAGGCAATCCTTGCGGAGCTTTTAGCGAAGGGTTGATGGAGGTATAGGATTTTGGAGCCACAGATGAACGCGGATAGACACGGGTCCAGACTTAGGGATCTAATCAATCTGTGTGTATCTGTGTAAATGTGTGGCCTAAATAGTTTGAAGAGGATTGCGGAGCCGAATCAATGGTTGATCGTGTGATGTTCTTAAACTTGCGGCTTGCATCGCTATGACGACAGCTACCAACGAAGTCGGAAATCAACTGCGTCTCGATCTTTTGCGCGAGGCGTTGCCCTACATTCAGCGCTTCCAGGGCCAGACATTCGTTGTGAAGCTATCAGGGAAAGTTACGGAAGAGCATTTGAATCTTAGCTCGCTCGCCGAAGAGCTTGCTTTGCTTCATCAAGTCGGCATTCGTCTTTGTGTCGTGCATGGCGGTGGCAAACAGTTGAGCGAGCTGGCCTCGCGCATGGGCGTGGAGCAGACGATTATTGACGGCCGCCGTGTTACTGACGACGCCACACTCGAAATGGCGAAGATGATTTTTGCGGGAAAGATAAACACTGACATTCTTTCAGCATTGAGAAATCGCGGTATTGAAGCGGTCGGCCTTTCTGGAGTCGATGGCAATATCGTGCACGCTGAGCGCCGGCCGCCCAAGGAGGTTCTCAATCGTGAGACAGGCGAGCGCGCTCACGTTGATTTTGGACACGTGGGAGATGTAGTTGAGATCAACTCACGGTTGCTGACTGTGTTGCTTGGACAAGGTTATCTGCCTGTGGTCTCTTCGCTCGGCGCCGATTCGGAAGGCACGGTCTTCAATATCAATGCCGACACGATCGCCGCGGAGATAGCTGTGCAGCTCAAAGCGGAAAAACTAATTCTGCTTTCTGACGTTGACGGAATCTACCTGCGCGCAGGTAAGCCTGAGACCAAGCTTTCCCAGCTAACGGTGGCAGAGGCCGAGCAGTTAGTGGCTGATGGCCGAGCAACCGGGGGAATGATTCCAAAATTGCAAAGCATCGCGGAACTTCTGCGCCGCGGGGTTCATAGCGCACACATTATAAGTGGCACCAATCGCAATGCCTTGCTGTCCGAAATTTTCACCGATCAGGGCACCGGCACGATGATCGTCCCGTAGCAAATAGTATCGATGGATAACGAAGCAATCGCACGGCGCTTTGCTCAGCTCGCGGGTTTGATGGAGATTCGCGGCGACGACCCCTTTCGCCTGCGTTCTTATCGCAACGCCGCGGAAGCGATTGAAACATGGCCCGTTCGGATGGCGGACATTGCCGCTCACGAAGGCGAGGCCGGGTTGCAGAATGTTCCGGGCGTGGGCAAAGCAATTGCCGGCAAGATCATGGAGCTGTTGGAGCGAGGCACGTTTGATGTGTGGGAAAGGTTAACTGCCGAAACTCCCGCAACCGTGCTGGATCTACTGGAACTTCCTGGTATTGGTCCAAAGACCGCCGCGACTCTGCACCAAAAATTCAAAGTGTCATCGCTAAGAGATTTGAAGGCCTTCGTTGCGGGTGGTGGTTTAGCTCAGGTGGATGGCATTGGACCCAAGACCGCAGCAAGGATTAAGGAGAGCTTGAAGAAGGGCTGAAGCCAAGTCCAAGGTCCAATGTCCTAAAGTCCAATGTCCGCGTTCGACCCTTGGTTTTGGAAGGCTAAGTTGGCTGATTGGGTCAAGAGTCGCTACCGGACTTTGGACTTTGAACTTTGATCCGATCCGTTGCCTTAGCAACACTTCCCGTGTTTGAATTGCGCCGTTCGATCACATCCAAGCTTCAAAATCTAAGCACGCCTCCCGACTACTTGCGAGGAGATTCATGTCTAAAAAGATCAAACGTCGAGATTTCATCCGCAACACCGCCGCAGCCGGCGTTACTCTGGCAGCCGCGAAACCAACTCTCAGTCTGCCGACGCTCTTGATTCAGAGTGGGGTTAAACCAATTATCATTGCTTCCGGGAACGGCAACCGCTTCAAAAATGGCGGCAATGAAACCTGCGTTCAGAAAGCGTTCGGCATGATGACCAAAGGCGCCGACGTGCTCGATGCGGTGATCGCCGGCGTGAACATCGTCGAACTTGATCCCCTTGACGACAGCGTGGGCTACGGCGGCTTGCCGAACGCCGATGGCGTGGTCCAACTCGACTCCTCCTGCATGCATGGGCCGAAGAAACGCGCTGGAGCCGTCGCCGCGCTCGAAGGTGTCCGCACCCCGTCCCTGGTCGCGCAGGCCGTACTGGAGACGACTGATCACCATTTAATCGTCGGCAAGGGCGCGCAGCTTTTTGCGCGGAACATGGGATTCAAAATCGAAGACGACCTGAACACTGAGCACTCGCGCCGGATTTGGCTGGAGTGGAAACGGCGCACCGATCCGTCACACTATCTCGATCCCAAAACACGCTCAGAAGTTTGGCGCCGCGAAGGTTTAAAGATGGTGGCGGAAGGACTAGTCGATCGTGAACATTACTACGGCACTATTAATTGCAACGGCGTGAATGCCAAGGGAGAGATTTGTGGGGTCACTACCACGAGCGGACTCGCCTGGAAGATTCCCGGACGCGTCGGCGATTCTCCGATCCTGGGCGCGGGACTTTATGTCGATGGCAATGTGGGTGCAGCGGGTTCGACTGGAAGAGGCGAAGCGAATCTTTACAATCTCTGTTCGTTCTTGATTGTCGAAGAAATGCGCCGTGGCGCTCATCCTAAAGACGCCGGCATGGAAGCTCTAAAGCGTATCCGGGCAAACACGATCGAGAAGCGACTACTTAATGAGCGCGGCACGCCGAGCTTCGGAATCAATTTCTACATCATCAACGCCAAAGGCGATTATGCCGGCGTGTCGATGTATCAAGGCTCGCGAGCGAGTTATGCCATCTGCACCGAACGCGGTCCGCAAACACTTATTTGCGACGGTCTGCTTCCCGGCAATGCGGGAGACTAAATCAGAAGCAGTAGGCGGTAGGCAGTAGGCAGAGGTTGTGCCCAAATACGAGGAATGCCACCGACAACTGACTAACGGCTTAACTAGCGACTACTAACGCTTCTGTCTCCCTGCGGATACTGCCTTCCGCATGACTGTCTTCTGTCTTCCGCTTTCTGTCTTCTGACTCTGCTTTCCGTTTACTGCCCTCCGCTTTCTGCCTTCCGACCCGCTTAATGGGCAGGTGCCGGAGTGCGTCCATACTTCTGTGTAGCAAAGCCCACGATTAATCCCACCAAAGTGCCGGGGAACATGATTTCAAAATAGTAACCACCGACCGCAAAGCGTGCCGTCAGGTAAGCCAGAAACGCACCGATGGCGAGACCAAACAGGAGGCCAAGTGGCAGTGAATGAAACTTCTTCGCGAAAAATCCGATCGCGACGCCCGCGATGATCCCTTTGATCGTGGAACTAACCACAATGCCGGCGAGCTGATCGCGAACCTCAGGGGTAAACCACGCGGTGAGCCCGTCAAACGCGCCCAACACCGCGCCTACCAGAATGCCAATCAGGGGTTTAGACATTTCAGTTCTCCTCAGCTTCAGTTAAATAACAAATTTAACCCAGAGATTTTCATTGTGCTTCAATCATTCGGGCCACAGATTTACACAGATGACACGGATCATTTTGATTGACCCGTAGTTCTATTAAACGTCGGCGTCGAATCCTTTAGCGCCATGCGGAAAAGATGAAGAAAATTCTCATTAGCAAATATGCGAGGACTATCAGCAGCAGCACCCGGTTCTTGCTAACCCAGCGCCACACTTTTTCGAACCAGTTCTCGCGATAAGCGGACACCGGCTCGTCATTCAACAGCCGCGCCACATCGGCAGATAGTTGTGCGGCGCTGTGGTAACGATCCGGGGCAGAGGCTGACATTGCTTTCAGGCAAACAGCTTCAGCAGCCTTGCTTACTTTGGCGTTAACTGCGCGCGGCGGCACCGCCGCAGGTGAACGATTCGTTAAGAGGAAGTAAAGGATCGCGCCAAGAGAATAGACATCCGATCGTTGATCTAATTCATTTATTTCGCCGCGTTCCTGCTCGGGCGACATGTATTTGGCGGTGCCAATAATGGTGCCGCGCAGCGTGTCGTCGGCGTGTTCTTTTAGTTGTGGCTCATTTGTGTGCGCCCGCGGCATTAAGCGCAAGGTCTCAGCTTCAGAATCGTCTCGATCCAGAATCGCATCAGGGAGGATCTTGGCGACGCCCCAATCCAACACGAGGACCTCACCGAATGCTCCGATCATGATGTTTTGAGGCTTTAGATCGCGGTGAATCACCCCATGCGCGTGTGCGAAGCTGACGGCATCGCAAGCAGCCTGGAACTTTCGCAACCGCTCTTTAAGTGAATCGACATTTGCGGTGTACTCGTCAAAACGGTCTCCGCGCACCAGCTTCATCGCATAGAACACGCGGCCATCGGCGAGCGCGCCCACATCATGCACGGGAACGATGCCGGGATGTTCGAGGCGGGCGATGATTTGTGCCTCCCGCACCATGCGACGCGAGAGCGACGATTCATCAGCCTCCGTGCTCAAAACCTTTACTGCTACCTCGCGATCGAGATCGGTATCCTCAGCCAGGTAAACAGTGCCCATCCCCCCGTGGCCTAGTTCCCGAATCAGCCGGTACTTAGTGCCGCTGAAATCCGGCTGCGTGGCAATGCGCCGGAGTCGATCCAGTTTCTGGTCAGACAGCGATCTCATTTCACATCGATCCCGAGCAGTGCCCTCACCTCAGTTTGATATTCTGCTTCAGTTCCGGTTAACTCGCGGACTTTCTCCAGCAGAACCTTTCGGAAGTCGCGACGCGCGGCTGCCAGGTAGTTGGTGACATCGGTTAGCTTCAATCCAAATTCAGTGGCTAACGAACTATAAGAAGTCCTGGTCTCTACCGAATCCTGAAGATCGTAGAGCTCGAAGATTTTGAACTGAGTCTCTCGCCCAGTTTGCTTGTAATGCTCTTCCAGAGTTTCGACCGCGAGTGCGAAGAGACTGCGAACCCATTCGCGATGGAAGAAATCCTCCGCAGCTAAATCCGCAGCCGGAAGATTACTGGCGAGCTCGCTTTCAGCTCCGGCAAAGTCGAGCGAAAGATGATCGGCGCCGGCTCCGCGCTTTAACCGCTGCTCCGACTTCTTCTGGTTGGCCACGAAACGATCAAGACAAGTGCGAAAAAATGTCTGGAAGCTGGCTTTGTCGGCCTCGTAGCCGGCGAAGTAACTTTTCTCAATCGCGGTCGTAAAGAAACTCTGCGTCAGATCTTTTGCATCTTCGTTCGAAGCCTGCCACTTGATACGGATGTACTTGTAAGCCGGTTTCCAATAACTCGCCACAATGGTTTCAAGCGCGCGTTGGCGCACTTCGGCGTCGCTGCTCGCAGCCGCCGCGATCGCCGAATGACTGGTGACGGGAAAACGATTACGAGGTCCGCCAATGTCGGTGTCAGCATCCATGGGTTATTGCGTCATTGGGCGATCGGATTGAGTCATTGGGTGAATGAGTCATTGAGTCATTGAAATACGGATCCTGTTAAATGGATTCCCATGGGCTTGGGACGATACAATGGTTCATGATTCAATCACTCAAAGACGCAATCGCGCAATGACTCAATTACCCAATGATCTGATGATTCAATGATTCAATGATTCAATGATTTAATGATTTAATGACCCGATGATCCAATGACTCTAAATCTTTCTTTCCACCCTGCCTCTGCTGCGCGCTGGCCGGATTTAGAAGAATTGTTTGGTGAACGCGGCGCTTGTGGTGGTTGTTGGTGCATGTTCTGGCGTTTGCCACGCAAGGAGTTTGATTCCGGCAAAGGCGCCGGAAACAAACGGGCGCTGAAACGAATCGTAACCGCTGGACGAGAGCCCGGCATCATCGGTTATCTGAAGAACGAACCGATAGCATGGTGCGCAGTGGCGCCGCGTTCAGATTACATCGCACTCGAGCGATCACGCATTCTGAAACCGGTGGATGACGAGCCGGTGTGGTCGGTCTCATGTTTGTTCATCAAGAAGCCTTACCGTCGTCAGGGGGTCTCCGCGCAGTCGCTGCGGGCTGCGGTTGCGTTTGCAGCTTCACACGGCGCCACAATCGTTGAGGGGTATCCACTGGAACCCTCGGTAGACACTCCCGATCCCTTCCTCTGGCACGGTATCGCTTCTGCCTTTTTGGTCGCGGGATTTAAAGAAGTGGCGCGCCGATCGAATTCACGCCCCATCATGCGTTATGAAGTTAATGATTCCGCACCCGCAACCAGGCGGCGGCGTCAGGTTCCAAGCAAACCACCGTCAACGGCGACAATCTAATCCCCCGATTTTGATTGCCCCTCTATTTGTGGAACTGCCTTATGCGCTTGCCAGCAACACTGCTCCTGATTCTAATCACAATTGCATCGCCCTCGTCCGCCGTGCGCCTGGACAACGATGCTGACGACAATTCAACACTGCTCGAAGTTGGAAGCGTAGCCGCGAACATGTCACCAAGCAAGAATGCTCCGGAACTTAAGATCGTTTCCTACAACATTCGCTGGCGTAGTGGCGCTCAGCTGCAAGAAATCATTCAGCTGTTCAAAACTGATGATGAAATTGGTGGTGCGGCAATTCTTGGTTTGCAGGAAGTTGATCGAAATAAGAAGCGCACGGCAAATACAAATACTGCAAAGCTAATCGCGGAACAGTTGGGTAAACACTACGCATGGGCGGCACCACCAACTGCAAAGGCAGGTGAGGAAGAAGAAACTGGCGTCGCAATATTAAGCAGCTACCCGCTCACTGATGTGCATCGCATCGTGCTTCCGCACCCCGGGCCGGGCAGCCGGCGACGCGTCGCGGTAGGAGCAACCGCTACGATCGACGGCATACCGATCCGTGTTTACTCGATTCATGCGGAAACGAGGATCTCACTTACCAAAAAGTTGGATCAACTGACGAGTGTATTGCAGGATCTTTCCGCGTATCCGCCGAATATGCCGGCAATTGTGCTTGGAGATTTCAACACCTGGGAACCAAAGTCCATCGAGAAGACCTCAAAGCTTTTTCTAAAACAAAACTTCGCAACGCCCTTTCCCAATGACCGGGAAACGTTTCTGCGAAGAATTCTCGGCATACCAATTAGTTTGAAGCTTGATTGGATCTGGTTGCGCGGGTTGCGTGCAACGAATCATGGAATTGATGAAAAGATTTGTATTTCAGATCATTGGCCACTCTGGACCACATTAGCGATGCCCTCGAAAAGCGCATCGCAAAAATGAAGTCCATCTTGTGATAGAGTAGCAACGTTCGCCAAGCGGTCTCAGCCCAGACTTTACGGAGAAAAGTTTTAGATGAAGTGCGGACACTGCGGCCGGAGTACGTCCTGGATGAGGGCAAGGTGTCCGACGTGCAGAACCAAACTGATTCAGTGGTACATCATTGCCTTAGTACTTATCATTCTTGCCTGCTACGGCACCCTCTTGTTGTTGGACAACTTCATGACGCGCGCCGACGCCGGCGAACCGGTAGTGCCCTCATTTGTAGCGCAAACTGTTAGTTTGCGCTGAATGAGTGGCATTCAAGGGGCCGCAAACTAACAGTTTGCGTTACAAAGACCTAACTAGGGCACTACGGCGAACCACCAAAGTCATGCATGAAGAAATGAAGGCGGCGAGCCTCGCCCCAAGGTCTCGCCGCCCTCTCGCGTGTGGTGCTGCAAAATGGGAAGACTATTAGCGCACTCGCACGACGATACTGTTACTTTTCAGGGCATTCCCCGTCGCTCGCTGCAGTTCCGCAAATGCCTTATTTAAGTCCGTCTGCGCGCGCAGTTCATTACCGCGTGCGACCGTTAAGGCAGTTTGCCGGTCGAGCACGAGAAACACTGTCGACTGCCCTGCATCTAGTTTCCTTTGCTCACTCGCATACTGTTGTTCCCCAGCCTCGCGAGCTACACTCGCGGCCCGCAAGCGCGCTGAGGCACTGCGAACCACCTGCAAAGCATTACGCACATCCACCTGAATTGATTGCTCGAGCTGCTGGCGCTGCGTGGCAATCTTCTGACCCTCAACCAACGAGCGGCCCAGCTGAGCTTCGGCGGTACGATTGCGCAATGGCAGATTGATTTGAAAGCCGACCCGGTAGTTGTGATACCGATTTCCAAACAGATTCTGGATCGACTGAGCATAGCCACCGAGGAGTTCGGGAGCTAGCGCCTGTGCCGGCGGATCAGTCAACCGTGGTAACCCGCTGTTCTGAGAAAGTAAATTGACGCGATCGCGCAGTTCTTGCGAAGAAGAGGTGAAGGGATTTACGCCACCGCTAATTGAACCTGCCAGTCCCACCATACCGTAGCTGCCGACCAGATCAATTTGCGGCTTGGTCTGTTCGCGAAAGTACTTCTGATCAATCTCATTCACTTCGCGGACAAGATTTGACTGTTGCAACTCCGGTCGATTTTCCAATGCGGCGCGTAACGCTTCTTCCAGCGAAATGCTAGGCGGCGGCGGCAGTTCAACATCGTCCGTGGGAATTAGAGAAACACTCCAGATCTCCGATTGCCGATCGACAGCGATCAGGTTCTTGAGATTGTTCTCACTGCGCGAAACTTCTTCGAGCGCGCTAAACAGGGTCTGTTCAAAGCCTGCAACCTGCGCTTCCGCCGCGACCACATCAATCGGCGCCAGCGCCCCTTCAGTAACCAAGCGCTTGTTGTGTTCCAGCTGCGTCCGCGCGTCACGCACTGCGTCGCGCTGAATCTGTAAGTTGCGAAGTCCGAAAACAAGGTCCCAGTACGCGCGCTGCACGCCAGTGATTGTTTCGATCGCACGTTGGCGAAACTGCGCGTCGGAGAGCGAAAGGTTCTTTTTGGCGATCTCAATCAGCCGGCGATTGTTATCAAACTTCAAACCGCGCAAGAGTGGCTGCGCGTAAGTGAATGTCAGCGCCGTCGGGTACTGGGGATTTAGCGCCGCAAATTGGTTATTGCTCGTTAAGCGGATTGAGGAAAACTCGATACGGTAGTTGCCGCCGAATTTGGGCGTCAGTCCTTCGAAACGCGCGTTTGCGGTGTAATCGTTCTGAAGGACAGAACCATTGGTACCGCCGCTTAAGAAACTCGAGATCGGACTCTCGATCCTTTCAAAGTAAGACGAAGAGCTAAACCGTGGATCATAAGCTCCGCGGGATCCCAGCAGATCGAATTCCGCAATCTTCACGTTGGCGCGGGCTAGCTCTATGTCTTTGTTGTTTTCGAGGGCCAGCGCCAACGCTTCGCGCAGCGCGATTGGGCGTTGCCGATCCACGTCGACGCCAACTCGTCCGAGTTCCGGTAAAGGCTTCTGCTCGGGATGGAAGTCCGGGGCGATGGGCGGAACCATCAAGTCCCGTTCAACTCGAGGAGTGGGTGCCGCTCCAACGGGCTCCTGCGCGTTCGCGTGCACACCGAGTGTTACCAACATCACGATCAAAATTGCGAAGATACGTTGCATTACAGTTAGACCTATTGCCTCCCTATCAACCCCAACGTCCCCAGCAGGGACGCGGTGGCGCTCGCGGTTTTGCGCCGGACCCAGTCGAAAGACCCGGTGATTCCGTTGCCAATGCTTGACCAGATCCGGTGGCGAGCAAGATCATCAAAAAGTGAATAGAAGACGGGCACTGCCAGCAGAGTCAACAACAAGCAGAGTGATTGACCACCTACCACAAGGACTCCGATTGAGCGATTCGTGCCCGAGCCTGGGCCACTCGAAATTGTGAGGGGCAACATGCCCGCGACAAGAGCAATCGTGGTCATCAAGATCGGCCGTAACCTCTCACGATTCGCGCGGATTATGGCTTCAGCGCGTTCCATACCCTGCGCGCGCAATTGATTCGTGTGATCGATTTGCAGAATTGCGTTCTTCTTAACCACGCCGAAAAGCAGCAGCAGTCCTAATCCGGAAAAAATATTTACTGTCTGGCCCGTAACCAGAAGCGAGACGATGCCGAAAGGAATTGCGAGTGGCAGAGTCAACAGAATCGTGATCGGATGGATAAATGATTCGAACTGCGCCGCTAAGACCATGTACATGAAGACAAACGAAAGAGTGAACGCGAGCATGAAGTAATAGCCGGTGCGCCCCAGCTCTTTTGAACGTCCGGCCAAACCTGTCTTATAAGCGCCGTCGATTTTGATTTCTTTGGCAAACTCGTCCATCTTTTGAATCACCGCCGCTTGTGAACCGCCGGGCTTAACGTTGCCCAGCATCATCACCTGACGTTGACGATTCAAACGATCGATCGCGGAAGGACCGGTGCCTTCTTCGACGCGCACCAGATTGTCGAGACTGACCCAGCCAATTTTCGAAGACGACACGATCATGCGTTTCAAGCCTTCCACGCTGGCGCGATACTCGCCAGTGGCCCGCACCCGCACGTTGTACTGGTCGGTTCCGACATTAAAAGTAGAAACCTTCTGACCGGCGACGAGTATGTTCAGCGCTTGCGCGATGTCCCCAACCCGCACTCCAAGGTCTGCCGCACGCGGGCGATCAATGACAACCCGCAACTCTGGTTTGCCGGTAACCAGGGTCGAGTCGACGTCGACGAGGTCGGAAATGGTCTTCATACGCGCGAGGAGCTCGTCTGAGTATTTTGTCAGCTTGTCGAGGTCGGGGCCGCCGATCACATATTGCAAGTCGGCATTGCGAAAACCGCCACCCGAGATCGCCGCCACTTGTTGCACGCTCGTCCGTAATTGACCGGGAAATTCCTTGAGATACTTACCGAGGATTTCCGATCGCGCGCGCAGCATTAAATTGCTTTGCGTAGTCGTGCGCTCCTCAATCGGCTCCAGCTTCACATATATCGTGGCGACGTTGACCAACTCCTGCTGCCCGCCGCCAATCGTGGTAAGCGTGTCTGTGACGCCGGGAAGACGCCGCACATCAGCCGAAACTCTCTCCGCCAGAGCGGAAGTAGCCGCAAGAGTAAAACCTTCCGGCGCGCGCACGTTGATCTCAAATTGCGACTGATCGTCCACGGGGAGGAAGTTCTTACCGACAAACATGAACAGCGGCACGATGCTGACAACCACAAGCAGGCACGCAACGACAATTACCCAACGATGCGCCATCGACCATTGCAACATTCGCGTGTACAAGCGATCGATTGGTCGATAAAAGCGCGACTGCTTCGAATCGTGCGAGCCTGCTTTTTCATCGGCCGAACGTTCCGCTTTCTTGCTGCGCTTGATTAGCCGCGCTGAAAGCATCGGTGTCAAAGTAAAAGAAACCAGAAGAGAAACCGCGATCGCGAACGACGAAGTAAAGCCAAACGACGACATGAAGCGGCCGGAGATGCCGCCCATGAAACCCACTGGGACAAACACGGCGAGCAAGGACAACGTAGTGGCCATTACGGCCAGACCGATTTCTTTCGTCCCTTCAATGGCCGCCTGGAAGGGCGGCATGTTCTTCTCTTCAATGAAGCGGAAGATGTTTTCGAGCACGACGATGGCGTCGTCAATCACAATGCCCACCATCAGGGTCAACGCCAGCATTGTGATCTGGTTCAGCGTGAATCCCATCGCGGCCATCAAACCGAAAGTGGCGATCAGCGACGTGGGAATGGCAAGGGCTGCGATCAAAGTCGAGCGGAAGCTCCAGAGAAAAATGAAAACTACGATGGCCGCCAGGATGCTGCCTTCAATCAAGTGCGTTTGAATTGATTCGATGGAAGCTTTAATGAAGATGGACTGGTCGCCTACGACCTGAGTTTTGAAACCCGCAGGCAGCGTTAATTCAATCTCTCGCAGCCGCTCTTTCACCGCGTCGGCAACGGCGACGGTGTTCTGCCCGGATTGCTTAGAGACGACGAGGGTGACAGCAGGCTGACCATTGAGACGCGCTTCGGTGCGGGCTTCTTCGGCGCCGTCTTCGGCATAACCAATGTCGCTAAGTTTGACTGAATAAGTGCCGCGATTCGCCACCACCAGATTATTGAACTCGGCTGTGTCGACAATCCGGCCCATCGTGCGCACAGTCAGTTCGCGGGTGCCTTCGTCAACGCGACCGCCGGGCACTTCCATGTTTTGCGTGCGCACGGCGTTGGCGATTTCGGCGACCGTGACGTTGTAAGCACGCAGTTTGTCCGGATCGACCCAAACCTGAATCTCACGTTGGCGGCCGCCAATTATCTGCACCTGACCGACGCCGTTAATGGATTCAATCTGCTGCTTAATCTTTTTGTCGGCGACGTCTGTCACTTCACGCAACGATCTGGGCGCCGAGACTGCGATGCGCACGACCGGCGCTGCATCAGTATCGAGCTTCTGCACGATTGGTTGTTCGGCAGTGACCGGAAGATCGTTGGCAATCAGCTCGATCTTGTTGCGCACTTCCTGGGCGGCTATATCGGGATTCTTTTCGAGCAGGAAAGTGATGAAAACCTGTGAAACACCTTCCACCGAGGTGGAACGGAGCTCATCGATGCCGCTGATGGTGTTGACGGCGCCTTCTACTTTGTCAGTAATTTCCGTTTCGATTTCCTGCGGCGAGGCGCCCGGATTAACTACCGTAACGGTGATCGTGGGCAAGTCGATCTTCGGAAACAGATCAACGCCGAGCGACTTATAAGAAAACAAGCCGACCACAGTCAGACTCAGTATCAGCATGGTGGCGAACACCGGCCGTCTGACACAAATTTCAGCTAGCTTTTGCATACGATAAGAAAAAGTCCAATGTCCAACGTCCTAGGTCTTTTCGTTCGACGCCAATCTCCAAGGTTTCCAAGTTTGGTGACGTTGGACCTTGGACTTTGGACTATTGTCGAACCGCCACTCCATCACTCAATTGGTCAACATTACTGGTGGCAACTTGCTCGTCGGCGGCGACTCCGCCCTTAACTTCAATTAAATCGCTTTCACTCTGGCCCAATTGAACCAGGCGTTGCTGCGCGTGACCGTCCTTGATTACAAATACTCGGCTGACGCCTGATTCGGTTCGCACTGCACGCATCGGAACCAAAACCGCAGGTTCGACGCGTTGTTGCAGGATGCGCACTGAAGCAAATTGACCAGGCTTGAGAACGCCACTGCCGTTTTCCACTTCTGCTTCGACAGTCAGCGTGCGCGAAGTGGGCGAAACATTCGGCGAGATTCTCGCAATGCGTCCGCTAAAGTTTTTGTCAGGCCAGGCGCTGGTCGTTACTGACACTGATTGCCCCACCCTCACTTCGGGAATTGCCTGCTCCGGAATGTCGATTCGAATGCGCAAAGGATTGATGCGCACGATGGTCGCGACTTTCGACGTTGGGGAAACGTATTCGCCGAGATCGGCGGTACGCTCCGCGACATAGCCATCGATTGGCGAAAACACTAATGCATAGGAAAGACTCCGGCGCGCTAGTCCTACCTGGCTTTGGGCGTTCGCTACATTTGCTCGGGCAGTCGCGACTGCCGCAAAATTTTGGCGAGCTAAAGAGAGAGCCGCTTCGTATACTTCTTTTAGCTGATCCCGCCGTGCTTTTTGCTCGTCGTAATTGGCGCGCGAAACATCTCCGGATTCAATCAACTTCTCAGCGCGCCGCAAATTCTTTTCGGCGAGCTCGAGAGCTACTCGGGCGGTAACGACTTCGGGAATGCGGTTGACGTCAAAATTCTGACCCGGCCGTATGCCGATCTTTTCTTCAGCCTGACGCAGGGCCGCCTTCGCCTGTTCCAGTTGCGCCTGCGACTGATCCACTCGCAACTTGGAATCGACATCGTCGAGACGAACAATCATCTGGCCACGCTTCACGTAGCTGCCCAAATCCACGCCAATGGCCGTGACTTTTCCTGCGATTGAAGGCGCTACGTCGGTCTGCTGATCGCCGGCCAGGCTGCCAGTCGCTTCGAAGAAACGCGGCAGCTCCCGCAAAATTGCGGGCGCGGTCGTTACCTCAACTGCAGGTGGCGCGGCCGCTGGCGCCGCATCGGTCCTCACATTGGCTTTCGAACCTCCGCACGAGATGGCGAACAACGTCACGGCGCCAAACACGCAAAAGAGGGCCAAGAGTCTAAATATTTTTGCAGCGAACATGGATATTCCTTGTGCTAACCAATCAACTCTTGCGTTCATTGCGTTTCGCACGCTTTTGCGTCTGCTCGGTAGTGATTCCCTGGAGCAAGATTGAGGTAAAGTTTTGCGCGGCTGCTTCGTTCGAGAGGTTGAGCAGGCGCCGCTGGGGATCCCATAGATTGTTGTTGAGCGAGTGGTGAATGATCATGCCGATAAATGAACGCACTACAATTGCGGGATCCATTTCAATCATGGCCCCTTCCTGCTGGCGTTCACGAATGTAAGTGCCCAGGAACTCGTACACCCGCCGTACGAACTTCTCAAAAAACATTTGCGCCAGCTCGTGTCCCTCCAACGCCGCGTGCAGCAGCAGACGTTGGAAATTCGGATCGTGTTCGTGATGTTCGAGAGCGTTAAAGGCCAGGCCTTCAAAGACCGCGCGATCGTCGCGTCGCTTAACGGCATCGGCAACCATCAGCTCCAAATCCACGGCGTCCCCGGAGCAAGCTTTGTGGTCGAGGATGGCGGCGTAAAGCTCTTCCTTGGTTGCGAAGTGGCGGAATACCATTGCTTCTGAAACGCCCGCTGCCTGCGCGATTTTTTTAGTGGTCGTACCGCGAAAACCTTCGTGTGAAAAAAGGCCCACCGCCACGCGCAGGATCTGCAAGCGTCGCTCGTCGCCGGCCATTCGCGCCCCCGGGAAGGCCACGCAGACGTCATTTAATGTGCTGATTTCTTTGGTCACAGAGGCAGTTTGACTCACTGGCTTCAATAAAGTAAGTACTTACTTACCATCCTCCAAAGCAACCTGTCAACCGGAGATTTACTTTTCTGCCGTCAGGCGTGAAGGGTTGGCCTGAAGAGCGGCAACGACGGTTTTAGGTTGTATCGTTCCCGACCTTGCCGCAGCTAGTGCTCGTACTTTTTCACAACAATACTGCGGATCATTGCGCGCTGTGCCGTGAGATTTCCTCAGTTTTGAAAACTATCGCTATCGGCACATCTATTGCTCGTTGATTAACAACACTTTGCGAACTGGGTGCGCTACGTCTACTAAAAATTTTGAGTTCGCCACGCTTTGAAAAAGGAGAAAGAAAAAATGTCAGAAAACAGAATGTCAGAAGGTCTTAATACTCCCGGCACAGGTTCATCGAACACCAATACCGGCACCCCAGCGAGAACCGGCGCGGGAACGGGCAGCGGCACAGGCGCGAGCGCGGGAACAGCAACGGCTCTTTCGCAAACGGCTCAGGACTACGGTCAGAAAATTACCGAAGCAGCTACTCAAGCTAAAGATTACGTGACTGACAAAGTGTCCGTAGTCGGCGACAAGATCAAAGAACTACAGAATGCAGATCTCGCCGAAGTTGCCGAGAACGCAAAAGACTACGCGCGCAAGAACCCTGGTCAGGCAATCCTGATCTCGGCTGCCGCCGGTTTGGTGCTCGGCTTGATCCTCCGCGGAGGTCGTCGTTCGTAGTTCGAATTGACTAACGAAGGAGGCTAATCAATGGCTACTCCAAAAACTGCAATTGTTCCAACCGACTCCTCAGCGCTGGCCGAGACGGAAAGTTTACCGTCTCTGGTTGGTCGTCTGGGCGATGACGTCATGCAGCTCTTCGACACCAAGCTCAGCCTGCTAAAGGTTGAGCTAAAGGAAGAGGCGACTGGCTACGCGAAAGGCGCAGTAACGGTGGCCATGGGTGGCATCGTTGCGGCTGTAGGCTTTGCCCTTCTGAACGTAGCGGTAGCCTTCGGCGTCTCCACCTTCTTTGCTCAAACCAGTTTGAGTCAGCCGGCACGTTACGCTCTGGGTTTCGTGATTACTGGTCTCTTCTACCTGGTGATCGGCGGGATTGTAGTGCTGGCGGCTAAGAGCCGGTTGGCGAAACAAGGCCTCGTACCAAACAGGACGGTGGAGGAACTGAGAAAGGATAAACAATGGCTGAAGAACGAACTTTAGGATTAGCGCGCGCCTATGACAAAGACGAAGAGGACCTTTCCAAGGAGGCCCTCCAGGCGCGCATGGAAGAGGCACGAGATTCAATTACCCAAACAGTGACGGAGATCAAAGATAACGTGACGCAGCAATATGAGAGCGTAAAAGATGCGCTTGATTGGCGCGAACATTTTCGCCAGCGGCCAGTGGCGTGGTCACTGGGAGCAGCGGGAGTGGGATTCTGCCTCGGCTATAGCATTGCGGGTGCAGTAAAGGGCCAGAGCGAAGACGAGATTTACTTCGAGACCGGCAGGCCGTACTCATCCGAACCGAGAGCCTATTCCGCAGAACACATCGGTGAACCTTTAGCCGCGGGCCTGGCCTCGCGGCAAACGGAAGCGAATGGTCACGATAAAGGACCCGGCATCGTCAGTCGCATTAAGGAAACCCGTGCGTTCGATCGCTTACAGCAGGAAGTGGGAACCCTTGGTGATCGACTGGTTGATGAGCTTTCCACAACGGCACAACAGGTGGTCCTGCCCGCGTTGTTGCGCAAAGTTAAGGAGTGGATTGGAGCAGACTTGACGCAAGACAAGCCTAAGGAGATGTCTGCCAGCATGCGCTCGGAAAGCGATGCTGGCTATGCGTACGAGCCAGAACTCGAACGCAATATGAGTTAAGTCGGAAGTTTTGCGCGGAAAGTAACAGCCTGCTAACACACAAGCGGCGACATGTTTGCCGCACTCGAAAGGCGAGTCTTCGGGCTCGCCTTTTTGCATGTCCCTTGTAACGTAAACTGTTAGTTTGCGTGCGCCTTGAATACCCTTCATTTAGCGCGAATCATTTAGCGCGAACTTAACAGTTTGCGCTACAAATTGGGCACTACCGCCCTGACAATTAGATTGACACTTCCTCGCATTCAAACCTAGACTTGCGCCCGCACTATTCACTCTAGCTGCAGCCCACCACCGAAGTTATGCGCTATCAAAATTTCTCGAAAAAACTGTTCGCCGCCGCTCTACTGTTAACGTGCTCGTACCTAGTTCCGGCGAGCGTATGCGCCCAAAGCGAGGAAGAGATTCGCCAAAAGGCAATCGCCTTGTTCGACGCGAGTAACTTTGTCGCCGCCTTACCGCTCCTTGAAAAATCGGCGCTCGCTTACCCCAAAGACCCGGTAATCGCCTCGCGGCTTGGTTTCGCACTTTATGCCGTCGGATCAACTGCCAACGATAAGGAACTGCGGAAGCGAAATTGGGAACGAGCGCGCACGATCCTGCTGCAGTCTCAAGCGAATGGTGACGACAGCAATTTGACTCTCATCACGCTCGAGTCCCTCTCCAAAGGTGATGCAACCGCAGTCACCAGCTTCTCTAACACCAAAGCTGCCGAATCCGAGCTTAGAAAAGGTGAGGAGGCATTTGTTCGTGGTGACCTGGTAAAAGCGCTCGGTGCCTACAAGCGCGCGCTGGAATTAGACCCGAAGCTGTACGAGGCCGCTTTATACGCCGGTGACATGGAATTCAAGTTGGCCCATGCTTCGAGTGACAGTGGCTTTCGCAAAGAACATTTCGCGCAAGCGGGAATTTGGTTTGCGAAAGCGATCGAAATCAATCCGAATCGCGAGACAGCTCATCGTTACTGGGGCGACTCGTTGGATGAAGAAGGAAAAACTGACGAAGCACGCGATCGGTTTATCGATGCCATAGTCGCCGAGCCCTACAGCGGAAATCGCGCTTACGTTGGTTTGTCGCAGTGGGCACAACGCCATCGGGTCTCGCTGGGGCACCCAAAAGTAGAGATTCCGGCCGGAGTCACTGCAAAGAAACCTGGCGAAGTAAATGTCACGCTCGACTCCTCAATTTTTAAAGCAGATGCTGATGGATCCGTTGCCTGGATGATGTACGGCATGGTTCGCGCCGGCTGGCTGGATAGGAAGGAAGGCGGTCGCAGCGAAAAGTTTGCTAAGGCTTACCCAAACGAAACTGCCTACCGTCACAGCATCGCTGAGGAAGTCGATGCGATGCGGATGGCGTTGCAATCGGTGCGGGAGCAAAAGAAAGACAAAGGCGATATGAAGCTCTCACCATCCCTGGTAAACCTGATGAAGCTTGACGAGGCTGGCTTGCTTGAGCCGTACATTTTTTTCGCTCGAGCTAACGAAGGGATTGCCCGCGACTACTTCTCTTACCGCAAAGCAAACCGCGCGAAGCTCAAGGAATACTGGGTGAAGTTTGTCGTGGGCGCGAAATAGTTAAGACGCGGACAACCGGGAATCAATTTACGTTAAATTGTAGGGGCGTCCCTCTGTGGACGCCCCGGTATTGTTGGAAGAGGGTGTCAACGCTCAGTGCCTCGCACTAGCTAAGCTGGCCAATCAGCCCTTCACGGTGGCGCCTAACGCGCCAACCTCGATGGCATTCCCTGGCACCTTTGCGAAGGTGCTTATCGTGGAAGCATGGGAGATTAGCTTGATTCGGTAACTACCCTCAGCTTACCGAACCAAGCGTTTTATTTGCTCTTCCGCGGGAGCTTCTCGTCACGCATAGCGGTGTTGTAGACAAACGCCGCCATGATCGTCGCCGCTTGTTTCATATCATCCGCTTGGATGCGATCAAATACGTCCTGATTCGAGTGATGCGTCCGGGTGTCGTATTCAACCTGATCCTGGATAAATTGAAAACCGGGTAATCCAATAGCGTCAAAGGCGAGATGGTCGGTGCCGCCAGTGTTGGAAATTGAAAGCGTTTGCGCACCCATCTCGCGAAACGGCGTCAGCCATTGGCGGAACAAAGGACGCACGGCCTCATTCCCTTGTAGATAGACGCCACGAATTTTTCCCGTGCCGTTATCCAGGTTGTAATACGCCGAGAGCTTGTCGTATTCGGCGCCCCGCGTAATTGTAGCTGCCGCGCCTCCGCCCTGAACCATGCGCGCGAAACTCGCATCTGCAGATTCATTGGCCTTGCCGAAATGTTGTGCAACGTAAGCCTGTGAACCAAACAGTCCCTGCTCTTCTCCGCTCCATAATCCAATTCGAATCGTGCGCCGGGGTTTAACGTCGAGTGCTTGCAGGATGCGCACCGCTTCCATGGCCACGGCCACACCGGCTCCGTTGTCGGTCGCTCCCGTGCCCGCGTGCCAGGAATCCATATGTCCGCCAAGCATGACTATTTCGTCACTCTTGTCAGTGCCGGGAATTTCGGCAATCGTGTTGTAACTCATCAGATCTTTGTCGTCGAACTGCGCGGCGAAATTGATCTTCATTCGTACTTCTTCGCCCGCCTGGAGCATGCGCGCCACGCGGTTGTAATGCTCAACAGATAAAACTATCTGCGGCACAATCCAGGGCGCCTTCTGATCATAAGGATTTACGGGGCTCATGAAGATGCTACGCAAGGTGGCCAGCGGCGAAGATCGATCGATCTCCTGAGGCACACTCGCTGCGGAAACGAATAATGTTCCGCCGTCGCCGGCTCCTGAGTCGATCAACAGCGCCGCACCTTCATCGGTGAAAAACTTTAGCTTCTTCGTCGCGAAGATCTGGCTCTCCATGAATGCAGCAAATTGCGGGCTCTGCAGAAAAGTGTTCGCGCTACCGTCGGCTCCCGGAGTGGGCGCGTCGGCAAGTGCTAAAAGCTGCTTCTCCGTCAGGCGTTTTCCTGGCGCTTCAAAGCGTGCGGGCACGTCGCGCATCACGCTAGTCAAAATGATCTTGCCTCGCAAATTTCCTTTGAAGCGCTGCAAGTCAGCCTCATTTTTTGCGTCTACGTAGACGACTTCGCCATTTGAGATGTTTACTCCCGGCGACCACGCCTTGGGAAAAGCGATTAAGGGTATTGTTTGGGGTGCAATCACCTGAGCGGCAAACTCTTTCAACTCCCAACTGCGCCCGAATGGCCCCCACGATTCCAGATGAGCATTCTTCAAACCCCACTTCGTTAACTGATCGCGCGTCCATTCGTTTGCGCGTTTCATGTTCGGCGAACCCGTCAACCGCGGACCAATAACATCCGACAGGTAACTAAGCGTCGCCATCACTTGCGAGCGCTTCATCCCTTCGTCTTTGATCTTCTCGATTGGATCGTTGGGATCGGGAGTAGGGGAGGGCTGCTGCTGTGGCTGTTGCGACGATACAGTTTTTGTTAACCCAGGCGTTGCCGAGGCACGAATTGGTTGCCGGGCAAAACTCGCGGTAGGCCCAAGCAGCAAGACCAGGAGCAGCATTGTAGCCGCGTAACGTCGATAGCTCATATTTTCTCCATGAAAAGGGTGACTCGAAGCGCTTCACGCGAAATTCGAATCGCCTAATACTCGTAACCTTCTACAAAAGTTTCATGACAAGCGGGATGAGGACTGGAGCTTGATAAGGGCGAACGCGAAGCCATAGTTAAGTTTAAGCTCCAAATTATCTCGCATACGAAAGTCTTTCTGACTAAACGAAAATACGTACCACCAAAGAGATGAGGCGAGGGCAATCGCCACTCGCCTCATTATTCGCACCTTAAGCTCCACGCTTATTTCCCGGGCATTGGTTTGCGCGGCAGCTTCTGATCGAGCATCGCGGTGTTATAGATGAAGGCCGCCATAATCGTGGCCGCCTGCTTCATGTCGTCGCCTTGAATGCGATCAAAGACATCCTGATTCGAATGATGCGTCCGCGTGTCGTATTCGATCTCGTCCTGAATGAATTGAAAACCGGGAAGACCGATCGCATCAAATGCGAGGTGGTCCGTGCCGCCTGTATTGCTAATGGAAAGCGTTGAAGCTCCCCAGCTGGTTTTATCCTCCGGGCGATCACGAAACGCCATCAGCCACTGGCGAAATAGCGAACGAACACCTTCGTTGCCCTGAAGATAAACGCCGCGAATCTTTCCCGTGCCGTTGTCGAGATTGAAATAAGCACTTAGCTTTTCGTAGTCCGGTTTGGTTACGAGGACCGGAGCTGCGGGCGTGCGGGTGGCGGCGCCATTACCATTCCCGGCGCCGGCGGGCGCAGTCGGCGTTTCCATTCTCCCAAAGTGCTCAGCTACGTAGGCGCGCGAACCGAGCAGCCCCTGTTCTTCTCCACTCCAGAGAGCGATGCGAATCGTGCGACGCGGTTTCAGCCCGAGCGCTTGAAGAATGCGCATCGCTTCCATTCCGACGGCAACGCCAGCGCCGTTATCGGTTGCCCCGGTGCCCGCATGCCACGAGTCCATGTGGCCGCCGAGCATTACGATCTCGTCCTTGAGATCGGTGCCGGGAATTTCGGCGATTGTGTTGTAGCCCATCAGATCCGCATCGTGAAATTCAACCGCCAAATCGACAGCCATCCTGACCTTCTCTCCAGCCTCGATCATGCGCACCAGACGATTGTAATGTTCGACCGCCATCACCAGCTGCGGCGTCAGTTTTGGCGCGCTTTTATCGTAGGGAGAAATTCCTCGCGTGTTGGGACCAATTGGTCCGGAGGGAACCGGCTGCGGCACACTTGCCGACTGCACGAAAATCGTTCCGCCATCACCGATGCGGCTGGGATCAATCACAACTGCAGCACCTTCATCCCATAGAAACTGGTACTTCTTCGCGCCAAACATCATTGCCGTCCGTTGCTCCGGCGACATCTGAAACATTCTTCTCAGCGAGCCGCGCGGCTCGGGAGCATCTGCGAGACCGAGGAGATCTTTCTCATCTCGACGCGTGCCCATAGCCTCGAACCGCGCTTTCACTTCACGCATCCCGGAAGTCAAAACGATCGCGCCTTTTAGCTTGCCCTTATACTGCTCCAATTCGGCTTCATCTTTGGCGTTGAGATAAACAACGTCTCCCGTAATCGTCCCGTTAGTGCCCGGCGACCAGGCTTTTGGGAAAGCGATTAGCGGAATACTTTGCGGCTCAGTCACCTGCGCTGAAAATCGCTTTAGCGACCAACCGCGGCCAAAAGGTCCCCAGGGCTCAAGATGCGCGTTCTGCAGTCCCCACTTCGTCATCTCGTCGCGAGTCCACTCGTTCGCGCGTTTCATGTTTGGCGAAGCAGTCAAACGCGGTCCAATGACGTCCGTCAGATAGCTCAGGGTCTTCATCACTTGCGAGCGATTCATTCCTTCGTCCTTGATGCGATCGATCGGATCGGCGCTCTGAGTGATGGTTACCGCGGGAGCGCTTTGCGCCGCCTGCTGTGCGAAAACGGCGTTAGGCGAAAGCACGAGGATCAAAAGCAGGGCCACTGCTGCGTAGCGTCTCAACATAATCAAATCTCCTGGCTGGGTAGTATTAGCAACGGGACGGTGCGGGCAATTATGAACTGAAACTGGAGCTAGCTCCAAATGTCAGCGCGCCGAAGGGCGTTTTGATTTGGACGCGGCGGGCGGGGCAACCGGGGTGGCGGAGTCATCGGAACTGTAGCCACATTCCTCATTGGCGCAGTAACGAAAAGTGCCTTGCTTCTTCGTTGTCTTCTCAAGCAGGAACGGAGCATCACAGTTCGGACAAGCTTCCAGCACCGGCTTGTTCCAATAGACGGCATCGCAGTTTGGATACTGCGAACACCCGTAAAAGGCCTTGCCACGTTTTGATTTTTTGACGACGATCTCGCCGGCGCAGCCGGGACGCGGACACGAGACTCCGGTCGTCTCCTGCTTGATGTACTTGCACTTGGGATAATTAGAACACGAGATAAACTCACCAAAGCGACCGAAGCGCCGCACTAGTTGCGCGCCATCCACAGGACACTTTTCATCAAGTGGTACGGGCGCAGGCGCCACAGCGCCACCTTTGGAAATTTTCCTGATGTTCTTGCAGTCGGGATAACCGGTGCAGCCGAGGAAGGGGCCGAACCGTCCGCGCTTCAGTTGCATCGGCTTGCCACAAAGGTCGCAAGGCTCCGGCTCCTCGACGCCATCGCTGCCGGCGACTTGTCCCGCTGCCTTATTTCCATCAGCAGCCTCACTCGGCTCAGCGTCACGCGAAGCGCCACAGTTCAAGCACTTGAGATACTTACCAAAGCGACCCCACTTCAGCACCATCCCCTTGGTTTCACATTTGAGACAAACTTCCTCGGTCGGTGTCTCAACGTCTTTAATGTCTTTCGTATATTTGGTGAACTTAACCAGGTCGCTGGAAAACTTACCGTAGAAATCATGCAGCGCGTCGGTCCATTTGAGTTTGCCTTCCTCAACACTGTCCAGCTCTTCTTCCATGCGCGCTGTATAAGTCTCGTTAAAGAGATCGGCGAACCCGCCCTGAATCAGGAGGTCGTTCACGGTCTTTCCTAGATCTGTCGGATGAAAGCGTCCTTCCAGTTTCTCAACGTATTCACGCGCCAGAATCGTTGTCATGATTGCGGCGTAAGTTGAGGGCCGACCGATCCCTTTTTCCTCGAGGGCCTTCACTAAAGTAGCTTCAGTGAAACGCGGAGGAGGCTCAGTAAAATGTTGTTCCGGCGTCACTTTATTGAGCGCGAGCTTCTCACCCTTCTCAACCGGAGGTAGGGTGCGCTCGGCCTCTTCGTCTTCTTCGGTCTTCTCATCACGGCCCTCCTGATAAATCTTCAGGAAGCCATTAAACTTTTGCACCGACCCCGTAGCGCGGAACAGGAAACGGCCCGCTTCGATATCGATCGTGGTCTGATCAAAGACAGCGGGCGTCATTTGCGAAGCCACTGTACGTTGCCAGATCAGGCGGTATAAGCGCAGCTCATCGTTGTTTAGAAAACTGGCGAGTGAGTCAGGAGTGCGAGAGACATCTGTCGGACGAATCGCCTCGTGAGCGTCTTGCGCGTCCTTCTTCGAGCGATAGTAGATCGGCTTTTCTGGTAAGTAGGGCGCGCCATATTGTTTGCCGACGAAGTCTCTTAACTCAGCCAACGCCGCATCAGAAACGCGAGTTGAGTCGGTACGCATATACGTGATCAACCCGACTGAGCCTTCCGCGCCTATTTCAATACCTTCGTACAGCTTCTGGGCAATCATCATGGTCCGCTTTACGGCGAACCCAAGTTTGCGAGCGGCCTCCTGCTGTAACTTGGACGTGATGAAGGGTGGAACCGGATTCCGTTTGCGCTCCTTCTTTGTAACTTCGCTAACGACGAAAGGCTGCTGTTCAGCTTCGGTAACAATTTCCGCGGCCTTGGCCTCGTCATTGATCAGGATTTCGTTCTTCTTAATATCCTGATCGAAGCCGCTCGTTTTTACGGTTTGCTCGCCAACTTTGAAAAGACGCGCGTCAAAAGCGGGTGGCAGTTTGGCTCCGAGATTAGCGAAGATCGTCCAGTACTCGGTCTTAATGAAGTTTTCTATTTCGCGTTCACGCTCAACCACCATTCGCAGGGCAACTGACTGCACGCGGCCGGCGCTGAGCTTTCCCCCAACTGTGCGGCAAAGTAGCGGCGAGACCTTATAGCCCACCAGACGATCCAGGACGCGACGCGCTTGCTGCGAATCGACGAGATTTTGATCAATCTGTTTCGGGTGCTCAAACGCCTCATTTACAGCGCGCTTGGTGATCTCGTTGAACATTACGCGGAAGGTCGGTTTTGCGGGTCGCTTAGGAACGATCTCCTCGGCGAGATGCTGGCAGATGGCTTCGCCTTCTCGATCGGGGTCAGCCGCGAGATAAACGGCGTCGGCCTCTTTGGCTGCCTTCTTTAGTTCAGCAACGATTCGCTTATTGTTTCGCTTGCGAGAATCCGGAATTACTTCGTAAGTGGGTTTGAAGTCGTCATCGACGTCGACACCGAGTCCTTTAGAAGGCAGATCTTTGATGTGGCCTATCGAGGCCTTAACCAGATAGTCTTTGCCGAGATATTTATTGATCGTCTTCGCCTTGGCGGGCGATTCAACTATGACCAGGTTCTTTGCCATATTTTAGATATTGCCGATTTCCAATTGCCAATCGGCAATGGATCACATTTTCCTCACAAAGCAGCGCCCCGGGAGCGCGCGAATCAGGTCGCGCATTTCTAGTGATAGCAGCGCTGCGGTTAAATCTGAGATTGATAACTTGCTTTCGCCAACCAACATATCAATGTGTGCCGGCGTGTCTGCCGTCAATAGCTTTAACACCAATGTTTCCGATCCTGAAAGGCCGCGCGGCACGAGCGTCAACTGGTCCGCCAGCGATTTTTCCTTTTTCTTATCTCCAAAAGGAGGGGGCAACAATCTCGCGGCAATCTGTGGCGGCAGCTCCGCAGCGATGTCCTGCCACTGTTGCACCAGCTTGGCTCCGGCTCCTTTGATCAGGTAGTTCGTGCCAAAAGAATTCCGCGAAGTAATGTTGCCAGGCACTGCGAATACTTCGCGATTTTGTTCAATCGCAAGTCGCGCAGTTATCAAAGAGCCCGAATTCTCCGCGGCTTCCACCACAACCACACCCAAACTCAAGCCACTAATGATACGGTTGCGATAGGGAAAGTTTTCCGCGACGGGGGGCGTGCCGAGCGGGAACTGCGTAACTATGGCCCCGCCGCGATCGATGATCTCGTCCGCCAGTCTCTTGTGATCTCGCGGATAGTACTCACCCATTCCCGTGCCTAACACCGCCACCGTGCGACCTCCGCCTTCAAGCGCGCCCCGGTGCGCAGCCGCGTCAATTCCACGAGCGAAACCCGAGACAACCGTGACGCCACGCTGCGCAAGATCGCGTGCCAACATGACGGCTGCGTTTTGGCCGTACGTAGAACAGCGACGCGAACCAACCACAGCAACGCAGGGCTGATCGAGGCAGGCTTCCCAGGCGCCTTTGACGTAGATCGTGATTGGCGGATCGTAAATCTCGCGTAAGAGTGCGGGATAAACTCCATCGTCAAGTATTAAAAGATCAGCACCGAGACGACGAACGCTTTCTATCTCGGCTTCCGCTCGGCTAAACAAATCGCGAGCGATAATACTTTCAACCGCTTCCGGCAACAGTCGCAATTTTTCGAGCTCAGCTCTGGTGGCACTGTAGACGGCTTCGGCGGATCCAAACCGCTCCAGCAGCTTGGCAGCGGCGCGAGGTCCGATGCCGGGGGTCATGTTGAGGGCAACCCAATCTCTCATACGATTGCAGATTTCGGAGTGAGGATTGCAGATTGGAAACCAATCCGCGGTCTGCGTACCGTTATTTCTGCCGCTTTGCCGTTTTGATCGAAGCAATAACTATAGAGAGAATCTGATCTGCTTCGCTCATCAGGTCAGCGATTCGGTTTCGTTTCACAATTCCGGTGTCAATCAATAATTCCATCCAATAAATTGTTTCGTCGGCTACTGCTTTCTGGCGGAGGCGTGTAGGAATCGAACCTACCTGAGCCTGCTCTCACAGTCTCACTGACGGTTTTGAAGACCGCGCCGTTCACCAGAACAGATTCGCCTCCAGCACAAGGCCGCGACCGTCGCACAAGAGCCAGGGACCACCAAAGGCTGACAACCCTACGCGCCGAAACGCGACACTGTCAAGCATGGCTGAAAACCGACTTACAGCTGGCGGATGCCTGTTTTCGTGCTTCCACATGTCATAGCGGCAGCCTCAAATTGCGAGAACCGCGCCGTGTTTAGCTTGGGGATAGCCGACCGCCCCACATCTGGCGGCAAACCAAAAGCGCCATCAGGAAGGGCGTCCTAGCAGTGTTCGCGTATTAGCCTCGCTTGACCTAAATAAGAGCCAAAGGCTACTATCTCACTCCCGAACGAACGTTCGAACCGGCAGGTTTTAAGGCCGGGAGAGATCAGGTAATCGCTGGGATACAACCGAGGTACGGATGATCAACTTTCAAACATCTCCTGAACATTACCGCCACTGGAAATTAGCAGTCGACGGAGCAATCGCTCACCTTTCCATGGACGTTCAGGAAGATGCGACTCTCGTGGAGGGCTACAAACTCAAATTGAACTCTTACGACCTCGGCGTAGACATCGAATTGGCAGACGCAGTGCAGCGCATCAGATTTGAGCACCCGGAAGTGCGGGTTGTCGTGCTCACGAGCTTGAAGCCGCGCATCTTTTGCGCGGGCGCGAATATCTACATGCTGGGCACGTCCTCGCACGCTTTCAAAGTTAACTTCTGCAAGTTTACAAATGAGACGCGCTGCGCAATCGAGGATGACTCAGGGCATTCAGGCCGCCGTTATGTTGCCGCGCTCAATGGCACTGCTTCCGGTGGTGGTTATGAGTTAGCGATTGCCTGCGATGACATCTATTTAGTAGACGATGGCAATTCATCAGTTTCACTGCCCGAAGTGCCACTTTTGGGCGTCCTACCCGGTACCGGCGGGCTAACGCGCCTCGTGGACAAGCGCAAGATTCGTCGCGATCGCGCCGATGTCTTTTCGACGTTGGCCGAAGGCCTCAAGGGCAAACGCGCGAAAGAGTGGGGACTAATTGACGATTACTTTCCTACCAGTAAGTTCCAGGAGGCGGTCGCTACCAAAGTCAACGACATGATCAATGGCGACAAATGGAAGGCGGGGCCCGGAATCAAATTGAATCCGGTGCAATTCACCGAGAGCGACCTTGGGCGAGACTACAAATACGTTTCCCTCAAGCTTAACCGCGAACAACGTTATGCCGATCTGACGCTCCGCAGTCCGGAAGGAGATTTACCAACATCGCCGGATGAAATTCAGAAACTCGGTGATTCGTATTGGCCGCTCCAGGCCTATCGTGAACTCGACGATCTGTTGCTGCATATTCGCGTCAATGAGCCGGAGTTGGGTCTCGTTTGTCTGCGCACGAAAGGCGACATTGATCGCGTGTTAGCTGTCGATCAGACACTCGCGGAGCACGCTGACCACTGGCTGATTAGAGAAATCACACTGAACATGGCGCGCGTTTTGCGGCGACTCGACCTAACGGCTAAAAGCTTTTTTACCTTCGTAGAGCCTGGCAGTTGTTTCGCAGGCAATCTGCTGGAACTCGCACTTGCTTCAGATCGCGTCTACATGTTGAACGATCCGGACGCAGGTGAAACTGCACTCGCCGTCTCGGACCTAAATGCAGGAACGTTGCCGATGAGCAATGGGCTGACGCGCTTGCAGTCCCGCTTCCAGGGCGAATTAGAACGCGTCGAGCAAGTGCTCGCTTACGAGGAACGGTTTGACACTGGGGCAGCCGAGGAGGCTGGCTTGGTTACGTTCGCGCCTGACGATCTTGACTGGGAAGATGAGATTCGCGTCGCGATCGAAGAAAGGACCTCGCTATCGCCAGATGCGCTGACGGGGATGGAAGCTTCGTTAAGGTTTGCCGGGCCGGAATCAATGGATACTAAAATTTACGGTCGCCTGACAGCTTGGCAAAACTGGATCTTCCAGCGACCCAACGCTGTAGGTGAAAAGGGTGCGTTGACTAATTATGGGAAGGCAACGCAGGCGCAATTTGACTACAAGCGAACTTAGAACATTGAACTTAGAACATTGAACTTGGAATTTTGAACTTGGAACTTTAGAACTTAGAACTTTGTGCTTGGAACCTTGTACTTTTGACCGTGCGCTGTTGCTTGAGTTTCTTTAGTGAAGCAACTCAGGATTAAAGAGCGAACAAAGTACCAAGTACAAAGTACTAAGTACTAAGTACAAAGCTCAAAAAACACATAACCCTAGATATTTAGTTGCACGTAGTAAACAACGATGAATTTAAACGAACGCATTCCTAACAACGTCAACCTCTCTGAAGACAAGAAACTTCAGCGGGCCCTCGAGAAATGGCTGCCTAACTATCTCGACTGGTGGCACGAGATGGGACCAGACGGCTTTCAAACTAAAGACGTGTACCTTCGTACCGCAATCAGTGTCGAGCCGGATGGCTGGGCTAACTTTGATTTCGTGAAGATGCCGGACTATCGCTGGGGAATCTTTCTAAAACCCGCGGCGCCGGGCGCGACCATCGGTTTCGGTGACAACTATGGACAGCCCGCTTATCAGGAGGTGCCCGGAGAATTTCGCAATTCTCTGCGCCGCATCATCGTGACGCAGGGCGACACTGAGCCGGCATCCGTCGAGCAACAGCGCGAACTCGGGAAAACTTGTCCCTCGCTTTACGACCTGCGCAATCTTTTTCAGGTGAACGTCGAAGAAGGACGCCACTTGTGGGCGATGGTTTATTTGCTGCAGCGCTACTTCGGACGCGACGGTCGTGACGAAGCGGATGCTTTACTGGAACGACGCAGCGGCAATCCCGACAAACCGCGAATTCTCGAGGCCTTCAATCAACCGTGCGACGACTGGCTGAATTTTTTCTGCTTCACGATGTTTACCGACCGCGATGGCAAGTATCAGCTTTCCGCACTTGCCGAATCGGGATTCGAGCCACTCGCGCGCACCTGCCAGTTCATGCTCACCGAGGAAGCTCATCACATGTTCGTGGGCGATACCGGCATCAACCGTGTCGTCAAGCGTACCGCGCAATTAATGAAACAGGGGGACGTGCGCGAGCTGGGCGGAATTCCGCTCGACATAATTCAGAAGCACGTCAATTTCTGGTTTAGCTACTCGCTCGACCTTTTTGGCGGCGAGATCAGCTCAAACTCTGCAGATTTTTTTGCTGCTGGTCTCAAGGGCCGCTACAAGGAGCAGGAGCAATACCAGGATCACGCTGCCATCGATCAGACGTTCACGATGACGGTGGTGGAAGGCGACAGGCTCGATGGTCGTGAGGTGCCGCTGCGCAACGCGCTCAACGAAGTATTGCGAGGCGAGTATGTTCACGACTGTGAGAAAGGTTTGGCGCGCTGGAATAAGTCCCTTGCTGATGAAGGTATCAGCGAACGCCTGTCATTGCCGCACGTTCGCTTTCACCGGCACGTTGGCGAATACGCAGGACATTCTTTCGATATCGCCGGCAACCTGATATCTAGCGAAGAGTTTGCAAAAAGAAAAGTTGAATGGCTGCCAACGATGGAAGATCGGGAGTATGTGCGCAGCTTAATGAAGCCGATTACTGAGCCCGGAAAGATCGCTAACTGGATCGCGCCTCCCGCAACTGGCATTAAGGGTAAGCCATTTGAGTTTGAATACGTCCGACTTTAAAAAAAGACGGTCTTGGGGCTTTGGTCTTGGATAACCTGAACTTGGTGCTTTGTACTTAGTTCTTTGTTCGCTGCTGAAACTTCAACCATAAATTGGAAGACTCAAGAAGCGCAACCCAAACAAAGTACCAAGCTCAAAGTACAAAGTTCAAACGAAGTCTTATGCAGGACGTCTCAAGATACGATCAGAAGTTGGAATTCATTCTACGGACGGCCGCACGTATCTTCGCGGAAAAGAGTTACCACTCCACGTCTATGCGCGACATTTCGCGCGCGACGGAAGTCAGCCTCGCCGGTCTTTACCATTACTGCACATCGAAGGAAGAGCTGCTCTTCTTGATCCAGGACAATTGTTTCGGCCGCGTGCTGGAACGTCTCGAAGAACGGCTGTCCGAAGTTACTGACCCGATTCAGAAACTGCGCATCTTCATCGACAATCACCTAGCCTTTTTTGCGGCGAACATGGCCGAGATGAAGGTCCTTTCGCACGAGGCCGACTCACTTGCTGGTGATTTGCACCAGCATGTTTCCGGGAAGAAGCAAAAGTACACAAAGCTCGCCCGTGAGATACTCGAGGAGTTACAGCAACAGCAACCGCCTGCGCAGCGAATCGATCTGACCGCCTCGACCTATGCGCTCTTTGGCATGATGAATTGGATTTACAATTGGTACGACCCGCAGGGCAAGCTGAAGGTTTCAGAGCTGGTCGAAAACGTCAGTCGCTTATTTCTGCATGGGTTCATTGCCGGTTTGCCGGCAACGGAATTAAACTTTGTCGCCAATCCGCAAACCGAATCAGTAAGCGTTTGGCGTGCAGCATCACAACCACACACTTCGGATCTTTAGCGAGGGCCACAGCGTAGAAAAAAGTCGCGGTATGAGTTGATAACTCGGATACGATCATTGCGGGCCAGAATGCAATGAACCCAAAACCCCGTAGCACGAATCGCTCGATTCAACATGGTGTTGGGCTTCAACAGCCGCGGAGCGGCGGAAGAGTTTAGCCCCGGGTGGAGCGAGCGCAGCGAGCGGACCCCGGGGATTAGGCTGCCAAAAAGATCAGAGCCCGCTGAGCGGGCGACAGAAGAATTTATCTCGGTAACGCGCAGGTAGTTAATCTCTTAAAAGGAGTCCTTTAATGGCAGAAGTCGCTGCAAAACTAGATCTCGTGCGTTACACCGTGAGCGAGGGTATCGCATTGCTCACCCTCAACGACCCGCCCGCAAACACCTACAGCTATGACTTGATGCAGACGCTGGATCGCGCGATTCTGAAGGCGCGCATGGACGAAGCTGTCCAGGTGATTGTCATCACCGGTGAAGGCGAAAAGTTTTTCTGCGCGGGCGCCGACATTCAAATGCTGCAGAACGTAACACCCACGTTCAAATACTATTTCTGCCTGCACGCCAACGAAACCCTTTTACGCCTGGAACAGACACCCAAGCTGGTGATTGCCGCGATCAACGGTCATTGTGTCGGGGGCGGTCTGGAAGTGGCGCTCGCGGCGGACCTGCGTATCGCAAGGAAAGGCGCCGGCAAGATGGGTCTGCCGGAAGTTTCCCTTGGTGTCTTGCCCGGCACGGGCGGCACGCAACGTCTGGTGCGCTTAGTAGGAAAGTCCAAAGCAATCGAATTGATGGCGACCGCTGAACTTTTCGCATTTGAACGCGGTCTGGAGCTGGGCATTGTCAATAACATTTACGAAGCGCCTACAGCCGAGAGTTTTCTGGAGCAAGTGATGAGCTACGCGCGCCAGTTCACGGCTCCGGCTCGCGCGGCGCACGCAGTAGGCCTGATCAAACGCAGTGTTCAGACCGGGGCCGAGATTCCACTAGAATCAGCGCTCGCGCTCGAGCGTGAGTTGCAACAGCAACTCTTCCAATCGAGTGACGCGAAAGAAGGAATCGACGCCTACGTGAACAAGCGCAAGCCAGAATTTAAGGGCAAATAATTGACGATTGGCGATTGCCAATTGCCAATTGAGAACCGTTAGTATCGAAGCCGGCGATTCACGATTTTCAATCGGCAATCGGCAATTGGAAATCGGCAATCTGATACGTGTACGACTTCATCGACATCAGCGAAGCCGACGGCGTCGTGACGATTACCCTCAATCGTCCCGAAAAGTTGAACGCGTTCGTCGGACACATGCGGCGCGATCTGGCTGAAGCTTTGGAACAGGCGGGCAGCGATCGCATGGTGCGCGTGGTGATCATCACGGGAGCGGGCCGAGCCTTCTGTGCCGGTGGCGATGTCGCGTACATGGCGGAGCTGATCGAAAGGCGCGACAGCGAAGAGTTTTCGCGTTTGCTCGGCTCGGCCCGACGCGTGGTAACCGTGATTCGTCAGATGACCAAGCCGGTGATGGCGGCGGTTAATGGCCTGGCATCAGGCGCGGGATGCAATCTGGCGCTCGCTTGCGATTTGCGCATTGCCTCGACCGAGGCAAGTTTCAGTCAGTCCTTCGTGAAGATCGGCTTGCATCCGGATTGGGGTGGCACTTATTTCCTGCCGCATCTCGTCACACCCAACAAAGCTTGTGAAATGTTCTTCCTCGGCGAGGCGATTGATGCGCAGGAAGCTTTGCGGTTGGGAATCGTGAACCGCGTGGTATCGCCCGATGCGTTAGCTGAAGCGACGCGGGAACTTGCTGCTCGTTTGCGCGACGCGTCGCCCATTTCAATTGCCGCTGCGAAGCAGGCCGTTTATCTTAGTCAGTCAGCGGAGCTTGAAGAGATGTTGCGCTATGAAACCGAAGCGCAGATACGCTGTTTTGAATCAGAAGACGCGCGCGAAGGGATCCACGCATTTTTGGAGAAGCGTCCGCCAAAATTTACGGGGAACTGAACTTCGAACTTTGTTCTTTGAGCTTTGAACTTTGAACTTTGTTCTTTGTTCAGTTAGGCGCCTTGTTGGAAATAGCGACAAATTCCATCAGCGAACAAAGTACAAAGTACCAAGTTTAAAGTTCAAAAGATCTTATTGAAGGAGATTTCATGGTGACGAAAAAATTCTACATTCTTCCCCTGTTGGCATTGCTTGTAGCCAGCACTTCATTCTTCGCGGCCACAACGAAGTACGAAACCGACGCGGCCCATTCCAACATTGGTTTCTCCATACCAATCGCCGGCGGTCTTTCCAACGTGCGTGGGAAGTTTACTGACTTCAATGTCGTCATCGTTTACGACGACAAAGATGTTTCCAAGTCGTCAGTGGAAGCGGTGATTAAAGCGACTAGTGTTGATACCGGAATCGAGCGCCGTGACGCGCACTTGCGCACGGCAGATTTTTTCGATGTCGAAAAGAACCCTGAGATCACATTTAAGAGCAGTCGCATCGAGAAAAAGGGTAAAGACTTCATCGCCCACGGCACCTTCACGATGCGCGGTGTGGCTAAAGAGATCGCCCTTCCGTTCACCATTAACGGCGTGACTCGCGATGAAAAGACAGGGAAAACCACCCTCGGCGTAACTGCTCGAACAACGGTCAATCGCAAGGATTACGGCGTCAGTTTTAGCCGTCCCGATAACCCTAATTTCCTCGGCGACATGGTCGAGATCGAGTTGAACATCATCACGCGTGCTGCATCACCGCAATAACTATGTCCAAAGCCCAATGTCCAAGGTCCGAAGTCGGTTCTTGTGAACGGACGTTGGACATTGGACCTTGGATTAATTTGATCCATGAAGCTTGAAAATAGACTGGCGTTAATCACCGGTGGCGGGCGCGGCATCGGTCGTGCTATCGCCTTGGCGTTTGCGCGGGAGGGCGCCGACATTGCCGTCGCCGCCCGCACGCTCACCCAGGTTGAGAGCGTGGCGAGGGAAATTGCGGATCAGTTTCAGGTGAAGGTCCTGCCCGCAACTTGCGATGTCTCCGAGGTGCATAGCGTGGAGCAAACGTTCGCGCGGGTATCCGAGTTCTTTGGACGCGGTGCGGATATTCTGGTCAACAACGCCGGCATCGCCGAGAGTGCGCCCATTACCAAAACCTCTGATGAACTCTGGCAGAGACATCTCGCCATCAATCTTACCGGCAGCTTCTATTGCACGCGTGCGGCTCTGCCCTCAATGCTGGAGCGCGGTTGGGGACGAATCATCAACGTTGCCTCAATTGCCGGAAAGATCGGAGCTCCTTACATCGCCGCCTATTCAGCTTCAAAACATGGGTTGCTGGGACTGACGCGTTCGACGGCGCTCGAGCTTGCCACTAAAGGAATAACCGCGAATGCCATTTGTCCGGGTTATGTTGATACTGAAATGACCACGCGCGGCGTTGAGAACATCACTAAGAAAACAGGACGGTCCGCCGAAGAAGCGATGGCGTCGCTGAGAAAGATGAGTCCGCAAGATCGCTTAGTGACTTCCGAAGAGGTTGCCGCGCTCGCGCTGTTGCTCGCTTCTGAAGAGGGTGGGGCCATCAACGGTCAGGCGATTAACATCGACGGCGGCAGTGTGTTGTATTAGTAGCGCAAACTCTTAGTTTGCTTTTTGTGAGTCCTTTGGAGCTTTCCGGAAGAAGCAGAGGACACAAACTAACAGTTTGCGCTACTCATCTTTCTGATCAGCTCATAAACCAATCGCATCGGTAGCCCAACGATATTGAAATAGTCGCCCTGTATCTCTTCAATAAACGGCGCCGCCCGGTCCTGGATTCCATAGGCGCCGGCCTTATCCAACGGCTCACCAGTGTTTACATACCAATCAATCTCGTCTTGAGTTAGTTCAGCAAAGCGCACCCGTGTCACTTGATGAGCGACGCGGATATCAAGATCGGCGGCACGAACAAGGGCGACTCCGGTTAACACCTGATGCCATTTGCCGCTTAGTAACTTCAACATGCGTTGCGCGGTTGCCGCATCTCCCGGCTGTCCCAGAATTTCATCGCCGATCACCACAGTCGTGTCAGCGCCCAGCACCAGGTCATCGGGAAACTGCTGCGCCACTTTTTCGGCCTTCGACTGGGCCAAGCGTCGCACATACGATATTGCGTCTTCATCGACATGATGTGTCTCGTCGATGTTTGCGGCAACTGCAGCAAAGGGCCAGCCGGCTGCGCGCAAAAGTTCGACGCGCCGCGGGCTCTTTGAAGCGAGGATGATTTTTTGCTTTAGTAAGGTTGGTGTGTCCACGTTATTTACTCTGCAAATACGTCCAAAGCTATGGCGGTTACGCAAACTAACAGTTTGCGCTACACTGCCCGCTGCTCCCAAATATTGGCTGGCGATTCTAGTAAGGAAATTACTGATCGCCTAACCCTGCGGAGACGCTACTCGTTTATCGCGATCGTTTTTAATGGAGAGCTTACTCAAAACCCTTCCCGCGATTATGAAAGCGGCGGGCGACTCGGCTGAGGTCGCGGAAGCCGCCTGCTTTGTAGCGTGGAAACAGATTGCCGGCGAAGCATTGCGCGGCAATGCCGTGCCTTTGCGTCTTGATGATCGGACTTTGGTGATTGCTGTAGCGGATGCTACCTGGCAAAAACAAATGCAAACGCTGAGCGGACAGCTCCTCTTTCGTCTCAATTCGCTATTGGGCCAGCCGGTTGTCACCTATTTGGAGTTTTGCGAAGATCCGGAGACTGTTGCCAAAGCGCGACTTACGCTGGCGGATTCAAAGGAGTCGGGGGAGAGGGCACCCGTTCCGACGGAAATAGTTTCGGCGGCGGCGGGGATTCACGACAAGGATTTGCGGCGCGCCTTTCTCGGCGCCGCGAGCAGTTGCATCCGTCGAGTTGAGAGCTCGTAACACAAAGCTGTTCGCTTGCGACTCCATGTTGCGAAGCTGTTAGTTTGCGGTTCATGAATCATGCAAATCAAAGAGTCAGATATCGAAAAGATTGCTGAGCTGGCGCATCTGGACATCACTTCGGGCGAGGTTGCCATGTTCGCACCGCAGATGACTGAGATCGTTACGTATGTGGAGCAACTGAATGTGCTCGACACAAGCAACGTCGAACCATCGTTAGGAGGCTTAACGCCCGAAGGACAGGCGACCGAGTCCTCCCGCCCTGATGAAGTCACGCCTTCGCTGGGCCAAAAGCTTGCTCTTGAGGAAGCTCCCGATGCAGCAGCGGGCCACTTTCGAGTCCCAAAGGTTCTTTAGGCAGTAGGCAGAAGGCAGAAGGCAGATACAAGCAACTAGTTTGGCCACCGGCAATTGCCAATAGCTAATTGGCAATCGGCGATCGGCAATCGGCAATAATCATAGTGTCTATCACAGAACTAAAAGCCGGCCTCATTAGCAAGCAGACAACCGCGGAGGCGACGGTGCAGTCGTCGCTCAAGGCGGCGGCATCGCTTCAGCCCGATTTAAATGCGTTCCTGCAAATCGATGACAAAGGGGCCCTTGAACGTGCGCGGTCGATCGATGCTTTGCAAAAGGACGGCAACAGCCTGCCGAGTTTGGCGGGAGTTCCTATCGCCATCAAAGACAACATCTGCGTGCGCGGCCTGCAAACCTCCTGCGGCTCGAAGATTCTCGGCGACTATCACCCGCCTTACAACGCAACCGTCATCGAACGGCTGCAAGCAGCCGGTGCAGTGATAGTCGGAAAAACAAACTGCGATGAATTTGCTATGGGTTCTTCGAACGAGAACTCTGCCTTCGGTCCTGTAAAGAACCCCTGGGACGTCACGCGCGTGCCCGGCGGTTCATCCGGTGGTTCGGCAGCCGCTGTTGCTGCCGGGATCGTTCCCGTGGCCCTGGGTTCCGACACCGGAGGTTCGGTGCGGCAGCCCGCATCGCTCTGCGGCGTCGTCGGCATGAAACCCACCTACGGTCGCAACTCCCGTTATGGCCTTGTCGCCTTTGCTTCGTCCTTGGATCAGGTGGGAATTTTCGGTCGCAGTACGCGGGACGTGGCTGCGGTGCTCGGCGTAATTGCCGGGCGCGATCTACACGATGCTACCACCGCCGACGTTCCAGTCCCTGATTACGTCGCCGCGCTGGATGCGGGCTGCAAAAATCTGCGGTTGGGTTTCCCACGCGCATTGTTTGGCGAAGGACTTGACGAGGAAGTACGCGCCGCCGTGGAGAAAGCCATCGAGACTTACCGGGAGTTGGGAGTAGAGGTTGTTGATGTTGATCTGCCTCACGCAAAGTATTGCATTGCGGTCTACTACATTATTGCGACAGCGGAAGCTTCTTCGAATCTTGCTCGTTTCGATGGCGCCCGCTACGGATTTCGCGCTGAGGACACTCCCGAGCTGCGGCAGATGTATCGGAAAACTCGTGACGAAGGATTTGGCGCGGAAGTTAAACGACGAATCATGCTCGGCACTTACGTGCTGTCGGCGGGTTATTACGATGCCTACTATCGCAAGGCCCAACAGGTGCGATCGCTTCTGAAGGAAGACTTCGCGCGCGCGTTTCAACTGTGCGACGCGATCATCACGCCCACGTCGCCCACGCCCGCCTTTCGGCTTGGGGAAAAAGTTGACAACCCACTCTCGATGTATCTGAACGACGTTTACACGGTGACTGCGAATCTTGCGGGCGTGCCGGGAATGAATGTGCCTTGCGGGCTCTCAACAGGTAACCTGCCAATCGGATTCCAACTGCTCGGTCCCTACTGGTCGGAAGCTACTCTCTTTCAACTAGCGCATGCGTATGAGCAGGCTGAACTATTCACTGCCCGCCCGCCCGTGCGTGCTGACTAAATTAGAGGATCGCAGGCGTCTCGCCCGCATGCCACTCTCAAGATCTTCAAGTTTTCCGCGTACCGGTTGCCTGTGGTGATTGTTCGCCCTTCGCGCTAATTGCGGGCGAGACGCCTGCGATTAGTTAACGCTTAAGATTGGCCAGCTTTATCTGCAGACTCTGGGTTCGGCTTGTGAGGCTGGTTTGCGTGTGCTTCCGCTATGGTTGAGGGCTTGGCTGCCTTATCCGGAATCCAATCCCCGGTAAAAATCTCCACTACGTTCTTCGCTGTTCCCACCACCGGAGTCACATCCAGTGCCACATGGACGGCGCCAGGTATCAAACCCTTCTTCTTGATATCGTGCCCCGCGAAACCAATCGAAAAGACCGGGCCGATGATAGGGATCATCTTCAAGACCTTCTTGGCGACTTCGAACGCACTCTTCTTAGCAATTCTTTTCTTATGCGACTCTGCCATGATCAACTCCCCATCCGCGATAGTGCCCTAATTTGTAGCGCAAACTTTTAGTTTGCGCCGAATGAATGGCATTCCAAGGCACACGCAACTAACAGTTTGCGTTACAAAGACCTAACCAGGGCCCTACCCCATACGCTCTGCTCGTGACGAGTGCGGCTATTGAAAGCGCGCTTTAATGGATGGTCTCGACAGACAGGCCCATGAGATTATAGAAAACAGAATAACAAACACGAGCCACCTGGACAGCCCGAGCATCCGCGAATAACCGGAAAGGTATAGTATTACCGACATGTTGAAATGCACGAATAGTAAGAGGAGTACGAATGCCAACCACAGTATTCGTGCCCACTCCCTATGAAGAACCAATCCCGTCGCGATAATGATTGCGGCCATACCCATTACGAAGTCCAGGGTGAGGACTGCCACGTGCAACAGCAGCATCAAGAGGGTAGACGGCGGGTCAGCTAGGCTCAGCATGTCCCTCGCCTGAATCAGGTATGGTACACCGAACAGAGAAGCGAATATCCCAAACACTCTTATCACAAAAGACTTGGGTTTCGCGGCTTTGGCTTCTTCAGCTGCTCCCATGCCCCTCCCGCACTTGGATCGATACTGTGCTAGCATGCACTCGTATTCAATAATCAATACGCGGAGCCACCTTAACAGTTGCGACCGAAGACCGTTTCAACGCTCGTAATCATTGTCTGCGTCGCCGCCTCTCTGATTTCCTGTAACCGCTCAAATCAAACGACCGCGCGCAGACTGCTTATTTATACACCTCACGGGCAAGCCCAGCTTAAAGACTTCATCGCGCGCTACCAGCAACAGCATTCCGATGTTGAGGTGCAATTTCTCGACATGGGATCGCGGGAAGTCCTCGAGCGCATTCGCGCCGAGCGCAACCGGCCGCAAGCCGACCTTTGGTGGGGCGCCGCGCATACCACTTTTCAAACAGCAGCTGAGGAAAATTTGCTCGCCACTTATCGTCCGACCTGGGCCGACAAGGTGCCGGCGAGTAGCCATGATGCGCAAGACCGCTGGTACGGCATTTACGAAACGCCCGAAGTGATCGTCTACAACAGCGAAGCGATCCCTGCGGATCAAGCGCCACGGGATTGGGATGACGTGCTCGATCCGCGTTGGCGCGACAAAATTCTGATTCGCAATCCCAACCCGTCCGACTCGATGCGGGCAATCTTCGGTGCGATGATTTGGCGCTTCTATCGCGAAACCGGCTCCCCCGAGAAAGGTTATGATTGGCTGCGCCGACTTGATGCCAACGTGCATGAATACACAGCCGACGGCACTCTGCTGATGCAAAAGCTGGCGCGCCGCGAAGGTCTGATCAGCCTCTGGAACCTTCCCGACGTCTGGGTCTACAAACAAAGAGGGCTGCCATTAGCGTATGTAATTCCGGCGAGCGGCACCCCAGTTATTTCAGATGGCATCGCGGTCGTGCGGGGCGCATCGAACGAGGAGGAAGCGCGTCGCTTTTATGAATTTGTGACGTCGCCTGAGAGTCTGACGCTTGCTGCCCAGACTTACTATCGCATTCCCGTGCGAACAGATATTGATCGAACAAAGCTGCCCGCGTGGATGAATGAACCGTTCACACGCATGCCCCTTGATTGGGACTTGCTAAGAAAGGAGGGCAACGAGTGGCTACGTTATTGGGACACTGATATTCGCGGACGGAGTAAATAGAATTTGGAAGTTTGTGCTTTGATCTTATAACTCTGTACTTTGTTTGAGTTAACAAACTTGAATCCTGCAATTTATCGGGCCAAGACTGGGCAACGAACAAAGAACTAAGTACAAAGCTCAAAGTTCAAAGCGCTTTTTTCATTTCATGTCTCTTCTTACTTTAAATCAGATTTCGAAACACTTCGGATCTGTAAAAGCGGTTGCAGATGTTTCACTCAACGTTGAGCGCGGCGAGTTCTTTGGTCTTCTGGGACCGTCGGGCTGTGGCAAGACGACGACGCTGAGAATGATTGCCGGACTGGAAACGCCTGACTCCGGCACGATTCAGTTCGCCGACCGCGATATCACACTTCTCTCTCCCGAAAAACGCGGCTTTGGCATGGTCTTTCAAAACTATGCGCTCTTCCCTCACCTCAACGTCTTCGAAAACGTAGCTTTCGGCCTGCGTGCCCGCCATAAACCAAAAGCGGAAATGGTAAGTGCAGTCAGCAGCGCGCTAGAGCTCGTTCAGCTTCCCGGTTACGAGAAGCGAAGAGTCGACGAACTCTCGGGAGGCCAACAGCAACGCGTGGCGATTGCCCGCGCAATTGCGATTGAGCCAGCGCTGCTTTTGTTTGATGAGCCACTTTCAAACCTCGACGTCGCTTTGCGCGAGGAGACCCGCAGCGAGTTGCGCGAACTGGTCAATCGACTCGGATTGACCGTTGTGTACGTGACTCACGATCAGGAGGAAGCCTTTGCCCTCTGCGACCGTATCAGCGTCATGATGGGCGGGCGCATTCTGCAAACGAGCGAGCCGCGCGAGTTGTACGAACATCCGGCCCAGATTCCGGTCGCGCGATTTCTGGGACGCAACAATTTGATTAGTGTAATGCGACTAAGTTCGAGCAAAGCGACAGTCGCGGAATTCAAGACGCTCGCGGGAGGTCATACACTTCAGCTTCCGGGCGCACCTGACGCTTTAGCGCCGCTGAACAAGCCTTGCTCTCTCGCAATTCGTCCCGAACATTTGGACCTGAGCAAGACAAACGCGGATCGTCCAAATGTCTTGCCCGCGAAGGTGAACGAGATCAACTTTGCGGGTGCAACTTCCAGCATCAAACTCGATGCGAATGGACTGCAACTGGAAGCGCTGGTGCTACAGCCGGACGGATTTTCGTCAGGCGACGAATGCTTTGTTGAATTACCGCCCGACCGGATCTCACTTCTAACCGAGGGATGAAAGATGAGATCGAAGAGAATTAGCCGCAGATTTTCGCGGATAACACAGATTAAGACAAAAGCAACCGGAACGTGGCTCGTCTATCGATAACTTTTAGGTCGGAAGCCCCTGCCGTGCTTGCTCTAATTGTTTTGTTTTAATCTGTGTTATCCGCGAAAATCTGCGGCTAATTCTTATTTGAGAAGGCGGGGCAATTCACCTTCCTGGTAAGCCTTTCGGCGTGAAACAGCGTTGATGACCAAGCATCGAACACCTGACAGCGGACGCATCCCGTCATCTCGCTTCCGAATCCATTCGCCGGGCCGTCTCGTTCTCATCCTCATCACCGCTGTGGTCCTGCTCTACGGTGTCGTCTATCCCAACGCGCACACTCTTTTGAGTTCTCTCCAGGTCGACGGCCGATGGTCGCTCGCGACGTATAGCGCAGTCCTGAGCCAGGGCATCGTGATCGAATCGGTGCTGACCAGTCTGGGAGTGTCGCTGCTAACGGTGGCTTGCTGCGCGTTGGTGGGCGTACCTCTGGCATTTCTCTTCGAGCGCTACACCTTTCCCTTGCGCCGACTGTTTGCGGCACTCGCTGCTTTGCCCCTGGTGTTACCGCCGCTCGTCGGCACTGTTGCCTTCATTTTGTTGTGCGGTGAATCCGGAATCCTTGCGCGAGTGGTTCAATCAGCGCTTCGCTTGGAAACGCCACCCTGGACTTTGCGAGGCTGGGCGGCGTTGCTGCTGTTTCACACTTACACCATGTATCCTTTTTTTTATGTGCTAACCGGGGCCGGGTTGCGCCGCATCGATGCAGGCCTCGCGGAGGCCGCCCGCAGTTTAGGAGCGAAGCCGATTGCCGTGCTTTTGCGCGTTACGCTGCCGCAGTTGACTCCCTCGTTACTTGCCGCCGGCTTATTGACCTTCATGGTTTCCATGGCATCGTTCAGCGCACCACTCCTATTCGGCGGTAACGTGCGCGTCCTGACGCTCGAAATTTTCACCGCACGACAACGCGGGGATGCGGGCGTTGCATTAACAGAGACTGTGATCCTCGCCGTCATCTCTTTGGGCGCACTGCTTCTGTTCCAGCGTTATGAAGGAACGAGGAAATTTGCGGCTGCCGCGCTCAAGGGAAGTGCACGCCGGTTGAAACCGATCAGGAGTGGCAGAGCACGCCTGGCGGCGATGCTTTGCGGAATCTTGTTGTCGCTGCTTTTGATTCTGCCCGTGGCGACACTCGCCCTCGTTAGTTTCGCGCGCGATGGAATCTGGACTACCCAAACGCTTCCCCCTGAATACACTTTCGATAACTACACGCGCATCCTGACCGAGCGGAACGCGGGGGAAGTATTCGTCAACAGCCTTGCAATGGCCGGCATCGCTGCTTTCGCGGCACTGCTCTGGAGCTTCATTGTGGCAACGCTGGTGACGGCTAAGACTCGCGGCGGCGGGCGACGCTTGCTTTCGCTGCTGGTGCTGGTGCCCTGGGCCTTGCCGGGAACGGTGGTCGCTGTCTCAATCGCTGAAGCTTACGGCAAACCGAGTCCACTGCTTGGTTCTTATATTCTGGTGGGCACGTTCTGGATTCTGCCCGTAATCTACTTTCTTCGTTTCATGCCGCTCGTAGTACGCGCCGTGCAGGCCAGTATGGAACAACTTGATCCAGCACTAAACGAGGCGGCGGGAAGTTTAGGTGCGAGGTGGTGGCAAAGGTTTTTGCGCATTACCCTGCCCCTGGTTTGGCCGGGAGCCGTAGCCGGCACCCTACTGGCATTTGTCATAGCTTTGGGCGAGTATGTCGCGTCGGTGCTGGTATTCGTTCCCCGTAACCGGCCGATCTCCATTGCGATCGCTTCGGAGCTGCGCGATTTTAATCTCGGTTCCGCCGCCGCGTATGGGATGGTTCTAATTGTGATCATAGCCCTGAGCATGATCGTGGCGGCGAGCTTGGAGCGATCACGGGCGTGAGGAGTGTTAATCCTTGCTGGACGCCAAGGAAAATTGCAGGCAGGACAATTGCAGTCAGGAAGGCGGGCTTGCCCCCGCTCAGATTGAATGGCATCCCAGTTAGGCGCGGTAAACCGCCCTTCCCAACTGCAAGTTTTGAACAAGGGCATCTACTGGGAACTTATGACGAATTCACAATTGTCGAGCGACACTCGGGCTACTCCTTTCCGATTCTTTGCACTCTTCCTCGTTATTGCGCTCCTTCTATGGTGTCCGATTGGGCCGCTCTCCCACTCCAGGGATTCCATTTCCGGCGCTAGCGCGGTCGACAAACCTGCACTTCATCAAGCGCTTCTCGATCTCACAAACGCTGCAACGGTTATGTGTGTTGCGGCTCATCCGGACGACGAAGATGGAACGACGCTAACAGTCCTGCGACGAAAATACGGCGTACACACCGTCACTCTCTTTTCGACTTACGGAGAGGGCGGACAGAATGCTGTCGGTCCTGAGCTCTACGAAGAACTGGGCGTAATACGTGCGCGCGAGACGATGGAAGCAGCGCGTATTCAAGGCTCAGAACCACACTTTCTCGGTCTTAAAGACTTTGGATTTTCAAAATCAGCGGACGAAGCCTTCCAGGTTTGGGGACATGACGAGGCGCTGCGACGCATGGTTTACAAAATTCGCGCACTGCGCCCGGATGTGATCATCACAAACCACGACACATCAACGGGACACGGTCATCATCAAGCCACGGGTCGCCTCGTGCTCGAAGCTTTCGATGCAGCAGCTGACGCGAAACGCTTTCCGGAACAGCTAACGAGTGTGCACGTTTGGCAACCGAGCCGGCTGTTCGTGCGGGCCCGAGCGGCGGCTTCAACTACCGCAACGCCGTCAACAAATGCGGCGGTAGATAGATTTGTCGCCATCGATCCGAATGAAATAGATGCGATTCGCGGAAGCATGTACGCCGAACAAGCGCTCGCAGCGTTGCAAAAGCACGCTTCACAAGGACCCTGGCCCGCCTCAATCGCGGAGCGATTGCGTAGCAATCCCACAGGTAAGCTGCCGTTGATTCGCTATCGACTAACTCGTGAGGTGGTGGGCGCTCCTGCACTTCCTTCCGAGCCTAAAGCGTTTCTCGACGGATTGCCGGTTGCTGTTCGTGCTCCCACAATCGATGGACGTAACTTGTCAGAAATCCTCGATCAACCTGATCGAGTGCTGAATGCGCTTATTGACTGGCGCCGGCGCACGGGAGCCGGATCGACTGCGGGGGAAGATGCGCAACGATCACGTTTGATCTCAGAGCGAGTAGATCACGCTCTGGCTCTTGCGGCGGGTATTACTGTGAAAGTGAGTTCGCAAGGGACGGCATTAGTACCGGGAACGCTTGCGCGTTTTTCGATTAACCTCTCCAACGCTGGGAATCGAACAGTTCAAATTAAGAAGCTGTCGTTGGAAAGTTGGGGCACTGTTGTGCCCCTCGAGCCTGCAGAGCAGATGAGCGCTGATACTGAGACGATCGCTCCGGTTGACCTAGTCACGCCACCGACCGCAAAGATCACAGTCCCCCACGAAGAACACCTGTACGATGACCTGCTTTTCGGCCATCCATTTGTTGCGCAGGCGCAATTGGAAATTGATGGTGCGAGGTTTTCCCTAAAGGCCGAAAAGAGTTTCGACGTTGTTCCAGCCGTAGAGATTACAAATGTTTGGCCGAATCCATGTGTAAGGACGGAACAAACTCTGGGACGATGCGAAAACTTTCGGCTGACACTTACCAACAATGCGGCAAAGGCGTTTGCCGGAGTCGTAGCGCTCACAAACTGGTCCCGGCAGCACGGACGCGAAGTAGTCCATCAGGTGCAACTGGCTCCACTTGAAACTCGCACCGAAAACTTCTCTAACGCGGATAGCCGTCCGTCCCGAGAAATACTGGGCGACCTGCGGCAGCCTGCCTCAGTTGTCATCTCACTCAGCCCCGCCGATCTGACGCGGCAAGCATTTGACCGGACGCATTCAACCTCCGAACGCACTGTCCCCGTTACGTATGCTGACGCACGCCTGGCAAAGGGTCTTCGAGTTGGCTACTTACCGAGTTTCGATCAAACGCTAGAACAAGCACTAAACGCTCTCGGTGTAAACGCAAATAAAATGACTGTCGCGGAGATTCGAGCAGACTCGCTTAGTAGTTACGACACCATCACCCTCGACAACCGCGCTTACTACGCTCATCCGGACTTGATCGCCGCCAACTCGAAATTAATGAAGTATGTTGAGGAAGGCGGAACACTCATCGTGTTCTATCACAAAGACAGCGAATGGAACCCCAATCCCCAGCGCGAACGACCACAGCTCGCTCCCTACCCAATCATTCTTGGTGATGAACGCGTCACCGAAGAGGTTGCGGCGATCCGTTTCCTGCAACCCCGTCATCCCCTTTTGAATCATCCGAACAAGATTCGCACTTCTGATTTCACAAAATGGATTCAGGAACGCGGGCTCTATTATCCGAAGGAATGGGACGAACATTACACGCCCTTGTTCGCGAGCAATGACAAAGGTGAGAAACCTCTGCGGGGAGGGTTACTGGTGGCGCGTTACGGCCGCGGAAATTACATCTACACAAGCATGGTTTGGTATCGGCAACTCGCGGCGGGGGTGCCGGGTGCATACCGCATGCTCGCCAACATGATTAGCTATGGAAAGTGAGTGTAGGGGCGGACCTCCGTGTCCGCCCCATCAGTTGTTTATCCCACGAGTTAATCGAAAAAGGGCGGACCTCCGTGTCCGCCCCATCCGTTGTTTATCCCACGAGTTAAATGAAAAAGGCAGACATCCGTGTCCGCCCCTTCCGTTGCGCCCATCGTTACGTGTTCAAACAAGAAAGGGGCGCCCGCGGCGGGACGCCCCTACGGTATTTTTCAATCTTTATAGGCTATGGCACCGGCACGGGCTGCTCTTCAAACTCATGCTCGCTCTCCAACTTTTCTTGTGCCCGCGCCAGGAAAGTCTTGATCATCTCGCGCACGCGCTTCTGCATCTCAGCGCTGATCGGTCCTTCCCCAACCAGGCTGGCCAACTTATGTAAATCGCGCGCATGTGGGCGGCGCAATTCTACGTGCTGCGCAATGCGAATTAGTACCTTCTGACCGCGCTCTTCAAACGCTGCAGCATAACGCAAATAATTTTTTACTTCGCTGCGCGCTGGTGACCATTCCAGGCGACCTGGTTCGTCCTCAGTCTTTTCAACCGCGAAACTTGCAACTACCGGCCCGATAACGGGCACATCAGCGCGTACCATCCAGCGCATAATGCCGCCGGCCTCTTTACGAATACCTTCGATTCCGGGCATCAGATCTACGAAGTTGCGAAACTCGCTGAAAAACTCCCGGGCCCGCTCGATCGTTGTTCTCAATTCCAGTTGTTCTGTATACGAGGCTTTTATCCTAAACATTCGTTCTCCAGTTTCCCTGTCCCACTATCTTGATGCTGCGGTCGGCGGGTGTGTTGCACCGCACGTAGCACCAAACCTAAATTACACGAGGATGAGGCGCAGGTAAACTCCTTTGTTTAGCTGACCTTTGTAACAAAAACTGTTAGTTTTCTTCAGGTTGGAAATTAGGAAGACGCAAACTGACGGTTTGCACTACAAAATGAACAAAGAGTCACAATGTGCCGCCTGTCATGGACTGCTGAAACGGTGGGCGGAGCTTGATGAAGACGAGCGCGAAGTGGTGCGTCGGCTACCGGGAGCGCGTGAATATTCTTCGGCAGAGCGGGAACGCAACCACTTCTGGTGCACTCGATGTTGGTACGAATGCGCCTTGCCAGTCTCAGAGGCCTGAAGCTGCGCCACCGGTAACGCTGTCGTAAGCCTCACGAATTCCTTGCATCTGCTCCAGCAGAGTTGCGTGCAACACAGTCGCCGATTCGAAGTCGAGCAGCTTCGCAATGTCGTGCAAGGCAGGATGATCGACGGAAGGTAAACGTGCCTGGCGTCCAAGAATTAAGCGCAGATAATGATCGATGGAACGTAAAAGGACGTAGCCGTTGCGCAATGCTTCAAAATCTGGAGAGCTTAACGCTCCGGTTGCGTGCAACCGTTCGAGCGTTGTCGTAGTTGACCGATCTTCACCTTCATCGGGAACGTCGTAGCGCAGCTGCAGATAACGCGTGGCGAAGTAGACATCGAGCATTCCTCCGGCGGCAAACTTGACGTCGACACCAGTGCCTCGGCCACTCGTAGTCTTCTCCTTCTCAAGTCGATCGCGGACATAGCGGGTTTCGCGCGACAACTCGTCGGGGTCGAGTCGGCCAGCCGATTCATGAATGGCGTGCCGGGCGTGAGTCTCGACCATCTTACCGAGCTCGAGGTCACCGGCGACAGCGCGCAACTTCACATAGGCCAGGTACTCCCAAACTGCCGTGCGCTGCTTCAGATAATCCAGGAATCCTTCGGAGCTGAGCACAAGCGGGCCGTTCTGGCCGTCAGGCCGCAAACGTAAATCCACGCGATAGAGGTACCCTTCGCGCGTGATGCTCGAAAGCGCGGCGATCATCAGTTCACCCAAACGCGCATAAGCCTCATCCCGAGATAAAGACGCGACGGGCGATTGCACAAGTGAATCGTAAACGAGCACGACGTCCAAATCAGATCCATAATCGACGCCGCCACTTGCCAAGCGTCCCAGACCGAGAACTGCGATTCGTGGCCCACCCGTTAGATTTCCATAACGGCGCACGAGCTCACGCCGCGCAACTAGATACGCGACGTTGATACTTGCCACGCCCAGTTCTGTCTGCAGGCGATTAGACTCTGAAACCGAAATTTGCCCTTCGGCATCCGCTTCACCAATCTCGACCAGAAGTTTTGCCCACGAACGACGGAGAGCTGATAGTTCGGCTGAAAAATCTTTTTCAGCGTTGATGTTCGAGCGCAGGACGGAGCGAAAGTCGCGGCGCGGCGGGGCGCTCGCGTCACCGAGTGTTGTAATCAACGATGGATTGCTGGCGACCATCTCGCTAAAAAATTCAGACGAAGCGCAAAGTCGAAGTAAAGCGCCGAGGTTGTCAGGAGAGATCCTGATGGAGCTGTCTGACTTTTCCAGCGATGAAGCGACTCTCGTGATACCGGTCAACGCCCGGTGCGAATTGATAGTTGTGAACGCCATCTTCTCCAAATCGTCTGCGAGTCTTTCGCCGTCATTAATCGGCTCGAGACGGGTTGCAAACAGTTTAGCCGCGGCGCGAGACGCCGTTTCGTCAGCGGTTAGCAGTTCTTCACGCCCGCTTCTTGGCGCCGCGGATTGTGAGTCTTCGTCGTCATTGTCTGTGGTTTGAAAGACGCGGTCGTAAGCACGCCGCACGTTCGTAGTGTGCAGCGCGAGCGCTTTGTCCAACTGAGCAGTCACATCAGGTCCACTGAAATTCATCCGCCGCGCGACCAAAGCACGTTGCTCCAGGCCGAGGGGCACAGTGTGAGTTTGTAAACCATGCTCCATCTGCAAACGGTGCTCGAGCGTGCGCAAAAAGGCGTAGGCGTCGGAAAGTTCGGTGCGCTCCTGTTCAGTGATTAAGCCGCGGTCGGCGAGACGCCCAAGACTAATTAGAGTGTGAGCGACGCGCAGCCAGTCGTCGTCACCGCCATGTGCGAGCTGCAGCGCCTGGGCGATAAACTCAATCTCGCGAATGCCGCCGCGATTTAGTTTGACGTTAAAGCCATTTGTCTTGCGCTCGATGTGCTTGTCGATTTTCAGCTTTGCCAAACGCACGCTCGCCAAAGCTTCTTTAACGGAAACGCCGGGACGAAAGACCTGAGGACGAACGGCGGCGGCAAAGCGGGTGAAGAGTGCCCCCGATCCTGCCGCAGCACGCGAGCGAATCAGCGTTTGCAATTCCCACGGTTGCGCAGTTTTTTGGTAATAACCAACCGTTTCATTTAGCGAAGAAGCCAGCGCGCCGTCTCGGCCATGCGGGCGCAAACGCAAATCAACCCTATAGGCTGCGCCCTCGCCCGCCGGCTGGCCCACCAGTTTGGTTATCGTTTCCGCAAGCTTGATGAAGTACTCACGGTTGCTGACCTCGCCACGTTCACCGGCTCCTGACGTGAGGCCTTCGTCGGAATAGATGAAAACAAGATCAATATCCGAAGCGTAATTGAGCTCAAAAGAGCCGAGTTTGCCGAGAGCAACAACACAGAATTCAGCAATAGCGCTGCGGCCACGGTCATCGGCCAGCTGCGGTGGGCCAAAACGATTATCCAACTCCTGCCGCGAAAGGTTCAGAGCGTAATCAAGGATCGCATCGGCGAGGTTGGACAGTTCCTCAGTGGTCTCCACCATCGCGTGCGTGCGGCGAATGTCATGCAAGTAAATGCGTAGCAACTCACGACGCCGAAAGCGCGCCAGCAACACCTGGTGTTCAAGCGTGGAGTTGGTCAGCCCAAAACGGGCGAGCGCTTCTTTTAATTCTTCACAGCTCCGGACGCGCGGGTTGAGACGTTCGCGCGACAACCAGGAAACATAGTCGGGATTCTGTTCAAGCGTGGTCGCCAACAAAGGGCTCCAGGCGGCGAGTGTGAGAACGTCGGAGAGCAGGCCCGCTTCTTTGATCAGATTGCGGTAAACGCGCGGGTGTTCTTTTGCGAACCGCTCAAGAAAGAGTCGCGCGCCCTGCTCGTCGGGCAAGCCGCGAATTAAGGCTTCGACTGAAGCAGTTTCGAGTTTCAAGTTCCGAGTTTCGGGATTCAATGTCAGGTCTCAAGTCTCAAGTCTCAGGTCTCAGTGCCAAACTCGAGGCCCAAGCCCAAGTTTCAAGAATCCCAAACTCAACAGCTGGGTTCACCTTGATGACTCGAGACTTGGGCCTGACACTCGATACCTGACACCCGACACCCCTTTAAATATCGAAGTACATCCCAAACTCCAACGGATGCGGCCGCATGCGTAACGGCTGAATTTCTTTCTCGCGCTTGTAAGTGATCCAGCGTTCGATCAGTTGCGGGCTAAACACATCGCCCTTCAGCAGAAAGTCGTGATCAGCCTCGAGCGCCTTTAAAGAATCATCCAGAGATCCCGGCAGCGTAGGCACGTCTTTCAGCTCTTCCGGCGACAGATCGTAAATGTCTTTCTCAAGTGGCTCACCGGGATCAATTCGATTCTGTACACCATCGAGCCCAGCTAACAACATCGCGGAAAAAGCGAGATAAGGATTACAAGACGGATCGGGCGGACGAAACTCTAGCCGTTTCAGTTTGGGATTAGTGGAAAACATCGGAATGCGAATCGCCGCCGAGCGATTCCGCGCCGAGTAAGCGAGGTTAACTGGGGCCTCGAATCCAGGCACCAGACGCTTGTAGCTATTGGTTGTCGGCGCGGCAAACGCCACGACCGCAGCTGCGTGTTTCAACAATCCGCCGATGTAATGGCGCGCCATCTCAGAAAGACCCGCATAGCCATCACCCGAAAACAGAGGCTTGTCACTCTTCCACAACGATTGGTGGCAATGCATGCCCGAACCGTTATCGCCATAAAGCGGTTTCGGCATGAAGGTCGCGGCTTTGCCCAATTGGTAGGCAGTATTCCGAACTACGTATTTAAAGATTTGCAGATTATCGGCAGTTCCTAACATCGTCGAAAAGCGAAAATCGATTTCACACTGACCAGCGGTGGCAACTTCATGATGATGGCATTCCACATTGATTCCACACTTCAACAGCGTCAGAGAGATTTCCGAACGCAGATCATTAAGCGAGTCGAGCGGCGGCACGGGCACATAGCCTTCCTTGGGACGGATGCGGAAACCGAGATTTGAGCCCGAAAATTCGTTCGCGTCGCGGCCACTGTTCCAATGGGCCTCGTCAGAGTCAACCGTGTATCCCGCTGAATGGGGTTCGTTGTGAAACTTTACGGAGTCGAAGACAAAAAACTCTGCCTCGGGGCCGAAAAAAGCAGTATCAGCCAAGCCGGTAAACTTCAGATAACTTTCCGCTCTTACCGCCACGGACCGTGGATCGAAGGCGTATCCTTCTTTGGTAATCGGATCGACAGCATTGCCAATCACGCAGAGCGTTGGCTGTTCCGCAAAGGGATCCATCCACGCTCGACCGGCGTCGGGAACCAAAAGCATGTCCGACTCGTGAATGGCCGCCCAGCCGCGGATTGAAGATGCGTCAAAACCGAAGCCTTCTTCGAACTTGTCTTCGTCTAACTCGCCGATCGGGAATGTTAAATGCTGCCAGGAACCGGGCAGATCCGTGAAGCGCACGGACACGAATTTGGCGCCTTCATCCGAGGCGTACTTCAAGACAGACTTTGGGTTCATGAGTTCTCCTGATTGTTAAAGGGAGTGTTAGGGGTGCTCTTCGCCCCGGCGTGGTTTGATGGTGCGAAGTAACTGAAAAGCGGAATTGATCCAAGAAAAAGGCGAACGTCATGGAGCGACGGCGCGTAAAAAAGTTTGCATTATAGTGAGCCAGACTACTATGTCAAGATGTTTGCCGCAACTGACGAGCAGCTCAAGTCGCGAACGCTAATTAATAGGCTTAATAGTAAGGTTTTCACTGGTTTTGGCCGTCGTGCCGCTCCAAAATAGTTATAGACCGACCCCTGGATTTCTGTTACATTGCGACGACTAAGCGTTCCATCCCATAAAAAACTTCCGCCCTCGATTCGGATGAAATACACCTGCGTATTTTTATCAGCAATTATTGGCATGGAAGGAGTTTTGTAGTTTAGTCAGGAGACCGCGAATTGACGACGGCAATCGAGCAGACGTTAGAAACTTATGGCATCGAGAATTGGGGCGCTGGTTACTTTGACGTAAATCGCAAGGGGAATCTGATCGTCCGGCCCGCCGAAGGGGATCCTCGCTCCGCCGACTTAAAAGAGATTATCGACGACCTCGCCAATCGGGGCATCGGCACACCCGTGCTTCTTAGATTTCCGCAGTTAGTAGCCGCTCAAGTCAGAAAACTTCAACGCGCGTTCAGTAGATCAATTCGTGAATTTGAATATCAAGGTTCGCACCTGTGTGTCTATCCCATGAAGGTGAACCAGCAGCGCTCCGTCGTCGAGGAGTACCTGCGCGAAGGTTCACGATACGACTTCGGACTTGAGGCCGGATCCAAAGCTGAGCTTTACGCTGCGCTGGCGTTGGAGCAAACGCCTGACAGCCTCTTAGTTTTGAATGGCTTCAAGGACCAGGAATTTATCGAGCTCGCTTTTGCCGGCGCACGTTGTGGGAAGCGCGTCGTGATCGTGATCGAAAAACTCAACGAACTCGATCACGTCTTAAACATGGCTGAGGGCCAGGATGCTGATCTGCCGATCATTGGCATGCGCGTGAAGCTTTACTCGAAAGGTTCCGGCCGCTGGGAAAAATCCGGTGGCGAAGCGGCGAAGTTTGGTTTGACTACTACGGAGATGTTGGAAGTGATCCGCCGCCTGGAGAAAGCCGGCCGGATCGACATGCTGCGCTTACTGCACTTTCACATCGGCTCCCAACTCACCGACATCAAGCGTATCAAAAACGCGATGAAAGAAGCCGCGCGCGTTTATGCCAAGGTTTACCAGATGAAAGTGCCGGTGGATCTGCTGGACGTCGGCGGCGGCATGGCAGTCGACTACGACGGTTCTAAAACGGCTTTCGACTCATCAGCAAATTACACCGCCCAGGAGTTTGCAAACGACGTCATCTACACGATCAAGCAAGTCTGCGACGACGAGAATGTGCCACATCCGACAATCATCCAGGAGTCAGGCCGTTACCTCGCTGCTTATCACGCGATCCTCGTAACGAATGTTCAGGACGAGATCGAAACCGTTGTTGAAGACATCACGCCAATCGAGATCGACAACGATGATCCCCAGGTGGTTACCGAACTCGGAGACCTGCGCGCCTCGATTACGGTAAAGAACTATCGCGAGTACTACCACGACGCGCTCGAACATCGCGAAGAGCTGTTCACGCTTTTCAACCTGGGCCTCGTGTCATTAGAAGATCGCGCCAAGGGCGAAGTGCTGTTCTGGGATGTTTGTGAACGCGCGGATAAGTATGCACAGCAAGCCAAATATGTCTCAGAAGAGTTTGACGATCTGCGGCGCCTGCTTTGCGCGAAGTATCTGATGAACTTTTCCGTGTTTCGATCCGTTCCGGATCACTGGGCGCTGGACCAGCTGTTTCCTATTGTTCCTATTCATTGGTTAAACCGCGCCCCAACCGAATACGCGACACTCTGCGATATCACCTGCGACTCTGATGGCATCATCGACAAGTTTGTGGATCTCCACGATGTGAAGCAGGTGCTGGAACTGCATGCACTCATCCCGGGGCAAACTTATTACCTCGCATTCATGCTGGTCGGAGCGTACCAGGAAGTGATGGGCAATAATCACAATCTCTTCGGCGCGCCTCACGAGGCCCACATCCACATCGACGACGAAGGCTATTTGATCAAGAAAGTAATTCGCGGACGGACGGTAGGCGAAGCTGCCGAAGGCGCACGTTACGAGCGCAGCCTGCTACACGACGGGTTCCGTCGTCTGATCAATCGCCGGGTCAAGGAGGGCGAATTAAGCGAAGCCGACGGAGCAGAGTTGGCCCAGTTCTATGAATCCCGTTACGACGCCTACACATATTTGTCAGCAAATGGCGTTTCGGCTCGCTCTCGGCGCAAAACCGACTTTTAATGGCAACCGTTTGAACATAGTTTCTCTTTAAAATTCAAACAGCAATCATTCCTCGAACGTTCACACTGAGAGGTTAACAACCTTATGGTTACGCAACGCAAACCGAAAGCATCGAAGTATCTCATCACGCCGACACGTCCGGTCCAGGTAGATCGGGACCGCTCAGTCGCCGGTCTTCTGGAAAAAATGGAAGGCACCGGTTTCGGTGGTCGTCAGCTCGCGGAAGCCCACCGCATCTGGCTCGATATGCTGGGCGATAACACAACGATTATGGTCGCCGCCTCCGGGGCGCTGATTCCGGCAGGCATGCGCCGCTTGCTTGCTTATGTGATTAAGAATCGTTTTGTCGATGTACTCGTGTTGTCGGGCTCAATGCTGTTTCACGATCTGCATGAAACTCTTGGTCGCTATCACTTCCAGGCACATCCGACAATGACGGACGCTGAGCTTGATGCGTCGCAGATCAGCCGCATGTGGGACTTACTCGCGAGCGATGAGGAATATCGCGAAGCTAATGAATGGGTCGGAGGCTTTACCAATCAGCTCGATCAATCGCGACCCTACTCGACACGCGAGTTCTTACATTTGATTGGACGAGAACTGGCCGAGATTGCTTCGGAGGATGGCTTGCTGACCTCTGCCTATAAAGCGCGCGTGCCGATCTTTTGTCCGGCTATCGCGGACAGCGGCATTGCGGTTGGCATCGCCGCTTCACGTTTTGAGAAGAAGAACAACTTCATGTTTGACATCGTTCAGGACGTGCTTGACATGATGAACATTACGGGCCGTGCGCGCGTGACTGGTGTCATCAATATCGGCGGCGGCACGCCCAAGAGTTTCATTCAGCAAACCGAAGTCTCTTCATTTATTTCGAAAGACCACCATCACGGACACAAGTACGCAATCCAGATCACCACTGACACGCCGCATCCCGGCGGTCGCTCCAATGCGGTCTCGTTTGACGAGGGATTGATTTACGGAAAGCTTGCGCGCGGCGCGCACACCTCTTATGTGAACTGCGATGCGACGATTGCACTCCCGATCTTGATCACCGCGCTCTCACAAACTGCCGCGAAGTATATGAAGGGCCGGAAACGTCCAAACTTCACCTTTGGACGCGAACTGGTCGTCGAAGCGATCTGACGAATTGGCGATTGCCGATTGCCAATTGCCGATTTAGCAAGGCGACTAAATAATCTCTTTCGACTCTACTGCGCTGGTCTGCCTCAAAATCAGCATTTTTCGCTATCACAGAATCGGCAATCGGCAATGTCTTTAGGGCACACACCGCTGATCCCGGGTCGGAATCAGATCAAGACTCTTCAAACGTTTCGTTTCCGGATCCAGCGACACTCGTGCGAACAAGTTGCCGCGCTCGCACATTAGTTTTACCGAGCTGTCTACCTTCCCGTCGCCTCCGACGGCATCTCCTAACTTACAAGCGCCCCAGGAAGCCGCAGCCGCGAACTGCCGGCGCATCCGCTCAAGATCTAAACCTGTCCCTGCCAGGCTTTCTGCAGTCTTTGCATCCCACGCTTGCAAGAGACGTAAGAGCGAATCAAACATCTTTGCCATGTTCTCGTCCGGCGCAAAAGTCGACTGCACGCCCATGAACTGCACCAGCGGGGGTGTAGTCGGCGCGAGCGTGATTCCTAGATCAAGCCAGCCACGTTCACATTTCATGCGCCACCGTCCCCGCAACGCGTTCTCAGCGTCAATCGTTGACGCCGGCGAACAGGTTCCATGTTTGGCTTGCAGCTCGCGGATCCGGGCTGCGCGCCGCGCCAACGTCTCATCCAAAAACAAATTGTCCGCGGCGATTCGAGTTGCGAGCGCATCATCCCACTTAAGCACTAGCTGAGTTATGTCCTTCTGCGCCGCGAGCAGGGCGCGCGATGGTTGGGGAACACGCGGCTGCATTGCTCCGGTGCGATGGAGCGCGGCCGCAGCATCATTAAACATGCCTCCAAATCCTGCATAGGTTTGATTGCCCATCCCGATCAAGCCGACGCCGTATTCCGGGAACCAACGCATCAGCGAACCATAGCCCGGCAATCCGCCGCCATGGGCCACCACGTGCGTAAAGAGGCAGTCCTGCGCCACTCCGAGTCCGTAGCCATAACTTGAAACGTTTAATTGCGTCTGTGCATCGACCGTGCTGCGCAGCGCGGATGCTGGCTGCCAACGCGCCATCTGTTGCATCTCGCGCGCGCTGCTGCGGCGGATTGGACCTCGCTCGGGTTCATCACGAGGGGGATAAGCCGACATGAGAAAGGCGACATAACGCGCGAGGTCGTTTGCGGTCGTCCAAAGGCCACCCATCGCTCCGAACGAGCCGTGTGCAAGTATCGGTTCGTCTTTCCAAGCGTTGTCTTCCCAGCGATAAGCGAGAGCCATGCGGGCGCGTGGCACGTCGGCCGCTTCAAGGGTTGAATCGCGCATTCCGAGGGGCCTGAGTATTTCGTCGCGCAGGTAGTCTGCGTAAGGCTTGCGCGCCACGGCTGCAACGATTTGACCAAGAATCGCAAAGCCGTAATTGGAATATTCAAACGCAACTCCAGGCGCATTGGAAAAAGGAATGCCGCTGCGCATGAAGTTCCGCATGGCCTCGTCGCTCTGCGCCAATTGCCGGTCGCCCCAGGGGTTGTCTTCCGGAAAACCTTCTGAGTGACTGAGCAAATGACGAATCGTCAGCGCTGGCGAATCTTTCGTGGGGTAAGGAAGATCTGTCAAAGCCGGAACATATTTGGAAACCGGATCATCGAGGGAAAGCTTGCCCTCGTCGCGAAGTTTCAGAATGGCCATCGCCGTAAAGCTTTTGGTCATTGAGGCGATGCGAAAGACTGTGTCCGCGTTAACCGGAGTGCGAGTCTTCAAGTCGGACACACCCGCGCTTTTGACCCAAACGAGTTGACCATCGATGATAATTCCCAGCACTGCCCCCGGCATGTGCTGGCGCTCGACCCGCTCTCGAAACATCTTTTCAATTTCGGGAAAGGCTGCGGCAAGTTTTCGCGCCCGCTCGGGATCGCTGAAACGCGGCTCTGGCAATGTGTCAGTCGCGAACCGTTGGGGTGTTTGAGCACTCGCGTGTGGGACATAAGCAGAGCCAAGCGAGATCATTAGTGTCAGACTTAAAAATATGAACCAAATTGGCTGATGCACCGCTACAACCTCCAGAGCTTAGCTTAAAAATTAGAAGCCATCATCGATTCGGCTTAATACAAATTCGCCTATGACTTTTAAGGCAAACCACCTCCAGTGAATTAACGAACGCGTTTGTCAGCCATCCTCTCAACTGACTTGGCTATCAACATTTTCAGCACCGGGACTTCAACATCGTCAAGCTTCTTAAGGTAGAGGCACGACTTTCCCGTTTTGAACTTTCCCAGCTTTGCCATCAACGATTCGAATTCCTGGAAGCCCGCCATGATGTAGAGGGTCAGGTCAGTCTTGCGCGGTGAGAACCCGATGATCGGCCAATCTCCTTCACGCCCACTGGCGCCGCGATAGTGGTAACTTCCGAAACCAACAATACTATCGCCCCACATTTTGGGCTCTTCGCCCGTTGCCTGCTTCATGAGATCCAACACGGTCTGACAGTCTTTGCGGCGCTGTGCGTCGGCAATCTTATTGAGAAAAGCGGCGACGCTGGCTTTAGTTTTCTTAGTTTTGAGTTCAGCCATAAATTTCCTTTGTTTAGGTGGGATTTAAATTGCATTGGCATGCCCAGTCGCAGTTTTTTGCTCCGTGTCTTTGTGACTCTGTGGTTCTGCGTAAACATAAGACAAGGCGGAGTCACCGAGGCGCTGAGGCGCAGAGAAAAATCTTATTCAGAACTATACAAACAGATCTCGGGAGCATCAGCTGACATGCGAACCATGCGCTTGAATTTAAAGCCGATCTTTTCCAGCACTCTGATTGAGCTGGCGTTTTCAGAATTCACGATTGCCAGCAACTGCTGGTGACCCAACACTGTAAACGCGTGTCGTTTAATAGCGGTGGTCGCTTCCAGCGCATATCCTTTGCGCCAATACGCGGGTAAGAACGCGTACCCGATGTCGGCATCGGGTAACGAGTCTCGCTTCACCAAACCGCAGATGCCGATTGGCTCGCCTGTTCCTGTCAATGCCACCAGATACAAACCGAAGCCGTGTTGTTTGTAACTCGCGATCGGCCCATTCAGTGCATAGAGACAGGCGTCGTCAATCGTGCGCACTTTCTTGTCGCCGATATTTTGTAGAAACGAAGGCTCATTCAAAAGGCCCAGGAGAAACTCGGCGTCGTTAGTGGTTATTTCTCGCAACGTCAGCCGCTCGGTTTCGAGTACAGTCATAAGTGATCGCGGCCTCTCATTTAAATACGATCACGCCCAGACGCAAAAGTCGAAGAGTCGCAGAGATGATCAAACAGTGGCCATTACTGTTGAACTCTTTCTATAGCGTCTCTGTGCCTCTGCGGCTTGGCGGTTAAGAACGGTTCCAGTCGCTATTAAGGCTTGAAGACCTTGCCGTTCTTCATGACAAAACTTACATGCTTCAGTGTGTTGATATTGTCGAGTGGATTCTCAGGCGTCGCAACGATGTCAGCAACGAGGCCAGGCTTGATTGCGCCGCGGTTTTTTTCAACGCCTAGCAACTGGGCCGCGTTGGTCGTTAGCGTCAGCAAAATCGCGCTTGGCGGAATTCCCGCTTCTACAAGGGAATCAATCTGAGAAATCGTCCAGGTGCCGCGCGTCTCATCCTCTGCAAAGAAAATCAGGTCGCTGCCGAAGGCGAGTGTGACGCCAATCTTGTACGCTCTTTTTAGTCGATCAACGCTGCGGTCGTGGAAACGTTTGGCCAGTTCCGGCGGCATCTCGTAGGCCAGCCAGGCCTTCTCGGTAAAGTCCGTGCCCACCAACACGACATTATTTTTCTTGGCTATCGTTAAAACTTCATCCGACATCTCGAAGCCATGTTCGATCGAAGCCACACCAGCTTCGGCGGCATTGCGTGCGCCCTGCTCAGTGACGCAGTGTGCCGCTAGCTTAAGGCCCGCGGCAGCGGCTTCCGCCACCATGAAGCGGATGTCATCCGCTGAATAAATGTAACGTTGGTCGTCGACTACGATTTTGATAACGCGCGCGCCGTAGTGAATATTCTCGCGAATCGCTTTGCGCATTTCGTCGCGAGTGTCAGCGAAGAAATATTCCGGCGCTCCCAGGTCGCGACGTTCCGGGTTAAGGAAATACTGGCCACCGTAAGGTGCGATGATGCGCCCGGAGTTGATAATCGTCGGCCCGGGAATCAATCCCTGGTCGATGGCGCGCCTTAAGTCTGTGGCGACGTAGTTCGCATCGTTGCCGATATCGCGAATTGTAGTGAAGCCCGATGCCAGCATGTCGCGGGAATTAACCACGCCGTGAATCGCTCGCTCGGCGTTAGTATGGGTAATGTCGTAGAAGAAAAGTGATCCGCGCTCCTGTCCCTTGCGATGAATCAGGAATGCCATGTGCTCGTGGCAGGCAAAAAGACCAGGCAACACCGTCGACTTCGATAAATCGATGACCTTCGCCCCAACCGGAATCTGCACATCGCTGCCCACCGACTTAATCCTGGCGCCCTCAACGATAATCACCTGATTGTTAAGTGTCGTCCCCGTCTCTGGCATCACCAGCTTTCCAGCTTTGATTGCCGTAACTTGCGCGAAGGCGCTTACGGCGCAGACTGCCAGAACCAGAAACATTGAACCGAATATTCGTTTCATCCCTTGTCCTCTCGTTGATGAAGGATTGATTTCGTCACTCCTGAAACGGTCAGCAGTGGTCGGTTGTTTCAATGAGATTGGCTTTTGTCCTTAACGACAACGATCCAGACTGACATTCTTCGGAAGCGTCGTCCCGCCATTGGTACACGCCCCTTGTAGATCAGCTTGAGTTAATCGCGTAGCAGACAAATCAGCGCCGGTTAGATTAGCGCCTTGCAGAAAAGGAATCCTCGTGGGCTCTGGGAGCAGAAGAAGCAGCACAAATGCCACCGCGATTGCTACGAGAAACCCGCCCCATAGAGCCACCATCGTGGAACCGGATCCTGGCGCCTTCTCCTTAAGCTTCAGATGCTGATTGCCTGCCCCAGCATTACCCTCGAGGGTCTTGCGCAGGGAGTAAAAGCCACTCAAGTACGCTTTCTGGCTCCTGAGAGCAAGTAACGCCAGGGCCGAGATTATTATTGTCGCTACCAGAAAAACTATCACCGCTTTTCTCTGCACGCCGCCGGGTACGGTTGTCCACGCGATTGCCGCACCGGCGCCCCCTAGTGCTAATGCGACGATGCCGAAATACGCTTTCGCGGTTTCGAAAACTAATGTCTCCCAGTGGCGCGCGCTTGCGTTAATTTCTTTCCATTGATCCTCAACACTTAGCGGCATCGGGTTGCCTCCTGTTCGGTAATGTTGGTTCATCCCAGCCATTGCAGTACTTCTTCGTCGCCGGTCGTGCGCGAGCCGCCGACGATGTGAATAAAATATTCCTCCAGTGATACCGGACCCTGGCGACCGTCTCCTGCTACTTCAATTCCGCGTTTCAGTTCGGCAAGTGAGCCGGACGCGAGTAACTTGCCTGCGGAAATGATTGCGATATCACTGCAAAGGCGTTCTACGATCTCAAGAACGTGAGAAGTGAGAAAGACAGTAAGACCGCGCTCGGTAAGCCGGGACAGCAAGTCTTTAAGCGTGCGCGAGGCAATCGCATCAACCCCCTCGAAGGGTTCATCGAGAAACAAAATCTCCGGACGATGAATCAAAGCACAAGCGAGCGAGAGCTTCTTCTTCATTCCGTGCGAGTATTCGACAATCAGCTTCTTAGGTTCATCCGTCAGCTCCATGAGCTCGAGCAACTCCGGCGCCCGTTCAGCGATCTGCGCTCGTTGCAAACCATACATCCGGCCGGTAAAGGCGAGCATCTCGGCGCCAGTCAGGCGTTCGAATAGATTTAGATCTTCTGGAACCACACCGATACGGCGCTTTACCTCGAGCGGCTCGACTTCCAGGTCGCGACCAAGGACAAGCATCTTGCCGCTGGTCGCCGCCAACAAGCCGGTAAGCATCTTGATAGTAGTGGATTTGCCGGCGCCGTTTGGTCCGAGGAAACCAAAAAAGCTGCCGCGCCGGACGTTGAGGTTGATGTGATCGACTGCGGTGAAATCGCCAAACTGGCGAAAGAGATCGAAGGTCTCAACGGCCAGCGAAGTACCAACACTTTCCTGCATGCCTCTCTTTGTATCGGGGAAACGATGAAAAAGCAATTAGTGACTTAGGCGTGCGGACGTGGTAAGCGGCTTGCCGCCTTGCACTGTCCAATGTCCAGTGTCCAGTGTCCAAAGGCCAATGTCCAACGTCAAAAGCCCAAGGTCCGCTATTGAGCGAATCTTTTCATTTCTTTGATTTAGCGTCGCCTTAAAGCTAACAAAAGGCCGACCTTGGACTTTGGACATTGGACTTTGGACCGCTTTTCTTGGCGGACCTTGGGCTTTGGACTTTGGACATTGGACGGCTTTTCTTCGCGGACCTTGGACTTAATATTTATTCACTCTCAGTCTTGAAAGCTTGCCGAAGCCCCTTCTTAGCGCCGTCGTGAGAATCGAAGATGTCGGGACGAGCCAGCACCTGACGATAATGTGCTAGCGCATCGTTGCGTTTACCAATCAGATCGAACGCGCGCGCCGCGTGCAGATGCGCCATCGTTACCAGGGCCGGCTCCGCACGTTCTACCCTCGTTGCCGCCAAGAATTCACGCGCAGCCCGTTCGCTCTGCCCAGCAGTCAGCAAAACTTCTCCGTATTTGAAGTGAACCAGGTCGAGCGCACGCGACACTGTCTCCCGCACCGAACGATCGCGAAGCAGATCATCAAAACTGGCGAAAGCTTCCTGTTCAGCCTTCTCGGCAGCCGCGAAATTTTTGTTGCGTCTCTCCAATGCAGCTTGAGCGACAAGCGCATCAGCAGCTTCGAGACGGAACAGATAGTTCCGCGGATACTTCGCACTGAGCTCGCGAGCAAGGGTTAACACTTCAGGAAAGCGCTTCTCCCGCGTGTAGAGCAGAATCAAAACCGATTTCGCGTCGTCGCGCGACCAGCGACCTTCGCGCGCCACTTTCTCAAGGGCAGCCAAGCCTCGCTTCTTTGAGCCACGCGCGCCCGTCAATCCAGCCAGCAGCTTCGCCGGCAGGGGTAACGAACCCAGCACATACTCGTAGAGACCAATCGTCAGTTGGGCATCAATGTAATTCGGGTCAAGACGGAGCACGTCGCGGTGACGATCCACTGCTTCTGAGCCGTCTCTCAGCGCCGCGAAGTGACGACGTTCAACTGCCTCTTCAAACGATGCCTTCAAACCGGCAACTGCTGCTAATGCATCAATCGCTTCGACGTCGCGTGGATTCGCCTTCACGCGGGCGTCTGCCAAACGCTTGGCTTCACGAGTAAGCGAGCGAAACTCGGATACGATTTTTGGATCAACTTTATCGTCGCCCTTGGTGTAGAAAGATTCGGAGTTGTAGAGGGAAGACTGCAACCGCCGCGATTCGTAGAGTGTTTTGATCCAAAGCCGCGCCGCCAGCAATTGCGGCCCGGTCGGATTCGTGGGATCAAGTTTTAATATTTTATTGAAGTCGCTCTGCGCCTTCGCGTAGTCGAGATTATAAAGCGCTTCCAGACCGCTGGCCCGCAACTGTTCGATCCTGGTTGGCTCGACCCGCTTATCCTTCTCCTGCCCCAGCACTAGCGCTGAGTTGAGCACAATTGCCGCGAGTACAAATAAAAACAAATACTTCATTACTTCCCTTCCTTCTTTCGAAAACTGGTTTGTAATTTCAACGGAAAATGGAAGCACTCGTTTCTCTCAAACTAGTTAAGAAAAACTTTCCAGGTACTTCACCCCCGCACCCGTATTGAAGAGCACGACGCGCTCATCGACTTTTACCGCATCATCAGCCAGCAATTTTCTCAGAGCCGGCAAACAAGCTGCGCCTTCAGGAGCGCAGAACACGCCTTCAAGGGCGCCAATCTCAGCCACTGCAGCCAGTAGTTCTTCATCGGTAACAGCGATCGCAGTTCCACCGGAGCTACGAATCGCGTCGAGAATCAGGAAGTCGCCGATGGCGCGTGGCACGCGCAACCCTGAAGCAACGGTTGCGGCATCGGGAAACTCATCCGCAAAACGCTTTCCTTCCGCAAACGCTTTGACAATCGGAGCGCATCCCGCCGCTTGAACCGAGACCATCCGCGGTCGCTGCGGACCAATCCAACCCAGTTGCTCCATTTCATCAAAAGCCTTCCACATACCGATCAGCCCCGTGCCTCCTCCGGTCGGATAAACGATGACGTCGGGAAGACTCCAGTTGCACTGCTCTGCCAGTTCGTACCCCAGCGTTTTCTTACCCTCGACGCGATAAGGTTCCTTTAGCGTCGAAACATCGAACCACCCTTCGGCGTCTTTGCGACGTGCCACTTCTGCGCCGCAGTCGGTTATCAAACCATCGAGCAAAGTCACATGCGCTCCGGTCTGCTCACATTCGACAACGTTTGCGCGCGGCGTGTCGCGCGGCATGAAGATGAAACACTCCAGCCCGGCGCGGGCCGCGTAAGCTGCGAGCGCTCCCGCGGCATTGCCTGCCGAAGGGACGGCAAGCTTCTCGGCTCCGAGTTCCTTTGCCATCGAGACTGCCGCAGTCATGCCCCGCGCTTTAAAACTCTGCGTCGGATTCTGCGACTCATCCTTGATGAACAGCGCCTTAAGGCCCAGCTTCCGCCCCAAACGTTCTGCGGTCAGCAAAGGAGTCCAGCCTTCGCCGAGCGAGACGATGCCCGTCTCGTTTTCGACGGGCAAGACCTCACGGTAACGCCAGAGATCGGGGCGGCGCCCACTAAGCGATTCCTTTTTCAATGAGCGTCCCGCTTGTTCCAGATCGTAGCGAACCAGCAGTGGCTTACCGCACTCGCGACAGAGGTTGAGCAACCGTTGTGCCTCGTGGCGCAGACCGCAGGCAGCACATTCAAGATGAGTAATGTTCATTGTTTTAACTGACCTCCTGGAAAAAGCGGTTCTACAAGCCGAACGCGGGAGGAATTTTACGGCGTCAGGCGTCCGATAGATACGGCACGGCATAAATCAAGTCCAAGGTCCAAAGTCTAAAGTCCAATGCTCGCCATCGAAGCAAGAGGCAGACAACGCTCCATTGGTGAAATGGAAGGCCCCGCTTAATAACGGACTTCTAAACTTTGGTCATTGGACCTTGGACATTGGACTTTGAACATTTGTAACTTTGGACTTTGGACCTTGGACATTCGCGTTTTGGACTTTGGACTTTGGATTAACAACACTCTATCTTGTCACTTCACAAATCTTTATTAGCTTCGCCCATTATGACTATTCGTCTACTCGCACTTGACCTTGACGGCACCTTACTAAATTCTCGCGGCCATGTGTCAGAAGGAAATCGGAATGCCCTTGCAGCAGCCCGCGAGCGCGGGGTGCGCGTTGCCATCGTTACAGGCCGGCGCTTTCGCGACGCGCGTCCGATTGCTCTTGAACTGGGGCTCGACGTGCCCGTGATCGCGCACAACGGTGCGTTGACCAAACATGCCGAGACCCTGGAAACCGTCGCCGTCCTTCCGTTACCGCTTGCCGCCGCTCACGAGGCGATCAGAGTGGGGCGAGCTGCGGGTGCGGATCCACTTGTCAGCGATGATCACGAAGGGTTAGGCGTAATGATTTACGATCACCTGAGCGGCGACAATTTGCCGCTACAGAAATATGTCGCCTGGGCAGAGCGCATCCATGGCGCAGAGTCTGGCGCATCAGTTCGGAAAGTTGACGCTGTGGAAGCGTACTTGGATCACGAGCCCGTCCATCTCGCATTCTCTGGAGCTTACGAGAGTATGAAGCGGCTCGAAGCAGAGCTGCGCAGCGAACTAAAAGATACGGTTAAGATTTTTTGTACCTCATACGCCAGCAAAGATTTTGCCCTGCTCGATATCGTTCATCCGGACGCTTCGAAGGGAGTAGGAGTTGCTGCCGTGGCCGCCGAACTTGAACTTACGAGTGCTGAAGTGATGGCGGTAGGCGATAATTTAAACGATCTGGAGATGTTGGAGTTTGCCGGGACGGCCGTAGTGATGGGCAACGCTGAATCCGCTTTGCACGAGCTCGCGGGCCTTCATGCGACTGAGACAAACGATGCTGACGGCGTGGCTAACGCGATTCAAAGGTTTATTCTTAACGACACCGTAAGAGTCGAAGCCATGATTCAATCTTAATGATAATTACAGGCGCACGGGCGCACATCTGAAGGAGACATTACAAGATGGGAAATCGCACAGCAGTAATTGAGACAAACAAGGGCACCATTCGTTTCGAGCTTCTCGAAGACGATGCTCCGAGAACCACTGACAACTTCATTCAGCTCGCCGAACGCGGCTATTACGATGGAGTAATTTTTCATCGCGTCATCAAGGGCTTCATGATTCAGGGCGGCGACCCCACGGGAACAGGTCGGGGCGGCGAAGCCGCGGCCGGCGGCAAGTTTAAGGACGAGATTGATTCTGCGTCAGCGGTTTATAAACGTGGTTACAAAATGGGCACAGTAGCGATGGCTAACGCTGGACCAAATACTAACGGTTCGCAATTCTTCATCATGCACTCCGACTATCCTCTGCCGCCGAACTACACGATCTTCGGACGCGTGACGGAAGGCCAGGATGTAGTCAATACAATCGCCACCTCGGCGACTGATCAAAATGCTCGGCCCAACTCGGAGGTAAAAATGGAAAAGGTGACGATCGAAGCTTAGGAACTGTAGAAGGCTGTCCCCGCAGGGGACAAACTTAATAGCCGTGGGCATCGCCCACGGAAGCGAATAGCGAAACCTGCCCCGACCCTGAAAGGGTCGAACTTTGATTCAAACGTTCAACATCTTCTGGGAAACCACTGGCGAGGTTGGTCAAGAACTCCGCAAAAGGAGACTTTGCGTTTATCTTGATTTCAAGGGTTCGACCCTTACAGGGTCGGAATGGTTATTGGCGGGCAACCGTGGGCGTTGCCCACGGCTATTAACTTTGTCCCCTTGCGGGGACATTGTTTGGGAGTCTGTAAGTTATAAAAACAGCGGGCGTGAGCCGTGTCCGATGGCAGGTGCGTTCTTGATTGCAGTCGTAATGTATTGCTTCGCTGTCTCTACTGCTTCCCCTAAATTCATCCCTCGCGCCAGACAGGCTGCAATTGCTGCTGACAAAGTGCAGCCAGAGCCATGAACCTCGCCGCCGCTCACCAGCTCTGCGCGCAGAATGGTAAGTCTTCCCTCTTCATTCAAAACATCAATTGCTTCAAGGCGCTCACGTTTAACGCCCCCCTGCGCTGCCTGACGTTGAGTCAACAGGTGACCGCCTTTTACCAATACCGAACGCGCGCCTAACTCGCGAATTCGTTCCGCTGCCTCGCGCATGGTTTGTTCATCCACGATGGTAAGCCCAGTTAACCGCTCGGCTTCCGGAATGTTTGGCGTAACCAAAACAGCGATAGGCAACAGATCCGAGATCACGCATTCAACAGCATTGTCATCGATGAGATCGTCGCCGGAGGTGGCGCGCATTACCGGATCTACAACCGGGGCCGGCAGATTAGTCTCTCGAAAAAGGCGCGCCACTTCGCCGATTACCTCACGCGTCGGCAACATCCCGGTCTTTGCACCTGCAACCGAAAAGTCTGCAACGATGGGCAGCACTTGAGCACGCACCGTTTCTGCTGATTGGTGTAATGCGCCGCTAACGCCGATTGTGTTTTGAAAAGTCAGGGAGGTAATTACGGCGGTCGGAAAGCAGGCAAAGGCGGCGAAGGTCCTGACATCCGCCAACACGCCGGCGCCACCAGACGGATCAAGACCGGCGATCGACAAAGCGATCGGCGGTGACTCAGAGGTTTTGTTACTTCGCATTTCGTTCAAAGAGATCTCGAATCAAATCCACAGTAAGCGGCAGAGCTTCCCGATCATGGTAGATACCGATCCCCGCGATTCCACAGGCCCCAGCCTCACGACACTCCGCTACCTGATCTAAACCAATGCCCCCGAGCGCGACGATAGGAAACGGCGCCAGGCCGCGCGCGACTTCAGCTAGTATTGCTACACCCTGAGGTGCGCCGTAATTCTTCTTTGATTCCGTTTTAAAGACTGGGCCAAAGACTGCAAAGTCAGCATGATCGCGGGCGGCACGTGCCTCGGCGATCGAGTGAGTTGAAACACCTATCAAAAAGTCTGGACCAAACGTGCGACGAATGACGTCTGCTCCTAACGAGCGCGTGCTGAGGTGCACACCCGCGGCTCCTGCCGCGCGAGCGATATCGGCGCGGTCGTTAACGAGTAAACGAGTCTCGCTGTCGCGGGTAATCTTCGCCGCTTGAACCGTCAGTTCAAAAAGAACTCGGGCATTCAGCTGTTTTTCGCGAAGTTGAATGAGGGAAACTTTGGCGGCGACGGCAGCGGTGACAACTTTAAGAACGTCTACAAACTCTTTACTGGACGGTGTCGTTTGGACGTTCGTTGTTCCGCTCGTGATCAGGTAGATGACTGGCTGCACGTGTCGCCACATCTCGCTCGCGCTGCACTGCGCCCGCATTTTCCTGCAAGGCGTGGAGCGTGTGTTTGAAATTGAAAATCTCCCAAAACGCCATCCCGAGATTCAGTAATCCGAGTCCGGTGACGGCGCCGCGCACCCAGCCAGACGCAACCACGGTTTGTAAACCATAGAATCCGGTTTTGCGCGCGGCGTAGAGGAGAAAATAGTTGTTGCCCCAATCACTTAAGCCGAGAAAGTTCTGCGGAATCCAAGGCAGCAAAGTAAGAACAATGCCAATTTCCAGGCAAAGGATGATGTAGAAAATGACGCTCAGTTTAGCGGACATGGATCAGGAGTCAGAAGTCAGAAGTCAGAAGTCAGAAGTCAGAAGTCAGAAGTCAGAAGTCAGAAGTCAGAAGTCAGAAGTCCAGATGTCAGATGTCAGTTGTCAGTCGTCAGTTGTCAGAATACAGGAGTAGGGCCTTGTTGTCAGGTGTGCCTTGTCAGGTGTTTGCAATCGTAGAATCGATCCCTAGATTCTGACGCCCGACTCCCGACTCCCGACTCCCGACTTCTGACTTCTGACTCCCGACTCCCGACTTCTGACTTCTGACTTCTGACTTCTGACTTCTGACTTCTGACTTCTGACGCCCGACTCCCGACTTCTGACTTCTGACTTCTGACTTCTGACTTCTGACTCCCGACTCCTGACTCCTGTGTCGTCACTTCTTCCGTTTCTTCGACGCTCGCTTCTGTTCTAATTCCTGGAGCTTTTCTCCGACGCCTCGATACGCAACGTCCATCCCGTAAACTTCCGTAAAGAGGTCGCGGGCGCGACTGAGATCGCCCATCTGCTCGTAAGCTGAACCTAACTCGTAACGCAATGCTTTGTATTCCTCTTCGCCGTGCCCGGGTGCATCCAGTCCTTTCTTGAACCAGAGCACGGCCGCGCGCGGCAGTTCTTTTTGCATGAAGCAATGACCCAGCATGTTACAGCACTGCAGGTAACGCGAGGTGCCGTCGCTGGACACTGTCAGACCGGCCGCCGTTTGAAACTCCATAATCGCTTCATCCAGCAAGTCCATCTCTTTGTAAGCCGTTCCCATGTTGTAGTGGGTTTCAAAATCTTCTCTGGCTTCCGGCTCGTCTTCGGCAGCCTGGCGAAACTCTTCAAAGACTTCAGCCAATCCAGCATCAATGCCTTTCGTTTCCGGAACAGCTGGGGCAAATACGTGATTGCCAGCGCCGTTATCCGAACTGCCGGCATACGCAAAGTCCATCTCGGGCGTTAGCGACTCAGTAGCTACTAACTGGTCGGCGCCACCAAACTCAAATGTACTCGCAGCGGGTTGCGCCCCACCTGCCAGCTTCAGCTTTTGTCTTTTCCGCCGCGCCACAATGTCCGGATGGTTTCCGAATTGGCGTTCCATCAACTCGAGCGTATCGTTCGCGATGTCGTCGTAGCCTTGCGTGAGATAGAAATCAACACTCTCCAATTCCTGGCGCAGCAATGCTTCTCGTCTTACTGCCTCGTCTACGGGGGTTGTTGCTGCTTCACCCGGCGGTTCATTGGGGGAACTCGCAAAGACTTCGGTGACTTCGTGGTCTTCATTCAGATCTGCGAACGAGGAACTGGGATCGACGGCCGCTGGTTCTGCCAATGAATTCCACTCAAACTCAACGGCGGTAACTTGTTCTTCCGCGAGATCCGGCTCCTCGCTAGTGATTGCAAAATTATCGAAGGTTGGTGTTTCGTCGATCTCGGCTTCACTTCCCAAACTGCCCGCCGTCCCTGCATCGTCAGGCGAACCACCTAGAGCAATCAAGCGTTCGGAATAGCGGTCATCGGGTGTCAACCTGATTAGTTGCGTCAGGGCATAGCGCTCGTCTTCCACCAGCCCGGCAGCTTCGGCTGCCTCTGCCAGACGTTCTAAAGCCAGACGCAAGTTATCCATATCCCGCTGCCACCAATAGACACGAATCAGTAGTCGCAACGCTTCGACGTGTTCGGGATTGCGATTGAGACCTTCGTTAAGCAGTGCGAGGAGATCATTCTCTTCGCGGCCGGCCAAAAGTTGTTCCACAATTCCAGCGAGTACTCGTGTCGCGTTGTCTATCTCACCCTGCTTCAAATAAAGTTTCGCAACTTCGAGCAAGCGGGTGTAGTTGGCGGGATCCTGTTTAAAGAGAATTAGAGTCGCGCGTTCGGCGCCTTGCGGATTGTCAGCATCCAGGTGGGCGCGTGCCAGCATCAGCACCAATTCAGGATCGTCGGGCCGGTCGGCAACGAGACGTTCTAATAATTCTGCCGCTTCATCGGCTGCGCCTAGTGCAACATGAGCCGAGACCACGCCTTTGAGTGCCTTTTCGTTGTTGGGATAGAGCTCCAGCGTTTTCTGGTAAGAGCTCAGTGACTTTTCAAACTCGCCAGTATGGAAAAGTCGTGAGCCTGCTTCGGAAAAAGCGTTGGCGGCCTCTTCGTTTAATCCTTCCTTGAGGTATCCATTCGCCAGCTTTAGACGAATCTCGGTGTTGTGAGGATCAAGATCAGCAACCTTGTGAAGCACTTCCAGGGATTGATTCGCCTTGCCGGCACGGCTGTAGGCATCTGCGACGATGAGAAACTGCGCCTTGGCATCGGCAACAAGTCCTTGCAGCGCGTACAGTGAGCCTAGCTTGAAAGCGATGGCCGGATCGCGTGGCGTGAGCCGCTCGATCTTCTTGTACATCGCAATCGCTTTGAGATTGAATTCTTTTTCGCGGTAGTGTTCGGCAATACGAGAGAAACACGAGATGGCTTCATCGTTCAAACTCGCCCGCACACACAGGTCTCCCAGCATGTTAAGCGTGGTCAGATCGGCGTCATCGTTCTGGATGATCTGGCGATACTCTTTGATTGCGGCGTTGATCTTTCCTTGTGAAAGGAATTTCTCAGCAGCTTTTAAAACCTCCGCTTTTTCGAAAGCCATCGGGAGTATTATGTCTCAACTAATAGGGTAGCGGCGTCAATCCAGCGGCGGAGTGTGAAGGGTCGGGCCGGACCGCGTAATCGTTTCCTGGAAAAACCATTCCCGGGAGAGAACGGTCTCGAATAAACTAACAGACGCCTCAGGACGTGTCAACGACATTGATTTTCAACGGTTTGCGGCACATTTGCTGAGATCATAGCGCCTTTCGGTAACGCCATCGTCAACTTGATCGCCTCCACCCAAACTTCGGCTCCCCAGCGCCTGACCGCACACGCCTCACGTGGGGCTTCTGTGGGTCAGGGTATCTGTATTCTGGGCTTCGTTCTGTATGCCGTTTTCGCTCCACATTCCATCGCCGGAGCCGAGATAGCACTGGGCATTACCGGTCTTGGCTGGCTGCTCCGGACAATCGCCACCGGTTCACTCGGTCTGGGTCGCACGAAGCTGGATTTTCCGATTTGGCTGTTTGCGGCCTTGACTATCGCTTCTTCGCTATTATCTGAGGAGCCACGAATTAGTATTGCGAAGCTGCAATCGGTTTGCGTCCTTTTCCTGTTTTACATCACTCAGGCAATCGTCACGCGGCGTTCCGCCATCGTCCTCGTGTGCGTCATGATTGTCTCGGGTATCGCGGGAACCTTGTACAGTATGTTTGACCTCGCGCGCGGTCGCGGCGTGATCGTGGAGACGATCAAGATGGACAGCCCTTTACGGCAAGCACACGTTGAAGCCGGCGATGCAATTTGGAGAGTTAACGGTAAGCGCGTGTACTCCACTGCTGATATTGATGCGGCCCTGAAGGCAGCGCCTGCAGACAAGACCTTATCAGTGAGTGTTATCTCCCGAGGTGAACACGTAGAACGACCTGGTCTGGTCGTCACAGAAAAGTTCAAACAAGAAGCGACGTCTGCCGGAATTACCGGGATCGAAAGGACACATCGATTTCGCGCTTCAGGTTGGACTCGTCACTACGAAACCTTTTCTGAGATCCTGCAAATCCTGGCGCAGCTGGCACTCGGGCTGGCCCTCGCTAATCTGCGCAGTCACGGTGCGAAGTTACGCTTCAAACTGGCGATGGCAGCGGGGGCGATCCTGGCGTTGGGAATTGCGCTTACGGCGATGCGAACCGTGCTTGTTGCCTTTGCAATTGGTGCGAGCGTTATCCTCTTCCGCGCGGCGAGGGGAAAAACAAGACTGGTCGCGATCGCCGCGCTTGGTCTCTTCCTCGCATTCGGAGCTTTTTTCATTTGGCAAACCCGTGCACGAGACGCGCTTGCCTTACAAGACTCAAGCTCTGCTGTGCGTTTAGCTGTCGCCCGCGTCGGAGCCGCACGAATACTTCTGCATCCAGTTTTTGGTCACGGCATGGACGCTGTGCACAAGCATTGGAACGAATGGGGCTTTCCCGGTGACCAAATGCTGGGATTGCATTCCACGCCCCTCCAGCTCGCCTTCGACCGCGGCCTGCCGGCTTTGCTGTGCTGGCTTTGGCTGATGCTGGTTTTCTGGCTGACGACGATACGTGCTGAGCGAGAAGCCAGGGACACGGCGGATACCAATAGTTACGGGGTGTTGCTTGGCGCGAGCGGAGCAATTGCCGGCTTCTTTGCCAGTTCCCTTGTTAACTATAATTTTGGAGACGGCGAGGTTGCGCTCGTGTTCTGGTGGCTAATGGGAATAGTAGTTGTGCTTGCCACGCCAGAAAGTATTAAAGCGTCAATTAAGTAGCAAGAACGCCGCAGCGCCGCAGGCGCTGAGTCAACATCTGTTGAGTTACACTTCCAACTTGAATTCGAGTTGAAATGTCCATGAGATACTGCCTGCTACTCATCGTACTAATGTGTGGTTGTGACTCGGTTCTTGCGGCAGCCTGTGCCCACAAAGACGGTCTCTTAGCGAGCTCCATAGCGGATGAAACTGCTTCGCCCAATCCTCAGGCTCAAACCTCGAGAAAGAAACGTCGCCATCGCAAACCCGATGTGATCTATTACCCCACGCCTCCCGAAACAGTCGCTGAGATGTTGCGGCTGGGAAGCATCAAGAAGGGAGATGTGCTCTACGACCTCGGCAGCGGCGATGGGCGCATTCCTATCGCAGCCGCCAAACAGTTTGGTATTCGCGCCGTGGGTATCGAGATCGATCCCAAACTGATAATGGAAGCAGAGGCGAACGCGCGTGAGGCGGGCGTTGCAGAGCTCGTGCGGTTTCGCAACGAAGACATGTTTCGCATCGATGTCAGCGAAGCCAACATCGTCACGCTTTACCTTTCAGATAAATTAAATGTCTTGTTGCGCCCGAAACTGTTGCAAGAATTACGGCCGGGCTCGCGGATCATTTCTCACGATTTCCGCATGGGCGATTGGAGGCCGGAACAGACGGTGCGCGTGCCGTGGGGAAAACTCTATCGCACCGTGTACCTGTGGACAGTGCCAAAGCGATCGAAAACTCGATAGTCCTCATTTGATTATTCTCGCCTTAAACTCGCGCGTGGTTCGCTTAATATTTAATCAATGTTCTATTTTTGAGACCGGGCGCGACAGGTTGGCATTCAGATTACGTCGGCAAAATTCTTGCGCGTGCGCGCAAACCACCAGTAGCCGAAGAAGAAACTTACGAGCGCGAAGGCGGTGAAGTAGGCGAGGCCGGACCAATCCGGCGCCGTACCTTCGATCAGAACACGGCGGTAGCTCCGAACCAGCGGCGTGAAAGGATTGAGGTTCACAAAGAGACGATAGCGCGCAGGGACGATTGATTCGGGATAGATGATCGGTGTCAGGAACATCCACGCCATCATGACGAGATTGATTCCCTGCGCAATGTCGCGCAGAAAAACACCAAGCGAGGCGACCAGCCAGGCGACCCCAAGCGTAAAGAGTAGCTGTGGAATCAAGAGCACCGGCAACCAAAATATCGAAACGGGAAACTGCTGACGAATTAAAAGAATTGCGATCAATAAGGCGACGGTGCCGAAGAGCTGATTGCCCAGTGACGATAGAGTTTGAGCGATCGGCAGCGTCTCAAGAGGAAAGACAACGCGCTTGACGAGGTTTGCATGCGAAACGATCGTTGTTGAAGACTGGAGCACAGACTCCTGAAACATCGTCCACGGCAGTAAGCCACAGAAGAGATGGATTGCGTAATCCCATGGGGAAGAACTAATGCCGAAGCGCGCGCCAAATATGCCAGCGAAGATAAACGTGAAGATCGCGATCGTTACGACTGGAGTCAGCAGCGCCCAGATTACGCCGAGCGCTGAACCCTTATATCGGGCCAGCAGTTCGCGGCGCGAGAGGGAAAGAATCAGCTCAAGACGGTTCGGCAACTCCCAGAGCGGACGCCAGACGGCCCTTCGTGCTGTTTGCGCGGAGATCATGTGCAGGGATAGTAAATCCTGGAATACTTTTATAAAAGCTCAAACCAAAACGAATGCTCGCTCAGGAGAAAGGGCTCGCACGACGAATCGGACGAGCCCTTAATGAATGCAGCAAAGAAATGCTTCAGTTGATCGTGATATGTGGGGCGGTAGCTGCGGGCCGACTTACGAAAGTGCCGCCACCTTTTGTGACTGTCACAATTATCGGGACGTCTCCAGCGCCCGCTAAGGAAGCGGGCAGTCTGAATTGAATCAGATCGAACCCGGGCATCTCTCGATTCGGACTGACAAGTAGGATCGCGTCGCCGGAAATTTCCGTAGTCCCCGTGGCAGTCACGATTGAGATCCTCACTTCCGCTGCAACCACGGTCCTGATACCAGTGAGACTGATCTCCAGCACAGTGGGGACTGTGTTGCCGCTACCATCTGTCGACGTCACGCTAAATGGCTCAGGAGTCCGCGCCATTGGATTAGTTACGTTAACAACCGCAGCCCGACCACCCGCGTCGTTCGTGGTCGTGAAGATATCGGGTTGTGCGGCAACGATCAGAAGCGAACCCTTGAACTGAATGCCGCCGCCCATCCGGCTATTGACGACTACGGTCTTAACTCCGGTCGTCAATCCGATGGGGACCACAAAATTAATCTGTTTGGACGCTTGGCCGACAAAATACAAACCTGCGGCTGCTCCATCTACTGAGACCGAAACTCCATTAAGTTCCACCGGAAGAGCTGGACTTCGTTTCGTCTCGGATCCCCCGGTCGCATTCGCATCTGAGGCGACAAACTCAACCGTCGTGCGGATGATACCCAATTCGCCGGGAGCCAAACCCGTTGCAGTGCCGGGAGTCGGAGTCGGCGATGGCGAAGGACTGGGGCTCGCTTCCGGCAAGGGAATGTTGCTGGCGCCCGTGAAGAATGACAGAACCGCTGCCGATTCCGTCGTCACTGGAGGACTCAACAGATAAAAGACTTCTGTTGAACCATCAGAATTGCCGCCACCAAGTTCTGCGCCACCGGCGCTGAAAACGGTGCGTTCAATTGTCGCAGTTGAGAGCGGGCTGAACGCGGCGAAAACCGCATTCTTGGTTATGCGTCTAAAAGTATTTGTAGCGGTGATCGGAAGCGCAGTGGAAAAAACCTGCACCGTTCGACCCGGATTTAAGCCGGTGCTGTCTTCTGCTGCTGGGGGAAACGTGCCATCAGTTTTGAAATTAAGCGCCGAGGCGTAGATCAGAGTTCCAGGAACCAGCGATGCGTTGTAATCGGTGAATGTCGGAAAGTGGATCACGTCCCCAGGGAAAGCCGTCGCTCTTCTTCCCACCAGGTCAAACCTGTCCTGAGCAATCGTATAGACAAAAACCGCGAGGAACGTCTGATTCGTCGTGGCATTCGCTTTGGGATCATCGGCGAGAGACTCAAAAGCAACGAGGCTTCCGTCACGACTCAAGCGCCGCCCTGGGCTCAAGACATTTACGGTTGCGCCGAAATTTGCGCCACTGGCATCAGCTTTTGTTCGCGTAGCCTGCCTGGTAATCGTGAATGTTCCACCGTTGAAAGAGCCGATGTACACCTCGGCATTACCGTGGCCGCTACCATCGTCATTGTTGTTGTTGCCGCTCAGGTTTCCATTGGAAACGAACGCGACAACACTCCCGTCTGCTGACAACGACGGCGAGTTTTGAAACACAGAGAAAAGCACCGGCCCGACAAAACTATCTGCTGTGGCGGTTCCCTGCACGAAAACTCCCGGAGTGGAAATAGTATGTAGAAACAGTTCGGGATTTCCGTCGGCATTATTGGACGCAAGGTTCCGGGTTGAGATAAACGCGATAATCTCTCCCGTTTCGGAGATCGCCGCTTCGCGATTGTCATCTGCAACAAAGGGGAAGATCCCAATAGCTCCCGGGGACGGCACGCGACTGGCGGGTGTATCTGTAATCTTTGTAAACGTTCCCAGTGTTAAGTCCTGCACCGGCAAGTCGGCGCCGGTAGTCAGATCGACATCGGAAACAATCGGTAGCTCGTAGATCCAAATTTCCTGGTTCCCATCCGCCGCTAACACGCCACCTGTATCGACGCCGTTGAAGAGCGCCGGATTAGGCGCGTTGGCGCTGAACACAATGCGGTAATGACCATTGATGCCCGGCACCAAAGTGATCATTGGTCGATTGTTGCTGATCTCGATCTGAATGTTCGCCGGATCCGGAGGAGTCGGAACTGGAGTCGGTGTTGGCGTCGCAGTGGGACTCGGTGTTGGGGTCGGAGTAGGCGTCGGTGTCGGCGATGGCGTCGGCTTCGGCACGTTCCTGGTGTTCGTGATCTGGAAAATGCGACGCTGCGCGTAATCGATTAGAAAGATCTCGCGATTCCCGTCTTCATTGTTGCGTGGATTCGGATTGAGATTTCCCGCAGAGTCTCTCGTCGGTATCTTCTCAGTAGAGATGTCGCCGTTCGACTCAACAACTACAAAGCGTCCGTTCGCGGTGACGTCTTTAGCGAATGAGTTGAAACCCGCAGTCCCGGAGGTGAGCTGCGAAATAAAGGGCTCGGGGGTGGCGCTCGGGGTCTGCGCTGACGCAGAAAAAAACGCGCCTGAAGCGAGCGTAAACACAATCAGGGCGCAGAACATTCTGGGAGCTAGCTTCACGAAATCCTCCGGAATAAAGACGCGAATAGGAGCGGATTAGATGCCCATGGGAGCCTGAGCAGCAGTCCAGCGCCAGTTAAATAGTGAAATATATTTCTCTTAAACGCTGGCCGCTAAAAGAAGCGCTATTCTACGCAGAACCCGCGCTTAACCGCAAGCGCACGCTTAGTTAGAGTTAGAGGCTCAGGTCCGATGGTTAAGTCACGCTCGCGTGCGACTCCGACTCCCTCTAAATCGGCTGACTTTACGACATAGTCGAGAACAGTTATCGTTCCTTGCATGACCACTGCATTGCGCGTCGAAAGCGTTTCCAAACGCTATCGAATCTACGAGCGCCCGAATGATCGTCTCAGGGAAATGCTCACGCGCGGTCGCTGGAAGCGCCATCAGGAGTTCTGGGCGCTGCAGGATGTAAGTTTTGAAATTGAAGCAGGAACAACGACCGGCATCATCGGACCGAACGGCAGCGGCAAATCCACTCTTTTGCAAATAATGACCGGCACACTCGAGCCAACACACGGGAGTGTCTGGCACGAAGGCCGCATTGCCGCGTTACTGGAACTCGGTACCGGATTCAATAGCGAGTTCACCGGACTGGAAAACGTTTTCATGAATGCTTCGTTGATGGGTTTTTCGCGAAGCGAAACCGAAGAGTTACTGCCGGAGATCGAACGCTTTGCGGAAATCGGACCGTTCATCTACCAGCCCGTGAAGACATACTCAAGCGGAATGTATGTGCGCCTTGCGTTTTCCGTAGCCATCAGTGCGACGCCCCAAATTCTAATTATTGATGAAGCACTCGCGGTGGGCGACGCTGTCTTTCAGCATCGCTGCATGCGCCGGCTGAAAGAGATGCAAGAGAGCGGTGTAACAATATTTTTTGTCTCGCACGATCTGGCCTCGGTGCGAGCGCTCTGTTCTCGGGCGATTCTGATGCATGCCGGTCGCGCTGTAGCCGATGGAAAACCGACTACCGTTCTCAATCACTATCAAAAGATCATCATGGCCCGCGAAGATGCCTATGATCGTCAAGAGCTTACTGAGACATCGAATCCGGAACAGGACCTAGACCTGGTTGTCCGCGACATGCCGAAGATCGAATGCTCGTACCGGCATGGTGACGGAAGCGCGGAAGTTGTTCGGGTCGAGCTACTCGACAACGCTGGTCGTCCTATCCTGCTGGTGGAAACAGGAGAATCGGTCACGATTCGGGTACTGGTGCGCTTCCATACCGACGTGACCGAACCAATCTTTGGCTTCCTGCTGCGCAATCGTCATGGCATTCACCTCTATGGAACGAACACCGACTTGCAGCAGCTCAGAATAGGCCGAGCGCAACGCGGTGAGATCGTCGAGATCTCCTTTCCATTTGACTGCTGGCTCGCGTCGGATTCATACAGCGTCACCGTCGCCGTGCACAGTCGCGAAGGCGTGAGCTACGACTGGCTCGACGGAGTCTTGCTCTTTCAAGTGGTAAGTCAGGTCCCGATGGATGGAGTCGCGAACCTTAACGCTATCGCGGCCATTCGGAGGTTCAATTACAAAACTGAGGAAACAGCGTTAGCAGTAGGATAGGAATTATTGCCAATTGCCAATCGCTCATTAGAAAGGTCAGCTAAAAACCTGTAGGGGCGCCCCTCCGCCCCTACAGAATTGGGACACCACGAGAGGTTGCCTGACTTACGGAAACTGAGACAGAAGGTTAGAATCGAGTTTCCGCGCAAGCTGGAAATCCTGAAAATCAATGAACGGTACTGAAACAACAAAAGTAGCGGGTAGCTCTCAACCCGTTGTCGAAGAAGCCAACGGTGCGGCTGGATCCGCTCCGGCGCTGGGCGCATTCGTTTCGGCTACCGGACATAAGTTCCATGCTCGAACTGGAACATCAGACGCGGCGATCTTCAAACTAGTCGTGGACGAAAACGAATATAACCTGCCGCCGCGATTTCAACCCGATGACATTGTGATCGATATCGGCGCGCACATCGGTGGCTTCTCCTATGCTTCTTTGGCGCGTGGCGCAGGAAAGGTTTACGCGTTCGAGGCTCACCCGGAAAATCACGCAATAGCCTCTAAAAACGTTGAGCGCTTCGGTGGGCGTGTGAGTTGTCGACAACGGGCAGTTTGGCGGTCAGACCAACCTTCACAATTTCTCTACAACGAAGACCTGTCAGGTAACAGTAACCCCGGCGGGATTTCCTTGCTCTGGAACGATGAGGGGGAAGCGGTCGAAACGATCAGTCTCGATCAGATTCTTTCTGAAGCGTCTGAAGGTTTCCAAAAAACCATTCGCCTGCTGAAGATCGATTGCGAAGGATCGGAGTATCCGATTCTCTTCACTTCCACCCAGCTGCAAATTGTTGAAGAGATTTGTGGCGAGTATCACGAGGTACCTGCGGGGCGAATTCCCGAGCGCGCGAAAGTTCCCGGGAAGTTTGAACGTTTCGATCGTTTTGCGCTCAAGGAATTTTTCGAGGAGCAAGGATGGTCGATCGTACTGGAGCCCAAAGCTGACCAGCTTGGTCTATTTCATGCGCGACAAAGCCTCCCATCTACCTTACGCAGTGAAGAATCCAGCCTGGAAGATCTGATGTCTCAAGTTCGGGAGGCGGTGCGGGTACGAGAAGCTCGGGGAGAAACGTCGTTCATTAATGCTTCCGCCGAGCTATTCAAGCTGCTCTCTGCCGATGGATTTTTCTCGCTCGATTTTGGCGAAGCTGGTTCTCAATCTGAGCATTTAACGACGGTTGGCGACTTCGCTCGCCTTCAGTTGCAGCCAAGGTTTGAGCCCGCCGCTGACAACCACTATCACGTTAATGCCCTGTTGAAGTACCACGACCGCGAATTCATTTGGAACGCATACAAAGCGATCTTGAAACGCGAACCCGATGAGGGGGGTCTAAAAGATTTTCTTGCGCTCTTGCGGAGTGGCACTCGCAATAAAATCGACATCCTCGCCAGTCTTCAGTCTTCGGCCGAAGGACAGCGCGCCGGCGTCACCATCGAGGGCTTGCGCACGCCGGCGTTGATCCGGAAGTTCTATCGCCTGCCGGTCATCGGTTATCTCGCAGAGATGCTGGTTACGATCGCGCGCCTGCCCCTTTTAGTTCGCAGTCAGAGACAAAGCGAGAACCATCTCATCGCCCAGCAAGAGCGATTGGCCACACATATCGCGCAGACAAATCATCAATTTTTAGACCAGATCAAAGAGACCCACAACCGGATTAAAGAGTATAGCGCCGATGCGACGCGGCAGGCGGATTGTCTACGCGAAGCTTTGGTCGCGCTTCGGGAATCGCTGACTCTGTTTGCTCAGCACCAGAAGCAAATAGCGGTGTTACAACACCAGCAGGTAAATGCTCTTTTTCGCGAGCAACAAAACCTGCGCAACCACGAGCCGATCAACCGGAGAGTCGCGGGCCCGGGTGGGGCTCAGCGCTCCGCAGTGAGTGACATCGATCAGATCGAGGCTTCTCTGACTGAGCACCTGCGCGGCACTCCAGACTCGCTGAAGCAGGATTTGGATTTCTACCTCTCGCTGCTCAATGCGTCGCACGTGACGGGCGAGATACTGGACCTCGGTTGCGGCCGCGGAATCTGGCTGCAACACCTCAAGGACTCGGGGCTGCCTGCCATCGGAGTGGAAGCAAACATACATCTGGCAGAGGCGGGACAAAAACGCGGACTCGAAATAATTCATGCTGACGTTATTCAACACTTGAGAGGGTTACCAGAAGCGAGCGTGCAAGCAGTAACCGGATTTCATCTGGTCGAACATTTTGAGTTTCACGACTTGCTCCAACTGCTGCGAGAGATTCGTAGAGTTCTCAAGCCCGAAGGAGTCGTGATCCTGGAAACCCCAAATCCGAAAAACCTGGTCGTGGGCGCCTGCAACTTTTACGCTGATCCAACTCATCGCCAGCCACTCTTTCCGGAAACGCTTCAGTTTCTGTTGGACGCAGTCGGCTTCGTCCAAACTCGCATCACCTATCTGCACCCAACCGAGGGCAGTCCTTTCAACAATTCCGAACCCGGCTCTCGCGAACTCCATATCTGGCTATTCGGGCCTCGCGACTTCGCGGCCATCGGCTTAAAGTCTTAAACCACGCAACTCCTTCTCACTCTCAATGGCCCGCTTTGCAATCGTAACTTCGCACCTGACCTCCGGGGATGCCGTCAGCAACGACGTCGTCTCGATGCAAAGAGTACTGGAGAACCACGGGTGTGACGCTCGCTTGTACGCGGGCAGCGCCGATTTTGAGGAACCAAAAGTCTGGCCTCTCGCAGAGATCGCTGAGTTTCTCCAGGAACCTGCTGATGTTCTGATTTATCACCACTCGTTTGGCTGGGATATCGGCATCTCGATGCTGCAGCGAATGAAGTGCAAGACGATCATCAAGTATCACAATGTGACGCCTCCCGAATTTTTTGCCGGCGTTAGCGCGTGGCATGAAGAGAAGTGTACTGAGGGTTTGCGTCAGCTGGAGATCATCGCCACTGCGGGTTACGAAGCCTACTTTTCTGACTCGGCCTTTAACATGCGCCAGTTGCTCGCGCTGGGTGCCGATCCGGCTCGTAACTTTGTCGTACCTCCGTTTCATCACATCGATCGGCTTGACGCAATCTACGGTGACGAAGAAACACTTGAGACTTATCGAGATGGCCAGACAAACATATTAAGCGTTAGTCGCGTCGCTCCTCACAAAAATCAGGAGACCCTGATCGAAGCGTTCGCGCATTACCACCATTACTACAACGCTAACAGCCGTCTCTTAATAATCGGGCGCGAGGAGCAGGCGTTTGAGACTTACTCAACGCGACTCCGCAACTTGATCAAATTTCTCGTCCTCGAAGGCAAGGTGGTTTTCGCCGGTGAAGTTTCTGATGCCGCGCTCAAGGCCTATTACCTGCTCAGCAATGTCTTTCTCTTTGTGAGTAAGCACGAGGGTTTTTCGGTGCCCCTAGTTGAGGCGATGGCGATGAAGGTTCCCATCGTTAGCTACGGCGCTGCCGCCGTTCCAGAAACTGTTGGCAAGGCTGGGATAGTCCTCGAGGAATTGAATGCCGAAAAGCTGGCGCAGGCCGTCGACGCTGTAGTCGGCGATGAGACAACCAATGTTGCGCTAGGACTGTTGGGCTGGCGCCGCTACGAACACAACTTCACCAACGACAGAATCGAGTCTCTGTTTTTACAAGCCTTGAATATGCAGGAAATATTATGAAGCGAGTCGCGATTCTGACCCCAAGTCTCACTGGCAGCGATGCGGTCGGTAATGATGTGGTGGGGATGTATCGTGCCTTGCAAAGGCACGGTTACGATACAAGAGTCTTTGCAGAAAGTTGGACACTAAAGTTCCCCAAAATCTCTCCGCCTCACGCCATCGCAAGCTTTCTGAAGAACCGCGACGACGTTTTGATCTATCACTATTCGAGAGGCTGGGATCCAGGGCTGGAACTTTTGAGCGATCGCCGGACGCACACGGTCGTGCGGTATCATAACGTTACGCCTCCCGAGTTTTTTGTTGGTTACAATGCGGATCTGGCTGAGATGTGCCACACGGGACGGCTTCAGTTGGATCCCATCGCAAACTCCAATTGCAATCGCTTCCTCTCGGCATCGGCTTACAACATGCGGGAATTGATTGGCGAAGGAGCTCCGCAGTCGAGCAGCTTTGTCGTTCCGCCGTTCCATCATATCGATCGCTTGCTTTCGCTTCCCGCCGAGAGAAAAGTTCTGGAAGCTTATGGAGACTCAAAAACAAATATTTGCATGGTGGGACGGGTGGCGCCGAATAAGGGACATCCAGCGCTGATCGAGGCCTTTGCCGCCTACCATCATGAGTACAACCACGCGAGTCGTTTGCTAATTATTGGCAAGGAAGAAACTCGCCTGAGGAATTACTCCCCTTACCTGCGCGAGCTCGCCAACCGTTTAGAGATTAGGGATGCCGTGGTGTTTACCGGCGAGGTCTCGGACGAGGCCCTCAAGGCGTACTATCAAGCGGCCCATGCCTTTATGATTACCAGCGAACATGAAGGCTTCTGTGTGCCATTGGTAGAAGCTATGGCGATGGGAATTCCGATCGTTGCCTATGCGTCGACAGCAATTCCAGAAACAATCGCGGACGCTGGGATAGTGTGGAAGGAACGGAATCCGTACCTGCTCGCGGAGACACTCGGCCGCATGCTTAAGAGTTCGCTGAGTGTTGACCTTAGCGTAAAGGGTCGCCGTCGCTATGCGGAAAACTTTACCAACGAGCGAATCGAAACAGCATTTCTCGATGCCATGAGCGGAATTTTATGAAGAGACTAGGCATAGTGGTGCAGCGCTGTCATGAGAGCGTCGTTGGTGGAGCGGAAGCACTCGCATGGCAGTATGCGGGCCTGCTGAAGGACGAATATGAAGTCGACGTTCTTACTACTACCGCTGTAGACGCTGCATATTGGGCCAACGCTTTACCCGAAGGCGAGGAGGTGCGTGATGGAATCACGATTCGGCGTTTTCATGTCGACATTGGATACACGCCCTACCGCAGCAGGCTTTTCGGTTATCTACTTCAGGATTTCAATAAATATCAGCTCGGCGTCGCGCGCGATAATGGCGGCGGTAAGGAGATAAGCCAAGGTGGCAAGCATCTTCCCTGGAGTATCTCGCTTCAGGAGGAGCTCATTCGACATATCGGGCCTTCCTCAAAATCACTCATAAGTTTCATCAAACGAAACTACTCGCGATATTCCACGCTGATTTTTGTCACCTATCTTTATCCTACTTCTTATTTTGGGTTGCTCCAGGTACCGCCAGGGTTCGCGCTCTTCGCCCCGACGCTGCACGACGAACAGCCGGCGTATCTCTCGGCTTATAAACACGCGGCGCGGCGTGCGGGTTCGCTGATTTGGTTAAGTGAAGGAGAACAACGACTCAGTTTACGGTTGTGGGGCAAGCTTCCGGGATCGGTTGTGGGCATGCAGATCGATGCGACGCTGCGCGCGCCTCAGCAAGAAACGACTCCGTATCTTTTGTATTCCGGTCGCATTGATCCCAACAAAGGTTGCGGCGAGCTCTTCGACTACTTTCTGCAATTCAAACAAGAGCATCCTTCCGACCTGCGATTGGTTCTCACCGGCAAGGACGACATAGCCATTCCCGATCATCCGGACATAGATTTTCGCGGGTTTGTTTCTGAGGAAGAGAAGTTTGCTTTAATGGCGGGTGCGGCGGTTTACATGATGCCGTCGGGTAAAGAGAGTTTTAGCATTGTCACTCTCGAGGCGATGGCGCAAAAGGCTCCTGTGCTTGCGAGCGGCGCCAGTGAGGTGATTGGCGATCACATACGCCGGAGCGAAGCGGGAAAGATTTATGACGAGTACAGCGGGTTCGCTGCGGCTCTCGACGAGCTGATGCGAGATGCAAACTTGCGAAGGGAGATGGGCGAGCGCGGGCGGGAGTATGTGCTGGCAAATTTTACTGAAGAAATTATTAAACGAGATTTGCTTGCGGCGGTGGAAGCGCGTGTGGCGGCCTTCAACTCAAACTCTGAAATGCCGACGGACGACGACACCGCAGCCCTGCCGGCAGCAAACCCAAATGCTGCCCCAGACCCTTCCCCGCCGCGATACTACGTCGAACCCAAGTCGCTCGATCTCTCATACACTGCCGCGCAACCACTGCCCGCCGGTTGGACTGAGGCCGCACTGCGCGAGTTCGTCACATCGGTCCAAGTCGAAGACGGCCCCGAAGCGGAACTAAAGAATTACGCGAACGACGACTTCAAACGTTTCATCTACACCTTGGGTCTTGTTCCCGAGGAAAGCGATCAAACCATTCTGGAGCTCGGCGCGAATCCTTACTTCACCACGATTTTGCTGCAAAAGTTTCGTCAGCCCCAGCTGCATTTGGCAAATTTCTTTGCAGCGGGTAATGAATCCGCAGGTAGCCAGCGTGTGACGATTCACCAGACGGGCGAGGTCATCAATTTCAGCTACAAACATTTCAATGTCGAAGCGGACGAGTTTCCCTACCCCGACGAAATGTTTGACGTAGTTCTCTTCTGTGAGATTCTCGAGCACCTGCTGCAGGATCCCGTTCACGCGCTTGCCGAAATTAGAAGAGTGCTCAAGCCTGGGGGGACTCTGATTGTCACAACACCGAACGTGGTCCGGCTTGAGAATGTCCGCAAGATGATTGCGGGAGAAAATATTTACGATCCCTATTCTGGTTACGGCCCGTACGGCCGACATAACCGAGAATACACGCAACAGGATCTATTCAGTTTGCTAACGCTTAACGGATTTCGTCCAAACATCCTGTTCACCGCCGACGTGAATGATCACGACGATTCCTCCGGATCGGTCGACCAGATCGCCGCTCTGAGAAATCGTCGCCCGGAACTTGGTCAATACATTTTTTGCCGCAGCACGTTGAATACCGACGCGAAGCAAACGCGACCCGTGCGACCGGACTGGCTTTATCGCAGCATGCATTCAGGGGCTTAGACGGTGCGCCCCTCGGTGCGGCACCCGAACAACTCTCTTTTGATGGCGAATCCAGACTTCAGCTCCCGACTCGAAGCTCTCCTGAAACGTCCTTTCCTCCACTCGCTACTGGTTGTTCTTTTCTACACCTTTCTTTTCGTTGCTTTCTTTTCGCCTTCACTCTTGCGCGGCGCTCCGCTGGCAGTCGGCGCTGATGGCCAGCATCTTTACTTACCGAATTTTCTGGGACGCAAAGTTTTTTGGGACCACATGATTTTTGCCGGCTTTCCGATGATGGCCGACCCACAAGTAATGACGTGGTATCCCCCCGCGCTGCTCTTTTCCCTAGTTCCAGGATCATGGAACCTGTTCATCCTGCTTGCTTATGTGCTCACGGCGTCATGCATGTACGGCTATGTGCTGACAATTACTGAATCGAAATTGGTCGCTCTCATAAGCGGCCTAATACTCGGCATGAGCGGCTTCATGATGGCCCACCTTGGTCATGCCGTAGTGATTCATTCGGTCGCGTGGGTTCCGTTACAGCTTTGGGCTTACGAAAAACTGCGACGGAGATGGAGTCCCTTGTGGTTTGTAACCGGCAGCGCCGCAATCGCGTTGAGCTTTCTAGGAGGTCACACGCCAATCTTCACTCTGGGGTTCGGACTGGCCGCGGCGTACGCGCTCGTCCTTGGCTGGAGCGCACCAATCGGACGCCTGCGGTATTACCTGACGTGCGCCATAATGATGGTTTTGGGAATCGGGCTCGTGGCGATTCAGATTGTTCCCACTGCGGAGATTGTTGGAGAGAGCGTTCGCGCCGGCTACAAGTTTTCCGATTTCATCTCTCACTCGTTGCCGCCGCATCAAGTGCTGATGCTCGTCTTCCCTAAAGTCTTTGGGGGCCTGAAAGAATCCGGTGCGCTTCCTTACTATGGCGCGGAAAACCTTACGGAGCTGACCGGATATGTTGGCCTGCTGCCCCTGCTGCTGGCGGCTGTCGGATTAGCCAAGTGGCCGCACCGCTCTCTTACAATCTTCTGGCTCGGCGTTGCTGTTGTCGCTGTAGTTTTGGCAATGGGAGATGCGACACCCCTCGCTGGAATCATCTATCACGTTCCAGTCATCAATCAGTTTCGTGCACCGGGAAGACATTTGTTGGAGTTCACCTTTGCCGTTTGCGTGCTCGCCAGTCTCGGGATGACGATTCTGCTCAGGCAAAAGGCAACTTCGGTGCTTGTTTTCAAGGTCGTTATGTTGGGCGCAGTGGTGCTGATTGTTGGAGCCGTGCTCGTTTTTACGAATCTTCCAAGTCTGGAGGCTTTGGCCGCTCACAAGGATTTGTCTCCGGAAGAAGTGAGGCGCTGGACGAGATGGGCAATCGCGATCCCGCTCGTGTTATTTGTCTGCTCAGCAGTGGCCCTCACCTACTGGTCGCGGCGCCCCAAGTCTTTCGCGATGGTCGCCTCACTGTTGGTCGTGCTAGTAATCGATTTGGCGAGTTTTGGATGGTCTTATGATTGGCGCTACGCCGGAATCGACAAAGATGCGCTTCAGCCTCCGGAGATCGCGACTCGCTACCATAGTCTGCTGCAAGACAATCATCAGCGGATCCTTCCAACGCGCGGGACCATGGCGCCTCCGAGCGAGCTTCCTCCGAATCTCTCGCGCTTGTGGGGCGTGGCCAACGCCAGCGGTTACAACTCCTTAATTCTTTCGCGTTTCAGCAAACTGTTGAACATGCAGGACGTTGGAACCGTGAGTCGCCCTACTTGGTGGGATCCCAACGATCAAAGTCTAAACCTCGCGGCAGTTCGTTATCTGCTGATGCCGCGAATGGACGTTGTCACCGATCAATCAGGCACGATGTGGCAAAAGCAAGATTTGCAATTGTGGCTTGGCGCGGGATGTAACACGACCTCGACCGACTCTGTCACTTTTAACCCAACGGACGTCGCGCCAAGTACTGCTATCGCAATCGTGGCTCGGCTCGCGTGTGCCGTAAACATTCCTGACGGCGCCGAGGTGGTGCAGATAAAGGTGATCGACACAAACAACACGATCGAGACGCATACTTTGTTAGCTGGTCGAGATGTAAGCGATTGGGCTTACGACTGTGAAACGGTCAGACACAGTCTCAAACACAGTCGCGCCCAAATTTTTGAGAACTTCGCGGCGAAGGTCTACGAGGAATCCTGCCAAGGGCATTACTACCGATCCAACTTCAAATTGGACGGACGCAAGAACATCAAGAGTATCGAACTTCGCTGGACCGGGCCATCAGGCTCGATGATCCTGGATAAGATTAGTCTGATTGATGAAGAGCTTCGCAGCTCGCGACCCGTCGATCCAATGACGATGGGTCATCAATGGCGCTTTGTAGAAGAGCAAGACGGTTCGCAGGTGTTCGAGAATCTTGCTGCGCTGCCACGCGTCTGGCTCGTTCCGGAGGTCGTGATGCTTGAAGCTGAGGAAATTCGAACGGCTGGCCAGACGTCCCGATTACCTGACGGTAGCGGATTCGACCCTAAGCGAATGGGCTTAATTGAGAGACCGATATCATCAGCCATGGGGCAAGCGGATCCGATGGCGAGCGCCCGGGTGACGACCCTTGCCGATAACTCCATGGAAGTACGAACGGATTCTGCGACTGCCGCCTTTCTAGTGACCAGTGACGTTTACTATACCGGCTGGCGCGCCACGATTGATGGACAGCCGGTTGAGCTCTTCAGGGCTAATTATGCCTTCCGCGGAGTGGCGGTTCCCGCCGGTAACCATGTGGTGAAGTTTTCCTACCAACCGCGCCGCTTTTACTTCGGCGTCGGCATAAGTCTCGTCTCTTTATTCACCCTTACAGGTTTGGGACTTGTAGGGTTGGCAAGACGTAATCGAAAACGTAAAAAGTCCTGATAAAAACGGAATCAAAGTCCAACTTTCGACGTCCGAATCGCGTCTATATATCCTGGCTGGCAAGTTGAAAAGTTGTTCTGGCGCGCGCCTCGGAATTAGCACGCCGGTCAACCTGAACGGAAACCCGGTTTGACTGGTCTTGGCAGCTGAGAAGTAACGCAAACCGTCAGTTTCCGATCGCCATTTAAAATGATACCAATTGACACTAATTGCGGCGGCAAGCTATATTCCAAGGTGCCTCCTGGGTGGCGTGGCACCTCCAAAAGAGAACACCTCAGCCCGGCTCTCTTTTCCGCTAAATGAAACTTAGGTAGGAGCTGCAAAATGAAATTAGCCGTCACTATTCTGTTGATAACCCTTGCGGCCTCGAGCGCTTGGGCCCAGGCGCCAACGCTGCGCATCGTCGCTCCAGACCCGAATCTTCCCGCTGAGCTTTACTACGGAAACACCAAAGTAAAACCGCTGCGCTTGCGTCCGGGCACGAATACCCAGATTACGATTGACGACGCCGACTTCTTCGTCTTCCAGCATTACGTCGACTTTCTGAATCGCTTGCCAGAGCCTGGTGGTTACGCCGGCTGGCAAGCTGTGCTCAACGGTTGTGTGCCGGTGACCGCCAGCTGCGATCGAATCCACGTATCAGGTGCGTTCTTTCAGTCGCCAGAGTTTCAAGAGCGTGGTTACTTTGCCTACCGTCAGTACTCCGTCGCCTTCGGCCGCAAGCCGGATTTCAACGAGTTCATTCCTGACCTGCGGCGCGTGACCGGTTTCCTCGATGCGACGCAGTTAGAAGCTGCCCGAGTCGCATTGATTAATGATTTCATGGCGCGACCGGCTTTCGCATCTACCTACAACGGACTGGCTAACGGCCCCTTTGTCGATCTGCTGGTTGCTACTGCGGGCGTGACCTTGCCGAACAAGCAATCGTTAATCGACTCGCTGAATGCGAACACGATGACCCGAGCGCAAGTGTTTCGGGCGATCATGGAAAGCTCACAGGTTTATGTGAAGTACTACAACCAGTCGTTCGTGGTGATGCAGTATTTCGGCTACCTGCGCCGCGATCCTGATGCGCTGTATGTGAATTGGATTCAGGTGTTAGATGACACCAACGACCCGCGTCACATGATCAATGGGTTCATGAACTCGTTGGAGTACCGTAACCGCTTCTAAAGCGCCCGAACAACTGAAATCAAAAAGGCCGACTCTCGCAGTTGGCCTTTTTTGTGTCTGCATGTAGATAATCACCAGCAGCGATTCTTTGAGAGACTACGTTTACTTAGATTTTCTTGATGGCTAACAACGTCCCGGACATCTCGATTGTCATCCCTGCCCTTAACGAGCGCGAAAATCTTGAGCTCTTGCTGCCTCTTTTAAGCGAGGTGGTGTCTACGCTCAACCTCAGATCAGAAGTAATCATTGCCGATGGCGGTTCCGCTGACGGCACGGCGGAATTCGCGGAGCAGCAAGGTGCTCACGTAGTGCTGCAATCAGAACGGGGATATGGCGGCGCCCTGCTGGCTGGTTTCGCTCGCGCCCGTGCGGCCTATGTCGTCACGATGGATGCTGATTTGTCTCATCCTCCGGTCTTCCTGCGCGACTTCTGGCAACAGCGCGCTACAGCAGAGATGTTAATTGCTTCGCGTTATATCGCCGGGGGCAAGGCTGACATGGGACCTTCCCGTCGCGTGCTAAGCGGCATCCTGAACAAGACCTACGCGCGCGTTCTTGATTTGCCACTCGCAGATCTTTCCAGCGGCTATCGCATGTATCACCGTGAGGTGCTGGCAAAAGTTAAACTACAGGCGCGCGATTTCGATGTTCTGGAGGAAATACTGGTACGAGTTCACCTGCTCGGCGGAAGGATTAAGGAAGTGCCGTTTCATTACCAGGCTAGAAACTCGGGAAAGTCGCATGCGAAACTGCTTAAGTTCGGTTGGGCCTTCGTGCGCACTCTGGTCCGCATGAGACGATTGCGCAACTCAACGCGCGCCTGAAATTGAAACTCAAAATTTAGAGGAGATTGATTATGAAGGTGGAACGTCTGACTCCGATTTTAAACGTATCCGATATTCAGGCGAGTTTCGCCTGGTTCGAGCAGCTTGGCTGGATGAAGGGTTGGGATTGGGGTGATCCACCGACCTTCGGCGGCGTCTGTAATGGCAAAAGCGAAATCTTTCTTTGCGAGCACGGTCAAGGATCTCGCGGCGGACCTTTACCCAGACACCTCGACGGCGATGATGACACTGGCGGGGTCTGGATGACCTGGTGGCTTGGGTCGCCCCGCGAAGTGGACGCAGCCTACGGGCTCGCGCTTAAGCAATGTCTCACCGTGCTGACCCAGCCCACCGACGAGCCTTGGAACGTGCGCGAGTTCCAGCTGATGCATCCTGACGGACATACGTTCCGCATCACTGCTGGTCTGGAGGAAGAATGATCCAATTGCCGATTGCCGATTGCCGATTGGCGATTGCCGATAAGAAGTGGTCTCCTACAGTGCTCAGTCAGGAAGGACGGCTTGCCCCCGCCTCTTTATCGCGAAGCACTTCTCGATAGACATCCAAGGTCAGCCTGGCTGTTCGTTGCCAGGTAAACTTGGCGGCGTGACGCAGTCCGGCTTCCGAAAGCTGCGCTCGCTGGCGCTCATCGTTCCAGAGCTGATTGATGCTGCTCGCTAGTTCCTCGATGTTGGTGGGATCGATTAGCACGGCTGCTGGGCCAACTGTTTCCTCGATCGCCGGAATGCGACTGGCAATCACGGGGGCCCCACACGCCATTGCCTCAAGGGGCGGTAAACCAAACCCTTCGTACAAAGACGGATAAACACTAATCCGGCAGGACGAATAGAGAGCGCGCAACTCGGCGTCGGTGGTGTAACCAATGAAGCGGACGCGTTCGGCGCTGCCGCTCGTGGCAATAAACGAATACAGCTCGTCCATCAGCCAGCCTTCCCCGCCGGCAATTACCAACTGCGGCCGCAGCTCGGTAGTGCGCACAATTTGATCGAAGGCGCGGACGAGGGTTAAGAGGTTCTTGCGCGGCTCAATGGTGCCGACGGCGAGTATGAAGTCCGGTTCGATACCGAGACGTTTCCTGATTGCTAGCGTCTCTGCTAATGGCACAGGCCGAAAGTTTTCGCGCGGCGCTTCCGGTGTTACCGCAATCCGCTCGGGCTTGATCCTCAAGTGCTCGCACATCTCGCGTTTCATACTTTCCGAGACGGCGATGATTCTTGCGGCTGAGCGAATCATCAAAGGCAAGCGACGCCGGGAACGCTTCACTAAGCGTGGTTCATGATACTCAGGGTGGAGCAGAAGCGAGAGGTCATGAATCGTCAGCACGTGGCGCTGACGATTCCAGAGCGGCACCTCATAGTTAGTCCCATGAAAAAGATCGAAAGAGTTTTGCCTGAGAAATAATGGCAGGCCGAGCGCCCACCAACGACGGCGAAACGAAGCTGCCTGAGGATGGTTCAAGCTAAGGTTTGTGATCGAAGCTTGCTGAAGTTCCTGGACGACAGAATCACAAAAGGGAAAGGGCGAGATAAGTTCGAAGTTATCCAGCGGCGAGATTTCAGCGAGCGCGCGTGCCAGCTGTAGGGTGTAGTGCCCGATGCCGGTTTTGGGAGATGACAGCGGAAAGCCGTCGAGAGCTATTCTCATTGCCGATTGCCGATTATCCCAGAACCGCTCAAGGGCGTTACCACCGTTATCACTAATCGGCAATCGGCAATCGCCAATCGCCAATCGCCAATCGCCAATTCTCCTAGGGTCCGAAGCGGAAGCGATACTCCAGCGAATTCACGAAGCCATTGATCATGTTCCGCGAGTTGTTGGTGTTGTTCAGCTCATCGATCCAGTTCAGGTAAGAAGCATCCGGATCGCGTCGCAGGTATCCAAAGTACTGCATCACGACAAAGGCCTGATTGTAGTACCTATTGTAAACCTCAAGACTCTCCGCAATATCTCGTAGCACTGTCGCTCGCGTCCTCGTGCCATTTCCCAAGGCCGCGATCCAGAAGTCCCGGTTGGGCGAGCTCACGCCTGCTCTCGCCAGCAACGTATCGACGTACTGTGTGTTGCTCAGTCCGTTGTAAGTCGTGGCAAACGCCGGCCTGCTCATGAACTCGTTGATGAACGCTACCTTTGCTGCTTCCAATTGTGCGTCGCTGAGGAAACCGCTGACGCGCGCGAGGTCGGGAATGAACTCGGCATAGTCCGGCTTGCGCCCAAAGGCAACTGGATAAAAGCGGTAGACAAAATAACCGCGCGCCTGGAATTCGGGCGACTGGAAGAAGTTTCCTGAGACGTGAACCCGATCACAGCTGGTATCTCCTCCCGGGCAATTGTTGATGACATTCTGCCAGGAGGCGAATCCTACCGGATCCGGTTCACGACCAAGGAAGTCGATGTAATGCTGGCGCACAAAGAACGAAGTTCCTACGATCGGATTGGGGCCGGTGGAGGTTTCGTTGTCCGTAATAGTTACCGTTGCCGTAGCCTGCGAACCCAACGACGAACCATTGGGACTCGATAATGTAAGAGTAAAACTTTCAGTACCTTCGGCGTACGAATCATCGACGATCGGTATGGAGAACGACTTGGAACCCTCCCCAGCGGCGAAGTTAATGGTGCCTACCGAAGCCGCATAGTCGCAGCGAGACGATGCGATTCCATTAACAACGTTGCAGTTGGTAAGACCGGCAGTGTCGCTAGTCGCGTAACTAACGCTCGCGGCACTTGAAATAACTCCGCTGCGGCTCATCGTGATGTCCACCCGACCCGCGCCCTCATTAGCGTTGAATGTCGCCTGAGTTAGTTGCACTGTATTGGGCGAACCTGAAGTCAAAGTCAAAGTATAAGCGCCTGTCGTACTTGGATTGTAAGACGTTGACTCAATTACGTAGGAACCGGTCACCGGCAAACTAAAGAATCCATTCACGGGGATTCGCGAGTCGAGTTGAACGCCGCCCTCAATGTCGTCGTTCTCTGCAACGACTGCTCCCGTCGGTCCGAGTAAGTAGAGATAGGTGTCGTATGTTGACCCCGTGCTCGACAACGCGATGCTTACCTGCTCACCCGCTGTTCCGCTAAATGAATATTGATCAGCAAAGGTGTTTTCGCGTTGCGAAGATCGACAATCGTTGCTGGCCAAAGAACCGTTAATCGTCTGTCCTAAAGATATCGGAACGATATTGCAGCTGGGTGACCCAGGTTGAGCAACGATGAAATTCTGTTCGGCGATACGTATCAATCCCTGACGGGCGAACCCGTTAGTGTTGGGCGCCACAGCGAAAGTAACAGTGCCCGAATTTGTACCCCCATTGCCGGAAGTGACGATGATCCAGCTGACGGCGCTGTTCGCCGCCCAGACGCAATTTGTACCGACGGTGTTAACGTTGACGCTACCCGAACCTCCCGACGAGCCTACCGATTGTCCGAAACTGGAAAGCGAATAGGTGCAACCAGGCGTCAGAGCCTGCGCCAGGCAGGCCACTTTTGCATTGGCCCGAGTCTCAATTTCGTTAACTGAGAAAGGACAGAATGTTTGAGTCGTGCTGCCACTGAGACTAGCGTTCATGATCGAGTTAGTGCAGCCCGCCTGCGCATCGGAATGTTCCGCGTCGAGGTTGTGCCCAATCTCGTGAGCGGTGACGATAAATTTGCCAGGGGTGCCACTAAGCCGCTGCGACATTCCATATCCCTGTTGCCCGAGGGGACAGTCAAGCCCAGGTTGCCAGGCAATGCCGATCGTGCTGCTATCAAAATCTTTGCCTGTCCACATGTGAACGAGGTCGCGATTTAGAGAGCCATGATTCGCATTCCAGTAATTAGTGAACTCCGACAAGGCCGGGCTTGCATTTGTTGTTGTGTAGGGATCACTGGCGGTCGACCAGACGTTCTGAAAAACGATAGTGAATTGCAAACCGAAATGTGAGTCGTAAATGCCCTCAACCTGATTCAAGATGCTGAGGATCTCGTTGTTGGCAGCCGTGGCACTACCAAAGAATGTGAAGTATTCAAAATCTGCTTCCGTCGCCAGGTCAATCGTTCTGGGAGGCGAGAACAATTCTTCGACAACCCCATTCGTACTCAACGTGTTCCCGGTGCGGCTCTCAACCCGAAGAGCTTCGCCTGATACCTTTTCCGCAAGCGTAGTTACTCCGCATTCGCCGAGTGATGCTTGCAGCAGATCGGATTGTTGATAAAGGACGAAATCACGAGGCCCGGCCGTTGCTGAGTAGCGCCTTGCCGGCTCAATAAAATAAATCTGGCCCGGCGTGATGATCAGTCCTTCAAACGTTTCGTTATCGACGGTGATACGTGCCTGGCCGTCGGGTATTCCAGCTACCACTCCTTTGTAAGTACGCGCGGCTCCCCGCTCGAGCTCGCGAATCACACCGCCATCCATCACTTCCTGGGCCCGGTATCGTGCGCCACGCATCTCGTGTGGTGTAAGAGTAATATCAAATCCGCCGGCAGAAGTTGGTAGAAAGATGCGCCCAGTTTCCTTGACCCGGGTTGCGACGATCGCTGAATCCAGCTCCAGCTTGTCGTAGCGGCGCAAAAGTTTGTCGACGTCTTGCGCGTAAGGCTTAGCGCTCTGCACCAGAACCGCTGCGTTCTGAGCAGCGTGAGAAGGACGCGTCAAATCGAGTGAGAAGGCGCTCGCGGCGACAAATAAAATGGCGAGCAGGAACACGAGGAGTTTTGAATTTCTTGGCACAGCTTTCTCCGGACCAACCTTGTTAAGAACATTTTGCTGGAGAGATGCAGGAATCTGCAGCTCAGCCGGTTATTGATATTAGAGAGAGTCTTTCACTATCTGAGGCTTAACCCTGCGCCGAACAGGTCGGGGCGACCGATAGCAAATGTATCAGACAAACCTTAGGTCGGGAAGATAAGAAGCCAAACCTATTTCAGATGTGGCTAAGTCAACCCTCCTGCTATTAACTTAGAGACTTACAAATGCTCCCACCCCAATCGGCAATCGCCAATCAGCAATCCTTGATTTGCCCCATGCAGACGGACTCGAGGGCCGAGGGCAACATCGTGAGCATTAGGCTCGCTTACCAGCTGCAAAATCTTGTCCGCCTTTCGGCTAAACAGATCGAATTTGTTGGAGTTCGCCTGCGCCAAACCGCGCGGTGTGAGAAGCGCAGCGAAAACGATGACCAGCACCACTAGCGCGACGCCGGCGACTAGTCCGCGGCCGAGATTCTTACTGATGGCTGTCTTTCGAGGATTTGCGCGCGCGCCGCGCACTTGACGTGGCGAGAATTGGGCCAAGGCAGAACTCCTGATTTGCTGCTTCAGGCTCTGCCCAGTGTTCAGATACCTGTATTCCTTGATAAATGATGACAACCAACAGAGGCTGCCGGAAGAACCCAGATTAGTAGCTATATTTACTGGAATCGTTGCCTGAAAAGCGGGATATCTAGCGGAAGTTTTGACCGATTTGCTCGGTACCAAATGTACCGATTCCGTTGAGGCGAAAGCTAAACACGAAGCGATTTTCTTTACGTAATCCGACATCGAAAGTGTAGTTCTGCGCCGTCACCGCGCAGCAGTCCCAGGTATAGCCGAGGGTTATGGTTGAGCTGATCAGTGAATCTGTTCCGCGCCCGGGTCGCTTCTGAAAATCGAAGAAGAACGAGGCACCGCCAAACAACCCCTGTTCGCGATTACCAAGAAAGATTGACGGACTCCATTGCGAGCCACGTTGCGTTCCTGGTTCGTTCCCATTCGCGTCACCAAATCTCGCCAGGTCGCCTACGAGTGCGACAGCACGCGTGTAGTAAAAACTCTGAAAAGCCTGGACTAGAGGGCGGTTGATCCCAAACGTAGTGGAGATGGCGCGCAAGCCGCCGTCCCGAGTATCCAGGTCGGTGCGCAGGTCGACAAAAATATTGTTGCTGGGACGATAACGCGCTTCGATGTTGATCGGCGAGAAGCGTCGCGGAAAACCGCCGTAGCTGAAACCGGAAAGCGTATTGATTGGATAGAACTGGTTGCGTTGGCCCGGACGCAACACCCCGCCAAAAGTCGGATCGAAAAAGTACTTGCCGCGAATTGTGATTGTCAGCGCTTCGTACGGTTGACTCGAGAGCGGCGTAGTTTCTTCTCTGGCAGTGAAGATGCCTGCGACATTCTCTGTGGAGCGGCGCGTGAAGAAACGGTTAGAAATGCCAAACTCAATCTCATTAGTGTTGGCAATGGCGTCGTTATAGTCGAAGCGGATCAAACGATCGAACTCGTTAACGCCGTAGATGCGGCGATAGATGACGTAAGGTTCAATCACATGACGAAAGAAGAAAGCATCACCGCGGTGAAAGTCTCGCGCGAAAGCAGGAGGACGGAAATCCAATTCAAACTCGCCGTAACCACGCGTAAGGTTTTGACTCAACACTGAACGAGTCGCCGGATCGATTTGGTTTGAGTAGAAAGTCACCCGTGAGCTGGCTGTCGCAGTGATGTTGAAGCCGGCAAAGGTAAGGGGCACCTGGACGCGCGGATGAAAATCCAAACGCTGTACCAGCGATGGAGAAATGATCGGCTCGCCGCCAACTTCGGCTCTGAAGGCGGCAAGATCTTCCACAGTCTCTTTACGACTCATGCCTCCGGCAGTGCCTTCGAAGGAAAAATAAACCGGAAGCCGCTTCAAAAAACTCAGCAAGCCTGGCCGCTTTTCGATTGAGATACTCGGCAGCTCGCGAATACGAATTCGCGAAGTGGGCAGAGACGTCACCTGCGTGCGCGCGATGAAGTTAAAACTGTATGAGTTGTGGTTCTTATTAACAAAAATCTGCGAGCGTTCTTCGGGCGAGATCGCCTGCTGAATGTTGTCGGAGAAAACCTGGCGAAAGGCGAGATTGGAAGTGATATTCACGTCCGCGGCAGCGATAAAACCATTGGGGAAGTAGTGGACGCCGTCGACGTAGAAGCTCGAGCCACCTTGATCCGGATGCGTGGCGTCTGCCTTTTCACCAAGGATTCGATCCTTCACCGAGTAGAAACCAAAGTTTAAATATGAACGTGAATTTGCGCGGGTCCGCACATCGGCTCCGACGCCGATGCCGCGTGAAGTGTAGATGTCTGTGCGGAAGGTAGCGTCGGCAGAGCGGCCCAGCGTCTTGTAATAAGCGCCTGAGAATCTGGCGCCCTTCGCGCCGGAACCACCGAAAGTCGGAGTAAGAAACCCGGAGGCGCGATCGCGACGTTTGATAGAGATAGAGGTGTACGGCAGGTAGAGCATCGGAATGCCCTTGATTCTCATCGTCGGCGAATAAGCCCGCACGCGGTCTCCGGTTTTTATCTTGACGCGAGATGCATGGAAGCTCCACTTGGGAACGTCTTCGTCACAGGCAGTGATCTGGGCGTTAGTTGCGACAATGGTATCGAGGCTGATTTTCTCGACCCGATCGGCAGTGAAGAAGATGCGCGTGCCGTCCTCTGTTTGATTTGTAAAGCCGGTTGAGTCGAGAAAAAATCCGGTCTTGGTGCGGTAGTTCCATTCGGCGCGCGTACCTGTGATGCGTTGCTGGTCGCCTTGATCGAAAACCACATTGCCTTCAGCGATAACTTTGTTAGTGGCTTCGTAAACGGTGACCTTATCGGCCTGCAAACGATAGGTACCGATGCGCGCATCCACATTCCCCTCATACACAAATACCTGAGCGTTGGGCGGGCCGGAAACAGTTTGGGTGCCGGCGTCGATCTTTAACTCCTCAGTGGTTTCGCCTTGCGCACCAGTCCTCGGTGGCAAACGCGGACGCACTGGCTGATCCTGAACGAGGGGATTGACGTTGGGAGTGTCGGTCATCGGATTGGTGACTTTCCGATCGACTGGATTCGTTTGTTGCGCTAACGCGGGCGCAGCCGCACTCACAAGAATTCCGGTGAGTGCAACTAGAATGAACCGAGAGATGTTTCTGGGAGCCGCGGCGCGCAAACGAGTGTGAGACCTCCCGATTTCAACGGGCGAGCACTAACCAAAATAATCCCGCGAAAAAGCGCGCGCCTTGTTTATGTAGAGCGAGGCGATGCTAACACAGAATTCAGGAGGCAGGAGTCAGAAATCAGGAGGCGAACCGTGCAGTGGCAATTGGCAGTGGCAGGAGTAGAGGCAGGAAAAAATCATTTTCCATTTGCCATTCGTCATTTTCCATTTTTCATTTCCATTGCTCATGCACGTTTGTCACAGTCACTTAAATGTTCCTTCACGAGCCCTCGAGCATAGACTGAGTCGCCCTAGTGAAACTAAATGAAAAATGAAAAATGAGAAATGGCAAATGGCAAATGTATTTTTTGTCTTTCCCGTCCAATCTCCAACGCTTCTTGCCTTCTGCAGCTGGTCTACTGTCTACTGCGACGAGTGCAAACCGACGCGCGACAATTAATGATTGTGACTGGCGAACCTTCCGGCGATGCGCACGGAGCATCCTTAGTGCAAGCGCTGCGCGCCGCTGCAACTGAACCACTCGAAATCTTCGGCGCGACCGGACCTTTACTGCGCGCGGCAGGTGTTGAATCAATAATCCACTCGGACGATCTCTCGATTATGGGTATCGTCGAAGTAGGTAAGGTTCTGCCGAAATTTTGGAATGCTTACCAGTCGCTGAAGCACGCCGCCCTCGAACGAAACCCGGATGCGGTGATCCTGGTCGATTGGCCCGACTTCAATTTTCGTCTTGCTCGTGCGCTCCATCGCCGCGGGCTTAAAGTTATTTACTACATCAGTCCACAGCTCTGGGCCTGGCGCTCATATCGCCTGCGAACGATCAAGCGCGACGTCGATCTGTTGCTGGCGATTCTGCCATTTGAAGAGGAATGGTATGCAGCGCGCGGCGTTGATCATGTGGAGTTTGTCGGCCATCCGCTCGCGGGCGAAGTGCGCGCCACGCAGGACCGGGCCGAATTTTGCCGGCAAGCCAAACTCGATCCCAGGCTGCCGATCATTTCGCTGCTGCCCGGAAGCCGCCGCAAGGAACTCGAACGCATTTTGCCGCCCATGCTGGAAGCGGCTGCACTGATTTCGGCGCGGCGCCCGGAGATTCAATTCGTGGTGGTAGTCGCCCCCAGTCGTTCGTCAGATGAAGTGCGCGAGATTACGCGGGCCACGCGCGCCACGCCACTACCCTTGCCTTCCGTTTTGCACATCGCGACTGGCTCAACGCGCGAAGTACTCGCAGCTTCCGATGTAAGCGCGGTAGCAAGCGGGACGGCGACACTTGAAGCGGCGTTGCTGGGTACGCCGATGGTGATTGTCTACAAAGAGTCGACCATCAACTGGCACACACTAGGACGCTTAATCACGACCGAACACTTTGGGCTCGTGAATCTGATTGCCGGGGAAGAGATTGCGACTGAGTTGATGCAGGACAATCTCAATGGCGAGAGTTTAGCTAATGAATTACTTTCGTTGCTGGAGCCCGAAAAGAATCGAGTCGCCCGGGAGAGGTTGCGCGAAGTGGCGGAACAACTTGGCGAAGGCGGGGCGTCGGAGCGGGCCGCAAAACGGATTTTGGAGTTTATGGAATAAGCCGGAGTCCGCGAAGCGGACGGATGAAAATAGCCCAGCACTTTAGTGCTGGGGAACGCAAGGCGAAAGGAAAAAGTCCGTGAAACGGACGACTGAACGAATGCAATGATCTTCAGCCGTCCGCTTCGCGGACTGACAATCATTAAACGATTTCGGCCCCAGCACTAAAGTGCTGGGCTATTTTCATTCGTCCGCTTTCGCGGACTACTCTTCGACCTTACTTCTTCTCCAATTCTTCCAGACGTCGCCTTAAATCTTTAACTTCCTCCCGCAGTTCTGGCAAACGGCTTAGGTGTGCATTGCGTCGCTTATATTCATCGAGGGGCACGATCGGTACTCCCCACCAAACACCTGGCCGCACAATCTTCCCTGGCAAAATCCCTGCTTTGGAACCAATCACCGCACCGCTCTGCACGCGAACGTGATCGCCAAACCCCACCTGGCCGCCAATCACGCAATCGTCCTCAATGATTACGCTGCCAGAGATTCCTGTCTGCGAAGCAATCACTACTCGTTCGCCGATGTCCACGTTATGACCAACCTGCACAAGGTTGTCGATCTTTGTGCCTCGCCCAATGCGCGTGCGGCCGAGCGCTCCGCGATCAACGCAGGTGTGCGCGCCCAACTCAACATCATCTTCGATTAAGACGGTGCCGATTTGCGGAAACTTGTGATAGCCCATGTCGTCGCGTACATAACCAAAGCCGTCTGCGCCAATACAAACCCCAGCGTGTAAGACAACGCGGTCACCGATCGTCACGGCGTCGTAGACAGTGACGTTAGGATGTAAGACGCAGTCAGCGCCAATCGTGACGTTGTCTCCAACAACCACACCCGCTTCGATTCTGGTATTAACTCCAACAGTCGTGTGCTCGCCGATTACTGCGTTCGGTCCCACATATGCAGTGAGCGCGACATCGGCGGTTGTTGCAATAACCGCCGAAGGATGTGCCACCGGCTCTCTTTGTTTCCGCGGGTGAAGTAAAGCGGCGATGCGAGCGAAGGCTAACTTCGGGCTGGGCACCGAGATGACGGCTTGTTCCGGTTTCTCAGGCAGAGGCGGCAGCCCAAGACTATCAGGTACAAGCAGGCAGGAAGCCCGGGATGCCGTCGCGGCCTCGAAGTGCTTTGCATCCTCAACGTAAGCAATCTCACTCGACGCTGCGCTCTCCAAGTCTGCAACACGAAGAATCGTTAAAGACTCGTCGCCGGCCACCCGTCCATTGACCTGTTCCGCGAGCTCGCGAACAGAAAACTGTTTTTCATCGGTCATTTTGATCGTCGGGTGAACTATTGAGTTCGGGTTAAACCGCAAGATGGTAGACGCTAAAGCCACCGTCGTAAATCCCCGAAGACGCACCGGGCCAAGATTTTGTATTGCAGCAACTCACTGTCGCTTTTGCTGCTCACGACCGCGGCGAAGAGCGACCTTAATGCGCTGACAGGGCAGGACATTCCAAAAATTTTTACAACCATACCGTGTAAACTCCCCTCAAAGTCTTTCCGCTTGCCTTTGCATGGTGGGCAAACTATCATGGCACGGCTGCAAATCGGCTGTAATTCAAGTATTTAGTGAGGATTTAGTGGGTTGACGCCGTTTTTGAAGGGGCGACGATGAGGAGAGATAACTTTGTTCAGTGACCAGTTTCGCAGGGGAGAGTCCGAGAAGGGCAAACTGTCTGGGGTAAGAAGCTCCAAGTTGCTTTCGAATATTTCGAGCATGGCTTGGAAGGCTTTTCAGACCGTCAATCGACGCTTGCCCGAGGGGGAAGCAATTCGCCCCACATGGGCTCCCGGTCCCCTCCTGAAATCCTACGAACGAAGTGCTCCGCCGCTCGGCTTTCCCCGCGAAACAGACAGTCTGTGTCCGACCTGCGTAAAAGAAGTGCGGAACGCAGTGATCTCGGGCGAGACACCGCTCGAAACCTTGATGCATCAGCATCCGGGTGAAATCAAAGCTCAGATACTTGAAGAAAACGGGCAGGTGATCATGCGCAAAACTTGCCCCAAGCACGGGCAGTTTGACGACGTGATGGCAACCGATCCGGCTTTCCTCGAGCGCATCGAATCACTCTTCTTCGGAAGAGATTTTCGCGTCGCGGAGGATGCAGCAATTCACCGTCACGGAACTTCCAATATTAAGTTTGGGCGCGGCGCGGTGTTGACTGTCGACCTTACTAATCGCTGCAACATGATGTGCAATCCCTGCTTCATGGATGCGAATCAGGTTGGCTACGTTCACGAACCGACATTTGAAGACACGAAAGCGATCCTTGATCGCGCCGTCTCGTTCAAACCAAAGAGGCAGGTCATTATTCTGTTCTCCGGCGGCGAGCCCACGCTTTCGCCTTACTTCCTCGAAGCCGTTGATTACGCCCGCAAGATCGGTTTCTACAGAATTCTTGCGGCCACCAACGGCATTCGTTATGCGGAAGACATCGAATTCTGCAAAGCCGCGAAAGCTGCCGGCCAGCACGGTGTGTACCTGCAATTCGACGGCGTCAGCGAAGAGAAGAATAAGCATCGCGGTGTGGGCAATCTCTTTGATGTGAAGTTGCGCGCGATTGAAAATCTCGCGAGTGTCGGTATTAAAGTGACCCTCGTGACCACCATCGTTAACAGCATCAACAACGATGGCATCGGGCAAATTGTGGAATTTGCCGCCCAGAACATCGACAAAGTTCAGACAATCGCCTTTCAACCGGTTTCATTCACCGGCCGTGATGAGGATGTGACTGATGAGGTGCGCCAGCAACAGCGCTACACGCTCGCGGGCATGACTCACGATCTGAAAGACCAGTTAGCCGGTCAGCTGCAGCCGCTGCGCGACTGGTTCCCGCTCTCGTCTTACTCCGCCTTCACGAGCGTCATGGACATGCTGCAAGGCGCCGATGCGCCCTGGGGCTGGTCCTCATGTAACTGTCATCCGAACTGCGGCATTTTCACTTTGATGGTCGTCAATAAGAAGACCGGGAAGTTTAAATCGCTCTTCGAGTTTTTCGACTACGAGCAGTTCATGAAAGACGTTGCCGTGATCACTGACACGGCGCGCGGACGGAAGCTTTCGTACGCTCAGCTGGGAATGGCGATCCTGCGCAACTTCGACGCTGAGCGCGCGCCGGCAGGTTTTCCCATTTCGCAGATTCTGAACTTGTTCAAGCCTTCCTCAACGAACGCCAGCTCGGATCGCAACGATCGCATGAAGACAGAGCAAGCGGACCTCGAAGACAACTGGCGCGTGCTCTGTGTGGAAGGCATGTGGTTTCAGGACCTTTTCAACTACGACTTCCGGCGCACGGAGATGTGTGTGATTCCCTACGGCACACAGGAAGGTGAGATTTCCTTCTGTGCTTACAACACGGGAGTTGGTTGGAGACAGATCATCGAGAACATGCACAAGACCGCAAACCTGTCGGAGTGGTATCAGGAGAATGAGCGTCATGCCGTGTACGCCGCCGGTCACAATGTGCCAGGTATCTCCCGCAAGCATTCCTTGAGTTTGCCGATTATCCAAGCCGTTCTCGCCGAGGACGCAGACGAGAAACCCGCAGTGGTGACACCTTACCTGGTCGAAGAAGAAGAAACCGTATCGGTGTAGGTTTAATCTCGCTCTCCAGATCGTGAAAAGCGACTGCTTGTTCCCTTTCAAGGTGAAGTTTGTTTTCTTCACTTCCTCAGGAGTTATGCTCCCATGAGACACCTCTTTCGTTTTTGTTTGGTCATTACTTCTCTCCTCTTATCTACAGCGTTCGTCTTGGCCCAGGAGCCCGCTCCTTCCCCTTCGCCGGAGCCGCCGCGAGAAACGAAACCACAGGAAGCCCAGCCGGAGACAGCGACGCCGCCGGCTGAAGCTTCTGACACGAAGCCTGCTGAAACAACTAGTTCCACAGAGGCGAGGCCAACAATCTATTTCTATCGCATCAAGCAGTTCGCGGGCTCGGGTCTCGAGCCGTCAGTTTTTTGTGACGAGAAAGAGTTGGCGCGGATGGATAACGGTCGCTACTTTGGCGTGACCCTCACCCCGGGCAAACATGTTTGCCGCATGGGCGACAAGCAGACTGGCTTTGAGATCGACGTCAAAGAGGGTCAGTCGTTTTATCAGGGTGAGTATCGACATGGGCTTTTGGAAAGGTCGTGGACGCCTGAGTCTCATACCACCAGAGCAGGGCGGATTTGAAATCAAGAAGGTCAAGCCCCTCGGCGCCAGCAAAGTCAGAAACCGAGAGCTCGTTACTTTGTATGAAGGCAGCGAGAGGAAGCCTTAGTTATTCACTCTCCCAACTTGTGAATGATGTTGGCTTCACCTTTTGCTAGTTCAGAAATTTAAGGTCAATTCTACGCGTGAGCCTCGCGCGCCTCGCGTTAACTTCCACCCACTCACCAGGAGAATTAAATGGCACGTTTATGCAGTAAATCCCTCGTTAACAAGCTGGTCCTAATGACTGTGATCACTGCGATCATTGCTCAGCTCACCATTTACCCCGCGGGCGCAGCGCCGCTTCAAGAAAAAGCGCAACAAGCTTCTGAGATTGTCGTACCGGACGGAACCGAATTCACAGTACTGACTACGGACGAAATAAGCAGCAAGACCGCGACTGAAGGCGATCCCTTAAGTTTTAAGGTCGCTGAAGATGTGGTTATCGACGGTAAGGTCGTTATTGCGAAAGACTCTCTCGTGAAGGGCACTGTTGCCAGCGTGAAAAAATCCGGCTTCTTCGGACGTGGCGGAAACTTAGGAATCAGAATCGAAAGCGCCGTGACTACCGATAGTCAAAAGGTAAAACTTCGCTCTGCGAAGAACAAAGAAGGCGGTGACAAAACTGGAACCACGGTGGCGCTGGTTGTCTTATTTGGTCCGCTCGGCTTTCTCAAGAAAGGCAAGAACGCGATCATCAAACCCGGTACGCCGATCAAGGTGTTTACTGACGAAGATAAGAAGGTGCAAGTGAAAGTCTAGAGACATTACAACGTCGGGGACTAATGCGTGGCAGTAGACACTGTCACGCATTTTTATTTGCGCGGCACCGAGGTTGCCAAAGTGAGGTCGCAGTATCAAATTCAAAAGGCAGGTGTTCTTAAAATGCGGCGAGTTTTCACAGCAATATTGGCGTTTGCCCTGTTGTGCCCGGCAGGATTCCGGAGCATGGGGTTGCATACGGTTGCAGCGCAGGAAATCCAGCAGGAGCAAAACTCTGGCAGTAAATCCGGTGTCGTCACGGCTGAATTACCTTCACCGACCCCGGCGCCTAAATCCGTTCTACAAATTCCTGACGGCACGCAGATCGACATTGAGGCTCCCTACACGCTGAACTCGATGCACTTCAAACCCAACGACAAGATTAGTTTTCGTGTAGTTAATCCGGTGAAGATTAATGGTGTAACCGTGGTCGAGCAGGGTGCTGTCGCAACTGGCAAAATCGACCGAGCTAAGCGGGGCGGCCACTTTGGTAAGGCGGGGCTATTTGTTTGGACGATGCAAACGGTCACCGGAGTTGACGGCTCTCAGATTCCTTTGCGAGTCGCACCCACCCGAGTGCGGGGAGACAGCAAGGCCGCAAAAGTCGCCACGCAAATGATTATTACGGGAGCTCTCCTGCCCCTGATCGCGCCTGTTGCGCTCCTACATGGCTTCAAGCGTGGGAAAGATGCTTTCATTCCGGCGGGTAAGCGCTATTCGGTATATGTTGAAGGAACTCCTAAGATTGTGGCGGGCAGTGCTGCAAATGAGTAGTTAAGCCCGATGAGTCTGAAGGCTGATTTGAGTATCTCGCCTCTTTTGCGCATAATCGCGGGGCATGAATCTCGCCCGCACAGTTCGTAACCTGGCCAAGACCACGCGATTCTTTATCACTGGCCTGCCAAAGCACTCCATTGGTTCGATTGACGTCACCAATCGCTGCAACTTGCGTTGCGAACATTGCTACTTCTTCGCCGAAGATCACGACAACGAAAGAGAACTTTCGATCGAACGCTGGGTGGAGAAGCTGGATGCGATGAAAGCGTCGGGACACCCAATGTTGTTGTGCACGTGGGTGGGCGGCGAGCCAATGGTCCGCAAGCAACTAATCGAAGTTGGCCGTCATTACTTCCAACACAACACCATCGTCACTAACGGGACGATGGAGTTGCCGAACTGGCCAAACTGTACCTGGGTGATCTCTATCGACGGCACTGCCGAAGCCTTTGCGAAGATGCGAGCGCCGGGCATCTACGAGAAAATCAAACAAAACGTTCGCGACCACTCCGAGTTGAATATCCAGATCTCCTGCGTGTTAACCAGCATCACCAAAGATTGCGTGGAGGATCTGGTGCAGGAGTGGGGGCCACTGGCGCGGGGCGGCATCATCTTTGACTTTTTTACGCCCGTGACCGGACTCGACGAAGCCCTCTGGCTCGATTGGCCCACGCGCGACCGGCTCATTGATCAGATACTGGAGCTTAAGAAGAAGCACCCAGGCGTGATCAATATGATGGATTCAACGTTGAACCTGATGCGGTCAGCGAATTCCAAGCGCGTAACTGATAATTGTGAGTTTCGCTTGAAGGCGTTCGCTTTCGGACCTACAGGCGAGCCCAAGGGCAAGTGCATGATGGGCAACAACGCCGATTGCGATCGCTGTGGTTGCGTAGTTCCCTTTCACATGGCGACCTTGAGCAACCGCCGCCTCATGCTCAAAGAATCGATCAAGCGCTTGCGAGCACCGCAGCGCGCACCACTCGCAGCCCCCCCGGTTTCTGTCTCACCTGTTTCAAACTGATTCTTTTTCGGCGTTCGGGGCGGGCTTTTGCACCTGACGCAATTCTGCAGCGATGTCGCGCAAGCGGATTGCCATGCCTTCGATCGTTTCCACACGCTTGCGCGCGCGGTCACTCAAATCTTCCCGTAACAGGAGTTGCGCTTGACCCAAGACACCGGTGAGCGGGTTGTTGATTTCGTGACGCACCCGCGCCACCATTTCCGCAATCTCGTCTAACTGCGCCTCGTATTGCGCGATGCGAGCGCGTAGCTGTTCCTCAGCTCCCGCTGCCGTGCCAGTCTTTGGTTCAGTCATCAATACCCCCAAGCAGACCGAGTCTTCAAATCAGGTGGGAGGTTGCAGTTGTTGAGTTGCCGCTGGGAACAGCGAGGTAAGCTGGTGTCGTATTGTGCCTTGAGAAAGAGAAATCGTAAATAGGAAAATTGGTCTTTGGGTCTTTGGTCTTTTGGACTTTGGAAGTTTTTGTACTTGAACTTGGAACTTCGAACTTGGAACTTTGAGCTTTGTTCTGGCTACAGCCGAGAGGTCTTGATGGCAACGGACAATCCACCCAAGCGTTCCAAGCTGAACTTCAAGTCAAAGATTAAAGACCCAAGACCGAAGACCAAAGGCCAAAGACCAAAGACCAATGCTTCGTTTGACAACCTATCCGTGCTGCACGTAAATTGAATTTCCTTGTTGGGAGGTCGTCTAACGGTAGGACTGCGGACTCTGAATCCGCCTATCGGGGTTCGAATCCCTGCCTCCCAGCCAAACGTTATCAATAAGTTACGGGCAGCCACTTGACTGCCCGTTTTTGTTTTGTGTGCCTATAGTGTGCCAAGCTAACCGAAAAGTATTTTTTCGAGCTTCTCGGTCGCCGCTTGCTGCATTGAAGGAAGGACATGGGAATACGTATCGAGCGTCATTACGATTGAGCTGTGTCCGAGTCTTTCGGAAACAACCTTCGGGTTCTCGCCAGCCAGTAGCAAGAGCGTTGCGCAAGTGTGCCTGAGACTGTAAGGCGTTATGGACGACGGTAGCTTTGCGCGATCCCGTATCTCCCGAAAGTTTCGCGTCGCCAAATTCTCCACTTCAGCATCTGCCCTTTTATTAGGAAAATCGAGTGCCGTCTTGCCGGTGCATTTAGAATTGCTGCGGACCTTAGGGCTAGCGTCGTTGTAGTATCACACGCTCACCGTACTTGAACTCTCATGGCTTTTGCGTTGGCTTTCTGGTTGGACGGCAGCGCAAGTCGTTGTCCTTCTGACTGGGTTCATATGTGAAGAGCAGCACCTGTTCCTCTTTTTCATCTAACATCGTCCTAACTCGAATTCCGTCCTCCAAGCTTCGATATTCGACCCAGTTCGCAGGGTGCGACTCCTGCTGGCGTACATAACGGTTGGGATCCAGCTTGAGATCTTTCACAAACAGCTTGGTTGCCGGTGCCACCTCGAGCCATATGACTGTGTCTTTAGGGACTCTCCAGCGCTCGACACCACTAAGCTCACACGAGCCTTTCGAAAACAAAACGTCAACAATTTCGCAATCGGACTCATAAATGGATTTGGCGCCAATCGACCGCTTGTGCTTTCCAAGTACACGTTCAACCTCTTCACGGGTAGCGTGCAAAGGAGTTATACCTCGCCACGCATTTGGAGGTTGTTTTTTATTCTGAATGTAAGAAGGAAACTTGCAGTCCTGACACAATGGCTTTGAGGACTGAGCTTCACCCTTACCCGTCAAGTAAGGCAACGTAAACAGCATCAGTGAAAAGAAGCTTATGCTTCGCTTGGTGCTTAATGCTCTCATGGATTAGCCTTTAGGTACGGAACAAAATCGATTCATAATGTGGTGGAAGTAAGTACTCCAAATCATACTGCCTCGATTCTTCTCTTGGGACCGCCGATCAGGAAATGTGATAAAAGGATTTTCTACCGACTTGAGGCTCCAATATTCGTCGTGTCCCGTATCATATGCGCCGCGTGCCAGATCTAGATCGTGATACTCAGGTCGCGGCCACCCTCCCTTACTTCCGGCAAGGTGAGGTAACTCCGCCACAATGCCTTTAGCGTCATACTCATCCTGACTGCCACTCGCGGCAAAGCCGCGGTAAATTACTGCGTTACCCATTCCACCAGGGCGAATTCTTCCGCGGGCACTGCCGTACTTCGCTCCTTTCACCTTTTCCCTTGAGAGTCCGCCTTTTGTCTGAGCCAAGAAATCTCCGAATATATCTCTGATGTCACCATCTCTCATTACCGGATTGCTTTTTGGTGAAGCCCGATTTAACACAGTTTTTAAGAACATGAAGCAATCGGGATCTGCGAAGGTCCGGTTAACCAGGTCAATTACTATTTCGTTGGGTTTGACGAATACCTCATTCACCAGAGTACCAGAATCGCTAGACCAGGAATCCAGTATTTCCCCATCTTCCAGATCCACTAGTGTAGTCCCTACCTTTGTCCTTACCTCGCGGCTAACTACAGTCACTTTGAACCCGAACGGAACATCGCGACCTCCCTCTAGTTCGAAGTTTGGGAGAGTTGTCTTGGGATTGATACCGAGGTAGCGCATGATCATACCCAGATTTCGGCAGGGTGTACTCATCCCATCCCAGGCACAACCACTCTCGGGATTGAAAGGATCAGCGGCAGCCATATACCAACCGCGACCGCCCATGACACCGTCAATCGAGGAGCTTTCATCCAGCGCGGGATTGGTGGGCGGAATCGCGCCGCCCATCGGATCGAGATCGAGTCGCTGAGAGCTAACTGCCGAGTCAATCTGGCCACTGCTATTGGTTTGCAGCGCGCTGCCGGTTAGGGGATCGGTGTGTGACCAAAGCACTTGGTCATTGCCTTGATAATCCTTCTGCTGCACTGCCAGCAATCCACCAGCGGCGAAGACGTTGCTTCTCTGTTTCTGTCCCTGCGCGTTAAGTTCAGTTATTACAGCTCCACCGAGAACACTGGAACGCAGGTCATAGGTAATCTTTTGCGAGGTTGTCGGAGTGCCGCCGTTAAGTTGCGTGGTCTTGGTTTCGACTCGCTTGAGTTTCTGGCCAGCCGCGTCATAGTTCTCGTCAATGGTGATGTCTCTCGTTATCACGCTAGTCTGCGGCCCGAAAGTATGACGGCTGTGTTCCATACTCTGGCTCGGTCGCCCCGCTGCGTCAATCGAGTACTGTTGATAGCCGGGGGAACCAGGGTGAGTAATGCTGAGCACATTGCCAGCGGCATCGTACTGCCACGTGTTGCCACCATCGTTTTGTCTACGGTTACTCAGATAGAGCGCATTGAAGTTCTCGCCACCATTGCTCCACAGCTCCGTCATGCGATTAGTCAGATTGTTGAAAGCGTCGTGAGTAAAAGTCTCGTAGTAAGGCATGCCGCCCGTCCCTGGTCCGGCCGTCGCGCTCGTCATCCTTGCCGCAGCATCATAGGCATAAGCGCGATCCCAAAGATTGTTTACCTGATCATCCACGGTTCGCAAAGAACCATCGGAGTAGTATTGATAGCTGGATTTTAAAAGGCTCGTGCTCGTCGAATGAACGTCAAAGCTGTTGCTCTGCAGGCGAGCGTTGTACCCGACATCTAAAAGCAAGCCATTGCCGTACGCTAGTTGCCTAATAGTTCCCCAAGCTCGATATTTAGCACCTGATGCATACGTCGAAACACCCGCAAACCCTGACCCTGTGATGCCTAAAAGCCGTCCGCTCGGATCATGCGAATAAACCACCTGAGCGGAAAAAGGATCAGTAATCGACGTCAACTGTCCAGCAAGGTTGTAGAGATAGCTCAGCTGAAAGCTTCCCAGGCCAGTAATGGTGCGCGTCTCGGACTGGAGGCGCGAGAGCGCGTCGTAAACGTAGCTTTTACTGCCGTGTCCGTCCGTCATCAAGGTGCGATTGCCCGCGGCGTCGTAGCCGAAGGAAACGTCGGGCGTGTCCGTGATGCCTGCCGGTGGGTCGTAGGTTATGCCTGTGGTGAGATGGCGGGCGTTGTAGCTGAAGTTGGAAATTGAACCACGCGCATCGGTGATTTTTTGAATCGTGTCGTCGGGATTGTAACCCCAGGTTGTGGCAGTTCCCGCATTCTGCTCCGGCACGTGTTTCGTTTTCACGCGTCCGTAGCCATCGTAGGTCATCGTGGTGTCCTGATAAGTGCCGCTGCCTTCGGCGCCGGCGTACTGTCGCACCTGAGTAATTTGATCGCGGGCATTGTAAGTGTTGACTGTCGCCGAATAGGGAGTACCGCCTTGCCAGTTGCGGACCTCGGTTTTGACTGTGCGGCCTAGAACGTCCGAGTAAATCTTCTGTTCGCGACGCTTCGGCGATCCGCCATCAAGCGTTCCTTCGTCGAGCAGCGTTACCACTGCACCACCCGCGCACCCACAACCGTCATAGCTCGCTTCTTTAGTGGTCGTTTCGTTTGGGTTACCAGTGATACTTGGATAAGTCGTTACTAATGGTCTTCCCTGCCAGTCGTAGGTTTGCGACGTGTGAACCCAGCCGGCGGTTAGGTCATCGCCGGTCGGCGCCCAGCCAGGGGTAGTCTCCGCCGGATTGGATTGCTGCGAAACTCTCCCCATCACGTCGTAGTAAGTAAAGGCACCGAAGTAACCGCCACTGCTGCCAGGATGGTCGCCGCCCACAGCGCGCACGCGATCTGCTCCGTCTAATCCAGTGATCGACCAGTAAGAAGGAGGCGCGGCGTTGATCGTTTCCTGGGTCATTACTGCATCACCGCGATCCGCATAAGCGAAGTATTTCCAGGCACTGTTGTTCACATTAATGAGCCATTGAAGCCGTCCCGCTGCGTCGTAATACATCGTCTTAATCGCACCCTGAGATTGACCAGCGGGTGGTGGTCCTTGTGTCAGCGTCAGGGCGCCAAAATCAAAGTTGTAATGTGCATAGGATAAAAAGCCGTCGGCGTCAGTTGCAAATGTGGGATAAGCGAAGGTATTGCGGCTGTTAAGTCCGTCGGAGAAGGAATCGTTATAGAAGATGTTATTCGAGTGGTTGCTGGGGTCGGTGCTTCTAATCACCGAGCCTGCAGTGTTGTAGGAGATCTGCGTCGTCAGCCCCATCGCCGGGTTACTGATGTCCTCGACATCCCAGCGCGTAACAGCCGTCACATTGCCGCGCGTTAAGAACGAGGTGTTATACGAGGGGTCATGACGCGTGGCTGCAGCGGGCAGCGACTCGATTTTCGTTTGCTCGTCATAGGTATACGTAACCTTCGTTTGCCATTGGGCCGTATTCGAGACGTGAACCGCTGACACCAGGCCGATGATGCGCCGGTCGAGATATGCCTGGCTCAGATGGTAGTCGGTGTAAGTATCTCTAAGCGGCGTGTTTCCATCCAGCCCCGTGTACTCACGAACAAGATAAGGCAGGCTGTATTGCTCATAGGGTCCGTAATGGATTGTGGCTCGGCGAAGATTGCTTAAGTCATCACGAACATTTGTCTCGGTCAATCGTGGATTCAGCAAATAGCTAACACCCGTGTTGTCCTGCGTCCAGGAATATGTAGTCCATTTCTTCCTGCCGCCCGCTGACCAGACTTCGGTTTGCGTGGTGAGTCCCGCTTGCCATCCTGTTCCGTAAAACTCCTTATAGATCACTCCATTTGGGAGCGTCATTGTGCCAGCGCTGCCCTCCGCGCCAAAGCTCGTCACAGACTCCTCGTTCGCGGCATGGTCGCCACTCACATCACCATTCCAGTTCTCTGCCCATTCGCGTTGCGCCGTCACGCGGGGACAATCACTTGTGCTTCCATCATAAACATACGTTGTGCGACGGCGTTCATGATTGTTGATGTCGGCTGCATGATGCCTGATCTCCGAAACCATGCCGTAGCTGTTGTAATAAAAGTTGTACCGCGAGCCGTCAGGCAAACCTACCTGCCAAAGCGTTGAAATGGAGGTGTTAGTTGGACCGTAGGAGGTGATACCGGGAAAATTGTTGCCCATTGGAGTCAGCGAATAACCAAAGGTCGCCCAGGAGCGAGTCTGTCCACCCCAGGTCTGGGTGATTGAAAGCAGGTTGGCATAGCCATCGTAATTGAAGTTGATTACGCGAGACAGAGTGTCTGTAATCGTTAAGATGTCGCCCGAGGCGTTATAAGTAATGGTGAGATAGTTGCCATTGCGATCTTTTACTTCCGTGCAGTGATATTCCCCGCCTGAAGGTACCAAGGTGAGTTGAAAGCCATCAGCTTTGAAGCTTAAGTAGCTTCCGTTGTCTGTGAGCTGAGCATAAGTAGCGTCCACTGTTTGGTAGACATTTGAGGTGTCCAGCCTCCTTAGCTCGATTCGCTGCCCCGCTGGCGTGATCAGCATGTAAAAGTAAGTGCTTGCATGATCGCTGTAGTAGAGGCCCTGGACCACTGGAAATCCGAGCCGAAAGCCGGGAGCCGGCGTACCCTCGTCAAGATCGAAATCAATGTAGTTTCCGGTTCGAGTCCACACCTTTGAGTTGTAGGCGAGACTCAACCCCAGGTCCAAACCTGACCGTCCGCGCAACCCGACAAGGCCGAGGCTCCAGTTTAAGTTCTTTGACAGCAGATCGACTCCCGGCGTTCCAGTCCGGTTTTGTGGGGCGATCCGAGCCATCGCGAAGTTAGATGGGCTCTGTGGCAACACAGCCGCGCTTGTTGCAATCCCTGCTGTCTCGACTGGAGTTCTATACTCTGGTGTAAGAGCGTTGGCGGAAGAGAACGACAATCCGATAGGTGGATTATAGATTGCCTCTGACCCTCGACTTGTAAGCCAGGGAATTCCTGTATCCGAATGAGGAGACGCAAAAGCTATCAAGGCATTTAGGATAACTTCAACATTGCTTGAAGGCTGAGCTGCTTGTGATCCGCGACGCCATCTTCGCAGGGTTGATGGAATCGGGGCCGGAATGGTGGGTTCACCGACCCCGTATCGACGCCTGTCGTCAGTCATACGACGCATTTCATCCATGTTGGGAAACACTCCCGCCGGGGCCCCCTGTCTCGATCCGCGCCCGTGGTCCTGCGCAAACAAAACCGGCCAATTCCATCCTTCCGACTTACCGTTGTTCGCCGTAACTAAAGGCGTCGTAGAAAGTAAGAGCGCCACACAAACAATGGCCGTTAATACTTTAGTGGACGAATTGAATCGAGTGGTAGGTCGTGGAACTTTGGCCATTGCAGCCTCCAAAAAGGGTTGAGGACAAGGCATAGACAAGCTGACGAGCACGCGACATTAGAAGTTGACGCGACTGCTGATCGATAACTTGTCGTTGATGCCCGAGGCGCAGGCGAGGGTGTGGCAGACGCCACGGGATGGCTCGATAGTAAACGCGGCGGACTCTATCCCGTGAGTCAGAAAGTGTCAAACAAAAAATTGAACCCTTAATGCAAAATTGATGCTTGAGTTCTTGTATGAGAGACATCGAAACCACTGTCTAAGTCGCCCGTAGTTACCAAGGTGGCCGCTGGTTTCGATCCCATCGCAGTTCTTGTTACTAGTTCAATATTTTCGGCTGGCCCTTCCTCGGATGCCGGGTCAGAGTATCAACCCGATAATGCGAATCGCATCAAATTCCTCCTAGAACACTTTGCAACTCCTCCAACCACTCCTGCTATCATTGATGCTCTACCTGCAAGAGTCGAAAAAGTCCTTCTTATTGATGGCCTAAACGAAGTTCTCTCTTCCACAGGGAAAGAGATCATTGACGTCCTCGATGACTTCGTTCGGTATGCAATTCAAACCTCGCTCGTAGTCACGGATAGGATGGCGAGACGCCAGTTTCAGGATGACTCCCGATGGCGGTTAGGTTCGATATTACCCCTCAATGAAGCGGAAATCAGGTCACATCTTAGTGCAAGAACTGGCAATGCTCAGGCGTTGGACGACGATTCTTCAGCGGAAATAGGGTTACTCACAACTCCATTTTCCTAGATGCCGTGCTTCCGATTGATAGGGCGACTTCCAGCCACTCGACTCAAAGCGTTTTAGTTGCTTACGCTGTTCATCATGGACACGAAGCGCTCGATCGTGTGCGATTCTAGACCAGTACATCTGAAGCGAGAAGGACATTGTCAGCATGTCTATCATGGCCGCCTCGATGCCGCCTTGTGGCTGCCACTGGTCCGCGAATGAGAAGCAGCAATACTTGATGGTGAGAGATCGTCGCGCTCGACAAGGGCGGTACTGCCCACCTTGTAAGTTTACGAGCGTCGCGTTTTTGCTGACTTCACGATTGTATTTCGCTTTCGATCTAATGTCTCTCAGGGGCCTGAAAATCGCCCGCAAGCTGACCGCCCGTTAGCTCCCTTCAGAAAAAAAGGGCCGGCTTGATGCCAGGCCCAGTTCCTTAATGATCGTTCACGCGAATCTTCCTCGTGGGAAAGTTTTAGGCTTCTTAGTTAGGCAGTTTTGCTAACTCAACGCTCCTGGCGATCGCTCGCGAGTGCACCAACGAGTAGCCAGTATCATCGAGCTGGTTCCAAGTGGTCAGCTTTTGGTAAAGAGCTGCAGCAGCCTTTCCATTTCCAGCCGCCTCTTGTGCGACTGCTTGGTAATACCAGATGTATGGATCATTGGGGTCTGCCTTGGCGAAATACTCTAGTGCTTTGGCGTAGTTCTTTTGTCCAAGCTCGAGGAATCCGGCCGTCTCGTTGTAGGCTCGGACTTGATTCGGGTTCTTCCGCGACGACAGGTATTGGCTAATCTCTTCTAATTGAGTCTTCGCCTGGTCGAACTCCAGCCGGGCGATCAAGAGTCGGGCGTGATTCTGCATCTTCCCGAAGCGTCTATTCTCCCTAACCGTCGGCGATACTGAAGAGTCGTCTCTGAGTTGGTCTGCCTTCTCGAACTGTTTGGCAGCCTCTTCCAACTTGCCTGCCTCCGCAAGTATGTATCCGGCGATGGTGTGGATGCCGATGAGCGCAGTGCTGTCGTCAGCTTTTTCTGCCATCGCGCGTCGCTGCTCGTTCACCTCAAGAGCCTTGGCCATATTGCCTTCTGTCACATAAGAGTTCATCGCAGACAGCAGGGCCAGGTCCCTCAACCCATCGTCCGAGGCTTTGTCGAACATGTGCTGGTAGGATTCACGAGCCTTAACGTATTCACGTTGGTAGACGTAGTTGTTACCAATTCCCCGGTATGAGTTGATGAACGTCGGATCAATCTCCAGGGCTCGGTTGTATTGCTTGATGGACTCAGCAAATTTGCCCGTCTTCATTAACAGTTCGGCGTACGAATCGTATGGATTGGGATTTTTCGGGATGAGCTTGATGTAGGTCTGGAAGGCCCGCTCCGAATCCTCAAACCTGCCCAGACTAAGGTTGGAGTAGCCGATGTTGTTGTAGGCCGGCGCGTATTTCTTGTCCAGCTTCACGGCTTCCGTGAAGTGGTGCAGAGCAGTAGTGTCGTCGCCGATGGAGCGGTAGTAAAAACCCATCTGCGAGTGCGCACGCTTGTCAGCTGGATGTAGCTTCAGGAGTTGTTCGAGGTGCATTTTCCGCCCGGCCGGATTGCCGTCAACCTGATCCTTGGCAGCTAGGATCCACTCTCTCTCTCCTGGCGAAACTTTTTCAGTGAGGCTGGCAGCCTTTTCAACGTTTTTCCTGAACTCTTGATTAGTTCTTCCGGCGAATAAATACGCGAGAGCAAAGTTGGGATCTTTCTGGATTGCCTGGTCGAACAGGGTGCCAGCGTCTTGGAGATTCTC
>JBGSYG010000039.1:0-1745 GCA_041750995.1 Pyrinomonadaceae bacterium | reverse complement strand
CCAGGGAGCGGCAGCGGCGGGCGAGGAAGCCGGCAAGGTTAAGACGATTGTTCGCGATCAGCCGAAGGTGGGTCGTAACGAATTGTGTCCCTGCGGATCAGGACGAAAGTATAAGAAGTGCCACGGCGCCGCGGCGTAATTAGTTTCCAGTCCGGTTTGCTTTCGAGTTCTGTCGCTGAGGTCAGCCTAACTCGAGAAGCACACGTCCAGTTAAGTTTATGGTGTAGCCCTAAGATACGTTCGAAGGCAAAACTCTCAGACACCTCTCCGGCTGGCGACAGCAAGAGGGAACTCCTAATGTTCAAGCCTCATCAACTTCTCGTTGTTTTCATCGCCCTCATTCTTTGGATTTCCCCTTCGAACTCGTTCACCAAACCCACGGCCTTTGCGCAATCAAGTACCCTCGAGCGTGAACGCGGAATCGCGTTGTTTCGTCAGGGCGAACACTCTCGCGCTATAGCTGACCTGAAGAAGGCTCTCAAACAAACCAAGAATGACTATGAAGCCTGGCATTTTTTGGGACTCGCCCAAATCCAGATTGACGATCTAAGGAACGCGACAAAGAGCTTGCAAACTGCTGTAACACTTAGACGCGATTTCGCCCCCGCGCACGTTGGTCTTGGATACGTGGCACTGCTACAAAGCAAGTGGCGGGAAGCGATCCGTGAAGCCCGTCTGGCCGTTGATCTCGATCCCCACATTCCGGAAGCACATTATGTTATCGGCGCTGCCGGCATCCGCACAGGTGACCGAGAAGCGGCAGTCAAACACGCGGAGGCCGCCATCCAGCTTGCTCCCAGGTACGCAGCTGCCTATTTACTAAAGAGTCAGGCACTCGTGAGTTACCTTAATCAAAAGGAAATGATAGAGACGCGTCGGGTGGGCTATTTGGAAGCTGCAACTTACCTTGAGAAGTACCTTGAGCTCGAGCCTAATGCCGACCATAAACAAACCTGGGTGGAGCAGATCAAAAACCTGCGTTTCTATGGTTCTGATCCACCGTTCTCGGGTAAGTCCACAACGCGGGCAACTATTTTGGCCAGGACCGAACCAGCATATACAGAAAACGCCCGCAATAGACGTGTCACCGGAACTGTCATCTTGAGGTGTATCCTTGCAGCCGACGGAACAGTGAAACATCCTCTGATTATTGAGGGGCTTCCCGATGGATTGACCGAGGCGTCAATTGCCGCTGTTCAACGAATCAAGTTCACTCCCGCATTGTTAGACGGCAAGCCCGTCTCGACATTTGTTCAGATCGAATACCACTTTCACTTGTACTAAAGTTCCCCGGTTCAGCGAACCACCAACTTGGCGCTCAGTCATCTAAACTCTCGAAAAACGTTTCAGGCTTGTAAAGGTTAAACTCAGTCTCCAGCGCCGGTTGTCAAATTGGTATTCATCCGGCTCAATCAAATGAACAACCAGCTAGACACAACCAGGTTAAGTAACTCTTCAATGGTGCACTGAATAGCGAATTGATGTTGAAATCTCGTCAACTGCTTTGCGCCATAATCGCAACTACGGTTTGGCTCCTTCCGGCGTCTTCACACTCGAACATCGTTTCGGCCCAAACCGCCCCAGTTCCCGGAGTTGTAGAACGGCAGCGCGGCATTGAGCTTTATCGTCAGAACAATTTCTCCGCGGCAACCCAGCAACTAAAGAATGCCCTAAAGAAGAACGACAGAGATGATCAAGCTTGGTACTACCTGGGCCTCGCGCTGACGCACCAGCCAAAAGAACTT
>JBGSYG010000038.1:0-24305 GCA_041750995.1 Pyrinomonadaceae bacterium | reverse complement strand
GCAAACCCTAACAAAGCACCCAGGCGCTTCCAAGATTGAAAGGCGTCCTTGGAACACCCACCGAAGCAGGGGCGCCCACGGAGGGACGCCCCTACTTTTGTAAGCAAAACCCTAACAAAGCACCCAGGCGCTTTCAAAATTGGAAGGCGTCGTTGGAACACCCACCGAAGGCAGGGGCGTTCATGGAGGGACGCCCCTACACTTGTAAGCAAACCCTAACAAAGCACCCAGGCGCTTCCAAGATTGAAAGGCGTCCTTGGAACACCCACCGAAGCAGGGGCGCCCACGGAGGGACGCCCCTACTTTTGTAAGCAAAACCCTAACAAAGCACCCAGGCACTTTCAAAATTGGAAGGCGTCCTTGGAACACCCACCGAAGCAGGGGCGTCCACGGAGGGACGCCCCTACATTAATGTTCCTCGGTGCGCTGCACGTAGGCAGTGACAGCTTCAATGGCGCCTTCATGCATGCGCTCAGGCCGCACGTAGAGCCAATGCTTATCGAACTCTGCATCTGACATCGCCGGCTGACTTAATCGCTCTTTATTCTTTAACCACGTCTCGGCCCATTCGCGCAGCGTTGGATCCTGGTTAAGGGCAGTGCGTGCTGCGTGCATGGTCACTGGTGTCTGCAAAATCATTCCTCTTACTCCTATCTCCGACCCAAGTCTGTCCGCTATGGTCTCGATCTTACTGCCAGACCATTCTTCGCGTCGTGGCGGTGAAAATTAGTGAGACCCAGGAGTCGCCAATGATGGAAATCTTGATTCACGTTAACTTCAAACCAAAGTGATGCCCTTCGATAGCCATCCGTCTTCGTAGATAGAATCTGTGAGCGTCAAAGCGTTGCACTCCGGAATCCAAATGAAACTCCGCGCAACCCGCTTCGCGCGCGTAAGCAACAAGCCAGTCGAACAAAATTCCACCATAACCCTGCGACCTGTCGCTACTCCCGGAGACGAGATCGTCAACATAAAGAAATTTGCCCCACGCGAGGCACTCAGAAATTCGGAAGCCCGCTACCGCTTTAACCGTCTCGGCACTTAGAGATGCTAACTCGTAACCTGCATCTTCCTGTTGTCGCTTGATGCGAGCTACAAATTCATCTCGTTTCAAATGAGGCCGCAGCTCGACCATAACGTCGAAACAACTCAAGATTTCCTGGTCACTCTTCGCCAACGAAACAACAATGACCATGTCAGACCTCATTAGCCGCGCTGAGTTTGCAGGACGTGAGTAGTTCCCTACGAAAAAGCGACCCCCGATCGTTCCGGGAGTCGCTATCGTGACTCAAGTTCGCCTGAGTTCGATTAGGCATTGTCATCAGGAGGAATCGTCAACTGTTGCCCGACCTGAATCTTGTCAGGATCTTTTAGCGTGGTGCGGTTGGCGTAAAAGATGCGCATGTACTCGTTGGCATCTTTGTAGAATTCCTTGCTGATCTTGGAGAGCGTGTCGCCGGCCTTCACTGTATAGCTTTGGCCTCCTTGTCCGGCGCCACCGCCCGCGGCTGCGCCCATCGAACGACTGGTATCGACGCTGATCTCAGCTGTGATGTCGTCGGTGTTCGGGTTCACGAGTTTGATCTGATCCCAAAACTTGTTCTTCGCGTCTTCAGAAGGTGCGATGGCTTTGATGTAGAGCTTGTCATCCTGCACGTGCAGATTCTGAAATTGAATGTGTTCCTGATCCGCAGCATTTAGCACGGAAGTGTATTTCTGTTTCAGGGTGTTGAAACGCTGCTCTGCGTTAGGTTGTTGCTGTGCGTCGGACGCACCTCGTCCGAACATTTTGTCAAAGAGTCCCATAATCTTCTTTCCTTCCTTTTCCAGCTGTTTTGGGGGTGTGCAGATACTAACGGACAGAGTGAGAGTTAGCAACGCGGTGACTCAATTGTTAGCGTTAAATGTTCCTAATAGAAGGAGATTAGCATTTCAGGGAGTGGTTTTCGTTCGATCAGTCTGAAATCACTCTTATCCTTGGTGTCCCCGTTGAACTGGGCAACAGGGTAGAAGTCCAGTTGATTTAAAGGCGGGAAATTTTTTCGGCAGGGGCGACGGTAATCGTTTTGAAGCTAGATATGCGGACCAGTCCGGGGGCGACGCCTTTCGGCTTAGTTATAAATTTGCGCGAAGTGTAGTGCACGGTCACCTTTGAATCGTCGCCAGCCTGGCTAAACTTCGCAGCAAGTTGAGCGGCTTCGATGATCGTCCGGTGCGGAACTTCATTGCGTGAAGGATTACGAATCACAACATGTGAACCCGGATAATCTGCGGCATGCAGCCACAGGTCGTGCGGCCGGGCGATTTTGAAAGTCAGCCTGTCGTTCGTTTGCGCGGCGCGTCCAACAAGTATTTCGTAGTCATCTGATGAGAGATAACGACGCACGCCGGGGAACTTCTCGTCCGGCTTCTTTCTTGTTTTGGACTGCTGTTGCTTTTCAGGCCCCTCGAATTTCAACAGTCCAGCTTCATCTCCCCTTGCGATAATGCTCTCAAGCTCGGCCTGACTTTCTTGCAGTTTGAGCAATTCTGGTCCAAGGGCTGCCAGCCGGGCGCTGATTTCCTGAGCGGCGCGCTTTGCTTTCGTATAACGTGAAAAATAGCGGCCCGCCTCATCCTGTAGCGAGCTGTCCTTATCAACCTCCAGCACCAGCGCGGGTTCACCTTGTGAATAGTAGTCTTTAATACTCACCTGATCGCCGTTGCGAACAGCGGTGCCGATATTGGCAAGCAGGAGATCCCCGAGCCGCTTGTGTTGCTCCGGGTCACCATGTCCCGCAAGGTCGCGCTCCAGATTTTTTTTAAGCTTGCGACGCTGGGTCAGCTCCTTCTTGATACGATCTCCCGCCGATTGGGCGCGCTGAGAAAATGTTTGTGATTGCTCAAGTCGCGTGTAATGGTCATCAAGCGCTTGAGAAAGAGTCGCAAACTCCTTTTGATCGAATTCAATGGTTTGAGACTCAGTGTCTGCGACTCGTGCAGCCTGCGGGGCCGGGGACTTATAGCTTTGACCCAGCTGCTGACCGTCGCCCTTAGGCGATCTGAGTGCATGAAGGATCTGATCGTTCGCTTCTAGCAAGAATAGATTTGCGGAGCGGCCCGTAAGCTGGCAGACCAGGGTTTTAGAACTCGGCTCACCCAAATCGTCTTCGCCAAGAAATCGCAGACGCACGACGCGCTCGGTCTCGTCCCTGCCTATGTTGACTAATTGCGCGCCGGCGAGCAGTGAGCGCAACGCTTGCGCGAAGAGAGCGGGCGGCTGCGACTGCTTCTCAAGTTCGCGCGCGCTCCTCTTGATCAAATGAATTCGCGGTTGTGCTGGTTCGGCGCTGACAAAAAGATAACCTGCGTGGCGAACGCCAAAATCGATTGCAAGCGACAATGGAGAGAGTTGGAACACGCGCCCAAAGGTATGATTGAGTAACGCTCCTTCCAACTCGGCAACGATTGCTTGAATAGTTTCCTGGCGCATCGAGGGGGAGGCTAACAGAATCACCAAGACAAACGAAAAGGGCTCCCGAAACGAGAGCCCGAAAAATCGCTGGCTGCTTTTCTAAACGTGAACGACTGCCGTTCGTGTAATGCGATCGTGAGCAGTCAAACCCTCAGAATTGAATAACGCAAAAATAGAAGTGATACCCAGGATGAGTAACGAAGGGAGATAGATTAGGGCTCGTCCGGCAGACTGCGTGCCGGTTGGAATCAAGCCAGTGCGCAAATCGACAATGCGGAGCGAAAAGAGTCGGAGTCCAAGTGTCTTCCCGCTAAGTGCTGTGGACACTGTGAAGTAAATAAAACCGACGCACGAGAAGATTATTCCCGCAAAGATCCGCGTGCGCGTAGCCTGCCAATTAGTATTTGCCAGTTCCAGCACCGCTGCGAAGGGAGCACAAAGCAACGAGACAACTACCAAGTCGACAATTGCACTTACTACTCGAGCTGCGACTGACGCACGTTTGTAACCGTTGTTTTTGACAGGAGTAGAAGTACGGACGGAATCTAAATAGTTCAGCGCCGGATCATTGATATCGCCAATCATCCGTTTAGGCTTGGTAACATTCTCGGTCTCTAGGGTTGCGCGCGCGGGCACTACCACAAGGTTATGCACCTTCTCCGCCTCGCGCAGCTGGGATTCTTCATCAACAATCGCCGCTGCTAACGGGGCAGCCTCGTCCAACGAGGTTTCGTTGTGCAGCATTGGTGACGCGTAGGCTACCGCAGTCGCACCTGACGAATTGCTCGAGTGATTGAGATAGACTCCGGCGTCATGCGCTCGCTCGATGCGACGCAGTGCTGCGGCAACGAGGGGATTGACCGGAGTCGCTTCTGCCTGAGGTAGCAGCTCCAATTGAGAGGTCGCTTCGTTTACAGCCGTTTGTGACACTAACGAAAGTTCGAGAGCCTCTTCGCGCGCGCGTTTCTCCTGCACTTCGCGCACACGCTCGCTCAAATCCTTACGCCATTGCGGAACCGTGCTGCGCGTCACTCCCGGAAATTCGATTAGTTTCGAACCTTGAACTGCGCTGTAGGCTGGCTCTTCGTTCTGTGTGGCTTGTGAATCTGAAGTTTCCACGCGGGCTCCTGCGGTGCATTCGCCACATTGATTAGAGTTGGGTCCAATGGGCGCGTCGCATGAGAGACATTTCATACCAAAGTGCCTCCGAAGGGATCTCGAGCCGGATTTTCGCGACGCCACTCTGTCTCACGTCCAGCTCGGTGCATGATCGGGGCGCATCCTATCAGGAACTACTTTAAGTGGTCAATTAGAATTATTCAGATAGTTGGAGTTGCTTAACTGAGTAATCGCAAGGTTCGGTTGTGAAGTGCCTGTGGAAAACTTCTAGATTGGAGTACGTCCGGCGAAACCATCTTCAACATTGTGCCACCACTCTACTTCATCGCCTTCACCGATCTGCCAGCAGAGCAGAACGACGCGACCGTCGCGTAATGAGGGAAAATCCACGAGGCCGCGCTCGAAGTCTTTCAACTGCACGCCGAGAAGTTCAAGTTCGCTGGTTTGAGATGTGAGTTCGATGAGCAAATCAGCGTAGCGCAAACCGTCGCCGAAACCACCACCACCCTGTTCCGCTTGATCAGCAGCGACCTTTGCCTGGCTGCGATAGGAGGCAAGTTTCTTTCGCGCGGCTTGAATCTTTTTCAGAATCTCACGCACGGAGGGTAGGAGTGCATTCGCTTCAGCGACGGTAAATAACTTCATGAATGTCTCAGCTTTCCTGAAGCCGTCACTGCTCGTCAGTCACGCGAATGAATTCAGAACCGGCACTGGCAAAATTCTCAGACTCGTCAGTGAGTTCAGTTTCCAAAACGACATGCAGCGCCGCCTGGAACTCGACTGTCGCGTCTTCCTGCTGAATCTGGAGATGTTCGTGGATGAAGTGCGCGGGAACGTGCTCATGCAGCTCGCGCTCGTCGTAACGATGCCCGTGACTGGCTTCCTTCCGCACCTTGTCCGCGATTTCACCCAGGTCGATGAAATAATCGGCGACGTCGATTAGCTTCGGCGCCGTGTTCGAGCGAAAGCCGGCAATCTCCACGCGGCAGCCTTTGTAGGCAACGGCGTTTACGGCATAGACAAAATCTTCGTCGCCGGAAACCAGTACGGCAGTGTCATAACGTCCGGCGAGAGACAACATGTCAACGGCAATCTCCACGTCGAGATTTGCCTTGCGAGTCCCGTCGTAAAACGTCTTCAGCTCTTTTTGAATAACGCGAAACCCGTTGCGGCGCATCCAGAGCAGGAAGCCCTGTTGCCGTTCTGCACCAACATCTACCCCCGTATAAAAGAAGGCGCGCAGCAGACGCCCGTCGCCAAGCAAAACTCGCAGCAGTTTGTTGTAGTCGATGTCGATGTTGTGGAAGCGCGCGGCGTGAAACAGGTTGTTGCCGTCTATAAACACCGCGACCAATCCGCGATGCCCTAGTTGCCAGGATATGTTGTTAGTTGGATCAAAGTTATGCATCAAAATAGAAACTCCAATAAATGTTTATTAACGGGACTAGAATGCGTTTTTGCAGCTTTTTGGTCAAGTTTGTAGCAATTCCGAAGCGGCTAGGGAGCTATCGACGCTCGCAGGACTTTCCCCTCAACAGCATCCACGTACACCACACGACGCGGGTTGGCGCCAACCTTAATTTCCCAGGCGATGTGAAGTTCGAGTGCATCCGTCCGGCCGCTCGTGGGAAATACCAGCGTTACTAACTCAACAGGAGTAACTTCATCGTTCGCCCCAACTCGAGCAGTGGTCTGTTGCCCACTCATATTTGCGAAAGTGATATCGGAAGTCCGCACGACGTTGATTGCCTCTGCCGCAGTTAACTTTGGAGTGACCGGCGCGAGCGCGCTTTGCAGGCGCTCGGCATCAGGCAGGCAAGTGCTCGTTATATTACGGACGACGCGATTCGGAAGAAATTGAATCTCGAGCGATCCATAGCCACCGCGCACCGGATACCGAAATGGACGTTGCTCATATTTGGCGGTCTTCACACCGTCCGGACTATCGATTCTATCAACGAGGGAGAGATGGGCCGGGTCGGCTCCGATCAAAACGCGCCAGTCTGTAATGAATCGTCGTAGCGACTCACGCGTTTCCTCTTCGTCCATCTCAGGATTGATACCAACTTTAGGGAGGTACAATGGCGTGCTGAGACTCGGCAAACTCTGGATCGCCGCTGTGATTGGTTGTAGTTGCACGGCGGATTGCGTGCCTGGACTTTGAGTGAGCCGATTGAAGGCGAGATTCGAGGCATCAGTTCTTTGTGCCTGCTCTGTGAAAAGTATCGGGTAGAGTGGGCCGGTGTCTCTTGGGCCACTGGTGTCTGGCGGTTGCAACGCTGCACAGGAACAAGACAACACGCCGAGCGTGATGCTGAACAATAGTTTGATGCGTTGACAAGTCATTTGTTTTTAGCCCCAGCCCGGCCACAGTATAGGCGTCAGGATATCATTCGGGTAAGTTTACGCACCGCGTATAATTCCCATGGGTGGAGGAGCTGTCGCTGAAAGATAACGAAAACATCCCATTCCTTGACGGAGATCCGCTGGCGCCAAGCGAGCCTCAAGGCTTTGCCCACGACGAGATGGTGCGCTGCGACGTATGTTTGCGTTCTAATCCGCCCACGCGAGCAAATTGTTTGTATTGCGCCGCGGCCCTTACCACCATCAGAAAGACTGTCGAACCGCGGGCGATTACGCTGAAGCCTGTCGATGACTCCGTTCTCGGATATAACGCCATTCTATTGCCAACCAGCGCAAATGACTTTGCCACTGAGAAATTGCAAACAGCTGCTCAACTATTAAAACTGAGTGCTGCTGAGCTACAACGGATCATCGCGGCTGCTGAGCCTTTGCCCTTAGCCAGAACCGAGACGCGCGAAGAAGCCGAACTCATAACACGCAAATTAATGGATCTCGGTTGTAGCACAACGGTGGTTTCAGATGCTGAGCTTGGCTTATCGGCCGCGGCTGTGCAGATTCGGGCGGGGAAGTCTACTGATGCAGGCATCACTCTTAAACAGATTGGCGGTGATGCTGGTACTGAGCTGTCGTGGTCTCAGATCGCGCTGATCGTTAGCGGTCGGTTGATTACCAAGCGAGTTGAGTCGGCTGAACAAAAAGGGAAGCGGGGTGAAAAAGAGATTACCGAAGCGAGGGAGTTCTTTGCCGATGAGCCGGTGATGGATCTTTATGCCAACGGGCGCGACGAATGTTTCCGAATCACTGCCAACAGTTTCGATTACTCCCTGCTGCCTCAACGTGGATTTATCGCTGGGGAGAATTTTGCATCGCTCTTGAACTTGATTCGCACAAGAGCATCCACCGCAAATCACAACGACTCCTACTTGTCTGTGCGACCAGCGTTGGATGGGGTTTGGCCCTCCGGCCAGCGTACAGGTTCCGGCGGTTGGCGGCGCGAGCGGCCCGGGAAGTACAGCGTTGAGGCAGTAATGGAAAGCAACAATGTCAGCCAGTTTACTCGTTATTCGCGTCTGTGCTGCTTTCTATTGAAAGATCAGAATTCCCCGAACGAAACCTAAGCGATGCCAAATCAACGCCGACCGCGTGGCGAAAAACATTTCCGCGAAGATCGAAGCGATCGCCGGAGCGAACCGGGCGACGCGCGAACGAATCGCGATAGCGGCTCGAGCGAAAAAATTTACGGGCTCAATCCGGTGTTGGAAGCCCTGCGCGCCGGCCAGCGGCCCCTCGAAAGCGTAACGATCGCCGAAGGCGCCCGTCATGAACGACTCGGTGAATTGCTACAGTTAGCTAAGCAGGCGCGCGTGCCTATTCATCGCGTACCGCGAATTAGTCTGGATCGGCTCGATGGTGCGATTAATCATCAAGGCGTAGTTGCGCGAGTGGCTGCGGCTCGTTATCGCGACGCCGACGAATTGCTTGATGCGCTCGAGGCAAATGTTAAAAACAACCAGCCGCCGCTGGTTCTCGGCCTCGACGGTGTGGAGGATCCGCGGAACTTTGGCGCGATTCTGCGCACGGCCGAGTGCGCGGCAGTAGACGCCGTGTTCATTCCGGAACGACGCGCCGTAGGTTTGACTGATACTGTGGCGAAGGCAGCGGCTGGCGCGGTTGAATATGTTCCGATTGCACGCGTTACCAACCTGGTTCGTTTGATAGAGCAGTTGAAAGAACGTAACATCTGGGTTGTTGGCGCTGCCGCGGAAGCAACTTCAAAGTACTCCGAGTGGAACTGGCAGCTGCCGACAGCGATCTTTTTAGGAAGCGAAGGTTCCGGCCTGCATCGCCTCGTGAGGGAACGTTGTGATTCCCTTGTTCGTATTCCGGTGCTTGGACACTTAGAATCCCTCAATGTTTCAGTCGTAGCGGGAATTTTGTTGTACGAAGCGCTGCGCCAAAGAGCGAGCAATACCGCTTAGCTTAACGGAGGCGAAATCATGTTCTGCCCCAAATGTGCTGCTCAGAATTTAGATGGCGCCAGCTTTTGTCGAGTCTGTGGCGCTAACATCAGTCTTGTGCCCCAGGCGTTAGCCGGTCAGGTGCAGCAAATGGCTCCGGCGGAAGACTTGACCCGCTCGGAGAAGCGCGCAATGAGACGAGCGCCCACGCTCGACAACGCCTTCCGAAATACCTTTATGGGGATTGCCTTTCTGCTGGTAACAGTCGCCCTCTCGTTTTCCGACATGGGAAGAGGGTGGTGGTTCTGGATGTTCATCCCAGCGTTTTCGATGATGGGGACGGGCATCGCGCAGTACATTCGCTTTCGCGATCACCAGAACCGCTCACTTCCCGCGTTTGGTGCCGCACCAACGCCGCTTCAGGCTGCGACTGCCGCACCGGCGTTTCCGGCTCGCAACACCGGCGACCTGACCGCGGCGCCACCAAGCGTTACCGAAGGCACAACCCGACACCTTGGCGTGGAAGCACCCACGAGACACTTCGATCCTGTTGAGTCGACGAGAAAGACTTAGTGATAGTCCGGCCGTTGATTCGCCCTCGATTACCTGATCATTCGTGAATGGAAATTCAACCTCCAGCCATCTGTGTTTCCATTTGCGAAGAAAATCTAGACGCTTTCGAACAAGCAATCCTAAACGCACGACCGCACGCTGACGTCATCGAGCTACGACTCGATTGCCTCAACCCACATCAGATCGGCGGCGACTTTAGGAAGCTTGACCCTCTATTCGTCGACTTTCCAATACCGATCATCGTTACCTATCGTCCCGCTGAGCAAGGGGGACGGCGAGCGTTGGATACAAAAACAAGGCTTTTGTTCTGGCTATTCAACCGGCCATTGGATCAAGCATTCTTGGATATGGAGTTTGATATTGCTTGCAATCCGCACGCATTCGATTACGGAAGGAAGCCCGACTGGAGCCGTGTGATTTGTTCCCATCACGATCTGATTGGCATGCCAGACGACCTCGAAAAGCTTTACTTGGGCATGGCGAGAACACCGGCAAAGATTTTAAAGTTCGCCGTACAAGCAGATGACGCGATTGATTGCGTCCCGGTCTTTCGTTTACTCGAACGCGCGCGTTCTGAAGGTCGTCAAATGATCGCAATAGCCATGGGCGAGGCAGGATTGGCGACTCGGATTTTGGGTCCCTCTCGTGGTGCGTTTCTGACTTACGCAGCACTAAACGAGCAGTCTGCAATCGCGCCAGGCCAACCGACCGTCGACGATCTCCTGAATCTTTATCGAATTCAGAAAATCAATCTTCAGACTCAGGTGATGGGTTTGGTAGGAATGCCGGTAGTTCACTCCGTCTCGCCGAAGATGCATAACGCGGCGTTGGATTCGTCCGGAGTGAATGCCGTCTACCTGCCGTTTCCTGTGAGAGATATCGCATCGTTCATGCGGCGAATGGTTCACCCTCGCACGCGTGAGATCGACTTGAACATGCGCGGAGTCAGCGTCACGGCGCCGCACAAGAGTGCCGTGATGAGCTCTCTCGACTGGATTGAGCCGACCGCCGTCGAGCTCGGAGCGGTCAACACGATTGTCGTAGAGGGTGATGAACTACATGGCTACAACACCGATGGCCTTGCTTTTGTGCAAGTCATTCAGGAGGCCTTTGGTAAGTTGCAAAACGCCCGTTGCGCAGTGATCGGGTCGGGTGGAGCAGCGCGAGCAGTGGTCTGGAGTTTGAAGCAAGTGGCCGCAAGCGCGACCGTCTTTGCACGCAATGAAACTCAGGCGAAAGCTCTGGCCGCGGAGTTTGGCGTTGGCTGCAAATCTCTTGAGGACGCCACCTTCGCTACCTTTGATCTAGTCATTAATACGACGCCCCTCGGCACTGCCGGCGAGTTGCAGGAACAAACGCCGGCAAGCGCAGCACAATTGCTTGGGGCACGTCTGGCCTGCGATCTGGTTTACAATCCGTTAGAGACGCGGTTTCTACGCGAAGCTCGTGCTGCTGGTTGTCAGACGCTTGGTGGCTTGCCGATGCTTGTGAAGCAGGCTCTCGCACAGTTTCGATTGTGGACAGGCGTCGAAGCGCCAGAGCAGGTGATGTCGCACGCAGCCCACGAAGCTTTGATCTCGTCGAGGTGATGATTGGAAGATCGGTTGCCAGAAATTCAGGAGCGCTACAGCCGGCAGATCCTCTTCAACGGGATCGGCAAAGAGGGACAACGCCGGTTAGGCGCCGCGCGCGCCTTGCTTGTCGGTTGTGGGGCGCTTGGCTCAGCTCACGCTGAAAGCCTCGCACGTGCCGGTGTCGGCAAACTGCGGATCGTGGATCGAGACTTTGTTGAAGCGTCTAATCTGCAACGGCAGACAATGTTTACGGAGCAAGACGCTGCCGAACGAACTCCTAAGGCAGTCGCCGCTGCTAATCACATCGGCGAACTAAACTCAGAAATCGAGGTTGAGGCGGAAATCACCGACGTCAACCAATCGAACATTGAACGGCTGATACAAGACTGCGATGTAGTACTCGATGGCACTGACAATTTCGCCACACGCTATTTGATCAATGACGCGTGCGTGAAGCATGAATGCAATTGGATTTACGGAGCAGCCGTCGGCTCCTACGGCGTAACAATGACCATCAGGCCGCATCAAACGCCGTGTCTGCGTTGCGTGTTTGAAGAAGCCCCGCCTGCTGCCAGCGCTCCGACGTGTGATACGGCCGGAGTGATTATGCCGATCATCAGTGTGGTAGCTGCAGTGCAGGTGAGTGAAGCATTGAAGTTACTAACCGGAGATGTAGCCGCCCTGCATGGCTCCCTGATGCAGTTTGATGTGTGGCGGAACGAATGGCGGAAAATCAATCCGGGACCACCCGCGCTGGACTGCCCCACCTGCGCCGCCGGTAAGTTTCAAACTCTGGAAGCAGCGGCCGGCGATTTCGCGGCGGTGATGTGTGGACGCAATGCCGTGCAAATCTCCCCGTCGCAGCCGACTCAGATTGATTTCAAAGCGCTTGCGGAAAGACTGAGCGGAGCAGGCGAGGTAAAGTTTAACGACTATCTATTACGCTTTCGCACCGGAGAATTCGAGCTCACTGTTTTTCAAGACGCGCGCTCGATCATTCGCGGGACTGACGAAATGACGACAGCTCGCTCGCTCTACGCTAAGTACATAGGAAATTAAGAGGTAATTAGTCTTCTAAGTTTATTCTCACCGTGGCGTCAGCCCGGTGAGAGATTTTCAAACTGGTCTTCTACGAGACTCGACACATGGTTCAATTAAAAAGGTATTTCATTTTTCCAATCCTGCTGGCTTCGTTCCTGACCGTAGGCCTGCCGGTAAATGTTCGCGCCGGACAGCCAGTAATCTGGGAAATCAATGGCAGAACTGAATTATTGAAAGGCGATGCACGCGGGGTTTCGATCACGGATACCGGCGTGCTGATGCTGGCCCCTCATCTAACCGAAGTCTTCAACACCGAGCAGGCCTACATCTGGTCCAGCGCGATCGATAGCCAGGGCAACGTCTACCTGGGCACTGGTCACGATGGCAGAATCTACCGCGTCACCGCAGACGGGCGTGGTTCGTTGTTATACGACGCCGCGGAGTTGGACATTACCGCTATTGCTATTTCGCGGGACGGTGCGTTGTACGCTGGAACTTCCCCGGACGGTAAGGTCTACCGCATTGCTGCGGATGGACGCGCCGATGTCTATTTCGATCCGCCGGATAAGTACATCTGGTCGCTGGCTATTCTTAATGATGGTGCGGTAGCGGTAGGCACGGGAGATAACGGCAAGCTTTATCGCGTCTCCTCAGCGAACGCCAAGCCCGAATCGTCGCTCCTGGTCAGCACCAATCAAACCCATGTGATGTCTCTGGCAGTCACTGCGCAAGGAGACTTGATCGCGGGGACCGATCCGGGTGGGCTGGTGCTGCGGATATCTTCTGAGGGCAAAGCCTTCGCCTTGTTCGACGCACACCTGCGCGAAATTCATGCTCTCGCGCCCGCTGCGGACGGATCCATTTACGCTCTCGCACTGAGTGATGCGGCCTCGACCGCGCGACCTCAGCCAGCATCTCCACCGAGCGGAGATGCTGCGACAACTCCGACCACGAGCGTGACGATCACGGCTGTCGATGAAGCGGGCAACCCGATCCCAAACGTTCCCACAGCTTCACGCAGTCGCTCTGATCTTTCCAATGCTCGTAGCGCCGTGTTTCGTATCCTGCCGGATGGCGCGTCGGATGTAGTTTGGAGTTCAAGCAACGTGACGGCTTTCGCGATTGCGCCCGGCTTGCAAACGGGTACCGTTCTGATTGGCACGGCGGATAAAGGCAGAATTTATTCGGTTACTAATGACGGGCGGGATACGTTGCTTTTGCAAACAACCGAAGGACAGATTTCATCTTTCCTGGTTCGCAGTGGACAGGTCTACGCTGCCTCAAGTAATCAAGGAAAACTTTTGCGCTTCGCCGCGGGATCAGTCGCGGACGGTTCATACGAGTCGCCAGTGCGTGACGCAAAGTTAACGGCGACCTGGGGACGAATCTTCTGGCGCAGCGCCGGCAATATTGAGCTGCAAACGCGGACCGGCAACGGCGAGCGACCAGATTCGACCTGGAGTGAATGGAGCTCTGCTTACAAAAACCCGGATGGCAATCAGATCACCAGCCCACGCGCGCGATTCATTCAGTGGCGGGCGACGCTCCGGGCGACTGCTAATACAACACAAACCTGGATGGAAGATGTGAGCGTTGCCTATCTGCCGCGTAACGTTGCGCCGGAAGTTCTTTCAATCACTGCCTTGCCGGTCGGCATCGGCTTGCAGCCAGTCGTGCAAATGCCCGTGGACCCAAACGTCGAAGCCTCGGGATTGGATCCGGCATTATTTGGCGCGGTGGCCCAGGTTCCGCCGCGACGCTTGTTTCAACGCGGCGCGCGCTCGTTTCAGTGGCAAGCCGAAGATCGCAACGGCGACACCCTCGAGTATGCCATCTACTATCGCGCCCTGACCGAAAACACCTTTCGCTTACTAAGGGACAGGCTGCGGGAAAACTTTTTTACGATTGACGGCGCAACTCTGGCTGACGGCCGCTACATCATTAAAATTACCGTTTCTGATGCCCCCGACAATCCTTCCGGCCAGGCACTATCCGGTGAGCGTCTAAGTGAACCAGTGGATATCGACAACACACCACCGATCGTGAAGGCGAATCCGGCGCGGATGCGAAGTGATGGCGGAGGCACAGCGGTTTTCGAGGTGGAGGATGCGACCGGAAAGATCAAGCGGGCGGACGCTAGCATTGATGGCGGTCCCTGGGTTCCCGTCTTTCCCGAAGACGGCATCGCCGACAGCGGTCGCGAAAGATACGCTGTCGAGTTTGGATCTTTGAGTGCGGGCGAACACACCATTTCCCTGCGAGTCTTCGATATCAGTGGGAACGTGGGTACACTCAGTTCCGGAGTCAGGCGCTAAAGGATAGGATCGCCGGGCGTCCCGCCCGCAGTTGGGATCGCAGGCGCAAGAGCGCGAAGCTCGCATAATCTTGTATCTCGGCATCCAACATGACAATACTGGCGCGATGCCAGAAAAGCAGGATGCCGTGCTTCGGCTTCAAGAAAAGTGCACGAAACGGTGCGAGGTGTTGCCAAACGGTGTCAGCAGGTCGGCTTTTCTGGGAGGAATACGGCTGGTTTGTGCGAAACTGTTGGACTCAGCAGGGTGGGTCTGCTTGGCACCCATGTTGCTCAATCTTAGAGTGGCGCAACTCTTCTCCTCTCCCAAGCGCTCATTTGGGAGCTGAGGAGGCATTAGAAATCATGACGAATTTAAGACGAAAGTTGATGGCGGTGGCGATGGCAGTCGTAATGACTGGTGTCATGTCGCTTGGCGCTTTCGCCCAGAAGAGAGAGCCGGAAAAACGTCCGGAGAAACCACGTGATACAAAAGTCGTCGTTGAGTCCAAAGAGAAGCCGCCCCCAAACACGAATCAGGGAAATAAGAAAAACGACGGCAAAAAGGGAAAACCCTGACGCAGCTGCTCGGTAACCTGTTGAGCAGCTTTGACTAGTTCTTGATTACTTCGAGACTAGTGGCGCGCTCTGAAACCCACGCATCGCAAGATGACGTGGGTTTCTTTATTGCCGATTGCCCATTGGAAATTGCCAATTCTCCTATACCGAAAGTAAGCAATCGAAAATTGGCAATTGGCATTTGGCAATCTTAGGTTTGCTTGCGTCGCGGATTGTCTTAGTATGCCGCTCGCCACGATTCAGTTTTCCCCCGGAGGCCCCCATGGCTACGAAAAAAACTCCCCAGAAGAAACGAAATGTGCTGCCGAAGTTGCCGCAGATCGACGAGATCGTCATCAAGTATCTGGATCAGATATGCGACGGTGCTTTTAAAAGGAAAGAGCGCGTTCCCGGCGTCGCGGTGGCGGTTAGATCGAATAAGAAGATCGTGCACATCAACTGCTACGGTTATGCCAATCTTGAAACCGGAGCAAAAATAAAACCCGACACGGTTTTTGATCTGGGTTCGTTGTCGAAGCAGTTTACTGCCGCCGCAGTTTATAACCTGGTAATTCATGGCCAGCTCGACATAAATGAGCCTCTCTCAAAGTTCTTCTCAGAACTTCCTCGTTGGTCCAAGACCGTAACGGTAGAGGACTTGCTCCACCACACTTCGGCACTACCCGAATACTTCGACATTTTTGAAAAGTTAAACCCCCGTGCAAAAGGTTTTTACGACAGGGCCTTGACCAAGCCCGACCATTGGTATCCCGGGATGCCCGACCGGAAAAGAAAAGAAATTACGAACAAGGACGTGTTGCAATGGTTGGCCACCAAGAAGCGATTGCGTCCGCCAGACATTGAGTACGGATATTCAAATTCAGGTTATGTCGTACTGGCGGAATTAGTGGAGAGAGTGGCGCAACAGCGCTTTGCAGAGTACGTCATGGAGTCGGTAATTCTCGGCATCGACGATGTGATGAAAAAGACCTATGTGTTTGATGAAATAAATCGCTTTCATCCTGACGATCCCGAAACTGCTTATCATGCCAAGTGCTACAACCGCGTGAGAGGTCGATTCGTGCCGGTCGGTTATACTCCGCTGAACTTCATCAAGGGTGATGGGAATGTTCACTCGACAATCAGGGACCTCGCAATGTGGGAGAAATTCCTGCACACGTTGGATTACCACTTACCGGCCCGGGAACTCTTATGGTCGCCAGTACTGATCAAGAATAACAAGCAGGTGAACTATGGAGCCGGCTGGCGACTGCTGCGGGAGAAGTATGAAGGCCCGGTCAAAATAAAAGGCAGAGTGTTTACTAGAAAACACGAATATCGAGGTGAGTATCATCGCGGCGAATGGTTAGGCTGGCGCAGCTTTATTGGCCGTGCCTCAAAATGGGTGGTTCCCGCAGGTGGTAAGAGGATTGACGCGAGAAGGGCGGAGAGCCTGGGAGTCATCGTCTTAAGTAATGCGGACTTCGGTGAAGAAAAGTTCACCACCTGCCGCATCGCGCAAGAAATATCCGAGCTGTATCTAGGCGAATGGAAAAAAGACAACATTATGAATAGGTTCGATTGTGATTTGTGAAAACGTTGAGAGGTATTGTGCTTTTGTCAGTAGTGAAAGGGACAAGCGCCGAGAGGCAAAGACGCCAAGACCCAGAGCATTAGAAAAGTTTACCGGATGGGCTTAGTAGCCGACTGCAATTTTTCTAAAGTCTTTGCGTCTTGGCGCCTCTTGCGTCTTGGTGATAATTTTTACTCACCTTTGCACACGCCTCTTAACATCGACTCGACTGCGCGACTGCTGACGCGCTCACCGCGCCAGGCGTAAGAGCGTAAGCCATCGATCACTGTCCAGGTTGTGTGGCAGCGCGTCCCAATATCTTCTTCATCGGGATCACCCCAACTACCATCCTTGTTTTGCGACGCCAGCAAATAGCTGGTGCCGCGTCGTATCAGCGGGTGACTGCCGTCCAAACCGAACGCTTTCAACGAATCAAGCAACTCGCCCAGCACCTCCGGATCTTTTCGCTCGCAGGCCCGGCCCACGTTAGCCTTCAGAAACGCAAACTCCCGTGCCAGCCAGCGCGGCGATAACCGGTAAGTGCCGTAGTCGTTCAGGGAGTAAACCAAATGTGTGACGGCATAGATGGCGTCGCGCAAGAACTCAACGTCTTCGTCTTTCAACGGGTACGGTCGCATCGAAGGCAGCCACTTCAAAACATCCAGATAATGAGTTTTTGAGAGCAGGCCACACCGTCCCCCGACGTAGGTGTTGGCTAAGGCTTCCATCCAAACCCGATAAGTACTCTGGATTTCTAAGCGCCTCTTACAATTCTTGCAGAAAGTCCGTCCGCGCTGATTCCGGCAGCCACAATCGCACGGGTAAGGCAGGTCACTAACGGGCGGCTCGTTGGCAGGGTCGAAACCCAGCAAGTCCTGAATGGGAAACTGTTTGGCGGCAGCGCGGATTTGTGAGTTGAGGGCAACATCTCGCACGCTAATGCGGCTTAGCGCGTAGCTGACCATTATAAAATCGAGCAGCAAATGCGGCGTGACATCGGGTGGAACAACCGGATGCGCACGTTGCCAGCGGTGGTTGAGTTCGCGCGCTCGTGACCTTGCGATTTGCCGGAGGCCCGGATCGCGTGAAGTAGCGCCAATGAGAGCGAAGCAGCAGATCAACATGCTGCCATAACTATCGAAGCCTTCCGCTGTATCGGCTATTCGATAAATGAAATCCAACCCACGTTTGATCGATGTCTCGATGCTGGGCGTGCCCTCTAGAGCTTTTGTCATTGGTCGGGCTAAAAGGTCGCTAATCGTCTATCGCCAATCGCCAATCGCAAATCGGCAAACGGCAAACGGCAAACGGCAATCGGAAATTGCCAATTGGCAAGCTAGATCAAAACGTTAAAGTAATTGACACCTTGGAAGTAAAGCTATATATCTGCGCTCACAAGACTGGTCAGCTCTGAGTTCCAGATCTTGCGCCCAGTAAACGCCCAACTGAGAGGAGACTTAAATGGCAATTAAAGGTGATCGCAAACCGAAGAAGAGCACAAAGAAAGCTGCTCCAAAGAAAGCTGCTAAGAAGAAGGCTGCGAAAAAGAGGTAGCCGCGCCTGAGAGTTAGGCAATTCCACTCTTCAAGACTGCGAAGTGAATTCAACATTCATGTTCGCAGTCTTTATTTTTTCACCGGCTTCGTGTCTAGATGCACACCAAAGATCGTCGATAGGTTGAACTGGGTATCTCATTCTCACCTGGCTTCAGCCAGGTGTTTTGGTGAGTGCGCAAGTCTGGAAACCGTTTAAACGGTTTCGTGTGGATCGCTAATTCTAATTCACCTGGCTAAAGCCAGGTGAGAATGAAATAGCCAGTTCTATCGAGACTTGTTAGCTTCGCAACTCATAGCGACAGTCCAATCTTCTGCAAGAGCTCACCAATGCGAGGGTCTTTGCGCAGCTCAGTGAGACGAGGATCAGTCTTAAGTTCGGCGACGGACAGTGTGTGGTTTTCAGCAGCCTTTTGTAAGATCGCAATCGCCTGCTCTTTTTCACCAAGCAACGCATACAGGTAGGCTGACTCTTTTGGCAGATACACGTTTTGCTTACCCGGTTGGTTTAGCTCATTCGATATCTTCAGCGCCTCAGCTTTCTTGCCCGCGAGCGCGTATGCCTGGCCGAGGCCGTAAGTGATCTCGGCATCTTCCGGGTCAGCAGCGTGTGCCTTTTCCAGTTCAGCGATCGCCTCCGGGTACTTCTGCTGTAGTTCATAGATCTGGGCAATGTAGGTCGACATCACGCGAAAGTTTTGTTCTATCTCCAAAGTCTTCCGGCACTGTTGTAACGCCTGGTCGTAGTCGCGCGCATAAAGCAGTGCGACTGCGAGATCCTTATTGATGGCGAGCGAAAGTGGATCCAGCTGTTGCGCGAGTCGGATTTCCTGGAGCGCCTGTTCCGTGCGACCCAGAATAAGCAGCTGCGCTCCATACCAATGATGGGCCGTAGGATAATTGGGATTTAACTCTATGGCTCGACGATACTCATTCTCGCTACCCTGCCAATCCCAATCCGCTGCGGCTTTAATTGATGCCAAAGAAGTGTGGGCTTCGGCGAGACTGTCATCGTATTTCAGCGCGAGGGTTACGGCGCCTCGCGCCAAAGCATAGCCTTCCTGCGGCGGGAGAAAGCCGTAATCACTTCGGAGAGTGTAACTATCGGCGAGGCCCGTATATGCCAACGCGTAGGTCGCATCTTTAGCTATCGCTTCCTGAAAAAAAAGAGTCGCCTGCTTGAAGCCTTCGTCGGTACGCTTGTTCCAGTGATAGCGTCCTTTTAGATAGGCTTCGTAAGCTGCGCCGCTCTTGGTGTAAGTCTTGGCCAGCTGGGTCTGATCCGCTCCTGTCAATTTCAAACCGAGTTTGTCGGACACGGTCGTGGCAATTTCTCTTTCTATACTTTGAATATCAGCGATCGTGCGCTGAAAGGTATAACCCCAGATTGCGCGGTTCCCTGGCACCTCCACCAACTCAACAGCGACCCTCAACTCATCGCCTTCTTGTTTAATCTCCCCAACCAGCACTGTGCGCACATTCAACTCACGCGCGACCGCTTGAACATCGGGGCTTTTACCTTTGTAGCGAAAGACCGAGCTGCGCGCGATAACTTTCAAGTTCGTCAACTGGGAGAGGTTGTTGATGAGACCCTCCGTCATGCCGTCGCTAAGGTATTCGCGATCGGGATTAGCCATGAGTTGGGGATTGCTGGATGTATAAGTGAACGGAAGGATCGCCAGGGAGTCCGAGTGCTCTCGTGAGAGCCAGCTGCTAACTGCAATCACGATTAGAAGAGTAGCCAGCGCGGCGCCGAGGACCACCCACTTGTGGCCCTTGAGTTTACTGAGAAAACCGCCCCCACCGTTTTCCTGGGTAGTCGCCGAAACTTGTTCTGTTCGTGGCGCGCCTGCTTGAATTTCCGAGCGTTGGACTCGAAGCTCTCTTAAGTCCGTAAGGAACTCCTCCGCGCTTTGATAGCGCTGCGCTTTTTCTTTGCGGAGCATCTTGCTCAAGAGAGTGCGTAACTCCGGCGAAACTTGAGTTTGAAATTGCTCGGTGGGAATCGGTTCGCCGAGCAATATCCGAGACATCGTTACAGCGGCGCTCTTATCCTTAAATGGATGCTTGCCGGCGAGCATTTCATATAACGTCACGCCGAGACTGAAGATATCGCTGGAAGCATCGAGTGGTTCGCCCTGGACCTGCTCCGGCGACAGGTAAGGCATCGTCCCAATCACGAGGCCGGGCTTACTCAAGAGCGTAGCCGTCGCCGCCTCGTTGTCTACCGAATCGCTCGATCGCAGCTGCTTGGCCAGGCCGAAATCTAAAAGTTTCAGTTGACCACGCGGTGTCAACATCATGTTGTGAGGTTTAATGTCGCGGTGAACGATGCCGTTTGCGTGAGCTTCCGCGAGGCCTTCCGCAGCCTGTTCGACCATCGCTAAGGCAGCGCTGACTGTGAGGGGTTCGCGCTCCATGCTGTCGGCGAGCGATTCACCCTCGATATATTGCATCACGATGAACGTGAAGGCGTCTGCTTCGTTGACGTCGTAGACGGCACAGATGTTGGGATGATCGAGCTTCGCAGCTGCTTGAGCCTCCCTGAGCATTCGCCTCTTGAGGTGTTCTTCGGCGAGCTGGTCTGGGTGCAGGAATTTGATTGCTACCTTACGGTCGAGCTTGGTATCGAGAGCGAGATAGACCTCCCCCATCCCGCCTGCGCCTAGCTTTTTAATAATCCGATAGTGCGCTATGGATTCAGGAATCATCGACTCTCTGCGGGAAGAAAAGACGGTGTGCTAAGCGCGTTTGTACTAGAGAAGTATAACCGATGCGAGCGTGAGTTGAATCATGTGAGTCACAAAGCAAGGTTCAATGCTACGTGACCCACGCCTGGTCGTGCGACGTTCACCGCTTAACGGTTCGCGACATTGCGTTAGGATTAGCGGAGCCCGCCTTTGATAATGTGCAAAAGCTACAGCTTCTTTCGCAGGGGCCCTTCGGTGTCCCATCGAAGTGAAGCTCCGAAGGAAGAGCCTCGCGGCATCATTCAAATCTGATTGCAGTCCTGAACGATTCGCTCAACCTCCACCGGTGTCAACCCATCAAATCGCGCCATGAACTCTCCGTTTAGATGAGCATTAAAACGAGTGTTGCCGGCTTGGATTTCCTGAACGCACTGTCTAATCACTTCACCAGGTAGAACGCAGGAGTAGAGTTGAGTCCTTAACGGTTGAAAAGTCAGAAACTCATTGGATTCATGTACTGTGATTGGAGGATCCGGCGGTAAATAGTTCGGTGGGTTGAAGACGCCAGTACTCCAGTGGGCTTCGTGGTAGTACCGAATCTGTTCTCTTCGCACTTTCGATTTAATATTGCTCGCAACCCCAAATTCGGCGTCGAAGATTTCTTCCAGTTCCCAATTGTCAAGAACCAAAGGATCAACAGGATACCTCGCCAACAAGCCCGCGGCTCGGAGGATTCGCAGAGCTAACGAATGCAGCGTCCTCACTCGCACCTGCCCGGCCGCGGCGTGTCCGTGACTCGCACAATAGGCAGATATCCTCTCCTGCAGATCGCGAGCGGAGGCCCTAGTGAATGACACCACGTATATTTCATGGCTTGGGACTCCGCGGTCCAGTAGCCAAACAACTCGTTTCTCAATCGTTGATGACTTACCCGTGCCGGGACCAGCTATCAGCCTAACTTGAGCTGCCGGTGAAGTGGCTGCATCCTGTTGGACTCGTTCTGCTTGATCGATACTGTTTTGAGGAATCGGCATGTTTCAAAACCCTCCCTTAACCGTAGTGCTTCGACGCAGCAGCGAAGGGTTATGGGACTTTTTGGTCGTCGACCATTCGTTGACAGCAACCTGACTCCGCTTTGGGTTCCGCAATCGTCGGCCAGCCATTATGTCAGTCGGCGTAAGGCGATGCCGATCTTGGATAGAGTTCAAGCAGCCGAGCAAAAATGCCATTCAGAGTATCGGGATCGTTCGAGATGTGAGTTCGGAGAAGTTTGGTTTCAGCGTTCGCCAGATCGGACACCTTCAATGGCACAGAATATTTTGCGGCCCATACAAGAAACTCTTCAAGTCGCGTGGCTACATCTACCTCATCGGGATCCAGAGAGAGATAGCGTTCTAGTCCGTTCTTTATCCCGTGACCGCCGCGTCCGAGCATGGGCTTGATCTCATGGCGTGTTACCAGCGAGGGATCCTCGGCAACGCGCAGACCTTTCAGGGCATTTTCAACAGCAAACCCCATGAGCAGCAGATACCCGTGAAAAAAAGCGAACTTTCGCCGTTGAGCGCCCGGGCTCGATGGTGGTTCTCTGACCGCATCAAAATAGTGTGGAAGCAGCGCATCAGCAGCCATTTTCAACTCAAGGGCGCGCTCACGCCAGAGCAGCGGATCACTGCCGTGTGCATAGAGCTGATTTCCAAAATCTCGGTCCACTCCAAAGCGCTCCCTTTTCGCAATCGTCGCAAGGTGTGGGTCACTCCTAGACTCTGCAAACGAGCAACACATGACCCGTTGTTTCGCGGCAGTAGATCCGAGCCTCGGTTTCAGTCAGACGAAGCTGTCCGTCCACGATGTGCTGTGGATCAGCGGATCCACGATCCCGCGCCTCGGTGGAACAGAAAGGACACATGGATGAGTATCGGACCTCGTTAGAGGAAACTTCAATTGGATTAAGTCGAGCTTTGAAAGATCCTGAGAAACGAACTCATCCGTTGAATAGTCGCTTAGATAGCCTGTGGCCTTTAAGTCGCTCATATCAAGGTTTCCTTAATCTTAAAAAAAACAATCTGCCGGCCATCGGCCCTGCGTGAGGCTCCTTCGGGTAGCAGCTTTCGATCGATTATTCTTGATCAAAGGGAAATAAATCAGCAGCTCACCGAGCGGATTGTTGAGCGGTGGCGGACGATGGCCGAGGTTATGACCCGTTCAACCTGCTTCTGGATCGCGCTTTGAAGGGCGCTTTTCACGCCAGAGCGCGCCCGAGCGTTGCTGCCCACGCTCTTGGAGGTTGTTGATGAGATGGATGCAGCTGATCTAAAAGAGCCGCTTTTCAATGCGGAGATGAAAGCGGAGTCGAGCCTAATAAAGTGGTGCCCGCTAGTAGATTCGAACTACTGACCCCTCGCGTGTGAAGCGAGTGCTCTACCAACTGAGCTAAGCGGACAGCCCTAATAAAATCGCGGTTTCAAAGAGGCGGTGCCGACTTTACCCCTATTTATACCCCTCAGTCAAATATAGATATAGGGAGCAAATTATACCTTTGTGCGTGGAATTCGTTGGAGGGGGGGAGACTTATAGTTGCATGGACGATGAAGAGTAGGACTATGGGTAGTGGGGTAAATCTGTGTTGCTGGGAGAAAGAAATCTCAACGGCGGCTTCTCAGTCTTCAGGAGCTTGCTCAAACCTCGCCGTCTGGCATTTGTTTGCCGTTAATAATTAGGTTCCCGCCGTTTACCATAAATCTGAAATTCAACCTAAGGCCTCGAACGGTCAGGCAGCGGTGCACGGGTAAAAGCGTCCCAAGTGGTACGACGGCATTTGACGCGGTAAACTGATTCTCAGAGCACCCATGAGCAATCTTCAACGAGACATCAGTTCCGAACCACTCAAGATTACGGACGTAATCGAGCGCCTGCGCAAGGATGAGTTTCTGATCCCCACCTTTCAGCGTGACTTCGTGTGGAAACCCGAGAATATTCGGAAACTATGGGACAGCATTTACCGCTTTTACCCCATTGGAAGTCTTCTTTACTGGGAGACTGACTCCTACCTGCATACCCATCGCAAGCTGGGTGGATTCGCTTTTCCGCACGATGAGGACACCGTCAAGAAGTTCAAAGAGTGGAAATATGTTCTCGACGGACAGCAACGAGCCACATCCCTTCTCATTTCATTTCTGGGAGGGAAGGGTCGTGTAGAGGACAACGAGGACTTTGACTACACGATGTTATTCGACGCAACGAGGGGAGAATTCTTCTTCGCCGGCGAACTTGAGGAACACAAGAAATCAGCCGACGCTCGTTTCCTTATCCGACTTCGTGATGTTCCCGAATGGCCATTTTCCTTCTACAAAGAGGTTGCGGCAGTTCCAGGCTTCAACGACACCATCGAGCATAACCTTCAGCAACTCTCCAGAATCTTTACCGACTACAAGATCGCGGTCGTCAAGATTAAAGGTGTTGAGGTCAGTGAAGTCTGCGAAATATTTGAACGGATCAATCAGGAAGGCAAGAAGCTTCATCCGGTGGATATCATCGTGGCGCGTACGTATACACCGG
>JBGSYG010000037.1:0-161135 GCA_041750995.1 Pyrinomonadaceae bacterium | reverse complement strand
TGACTTCTGACTTCTGACTTCTGACTTCTGACTTCTGACTTCTGACTTCTGACTTCTGACTTCTGACTTCTGACTTCTGACTTCTGACTTCTGACTTCTGACTTCTGACTTCTGACTTCTGACTCCTACCTTAGGGAAGCGCCTCCACGTTAATAAAGAAGCGGAAGCTGCCGCTTTGCTGGATTCCCATCAGGAAGTGCAGGTTGATGGACGCCCCGTTAGCGACCGGAGTGCCCAGTGTCACTGTTCCTGCCGACATAGTGGAATTCTGTCCGCCTCCGCTAGCTTGAGCAGGCGGCGTCTCCAACGTGGTGCCGATAACACTGATCATTGAGCCTCCAGTGATCGTGACCGTTAGATTGCCTGAACTTCTCGCTCGCAAGTCCGCTGTTCCCGCGGGTTGCGGGGTCGTGGTCACGTCAACAATCCGGAAGCGCAAGCGCGTAACCGCTGCGCCGGTGTTGTTAGTGAACTTCCTGCGGAAATCCAACGTCCCGAAGGTCGAGTTGTTGGGAATGTCCGGAGTTGTATCACGAACCCGGTTTGGCGAGGCTGACGAGGCGACACCCGTATCGATCAGGCTGGCCTTGATCGTGGCGTTTCGCTGGATCGGACTAGTCAGGTTTTCCGGACCCGGCGCTCCGAGACCTGGTGTCCCGGTCGAACCCACCGGTGTTGCCGGTGTCGTCGTGACCAGCTGGAAGTCGGCAAGGTTGTCGTTGCCGTCCTGTGGCGTTCCGGATGCCAGCTTTCTTACAAAGCTGTATTCGGAAGTGCTACCCCCTGCAGCCGGCAGGTTTGTACCTTCACGGAACAAATCGCAGTTGTTGCCGGTGTTCGCCGCAAATCCAACAGCATCAAGTCGAGTCTCCGTTGAGAGATTAACGATAGAGGTTGTTGTGAAGAGCGCGATATTACGATCGCTTTCGATGTTAGTCGTTAGCGGCAGATTCGCGGCAGCCGCGCCCGTCCCGCCATAATTGGTAAGCGAGTAAGTACTGCCCACCACCAGGTAATGGCCGCGTGCTGGAATGTTGGTGCCGTTCGGTATGGTGCCAACTAATACCGGCACATCACCGCAGGCTGCCCCCATCTTGAACAATCCCAAACCGGCCGACGCGTCGCTGGCCGAAACGACTAGTGGCGAATTGGTGTTGTTATAAATCTCGACAAAGTCGTCATCAAGTCCCCCGGGTCCGCTCGTGCGGACTTCGCTGATTAATACGGTTCCCGGCGGGTTTGCTGCCGTGATCGTTCCCGTTGCCTGACCATCAGTAATGGTGAGGTTAACAGGCGTCGAGAGGTTCATCAGGAAGGTCTCGTCCCCTTCGGCAGTACCATCCGAACAAATTACTACTGGAATGGTCTGGATTTGTTGTCCGGTATTGAAGTTGAGAGTTCCTGACGTGGTTTCGTAATCAGCGCCACCCACACAGGTCCCGCCAACGGCTGACCCGTTATCAGCTGTCGCGTAATTAACGGAAGCGGCTCCCGTCGCTGGCGCGGACAACGTGACTGTAAAGAGCATTGTCGTGGTGCCGGATGGCGGCTCCGCGGCATGTGCGTCTTTCACTACGACGTCTGCAGGAACCACTTCATGCGGCGCCGTCCCAGCGCTGCCATTAAAGTTGGAGTCGCCGGAATACGTTGCAGTCAACGTTTTCGAACCGAGGGTCGTAAGGGTTAACGCACAAGTACCAGCGGCAACGGGGGCGGAACAGGTGTCGCCACTGACATCGTTAACCGTGACCGTGACGTTACCGGTGATCGGGGGGGCGCCACTCGCATTACTGGTGACATTAAAGTTAACAGTCACCACCTGGTTCACTCCTGACGGGTCAGGATTATCGGAAGTGATAGCCGTGGTTGTGTCGTTCTTAGCGGACCCGAGTGTCCACGGCGAGAATTGCGTAACACCTGATAGCTCAACCCAATTGTTGGTAACAGGATCGGATGCCGTCTTACCTTGTCGTGCCCATGCGGTTCCGAAGCGCCAGAGACCGAGGTCTGCTTCAACGTTGCCATTTAATTCGGCATCGAGGTAATGCAGCCTGAGCGTCGCTGAAAACCCGCTGCCGCCAGTTGGTGTAATCGTATAGGTACGCTGCACGGCGGTCGGGAAAGCTATTCCGCCCGAGGGCACCGCCTTGACGAGATTAATGGTCACGTCTGTTGGCAGCGTGCCGCCAACACTGAATCCTATGCTGTTGAAAGGATTACCAAAGCTAAGGGCCGGCCCACCGCCGGTAAACCCAGTTCGCCTGACGTTTCCGATCACATCTGCTGGACCAGCTGAAGTACCAGTATTAGGCATGGTCAGAGTAAACGTGCTGGTGTTCAAATCATTTGTAAGGGTAAGTAACCCGTTGACATTGATGTTCTGAGCCAGAGTCACACCCGCAGCATTTGCAATGGTCAGGTTGTTAAAGGTCGTCGGTTGCGTACCGCCGATCACCTGCGCTGCAGAGCCGTTAAAGTTCACGGTGCTCCCGTTGGCGTTGAAACCTACCGCGCTGGTGTTGGTCCAGTTGCCTAAGACATTGATCGTCCCGGCGAATCCGGTAACTCCTGCTGGGTTACTAAGCGTCAGGTTGTTGTAAGTTAGGAAGTTGTTGGGCATCGTTTGAACAGCTGTACCGTTGTAAACGATCGTGCTTCCAGTGATCGTGTAAACGTTTGTCCCCGGCGTGAATACTCCAGCGATACCGATATTGCCGGTGTTTGCGAGGGTTCGCGTGCCAGTGCTGCTGCTCGTCAGATTGTTGTAGTTGAAAGCGGGGACTGTCTGTGGCACGGCGCCGTTGAAATCAATGGTGCTTAGGGTGATTGTGTAAACGTTGGTTCCCGGCGTGAACACACCTGCAATACCGATCGTGCCGCTATTCGCGAGAGTGCGCGCTCCGATATTACTACTCGTCAGGTTGTTGTAAAGAAAGGCCGGAATGGTTTGTGGACCGGCGCCGTTGAAATCGATAGTGCTGCCGGTATTGGTGTAAACGTTAGAGCCCGGCGCGAATGCGCCTGCGATACCAATCGTGCCAGCGTTTGCGAGGGTTCGCGCCCCGACGTTGCTGCTTGAGAGGTTGTTGTAATTGAAGGCCGGAATTGTCTGAGCGCCAGCGCCGTTGAAATTAATCGTGCTGCCGGTGATTGTGTAGGCATTCCCACCCGGAGTAAACACCCCGGCAATGCCAATTACACCCGCATTCGCGAGGGTGCGAGCGCCCGAGTTGCTGCTGGTCAGGTTGTTGTAGTTGAAAGCTGAGATCGTTTGACCGCCGCTTCCGTTGTAATTAATCGTGCTACCGGTAATCGTATAAACGTTAGTTCCTGGCGTGAACGAGCCTGCAATGCCAATGGTGCCGGTGTTAGGCAATGTGCGGGCTCCAGAGTTGCTGCTGACCAGGTTGTTGTAGTTAAAGACCGGAATGGTTTGCGAACCGGCGCCGTTGAAATCGATAGTGCTGCCGGCGATCGTGTGGCCGACGGCGGTGCCGGTCGTAAAAACGCCCGCAATTCCGATCGTGCCGGCGCCTGCCAGCACTTTGTTAAAGTTGCTAAACGTGAGATTGCCGTACGTTCCAGCGATCACTGTCTGGCCGTCGCTACCCTGATTGTAGTTAACCGTGCCATCCGCGCCGCTCGTGATGCTTCCGCCAACGACTGAGATTCCGTTGTTGAGCACTAACACGCGAGGTGATGCTCCTACGTTTAATGCCCCGGCCGTCAAGGTTAAAAGTCCGTTAACTGTTGCCGTCCCCGACTCAAGTGTGACTCCACTGCCATTGTTAATCCTTAGTGTGCTATAGGTGGTCAGACTCAAACCCTGGGCCGCTGCTCCGATATATTCCACTAACAAATTAGTCAGCGTCTTGTTAGTGATCGTGTACTGGTTAAAGAAGGCATTCGCGCCCGTCCGGGTAACCCTTGCTGTGCCGGTGCCGGTGAGTGTGCCTGTACCGCTGATCACTGACGCCGCTGCGGGCGCCAAAATCGCGTTAGAGCCGTTTACGTTAAGCGTGCCATTAACAACGATGCTGTTGCTGATTGTAAGCGGGTTTGTGACGTTGGAATCCGTCAGGTTGAAGAAGACCGGTGAAAGACTTCCGCTAATCGTTTGGGCGCCGGTGCCGTTAAAGTTGAATGTACCAGTGCCTCCGTTGAAGGTGGTAGCCGGTCCCGCTCCTCCGGCGTTGGTAACCAGGTTCCCTTGAATATTAACTGTGCCGGTATTGCCGTTGAACGTGCTGCCAACGACGGGTCCTGGACCAATCGTTAAGTTGCCGCTGACGTTCATCGTGCTGTTATTCATGGTGAACGTTCCGCCGACCATTACCACGTTGGTTGGAGCTAACGTACTGCCGGCGTTATTAGTCCAACTGCCAAGAGTGCTGATTTCGATGTCCCCGCCGATCGTAGTGTTGGTACCTGAGACGGTAACCGCGCTTGCGGTCGAGACACTACTTCCCCCATTCACTGCAGTGTTACCGGAAAACGTGATAGAGGGGCTGGTCCCATTCAAATGGAGACTAGCACCGCCTACATAAATGCCACCGCCCCGATTTCCTGCTATGTTGTTATTAATAGCAGTGGTGGCGACAGTTGTGGCGAGAGACTCAACGATAATTGCGCCACCATTTCCAGGTGACGCTGTGTTATTTGAAAAAGTTGAAGTGCCGATAGTCGCGGAGCCGGTACCGATTCCGCCGGGTGATCCAAAGGCAAAAATCAGAAGGTCAGCGCCGCCACCGCCCGAGCCTACAGATCCCGCTGTGTTGCGGCTGAACGTGCTTCCTGCAACGGTCAAGATTCCAGTGGATGCCGTGTGTTGCGGGGCGGATGGGGTAAACATTACACCGCCGCCGCTGCCTGCCTGAGTATTCCCAACGTTGAGGGAGGTCCGGTCGGCATAAGTGACGGGTGCATTGCTACCGCCGAATGTAGAATTTGTTATGTTGAGATCACCGCCAGTCCATTGTAGCCCGCCGCCGCCTATATTCCCGCTACCGAGTACCGTTACCTGGTTATTAGTGAATACCACACTGCTAAGGGTCAGAACATTGCCTTTCTCGCCTCCGATGATGCCTCCGCCGCCGATGGCTGTGCCTGTCCCGGCTGCAGTACCATCGCGCCCCCCAGAAAAAGTGACGCCTGAGAAGTTGTAGATAAGGTTTAGCGTGAACGGCTCGTTCATGCACATGATGCGATCGCCATCACTGGTTGGCCCGTTTCCTGTCTGCCTGATGATGGTCGTCGCTGCTCCCGCTCCAGTAACAGTCATGGTTTGGTTGGCTGCAAGGTCGCCCGTGGCATTGCCGTCACAACCGGTTGCGGTACCGCCGTTGATGGATAAGATGTAAGTGCCCGCCGGAATACTGATCGTGGTGTTGTTGTTCAAACCATTATTAGCAAATGTGAATGCCCCACGCAGACTGCAGTCGTTCAGTGCAACGGTACAAGCCGAGGCTGCCGCGTTATCGTCGGTCCGATCAACGGTAATCGTAGTATTCGGGGCTAAGGGAACAATGCTGGGCTCCGCCTTACCTGATCTCAGTACTACTACATCACTCACACCATTGAGCTTTTTTGGTAGAGTCAATACTGCGGTGGGCGAACTACTGACATCCAATGATGCTTTCGCCGAACCGTTCTCAAATAAAGCGGCATTACCTGCGGCTACGTCACTAGGAGCGATCTGGCGCACAAACTCGAGTTTGGAATCACTCTCACTTAGCAACAACAGATCATCATTTTCTCGAAAAGATGCGTTCGTGCGCATTAACGGATTCCGGAAAGCCGGACTCTGCGCTTTTGAACTGCTTCCAGCGAATTTGCTATGCCCAGTCCAGCCTGCGGCTTTGCCGGGATGCCATCCCAACTGCGACTCAATATCTACGTTCACGCTGCTTCGAGTCGCTTTTAGACGACCCCTGTTTCGTTGGACAAGCTCCGCCTCGGTAAATGGCCGTGTATCCAATTTCCCATTCCGAAGAAGTTGAACGCTACCATCCTCGGTTAGCGCAGCAACTTCGGTGCGACCCTGGCGATCCCAGACAAACTGCCCCAACGCTAACCCACTCACATTCGATTTAAGACTTACGTGCTCAACCTGCCCTGCGGGTGCAACCTCCACCTTGCGGCCCCATCCGTGCACGATAGCGATCCCTTTACCGGCAGCAACAGCAACATCCTGAAATGGATCATCGTCTAGACCACCAAACTCAATCGCGCTCGCGGGCCCGGACAACTGTTGTTGGACCACAGCATTCGCGAATCCCTGCTCCAAGTCGTCACAGACCAACAAGAGATAACCCGACGGTCCGGCAACACCAACAGCTACGTCGGTAAGCCCGTCTGCAGCGCGAAATTCGCCAACGGCCAGTGCGGTCACAGCTCCAGGCAGAGCGACCTGCTCGGCGACACCAAAGCCGCCTCGGCCATCTCCCACCATCAGGTAGAGTCCACCGTTCTTTGCTGCAAGCAGTACATCCGTTTCCGAATCGCGACTAAACTTTCCTACCGCGAGGAAGTCAACCGGAACGGGCACAGGGTAAACATCGGCGACCGGCAACAACGAGTCAGGGTTGTATCCCTGTTGCAAACGTTCAAAGACTGAATCGTCTGCAGGAGCGAAAGCATCAGGGTTTCCCCGATGCAGCGTGATCATGCCCGCGCCGTTGAAGGAGTATCCGGCCACTACGTCGGGAGTTCCATTGTGATCAATATCCGCTGACGCTAGTGCCCGCGGCTCGGCGGCGCCACTTCGCAAAGCGTCACTAAGCGCCTGATCCCCACGATACCCAACCGTCATCTCGCGTCCGTCCTGGACCTTAAGGTAGGGCGTGCCGCCACTGGCCGACGCGCGCACCGTGACCGCGGCCTTGGAATCGACCGCAGTCTTGGGACTCTTGGAATCTACGCGTACATATAAGGCCAGAGGTACGGCAGCGATCACCAGACAGATAAGCAGCAATTTAATAGCTGTTTTGGATGTAATTAGTAGGGAACTGACTTGAGTGTGAGCGAGGGTATTTAGGGGGCCCATCGGAAATCTCCTTGTTCGTATACATTTGTTTCCCAAGTTCTAGGAAAGCATAGTGGGTCGGAAGAGGCGCTAGGGTTGACGGCGCGTGTCGAGGACTACCCCACGTGGGATTGGTCGCGACATACTTTACGTTGGCTTCAGCTTCCGGTCAATGATATTTCCCTTGTTTGGGCGAGGTCGGTGGGATTTCTTCAGACCCAAACCTGGGTGTATTGGCTGGGACTGCAGGTTTTGAGTAGCCCTGTTAAAGAGGGGACAGTGCCCGAGTCGAAACTTGACGCCAGGCAGAGACAAAAAAAGGGCGCGGTCAACGTCCGCGCCCCGAAAAATCTTCAATGCAGACTACCTAAAGACTCAGTTTAGTTTAACGCAATCAGAGACAGCGGCATTGGTGTTAGTCAAGAAAAGCACCCTTCAAGATCCTCGGCGATGACCTTGATGTTCCCAGCAGGAACCCTCACTTCTTAATGACTATATCGCTGCCTGATGCGACGGCCATAATCGGATCCGCTGCATCGCTGGCTCCCATTTGGTTGTCATAGAGAATAGCGCCAGTGACCTTGTTCCAGATCTTCATCCGGAACTTATCGATGCCACCACCGCCACCATCGATGACAGTTAAAATGAAGTCGTAACCTGCAGACCCGTTGACCTTCCCGAACCCACGAAACTGAGCTCGCGACCCCGAGATGACCAGGTACTCGTAGTTGAGCGCGTTGAATTCGAACTCGCCCAGCTTAAACGCAATCTGGGCCTCGCCCTTCGGGTTGGTGGCATTCTTGAAGTACTTCGAGCTGAAGCCGAAGCTCAGTTTACCGGTCAAGCTGGGATCCGAAACGAAGGCTCCGGCCGGAGATGTTAGCCAACCGCCGCCGACAGTGTACCCGTTAGCGGGATCGTAAATGACCACGATGGCTTCGAGGTCGTTTTGTGTATCGACCCAACTCGTCACGCCCGTATTGTCAGTGACTCTAAGCGTGACCTTGTAAACCCCCGGCTCCCTAAAGGTGTAGCTGCCCTTCACGGTACCGTTCTTTGCGCCAATCGGCTCAACCAAGGTAGCTCCGGTGGTGAGACTGTCGAACTGCCACTGCGCTGAGTGTGTCCGCCCCGCGACATCCCAGAATGTACCTGAGAAATTGACGGGCGAATTGATCTTGAACGAAGTGCCACTGAGAGGTCCGGTGATGTTGTGCCCGACGTGCACCTCAACGGTCTTGGTCGACGTGTTACCACCGGCGTCGACGCAAGATACGGTGATTGTATAGATGCGACCAGTACCGCCGCCAGCGTGCTCGGCGCGCAGCCGCACGTTGTGATTATCAACGAACTCCCAATCGGGCGAAGTGTCGCCATCTCCCGTTCCGTTGATGGGCTCGTTGCTCGTGATGTTAGTGATCGTGCAGTTGACGGTGCCTGGACACGTGTCCGTGGCGGTGTAGTTGATGGCCACATCACGCATCTTGTGGTTAGGCGGCCATAGCGACGCCGGATTGGCAGTAACTGTGCTGATGTTAGGCGGCGTCGGGTCCACCGTAGTCGTCGCCGTCTTGGAGTTGTTGCCCGGAATGTCGTCGGGGAAATCACTCGAAGCTGTCGCAGTGTTACTGATCACCGTCCCGCCTGGGGTGCCTGCATTGACCTTGACGACAACTTGGAACGAAGCGGTCTCTCCGCTGGTTACGGACGCTTTCGTGATTACCAGCGTGCCGGTTCCGCCTACTACGACTGCGTCTGTCCGGATCCAACCTAACGGCAGAGTCGCGGAGACAAAGGTCGTGTTGGTGGGAATCGCATCGGTAACCTTCGCATTAGCGGCTGGCCCAGGTCCGTTGTTCCTGAAACCGATGGTATAGGTGATGTTTTGGCCCACGCATACCGGATCGGGAGTGTCAGTCTTGCCGGTAATTTCCACATCAGCCGCGTCGTCATTAGCGATTGTTCCGGTCGCCGAGCTGGGGCTGACCACGTTATAGCCGGTACCCGCTGCCAACGTCAGGATAACCGTTTCATCCGGCTCGGACATGATGTCCGCCGTCGGGTTAACCGTTACCGTTGCTGTCGAATTACCAGCGCCGAAAGCCACCGTGCCGTTGGGCGGAACGAAGGTCGCCGCCCCCACCTGCGTGTAGTCAGTGCTAAAGGCGGCCGTCCCGCCGATGGTGAAGTTAACTGTCAGTGCGCCGCTGGTGGCACCAACGCGCGTGAAGGTGTAAACAAGATTCGGTGCGCCATCTTCCGCAACTGATAACGGAGCGACTGCGAGCGAAACGTCCGTATCGTCGTTGGTGATGGTTCCGGTCGCCGAGTTGTTAATCGCGGCGACGTTATATCCGGTCCCCGCCGCGACTGAGAGAATTACCGTCTCATCGGACTCGACAGCAGTATCCGCCGTCGGATCGACCGTCACCGTCGCCGTGGAACTGCCCGCACCGAACGACACCGTACCCGTTGGCGGAGTAAAAGTGGCCGCCCCGGTCTGGGTGTAGTCGGTGTTAAAGGTAGCTGTCCCGCCAACCGATAAGTTGACGGTCAATGCGCCGGTGGTAACACCGGTGCGAGTAAAGGTGTAGACGAGGTTCCCCGCACCGTCCTCTAAAGTCGAACTGGGTGCGACCGCGACAGACACGTCCGTGTCATCGTTTGTAATCGTACCTGTCGCCGAGCTGGGGGCACCGACACTGTAGCCGGTGCCTGCAACTACCGTGAGGTTGACGGTCTCATCTGGCTCCACCGTGTTGTCCGCCACCGGATCGACGGTGACAGTTGCCGTAAGCTCACCATTGGCAAAGCTCACCGTGCCGTTGGGCGGAACGAAAGTAGCCGCCCCGGTTTGGGTGTAATCGATATTGAAGGTCGCCGTCCCCCCAATTGAGAAGTTCGCCGTCAAGGCACCGTTGGAGTCGTTACGAGTGAAGGTGTAGACGAGATTAGACAGACCGTCTTCGTCCACGGCTCCTGGAGATACAGCTACACTTACAACTACATCATCATTGGTAATCGTTCCGGTAGCCGAGCTGGGCTCCACCACGAAGTAGCCGGAGCCCGTTGCCAGTGTAAGGATCACTGTCTCATCCGTCTCGGAAGTTATGTCCGCCGACGGATCAACCGTCACCGCTGCGGTCGAATTACCCGCGCCGAACGTTACCGTGCCGTTGGGTGGCACAAACGTCGCCGCCCCCACCTGCGTGTAGTCAATGCTGAACGTCGCCGTACCCCCGATGGTGAAGTTGACGGTCAACGGAGTGCTGGTCACGCCAACGCGCGTGAAGGTGTAGACCAGATTCGTTGCGCCATCTTCCGCAACCGATAACGGAGCGACGGCGAGTGAAACATCGGTATCGTCGTTGCTGATGGTTCCGGTCGCCGAGTTGTTCACTGCGGCGACGTTATAGCCTGTCCCTGCCGCCACCGTCAGCATTACCGTCTCGTCGGACTCGACAGCAGTATCCGCCGTCGGATCGACCGTCACTATCGCCGTTGAATTGCCGGCGCCGAACATCACCGTGCCTGTGGGCGGAGTAAAAGTAGCCGCCCCGGTCTGGGTGTAGTCGGTGTTGAAGGTAGCTGTCCCGCCAACCGAGAAGTTCACGGTCAATGCGCCGGTAGTAACACCGGTGCGTGTAAAGGTGTAGGCGAGGTTCCCAGCACCGTCTTCAAGTGTTGAGGTCGGGGCGACTGCCACCGACACTTCCGTGTCATCGTTTGTGATCGTACCTGAAGCGGAGCTTGGGGCGCCAACACCGTAGCCCGCGCCTGCAACTACCGTCAGGATGACAGTCTCATCTGGCTCGACGGTGTTGTCCGCCACCGGATCGACCGTCACAGTGGCCGTAAGCTCGCCATTGGCAAAGTTCACCGTGCCGTTCGGCGGAACGAAAGTAGCCGCGCCAGTTTGGGTGTAGTCGGTGTTGAAGGTGGCGGTCCCCCCAATCGAGAAGTTCACCGTCAAGGCACCGTTGGAGTCATTGCGGGTGAAGGTGTAGACGAGGTTGGTCATACCGTCTTCGTCCACGGCTCCCGGAGATACAGCCACGCTCACGGCGACATCATCATTGGTAATCGTTCCGGTCGCCGAGCTGGGTTCGATCACGTTGTAGCCTGTGCCTGCTGCCAGCGTCAGGATCACTGTCTCATCCGGTTCGGAAGTTATATCCGCCGATGGATCAACCGTCACCGTTGTTGTTGAATTGCCTGCACCGAACGTCACTGTGCCGTTGGGCGGGATAAAGGTCGCCGCCCCAACCTGCGTGTAGTCGGTGCTAAATGTGGCCGTTCCGCCGATGGTGAAGTTAACTGTCAGTGCGCCGCTGGTGGCACCAACGCGCGTGAAGGTGTAGACCAGATTCGGTGCGCCATCTTCCGCAACTGATAACGGAGCGACGGCGAGCGAAACATCCGTATCGTCGTTGGTGATGGTTCCGGTCGCCGAGTTGTTCACTGCGGCGACGTTATAGCCTGTCCCTGCCGCCATCGTCAGAATTACCGTCTCGTCGGACTCGACAGCAGTATCCGCCGTCGGATCGATCGTCACTATCGCCGTTGAATTGCCAGCACCGAACGACACCGTACCCGTTGGCGGAGTAAAAGTGGCCGCCCCGGTCTGGGTGTAGTCGGTGTTGAAGGTAGCTGTCCCGCCGACCGAGAAGTTCACGGTCAATGCGCCGGTAGTAACACCGGTGCGTGTAAAGGTGTAGGCAAGGTTCCCCGCGCCGTCTTCAAGTGTTGAGGTCGGGGCCACCGCCACCGACACTTCCGTGTCATCGTTTGTGATCGTACCTGTCGCCGAGCTGGGGGCCCCGACACTGTAGCCGGTACCTGCAACTACAGTGAGGTTGACGGTCTCATCTGGCTCCACCGTGTTGTCCGCCACCGGATCGACCGTCACAGTTGCCGTAAGCTCGCCATCGGCAAAGCTCACCGTGCCGTTGGGCGGAACGAAAGTAGCCGCGCCAGTTTGGGTGTAGTCGGTGTTGAAGGTCGACGTCCCCCCAATCGAGAAGTTCGCCGTCAAGGCACCGTTGGAGTCGTTACGTGTGAAGGTGTAGACGAGATTAGTCAGACCGTCTTCGTCCACAGCTCCTGGAGATACAGCCACACTCACGACTACATCGTCATCGAGAATTGTTCCGGTGGCTGAGCTGGGCTCGATCACGTTGTAGCCAGCACCCGCCGCCAGTGTCAGGATCACTGTCTCATCCGGCTCGGAAGTTATGTCCGCCGATGGATCAACCGTCACCGCTGCTGTTGAATTGCCTGCACCAAACGTCACTGTGCCGTTGGGCGGGATAAAGGTCGCCGCCCCAACCTGCGTGTAGTCGGTGCTGAATGTGGCCGTACCCCCGATGGTGAAGTTGACGGTCAACGGAGTGCTGGTCACGCCAACGCGCGTGAATGTATAGACGAGATTCCCCGCGCCATCTTCATCCACTGCTGACGGAGCGACTGCGAGCGAGACATCCGTATCGTCGTTGGTGATGGTTCCGGTAGCCGAGTTGTTCACTGCGGCGACGTTGTAACCTGTCCCTGCCGCCACTGACAGGATCACAGTCTCGTCCGGTTCGACCGTTGTATCTGCCGTTGGATCAATCGTCACCGTCGCCGTCGAATTGCCGGCGCCGAAGATCACGGTGCCTGTGGGCGGAGTAAAAGTAGCCGCACCGGTCTGGGTGTAGTCAGTATTGAAGGTGGCGGTCCCGCCAACCGAGAAGTTAACGGTCAATGCGCCGGTGGTGACGCCGGCGCGCGTGAAGGTGTAGACAAGGTTCCCAGCACCGTCTTCAAGTGTTGAGGTCGGGGCCACCGCCACCGACACGTCCGTGTCATCGTTTGTGATCGTACCTGTAGCCGATCCAGGCGTGCCGACATCATAGCCGGTGCCCGCTGCCGCCGATACGATAACCGTCTCGTCAGGTTCCACAGTGATATCCGTAGTGGGATTAACGGTCAACGCGGCAGTCGAACTGCCGATCGGAATCGTGACTGTGCCATTGGCGCCATCGAACGTTGCGGAGCCGGTAAGCGCGTAGTCCGTGCTTGAGGATGCTACCCCTCCAGCGGTGAAATTGACCGTCAGCGCACTGGTGGTCGGGCCCTCACGAGTGAACGTATAAACGAGGTTGTCTGGACCATCCTCCAAAACTGAAGCTGGAGAAACGGCAACGGTCACATCAGGCTCGTCGACTTCATGTGCTTCCGTGTCCGTACTGATGTTGAAGTTGTCATCTCCATTGTAGGTTGCGGTCAGCGTCTTTAACCCAAACGTGGTAAACGCAATGTTGCAGGTACCGGCACCGGCAGTGATCGTTCCGGTGCAAGTGTCGCCGCTCACATCGTTCACCGTTATGGTCACATTACCAGTGACCGGTGGCGCGCCCGCCACATTGCTCACAACCGTGAAGTTAATGGTTACCGTTTCGTTAATTTGTGAAGGGTCGGGGTTATCCGAAGTGATCGTGGTGGTGGTGTCGTTCTTTGCAGAACTTAAGGTCCAGGCTGAAAACTGTGTAACTCCCGAAAGTTCCGCCCAATTGTTTAAGGTATCTACCGTGCCAGTGCGTCCGAGCCTCACCCACGGTGGAGTATTTCGGAAGAGACCCAAAGTTGTCTCAACATTGCCGTTCAACTCCGCGTCCAGATAGTGGAGCCGTAGTGTTGCTGAGAAACCAACGCCTCCGTTGGGAGTGATTGTATAGGTTCGCTGCACGGAGCCTGGGGTTGGAAAACCGATCGGGGCAGTTTTGACGAGATTGACCAAAATGTCTGTCGGCACAGTGCCCTGAGCGATAAACCCGATGCTGTTGAAGGGATTTCCAAAGCTGAGGGCTGGACCGCCACCGGCAAATCCTGTGCGTCTCACATTACCGATTACGTCAGCCGCGCCAGCCGAGGTGCCTGTGTTGGGCATCGTCAGGATGTTTGCCCCAGTGGTCAGATCATTGGTCAGCGTGAGCACCGCGTTAGCATTCGCGTTCTGACCCAAACTTACACCGGTACCCGCATTCGCGATGGTCAGGTTATTGAAAGTTGTCACCGAAGAGCCACCGATAACCTGCGCCCCCGAACCATTAAAGTTCCCTGTGTTTGTATTGGCTGTGAAGGTCCCGTTGTTGGTCCAGTTACCACTCAAATTGATCGTGGTTCCATTTATTCCTGCCAGCGTGGCTCCGCTATCGATCTGTACGTTGTTGTAGGTGCTGCTGTTGCTGTTGAACGTTCCCGCCTGCATCCGCAGCAGTTGCTGAACGGTCAGGCCGGAGAAACCGGTTACTCCGGCGGCGTTGTTTGACGTCAGGTTAAAGTAGGTAGTGAACGTTGGAGGCAACGTCTGTGGACTGGTCCCGTTATACATCACGGTGCTGCCCGTGATGGTATAAGCGTTTGTGCCTGGGGTGAATACTGACGCTATGCCGATGATGCCGCTGTTCGCGAGGGTGCGCGCGCCAACGTTGCTGCTCGTCAGATTGTTGTAGTTGAAGGCAGGAATGGTTTGGGCGCCGCTGCCGGTGAAGTCGACGGTGTTATTGGTAACCACGTAGTTGCCGCCGGCGAAAGTGGCGATTGGGTTAAAGATTCCGGCAACTGCTACCGTTCCTCCGTTAGCCAACGTGACGTTGGTGGCGGCTCGAGCGCCGCTAATTGTCAGGTTGTTGTAATTGAAAGCCGGGACTGTTTGCGCACCGGTCCCATTGAAGTTAATAGTGCTGCCGGTGATGGTATGACCGACCGCAGTGCCGGGAGTGAACAGCCCGCTGATACCAATCGTGCCTGTGGGCTCCAGCACCTTGTTGAAGTTACTGAAGGTAAGCGCACCGTAGTTGAATGCCCGCACATTTTGGCCGTCTCCGGTTTGGTTGTAGTTGACCGTTCCAGTGGGATTGCTGGTAATGCTGCCTGCTCCCACTGAGCTACCGTCGTTGATGATTAGGGTCTGGTTCCCAACACCCAATGCTCCGGTCGTTAATGTGAGAAGCCCGTTGACAGTCGACGTACCGCTAAGGCTCACGCCGCTATTGTTGTTGATTTTGAGTGGTCCAAAGGTGATCGGACTCAAGATCTGTGCTGCAGTGCCGATGTATTCCACCGTCAGATTAGTCAACGTCTTATTCGTGATTGTGTATTGACTTGAAAAGTCCGCGGTCGCGGCAGTGCGCGTAACTCTGGCAGTACCGGTGCCGGTGAGTGTTCCAGTACCGCTGACGACTGCCGCGGCTACGGGAGCAAGAATAGCGTTTGCACCGTTGACGTTGAAAGTACCGTTGACAGCAAAACTGTTGTTGAGGGTGAGCGGTTGGGTGATGTTTGAATCCGTTAGATTGAAGAAGGTGATGAGGGTGCCGTTGGTGATGCTTTGCGCGCCTGTCCCGTTGAAGTTGAACGTACCTGTCCCGGCATTCAAGGTAGTGGCCGGCGCTCCACCTGCGTTAAGAACGAAGTTCCCTTGAATGTTAACTGTGCCGGTATTGCCGTTGAACGTGCTGCCAACGACTGGTCCAGGACCAATCGTCAGATTGCCGCTGACGTTCATCGTGCTGTTATTCATATTGAACGTGCCGCCGGTTACCACAACGTTAGTCGGAGCCAGCGAGCTGCCGGCGTTGTTGGTCCATGAGCCGAGAGTGCTTATTTCGATGTCACCGCCGATCGTAGTGTTAGTGCCTGAGACAGTGACCGCGCTGGCGGTCGACACACTACTTCCCGCATTCACCGCCGTGTTACCGGAAAACGTGATAGTGGGACTGGTCCCATTCAAAAGGAGACTGGCGCCACCTACATAAATGCCACCACCACGGTTTCCTGCCGAATTGTTTGTAAGACTGGTCGTCTGGACAGTTGTAGCAAGGGATTCAACAAGGATCCCCCCGCCATTTCCGGGTGACGCCGTGTTATTTGAAAAAGTTGAAGTGCCGATAGTCGCTGATCCGGTGCCGATGCCGCCTGGCGATGCAAACGCAAACACCAGCAGATCGGCTCCGCCACCGCCGGAGCTAATAGACCCCGCGGTGTTTCGGCTGAACGTGCTTCCTGTAACCGTTAAGATTCCGGTCGAGGCAGTGTGTTGCGGTGCTGATGGAGTAAACATTACGCCACCACCGCTGCCCGCATTGAGATTTCCGGTGGTCGTGCTGGTCCGGTCTGCATAAGCGCCGGGTGCAGCGGTCCCGCCCATCGTGCAATTGGTGATGTTCATATCACCACCAGTCCATTGGATGCCGCCGCCACCGATGTTTGCACTCCCGAGTACTGTGACCTGGTTATTGGCGAGGACTACATTAGTCATCGTAAGAACATTGCCTTTCTCACCTCCGATGATGCCGCCGCCGCCTAAGGCCGTGCCGGTTCCGGCCGCCGTACCGTCGCGACCTCCAACCATCGTAAAGCCTGAGAAGTTGTAAATCAGGTTGAGCGTGAATGGCTCGTTCATGCACATGACACGGTCGCCGTCACTGGCTGGCCCGGTTCCTTGCTGACTGATGATCGTGGTCGCCGCTCCCGCGCCGACGATCGACATTGTCCGGTTGGCTCCCAAGTCGCCCACGGTGTTTCCGTCACAACCTCCCGCGCTAGTGCCGTTAGTCGATAATATATAGGTGCCCGCCGGAAGACTGATGGTGGTGTTGTCGTTGGCAGGAAGATTGGCAAATTGGAGGGCCCCACGCAGACTACAGTCACTGCCCGCTGCCGTGCATGCTGAGACCGCCGCCAATCCGGCCCCGGAAGGATCGTCTGTTCTATCAACGGTAATCGTAGTATTAGGAGCGTTAGGGACGATATTTAGCGCAGCACTCGTGGAGTTGAGCACAACTACATCGCTTACACCGTTGAGCTTTTTCGGGAGAGCCAACACCGCTACCGGTGTACTTTCCACATCCAACGTTATCCTTGCTGCGTCGTCCGTAACTAACAGTGACTGGTCAGGGCCTGGATCATTCGGTCCGATAGGACTTAGGATTTCGAGCTTCGACTGGGCTTGCCCCACAAGCATTACTTCATCCATCTCCCGATAGGAGAGATTTGTCCGCATCAACGGCTTCGGCAAGTCAGCACTCAGATTGCTCCCAAGGAACTGCTTAGATCCGACCCATCCCGCAGCTTGTCCAGGTCTCCAGCTCGCAACCGATTCGACATCCTGGCGCACCACGCCTTTGGGGATAAGCTTGCCTCTCGTTCGTTCGGCGGCTTCCGCATCACTAAACGGGCGGGCGTCTAGTTTCCCGTGCTCAACTATATGCACGGTCCCATCTTGAGTCAGGGCGGCGATTTCGCTGCGACCCTGGCGGTCCCACGTAAATTCTCCCAGGGCTAATCCGCGCACGCCTAATCCAACTTCAACCCGCTCCACGCGCGATGCTGCCGCCACCTGTTCTTTGCGACCCCACCCATGAACGACAAGTACTTCACCACCTGCAGCTACGGCGACATCCTGAAACGGATCGTCGTCTAACCCGCCAAACTCGATCGCACTCGCCGGCTGAGACAAGGGGTACTCTGCCAGCGCCTTCGAGAATCCGTTCACCCCATCATCAAAAATCAACATTACCTCGCCACTAGGGCCGGTCACGCCTACTGCCAGATCAGTAAATCCGTCCGCCGCACGGAATTCCCCTGCAGCCAATGCCGTCACTGGTCCTGGCAAATCGATCTGCTTGGGATCTCCAAGCCTTCCCGTGCCATCGCCAGCCATTAAATAGAGTTCACCACCTTTTGCGGCAACCACAACATCCTTTTGAGAGTCGTTCGTAAAATTCCCCGTCACGAGAAAATCCGGCGCAACAGGGACGGGATAAACATCCGCGACCGGCAACAACGAATCGGGGTTGTAGCCCTGTTGCATACGCACAAAAACCGAGTCGTCGGTTGGAGCGAACGCATCCGGATTTCCGCGCTGAATCGTGATCATCCCCGCGCCGTTGAAGCTATAGCCGGCCACCACATCCGGTGTCCCATTACGATCAAAATCCGCTGAGGCCAATGCCCGCGCTTGCGCAGCACCATTCTGCAACGCGCTGGCCAGCGCGCCATCTCCTGAATACTCAACGCTCGCTTTGCGCCCGTCTTGCAGGTTTAGGTAGGGCTTGCCGCGACCTACAGCCTGCACAGTAACGTGCCCTTTGGGATCTTTCTTAAGGCCGACGGGCTTAAGCGCGACGGAATCCTCAGACTCTACCCGCACGTAGAGAGCAACTGGCACAGCCGCGACCAGTAAACAAATAGCCAGCAACTTCAAAGCGGCAGTTCTGGTTAAGATTCGAGGGAACGAACGGTGAGTTTCGGGGGTGTGGGGGTGCATGGATATCCTTTTGAGAGCAAGCGCTTGTAACTGAGCCAGCGCTTATAACTGAGATTGTCAGGAAAAAGTACGGTTAACCCTCGGAGGTTTTGCGGACAAGGTTAAGAGTAGGAAAATCCGAATGGAACCGCTTGAGAACGCCGACACTTTACTTGCGTACCGCATCGGCGTCAATAGCAAGACTCTGGGTTTCTCTATCGCAAAAAGGCTGCCGATTTGCAAGATAACATTCGCGGTGGCGGCACAGAATCTACAATCGGATCCGAGACTCTTGCTAATAAAACGAGGCCCCTTGATAACAATAAATAGGGCGCAGGTATTAACCCGCGCCCTAAGTTCTTAATTGGAATTACCGTTGCTCATTCACTACCGCAATCAGGCGCAGCAGCATTGGTGATAGTCCAGGTTTGGTTGCCACTGCATGAAACTACAGTGTAGAAGAAGCATCCCTCATGATCCTCGGCGATCACTTTGACGCTGCTTCCCCCACAGTCAGCATTGATAGTAACTGAGCCGCCGCCCGCCGCGATTACGGAGCTGCCAAGCTGATCGGGTCCCCAGTTGTTTTGGTCCGGGGAGAGATAAACAGCCCGAATTTCGCGGTTGGAATTGTTTACGATGGTGATCGCCGCGGATGGCGCATGCGCGCTCGAAAGTACCGAGGCGCAGGCGATTACTCCAAGAAGACCAACAAAAACTATTAGCGCGCTTGCTTTAGTTACTATTTTCCCCATTTTGAGTCACCTTTTTCTGAAGAAACGTTTATCCGTTGTTCGCAGTTAGAAACTACGGACACAAGCTGTTGACTGTGTATCCGCCTGCTGGCCCATCATCGACGGCGGTACCCCCGTGATTTACGGGCGCGGTCACTTTAGCGGTAACCGTTGTAGAGTTGCCGTAAGCATCAGTGACCTTGAATGTGATCGTGTAAACGCGACCATTCAGGTTGCCGTCGCGTTCAGCGCGAAGCTGAACTGACTTGCAATCAGGGGCGATGACTATGTCGTTCAGGGTCGTGCCATCAGCGCCAGTGAGACTGTCTTCCGGCTCATCACTGCTGACGCTGACAATCACTACATCGTTCGCATCAACATTCGGATCGCAGGTAGATGAAGCACTGGTGACGAAGTCGGCTACGTTGAACGTATTGTACTTGTGATTAGGTGGCCACAATTTGTGCATGGTGCCGGTCGGTGTGATTACCGGAGCACCGCCAACTGTCAGCGTGGCAGTCTGGACGGCGTTGCCACAAGCTCCCGTAGTGGTTACCTGCACCGTGTGGTTCCCGGGACTGAGTGCACCCGTCGGAATAGTGACATTCGGGCTGTTGCCGCCGACTGGATTACCATCGAGCGTCCAGGCATAGCTGAACGGTCCAGTTCCTGAAGCAGTGGTGGAGAAGTTGGCATCCTGTCCCTGGCAAGCTGCCACATCAGCCGGGTCGGTGGTAGCTGTTGGCGCCTGTACGGTAAGCGTGGCTGTATGCGAAACCACTCCGCAAGTGCCGGTTACTGTCAGGCCAATCGAGTGGTTACCGATGCTCAACGAACCGGTTGGAACGTTGATGCTGGAGCTATCACCATTGAATGGCGAACCGTCCAGAGTCCAGGCGTAGTGAACGTTTTCCCCTGATGCGGTGGTGGAGAAGCTGGCCATCGCGCCCTGGCAAAGGGTGACATCAGCGGGATCGCTGGCGACTGTGTTTGCTTGCACAGTCAGAGTTGCGGTGTGCAAAACACTGCCGCAGTCTCCGGTCACCGTCAGACCGATGCTGTGGTTGCCGACGCTGAGCGCTCCCGTTGGAACGTTGATGCTGGAGCTGTCACCATTGAATGGTGAGCCGTCCAGGGTCCACGAATAATGGATGTTCCCACCCGACGCGGTGGTTGCGAAGTTAGCCATTGCACCCTGACACACGGTGACATCAGCGGGGTCGCTGGCAACCGTCGCTGCTTGCACGGTTAGTGTAGCGCTTTGGGAAACCATACCGCAGGCTCCCGTAACCGTGACTGCTACTGTGTGCGGACCAACGCTGAGCGAACCAGTCGGCACCAAGATGCTGGCGCTCTCGCCATTGAATGGTGAACCGTCCAACGTCCATGCATAACTGAAAGGTCCTGGGCCGGAAGCAGTTATAGAGAAGTTTGCATCCTGTCCCTGACAAACAGAAACGTCTGCCGGATCGGTTGTCGAATTAGTCGAAATGCTGATCGTTGCCGTAACAAGTTCGTTATCAACGGCGGCATCTACACTACCCATGCCCTGAGTGCCGCCCGCTGTGTAAGTTGCCGTTGCTACACCGTCTACGAACTGGGTGCTGGCACCTGAAATAGTGCCCAACACAGCATTGCTGAAAATTGTCGTCGGCGGCACCGGGAAGGCTGGCAGGCCATTCAACTCTGTGGTCAAAGGCATGCCCGCGTTTCGTTGCTTAATATCGGCCGTTATCGTTGAGCTTTGACCAGCACAAATTTCATTCGGGCTGGCGCTGGCACGAAGCTGCAAGTAAACGAGAGGCAAAATAGTGCCTGTCGAAGTGCGAATATCATTCGCGCTGGGACCGGTGTTGATACCCCACCAGTTGTCGTCAGCCGTAACGCCACCGTTGGTGGTAAAGATAGTTAGTCCGTTGGTCGCAGTGGGAACAGTATTTCCCACAAACCGCGAATAGTTGACTGCCACGCTGCCACTGGAACTAATCGCGCCACCGGTATTGCCTGCGGAGTTGCCGGACAGGGAACTGGTGGTGAGAGTCAGTGGTCCGGTCTCCACAATAATTGCGCCGCCGCTGGTGCTTGCTGTGTTCCCCGAGAACGACGAGCTATTGATGTTATAGGCACCGATGGATCCATTAAAGTTGAAAAGATCCGCACCTCCACCGCCTGCAGCAGGGGAGTTGGCCGTGTTGCTGGAAAAACTCGAACCGCTTATGGAAAGAGTTCCGTTTGAAGGTCGTCTATTCAGCGGGTCGCCCGCTGTATAACTTAGGCCGCCCCCGCTCGAACTGGTAGAGTTTCCCGAAAAAGTAGTTCCCGTTATTGTAAGACTCCCGCCCATATACTGAATGCCACCGCCGCCCAAGGTGCCGGCACCAGTCGCGGAGTTGCCTGAAATCACGCAATTAGTAATGGAGGTTGTGTTGTTGATCGAGCCGGCGATAATGCCGCCGCCGCCAACTGCCGTCGTCTCTTTGCCGCCCGTAATTGTCACGCCGGAAATCGCGAAATTGAAGCTTGCAAGCAGGTCTGGATTGATTTCAAGAACACGATCATTCGGCTGAGTTTGTTGAATTATAGTAGTAGCCGCTCCGGCGCCCGAGATGCTTGTGTTGTTGCCCCTGACATCGAGGTCGCCAATCGAGTTATTGCCGGAGAAACCCTCGCCCACGCCCCCGGGAATACTCAACTGATAGGTTCCCGCAGGTAGGTTGACTACAGTACCAGGGTTCACATTCGCAAACGCGACCGCGCCGCGCAAGCTGCAGTCATTCGCTGCCGCTGTGCAAGCTGACGCGGCCCCACCATCATCGTCCGTTCGATCCACGTCAATCGTAACGAGGGGCGCCAGCAATCTTGTTGAAGTCAACGCACTCTTCGGCGCAGACTGGGGCCCACGCAGGCTGATGCGGTGATTTCTTCGCTCTGCTACAACCGTTGGCCGACTCGATTCAGCAGCGGCTGAACGATGCGATCCGGTGGCTAATGCCATGATACTGACGGCTAGTAGGCCGAGGACTACCGAGACTCGAATAAATGTTCGGCGTGCAAGTTCACTGGTGGATTTTCTATCCTGAGAGCGAAGCATTTTTTGCGACTCCTTGGTCCAGGTTTACGAGGAAGCTCCTCCTGGAGCGCTCAAGCTGCGAGTGACTCAATTGGCGAATGACTCGCAGCATCAACAAGTGCTTTTGCGATTACCTAAGTTCGCGGCGGAAAAACTCCCTGCAGCGCGATACAGAAATTGAGCGTCAGGTACGGTTGCATGTTGTTGTGAGGCTGCCCGCCTCCTGTGACACTCAGAGAATTAGGCTGCATCGCACCAGTTGCAGGAGCCTCGTGGTAGAGCGCGGCTGTTCCGCGACCAGCCGGTGATGTGGCCCAAACGCTAGCCGTGGGAGTAGCTGAATCTCCAGTCTGATCAGACGCCCGACCAACGAAATGCGCGTGGGCCGAAATTTCCGACAGCAACAAGGTAACGGTTTGGGAGCCACTCTCTTCGCCGAGATCGTGAAGCGCCAGTCCGGGTCCTTGACCAGGATGCATCGGAGCGTTGCCCTGCATATCGGGAAGCGCGAAGGTGCTTTTCCCATCACCCCCGTAGGTTGTTCCCAACAACGAGAAGAGCGCTGTGTTCTGGCTTAACGGTAGAAGCTGGCCGTTACACATAGCCCACCCGGTGGGAGCAAAGTTGAATCCAAAGATTCTGATTTCGGCAACAAAAGGATCGGCCATGTTTTTCTCTCCCTTTCTAGTTTCGTGACGGGAATATTCCAATTAACGCAATACAGAGATTGAGAACCAAGTACGGCTGCATATTGTTGTGGGCTTGGCTGCCACCGACATTAGTAACAGCGGTCGGGTGCATAACGGAGTTCCCCGGGAAGGAGCTACTGTACATAGTCTTGCCGCTGTTGGCCCAAAAGTTACCAGTTGGCACTCCCTGGGTTGCATTAGTAGCCGCCCCAACCACCGCTTGATTGCTCGACACTGAATGCAGGTGCGTCGTCATCTCCGAAATGCTCAGCGTATGCGCGATTTCGCCACCTGTCTGGCCCTGAGTGAGACCCTGACCGATGTGATTTGGCGCTTTGCCTCGCAGATCAGGCAGCGCGAAATTCGTTTGCCCATTGCCTCCATACATCGTACCTAGCAAGGAAAAGAGCGCTTGGTTTTGGTTTATGGGAAGTAACTGGCCGTTGCACATCGCCCAGCCCTGAGGCGCAAAGTTAAAGCTAAAAATCCTGATCTCACCTAAGAATGGCTCAGCCATGGGTGTTGCTCCTTTATCGATTCGTTTCAGCCTGACACGTTTGCATCAGCGGCGAGTATCAAAGTCGTCATTATTGGCTTGGATATAAACCAAAGAGGGAAATGATGAAATTGACACACAAGTACGGCATGAAGTTCGTATGCGGTTGGGAGCCTCCAGCAGGATCGCTAGTCGTGGCTGGTGTTCCCATTTGGACGGTGGCGCCTGCGGTACTGTATTGATTTATGTCCGAGGGCGCTGCGATTGCCGCTTGCGGATTGCTTGTGGCAGCTTGACCTCCGGAACTACATTGCATGGCATGAGTGTGGATCGGAATCTGTTGCGTGGTGAGCGTCACACTCTCGACTCCGGATGCCTCTCCGAGCTGAAATGTGCTACCGCCGAATGATCCGGTGTGCACGGGCAACCTGCCGCGGAGATCCGGCAATTGAAAAGTAGACTGCCCATCTCCGCCAAACGTCGTCCCGATCAGATTGAACAAAGTTTCATTCTCAGAGATTGGCAATAGCTGGCCACTACAAAACATCCAGCCCGCCGGCGCAAAATTACCGCCAAACATTCGGATTTCACCTACAAAGGGTTGAGCCATGATTTACTCCTGTTCTTTAGTTGGGTCTGAAAGTTGGCAAGCAACGAAAGTAGCCGATAGTAATTCCGCCGAACTTGAACGTCCGGGAGAACCACCTAAGGATTGCGCGGAATCCGCTGCTACTCAGAATTGAAATGAAAACAATTAAGGTGTCGCTGGGAAAGCTGTCGATCCTGAACCGCTGCGAGGGCGGAGAAGATACCAAACCAGCCACCGAGATTCATCAATTTCGTGACGGCCGGGACTATATCTTGATCTTCGACTCAATTACAAGATATTTTTTATCGAATTGAAACTTTTTTGTTGCAAGTTCGCAAGAGAAGCACTAGACTGCCCGCTCTTTGAATCCCGCATTCCCATTCATACCCTAAGGAGAACGAGGAAATGGCTAGCTCACGTCGAGATTTCTTAAAAAAGGGATCGCTGGTGGCACTAGTTGCCGGAATTCCACTGGGCTTCGCGGAAAAAATCATTGCCAAAGAAACCTATACGCCTTCCAGCACTTTAGATTTGTCACAAGCTGAATTTCGGCGCGAGCTAAATACTAGCTTTGACATTAAAGTAGGCAATAAGAAAGTTTTAGTGAAGCTGGTCGACGTGAAAGACCTGCGGCGCAAAGAAACTCGGAACTCCGCTAAGGAATGCTTCGGATTGCGCTTCCGCGGTGACCATGCAAATTCTCTCAAGCAGAACACTTACGAAATTGAACACACGAATTTGGGCCAGTTTTCGTTCTTACTCGTACCGATTGGGGTGAACGACAAGAGCGCTCCGTTTTACGAAGCAATTATCAACCGCCTGCACTCCTAGAAATCACTTTCGCTTGGGATCCTCAAGAGTCGACGAGGAATCCCGCACATTCAATTCACTTCTCACGTTTACTTCAGTTGCTTGAGGGAGTTAAAACTCTGTCAGGCGATCGGCGACCATTGCATTAATAGATGGACGCCTTTCTCTTCGATTGATTGGAAGCCCAAACGTTCGAACAGTCTCATCGAAGGATTGAAACTCTCAACATAAATCCTGAGTGGCTTATCGCTGCGGCGCGCTTCGCTCTGCAACTCTTTAAGCAAGTAACCACCAATTCCAGCGTTTCGATCCTCGGGCAGAACGGTCAAATCTACAATCCGCATTTGATCCTCTAGTCTCGCCAAATACAAACAACCAACTTCGCGTCCGAACGCCAGGATAATGCTGCGATCTGCTTGAGGGTATGTCTGCGAGTAAAAATCTTGTTGCGCTGCAAACTGTGAACTGACAAATGCATGGCGCTGCTCGTCGCTCCAGGGAACGAGGGCCATTTCATCGGCTCTCGTGCTGGCGTACAGCTGAAGCAGAAAGAGTTCGTCCGCTGATTGCACCGGACGGAGAGCGACGCTTGGCGTTGATTTCTGTTCGTTGAAATCAGGCTTCACGTGGTTACCATGGCCTAAAACTCAGAAACAGAAACTCAATTTGCCGCTACGGCAGTCGACGCGCTAATTCGATTGAAGACTGCTTCGTAATGAAAGCCTTTTTCATCCTGAGCAATGGGAACCAGAAATATTTCAAATTGGCCCATCTGTTCGTGCCGCAGAGTACGTACCCCCTGGCCGAGAAAAACCTCAGTGGGACCATGAAAGACAATCGAGAATTGTTGCTGCCCTGGGTACTCCTTCAGCTCCGACACCTGTCCGAGTTCCAAATCTACATGGTTGTCTTCATCAAGCAAAACTTGAAATTTGGAGTTTATATGTTTGAAAAACGTTTCGTGCGTCGGTAGATCCTCCATACTGTTTTCCTTCTATTGAGTTAAAAATTACGCAGGTCTATTCATTATTAATACCATGAATCGTTCGATGCGGGGACCAAAGTAGAATCCTTTATTCAAAGGCAAGAATGAAACGCCGCTCAGTTCAATCTCCGCGGCGACGTTGCTGACTTTCTTTGCAAACTCAGCTTGGGAAGCTATTGCGTAGGGGAAATTTATCCCCTGTTGTTTCAAAGTGTGATTTAAGCAAAGGATATGTTCTTCACGGCCACTAAAAACCGGAACGTTATCATCCAGCTTTAAAAACTCGGCCAGACTAAGCAGCCGGCACTCGAAGCCGATTTTAGTTGCACACTCGGCAAGATGACCAAATTGAATAGTGAATTCTTCATGATTGAGGTGAAAAGCCTGAACCGGATATTGCGTAGCGGAGCCATACTCCGAGAGGACTAGTGTCCCGCCGGGATTTAGATGTTCCCAACATCTTTCGATAAACATCATGGCGCCAACGTTGATTTTAAACTCCGTCGGCGCGCCTTCAGTGGTCAATTCATACTTCTTCAGATACGACGCGCCCTCGCCCGTCCACGAGGAACTGCTCTGTCCATTCGCCGCAGCAACAGACTGAACAGACGCGACGGGAAAATCCGCAATCACTTCGTTAGAAATGATGAGATCAAAACGATGCTGGGGTAGATTGAATTTAGTCGCATCCTGATGAAAGTGCCTATCCTCCTGAAGTAGATCGGCAAGCAGTTCTCTTTGATTCGCAATCAACACCGGCGCCAGATCAAGAATGTGATAATTGAGCGTTACTCGTTCATCCGTCAGATTCTGAGACTGGTTGATAAACGAGCGCGCGAAAGTGCCCGTCCCGCCGCCGACTTCAAGTACTTCAAGCTGTTCCTTACTTCGCAACAACGGAATAACTTCCGGTCGTAGCGTCGAGTCACAAAAACGAGAACCGTAATCCAGTCCGCCAAGCATCTGATCGGGAAATCGCAAGGCGTGGTTCACAGTGGCTTCGATCTGATCAAATTCCCACCAGGCGTCTTCAATTCCGCGAAGATGAAAATCGATGATCGGCGCCTCGTCAGGTTTTGAGTTTTGCTCCCAGCGGTTCGCCTGGATCAGATTGCGCGGAACCGTGTTCACAGGTCTGTAAGGGTCATGCAAGTCCTCGGGCTGGACAGCGAACTTGAGTAGTTGACGTTCCTGACTGGTTAGGAAATCGATCGCTTCTCTAAAATCAGAATCTTCCAGTACACCTTTAGCGTCCGCGGGTTTCACTAAGCGAAAGATCTCATTGAGGCTTCTGGATCCATCGGCTAACTGTAGTATCGAACGAGCAGTTGCTGACAAGCTCTCTTCAATAACTTCGGGCAATTCATTTTTCTTTCGCCCGTACACCTGTTGGGCCATCGAGAGGCGAACCAAAGTAGTCTCGCCGTTCTTGTTCTTATAGGTTAGGGCAGGATTCTGAATTGGACGGGCAGCGAGTTGATCAACCACGAGACTGAGTGGATCGTAACCTCGATTAATTAGAAATTCCTTCTGAATGAGTTGTTTCAACCAGGTACGTTCACCCAAGCCCTTTAACTGTTCCTCACTGAAGGAAAGCTCAGCTTCAGGTTTCATGCCTTGCAACGAAGCATGGACCTCCGGAGTCAGTTCTAAAACCTCACCGGTCAAGCGATGAGCTATCCCATATTGAGTAAATCCCGGTATGAGGTAACTGTCGACAAAGCTGATGTAGGGGCTGAGTTTGTAAGAAATCATTTCCGAACAAGACCAAGACGCAAGCTTGATTCGCAGTTCAATGAGTTGTAGGAGGGACCCAGATCATGTGCAGATAAGCTTTGGCGCCGCTTATGTCGGCATCATCGCCGTCGATTAGCACGAAACCGAGCCGTTCGTACAGACGTTTAGCGAAATTAGATGCAAGCACATGAAGCCGGATCGGTTTCGCGTTAAGAGTGGCCTCCTCCTGATGGTCCCGAATCACCTTTGTGCCGATGCCGTGATTTCTAAACTCTGGAAGGATTGTGATGTCTACTAAGTGGAATTCTTCCTCACTTCGTTTTGACAAAAATCGTCCGACTTCTCGCCCTTGTAGCAGAACAATGTAGTTGTCGGCTTCTGGGTACACTCTGCGCTGCATATTGTATTGCATTCGCAGGAATGTTTCGCGCTGCTGATCGTTCCAACCGAGAGCTGCCAATTCGTCGCCGCGGGTACTGGCGTAAAGCTCAAATAAAAACCTTTCGTCATCAACCGTAGCTGGTCGCAACGCAATGACTTTTGCATCTTCGTTCGTCAAACTCGAATCACTCACTTTACTACCCTGCCGTTTATCTTCTAGTGAGAGCGTCTCGTCAAAAGAGCCTCCAGCTATTAGTTGGAGCTAATCCGGATTTTCTTCTGTTGTCCAGACAGCGCATCTTAATACATGGAGTATCCAGCGCTCCACCATAGCCCCGGCGTAATTTCAGCGTTACGGCAGGGAATAGCCTTGCCTCACATCCGGCGGCAAAGCCGTAACTCATGCCATGCGATTTTTTAAAGCAAGGACTGGTTGGCAGGTTGATTCAAATACGACGACCCGTCCCAGACGTAGGTGTCAGCGATGCAAACAGTCAGCCGCCTTGGCAACGCGCGGATCAAGATTGAGTGCGCCCTGGTTACTCGGCCTTGTGCGCGCAACAACCTCGAGCTGTTGCACCAGAAACTGGATTCGAAGTCTTTACGGACAACTGCTGTCGACCGTGTACTTCGGTCCGTTGTCTATCGCGGCAACTCCATGGGATGTTGGCACAACTACCCTAGCGGTCGCTGTCGTAGAATTCCCGCTGCCATCTTTGACCTTGAAAGTAATTGTGTATACGCGGCCGTCACCGCTGTTTGATCGTTCGGAGCGCATTTTGACGCTCTTACAGTCAGCAGCGATCAGCAAATCTTTGGAAGTGTTTCCGTCTCCTTCACCCTTGTCCAGCTCATCACTCGTGACCTTAAGGATGTAGACGCTACCGAGGTTCACGTTTGGATCGACTGCATCCCCAGCGCTGAGAACGAAGTCTGAAACTGGGAAGTTTTGGTACCGATGGTTCGGTGGCCACAGCTTGATTTCATTTCTATGCAGCGTAATGACCGGTGGCGTTGAATCACCGCCAGCGTCAGTAATGGTTCCCGTGGCCATACTTGGCGAACCGACACTGTAACCCGCTCCTGAAGTTACGGTGAAAACTACCTCTTCGGAACTTTCAACTTCCAAGTCACCAAGTGGCGCCACGTTTATTGTTGCTGTAGCACTGCCGGCGCCAAAAGTCATCGTGCCAGTCGGCGGCGTGAACGTAGCTGCTCCGGACTGCGAATAGTCGGCGGGGAAGCTAGCCGTACCGCCTACCGAGAAGTCCACGCTAAGCGCAGAAGCTGCAGAACCAGTGCGAGTGAACGTGTACACGAGGTTTGCTCCGCCCTCAACAGCGGACGCCGGCGAGACTGCGACTGAAACACTCGGAGTGACGGCAACGCCTTGAATTGCCGTGACGGTTGGATCTGCTACGCCGGCAACATCGGGATCGTCGGTAAGCCCGGATCCGAAGTTGTCCCCGGATACTGTGCCCTGGTTCGACACTTGAGAAGGATTAGCAGTGAACGGATCAGCCACCGTAACTCGGAAACTGATCGTCAGGCTTTCGCCCGCCGGCAACCTGCCGATATTCACCATGACATCAGCCAAATTGCCAGGTGCCGCACGCCGTGTAAAGTCCCCGGTCTTTCGCTGAGAAGTAGACCTTTCAAGCGCGAGTTGCACTTGCTCCTTCGTCTGTAGTCTGACTTCAATTTGTTGTGGGTTTGGTTCACCATCACCATAAGCCGCCTTGAGCGACGGAGCGCGCCGGACGCCGCTGCTAAGCGTGTTCTGCATTAACCACCCCGAGTTTCCACTGAGGCTCAAACTCTTGCGCCCCAAGGCGACATGCAGCTGGCGCATCAGCACGGTAATAAGATCCACATTGCTATGTGCTGCGCTGAGTTCCGTTGCCTGGCTTTCCTTGTTGAGAACTGGCACAGCAAACTCTGAGTCATCTGCAGGCGTGGGATCGAAATACCACCCAAAGCCGGCGGCCTCTTCATCGATTTCAATTACACCCTTGTTGACTCTCGCCAGCTCACCATCAGCCAAGTCTGTGATCTGCGTTGACATTGCTTGCATGCGGGCTAGATCACGGGCGGCGAGTCCGAAGTCAGCCCAACGCGTAATCGCTTCACCCGTCATTAACTCCAACTCTGCTGCTGACAATTTCATCGCAGGCACTCCGTTGTTGTGCTCACCTTGAGCGGAACGCAATGTCAGACTCACTTCGCCATCATTGTCGGTAGTCAATTCTGATAATTGGTCGGCCTTGACTTCCGCACTTGCGGACTCGGTAGTCGGTCCGAGCGGCGGCGTACAGGCCTCGCTGATCGCGGCCGGCAGAGGTGGAGCAGACACTACGACCGTTTGGCCGCCGTCAGCAAACACAGCCATCGGCGATACGTTGTTATTCGTAATGACCGTCGTCGGATCAAGCGATGCGGAGTTGCCTTGAGTTAGATTGAAGTCTCCGTCCGGAGCCGCCCCCTGGTATACAAACACATCGTTGAAATCGGCCGGATCCGCAGTTGTAAAATTATTCTGTTCGGCGCCAGCGCCGCCCAGCTTTAGATTGAGAGTTGTATTCACATCCGCGCCTGGAACATTACCCTGAAGAGCTACGAGTCCAGTGAAGGCGGTAACAGGGTTAGGCTCAGCAACCAGATTGCCAATTAAGGTCGCATTCAGGGTTAGCTGAACCGGGGCCTCCGTGTTGGCGTCGACTACTTCGAGGACAATGCCGCCTCCATCATAATTTCGCACTGTGTTGTTTTTCAGCAGGACAGTGTGTGTGCCATTTCCTCGAGCAGTAACGTTGATTCCAATAGAACCCGCTGAACTTCCGACACCCGTCACGCCCACCTTGTTGTTGAATATAGTGCCTGACCACGTTCCGCCTGCGGCGCTATTGGTTGGCCGTGCTTTAGAAACATTAAGACCAAGGTTCTTCGCTCCGCGGAAGCTATTACACGAAACATCGTAGGTTACGGCGCCGAGGCCTGTAATTGCCGCGCCGCCCGCGTCCGCGGCAATGTTGGGGTGGTTGTTGCTGATCGTGTTGGCGCGGAAGACCACATCCATACTTGCGCCCAACCCGGAGTTCGTTTGGATCACTTCGTTGCGAGCGTTGTTGAGGACGTTATTGCTCATGGTGAGGTTCAGAACCGTGCCTGAGTTTCTCGCTTCAATGTAAATGTTATCTTTACCGTTTGTGTTATCCATTCCGCGACCAGGACCGGCTCCATCAAGATCACCGATGCTGCTATCGGTCACCGTCAAGCGGTCAAGAGTGCCGGAGTCGTTGACTACCCGAAGATTCTGTTCATAACCGCCGCCGATGAAGCTGTCATCAATCAAGGCGCTACCGGTTAGATTGATGATGCGAACACTGTCTTCCCCATCGACGATGTCTGGATCGGCAATATCGTTCGTACCGTTGTTACCGTCAATCACCGAATTCTGAAGCGTGAAGCCCTGCACGCCATGGCCCCGGATGCCAAAATTCGGATGGTTATCGATTCGCATCCTCGTTAGCGAAACGTTATCTGCGTTGTTCAAGTAGACACCGATGCCACTCGTTGAGTTGTCGGCGCCAATCGTTGTCGTAATACGTCCACCGCTGCACGTTGGCGAAGTGAATGTGCACGAACCACCGCTGCCTACCACTGTGAAACTTCCAGACGTATTCGAAAGGAAAATTCCGTTCGGAGCGCCCCCACTAACTCCGACGCCGCCAAAAGACATCACGAGTGGTGTATCGCCACCGACGCGCCTGACTTCGACAGCTGTCGCACCACTTGTGGAGACGGCACCACCAGTCGAAGTGATGGTCATCGTGTTGTCGACTGCGAGTAATCCGCGCTGACCGGCATCCGGTGAAATGTTCAGAAAGCCAAAAGTGATTGCCCCTGTATTAGATGTCAGACTCACGCCAGTGCTACCAGATCCAGTTGAGTTGGTGTTGCCAAGGTTCAACGCAGCACTGGAATTGTTGACGCTAAGTCCAACGCCAGTGGAATTCGTAATGGTTGTTGCGGGCGAAGTGAAAAAACCGTCGGCGTCTGCCAAACTAATGCCTGTAGTTGCGCTGTCGGTTGAGGAAATACTCTCGAAGGTTGCTGCCAGAGTGCCGCCGTTAAGATCTAAGGCTTGCCCTGTTCCGTTCAGGGTCACATCGGAAACCGTCAAGGCGCCAAACAGAGCGCCTGTGATATCGGTAGTAGCATTTCCTCCGGTGAATCCCCGGAGCAAATTGCCAGAGGCGACTGTAATGGCAGTTGTGGCGCTCGTGAGATTGACGATGATCCCATTACCACTGTTCGTATCTGGTAAGGGATCGCTGCCCGGCAGCGGGGTCAGACCAGTGATACTTGAGACGCTCGCCGTGGCATCCTGACCAATGAATCGTTGACCGCTCAACAGCGCGATCGGTCCTACGTAATCCAACGTGCTTTCGTAAAGGAAAATATTGTCGTTAGCAGCCGGGTTGTTGCCCGCGCCATTATTTATAGCCTGGAACGAAGCCAGCGTATTAAATGGATTTGTTAATCGGCCATCACAGGGGCAGGAGGCAATGTTGTTCACAAACCAGATCATGCCGCTGACGTTGATTGATACCGTGGCTGAGTTGCTGCCCTCTGAATTGGTCAATATGTAACTGAAGCTGTCGACGCCTTCAAATCCCGGTGGCGGATTGTAGGTAAAGCTGCCGTCAGCGTTTAACGTCACGTTGCCGCCATTGGCGCTGACAACCGGAGGCGCGCTAATGGACGCACTCGGCAAACCCGCAAAGTCATTCCCCAAAACTCCCGGCGCGCTGACCGAGATCCTGACGTTGCCTGTCGCAGCATAGACATCATCCGCAGCTACCGGCGTCGCCGTCAGGCTCCCAGGTACAAACGCGGAATTGGGATCTACCGTATCGGTGAAGGTCACACCAGTGGCGTCTTCACCCATGGCGGAGATCGCTACGCTATATTTCAAAGTGTCGCCAGGGTCAGCCTGAAGATCACCATCCACATCCGTAAACAACGCGTCGGTCTTACTGGCCACAACGGTCGGTGCCACCAGGTTCATTAATCCGGAAGTTGTCGCTCGTCGGTGATTGAACAAGACCTTTTCGCCCATATCATTTCCTTGCCCGAATTGCGCTTCTGAAACTTGGCCACGATTCGCACTCGATTGAAGAGAAAGCAAATTACCAAACCGAAAACTGCCACGATCAGCGCCACATCCTGCGGCCCGCCCGTGAGTTGATTGATCGTGGTCCTTCCCGACACTCATGACGGAGTCGTTCTGCAGCTTTGCAGCTACCGGGCTTCCGTCATGAATCGCTGTTACCAGAAAAACAAGCATGCCCAACGCGGTCGTGGCGCTGAGCGGCTTTAGCAGCCCGTACTTAGAGATTGAGGTTAGGGCAAAACCGAACTTGCTTTGTGGATTGCGTGACATTGAGAGACTCCTTCAGAGACGCTGTGCTAGAAACCACACACGAGGTGTCGGTTTCTGAACGACTTTGATTGTGAGGGTAGTAATAGGGCGTTACGTTCGCGGATTAGTTGGAACAGCTGCACGCACCAGGAACTGCACAACTAAAAGCTTGGTCTACTGCTGGAAAGTGTCTTGAGAAAATCAGAAGTAAGGTTGAGGTTCACTTGCTGAAGACTGGAAAGGGCGGGCCAGGTTGAATTGCACCTCCGTTAATATGCTGTCTCGTTCTACAGCAGTTTACGTGGTCCAGTCAACAGAATTCCGGTAGCTCAAAGGGCTTAGTTTACTGGAAGTTAAGTTTTGGTTTTCAGGAAGTGAAGCTGTGGCTTTTCTGGAAGCTAAGGAAGCAGTTTCCAATTGTTAGTCGGGGTGGAGGGAATGTTCTTATTTCGCTCGACCCAATCAATAATCAGCTCGCGAATTTCTTCGCTTGAGCGATATAACACGGGCGCATTCTTGTACATGGTGTATCCACCGCCGCCAGTAACGCGATAGTTGTTGGTGGCCAGTCGCAGTTTCTGGGTGGGCTCCAACGGCTTGCCCTTGAAACGAAGATTCTGGATGCGGTCGCCGCTGGGGCGGCGGATGTCGAGATCGTATTCCACGCCCTCGGCAATATCGAAGTTGTATGCCGGAATCTTTTCGTCAACCAGTTCAGACGGCGTCTTTCCGGGTTCGTAAGGACGGAAGAATTTTGCCGAGTGCTCAAGCGCGTCCTTCAACTGCTGACCCGTCACTTCCAAAACTATGAGCGTATTTTCGTAAACGTAGAGCCCGGCAATGTTACGGACCGTGACCGGGCCCTTTGCTATGCGTGCCTCGAGATTAAATGGGGCCACCATCGAGACGTCAGCTTTGCCGGCATCCAACTGCACCCTCTGAATCAGATCTAAAATTGCGGTATCCCGAAAGCGAGCTTCCTTCGCGCCGAGCACTTCCGCTGACTCGCCAATCACGCGCGACAACCACTTTTGCGTTTCCGCGTTGTAAGGTTCCGCTAGTTTCAGCACCTCTGCATCTGTTTCTACCTTGTCGTCAACCGGAATTGTGCGCCCTGTCTTGGCATAGACACGCCAGCGATCGCCATCTTTTTGCATATAGAAATCGGCGCGGGCGAGGTGGCGACCCCAATGATTGGCCTGAGTTATCAAGACACCATTAAGCAAAATTGCCGGCGTATCTCTGTGAGTGTGACCCATGAAGATCACATCAATGCCGGGCACGTCTCGCGCAATTGCCACCGCGCGATTCTCATTTGCTACCTGGCTAGGATTGATTTCCCCGGTTCGTAGATCTTCTTCGAGACCCATGTGCATGGCGATCACCACAATGTCCACATGTTCCTTGTCGCGAAGTTCGGCAACCCACTTCTTTGCCTGGGCCACGGGCTCGCGAAATTCCAGGCCGGCGTAGTTAGGCGCGTTTTCCCAGTTGGGGATGCCCGGGGTAGTGAGACCGAGAATGCCGACGCGAACTCCGGAAACTTCCTTCACCAAATAGGGTTTGTAGTGCGTTGTTTCGGTTCCAGACTTGTAGGTGTTTGCCGAGAGCCAGGGAAAGTCTGCTTCCTTGCGCGCCTTTTCCAATACTTGCAAGCCGAAGTTGTATTCATGATTGCCGACCGCCATTGCGTCGTAATGTAATGAGCTCATTACCAGCATCATAGGATCGCGCGGCTCGTTGTTCTTCTTGTTGTGGTAATACTGCGCTGGCGTGCCTTGAATGGTGTCGCCGGAGTCGACGAGCAAAGCGTTGGGATTTTCTTTGCGAACTCTTTTGATGAGGGTGGCAATTTTTGCCAAGCCACGATTGTCGGCTTTGTCAGTGTAGTAATCGATTGGATAGATGTTTCCGTGGAGATCAGTAGTTCCGAGGATAGTGATGTGAACGCGCTTGGGCGCTTCCTGCCCCACCGCAATGACGAAGAGCGCGAGGGCTAGGATGAGGGCCGTTAAGATAGGGAGGGCTGGGAGATGTGGAGACTGGCGCTGAAGTTTCATGATTCCACCATGGTTTAGATGTCGGATTTCAGATTTCAGATTTCAGATTTCAGAATACAGATTTCAGATGTGCGATGTCAGATTTGAGATTTAGATCTCAAATTTTAAATTTCAGATTCATTCAGTTGTGCTTCAGCTCAGCAATCGCTGGGCGCTGGGCTCTCGCCCTAAACAACACAAACAACAACACAAACAACACCACTAACAACAACACAGAACCACAAGATTTCTCACCTGCAAGAGCGCCATCACTCACTCGCAAAAACCTCACAAGCAGTCAGCCCCCGCACCTGAGTCTCGTGGACCTTCTTTAAGTTTGCGCGAATGAAAGCCAACTTATCGCGATTCTCAAAATATGTGCGCCCTCGCTGCAAAATAAAATAAGCCGGCCCCTTAATCTTGGCCGGATCGAAATCAGGCGCCGACATCGCATGCGACTTCAGATCCGTCCGTCCGTACTCTTCCAAATAATAGCGAGCAACCGCGGGAGTTTCGTGCGCCATGATCGCGTTCGGCGGGGCATTATCACAGACATACTTGATCGCCTCGCGCAGTCCATCGTCGTAAAACTCATCATGCGGAAAATAGTACCCGGCCTTGTCCGCAGCCAGCGCATTCGTATAAAGCGCGTAATGCGGAGCGTTGGAATAAGCAATCATCGCCGGCCCGAGGATGAAGATCAGAACGGTCGCGGCAGAAGCTAACGCCAAGCCATATCTCCAGCCGGAGACTCGCGCCGCCACCCACCTAATTATCCCCATTGCCCCAACTGCCGCAATCATGTACACAAAGGGCATCAGAGCCAGCGTATACCGCAACCACTTCCCGCCGATCAAGGAGAAGGGAATAATCCAAAATAGAAACATAAAAAGCAGAAACGCATATCCCGGATGCCGGCGGTTTTTGACTGCCACAAACAGTCCGACAAGGAACCCTGCCAGTACCCCGAGGGGAATCTTGATCGCCATGAACAACAAATAGAAATACGGCGGCGTGCCCCAGAAGGGCGTGCTCGACATGTTGTTCTTGTAGAGTTCTCCACCAAAAAGGTAGCCAGTGTGAACCAGCAGCTGACCACCCATGTAAACGTTCAAATAACTCCAAACCTGCGGCAGCAACACCGCAGGATTGGCGATGAGAAAAACAACAATGATTAGGATGTAGAAGAAATTCGGGGTCTTCCCGCTCGGCTCGCCCGGCTGAGGTTCGCGCACATGAAATAGATGATGATAGAGCGCGTTCAAACCGTAGTAGTGGGGAAAATATTTCGAAGCGAGCATCAAGCCAAACGATACAGCGCTAAAAATATAGTTGCGTTTTTTGGCCACAGCCGCAGACGGCGGTAGTTGTTTAGCGCGGAGATAAAAATAGAAAGCGAAGAGCGTAAAGAACACCAGCAACGTGTCTTCTTTGCCGATGCGATTCATCGCGATGGCGTTGACCCCGAAAGCCCAAAAGCCCGCCGCCAGTAAACCCGTCCAGCGATCAAAAAAAGCAGCGGTCAATAGAAACAAAGGGATCACGGTTAACGCACCGACGATGGCATTCGGAAATCGGAGCGCAAACTCGTCGCTCCAAATGTCTGCAGCGCGAGGTTGATTTGCGGCCGCGGGAGCCAGCCCAGCGCGGGTCAGTGAAATGAGCATTAACACCTTCATCAGCATCGGGTGTTCCGCATTCGCGGAAATATCTCCCCGCTGATAAGAGCGCACCGCTTCGAGTTTGTTGATTTCGTCTTCGGCAAAGCCAAGTGCGTTTAGATTCGCTACACGCAGGCCAACCCCGAGGATGATGAAGACTGCGAGCGTGCCGATCACGCTCCATTCAAGTGCCAGGACGCGGCTTTGTTTGCCGAGTTGGTGTGCGGTCCGGGAACTCTTTTCAGAGGCGACGTCAGTAAGTGCCGCGGAAGTGCCTTTTAAATGACCTGACAAGTTCTAGCCTCTTTGTTTCCCTGGGTTGAATTTACGGGATTATAACGAACTGGGAAGGATTGAGTGAAGGGGTAGTTAAAAACGCCGAAGGCGTTGGCTAGTTCCAGCCCAGGGCAACGCCCTGGGTTACCAAGGCCTTGTATTTCAAAAGTGAACCCTGAAACGGTTCACACAAATCAATCCCAAACGTAACGTTCGTCGTACTCAATCTCGTACTTTTTCAAAAACGCTCGAAACTCGTCTTTGAATGTAATGCGCTGATGATGTTGCTCCTGAGTTTCAATGTAGGAAGTCACCCGACCTAAATCTGACTGACTTACCGAGAAGGCTCCGTAGCCATTTTGCCAATGAAATTTTCCATGGCGTGGTGAGGCTTGCTTAATCCAACTCGAGGAGGTTCGCTTAATTTCTTTGACAATGGTGGCGATGGAATAGTTTCGAGATAGCGCGAACAGTGCGTGGACATGATCCTCCACTCCTCCGACTATTAACGTTTCGCAATCATGCTTGCGCAGCATAGCTGCCAGGTATCCATGCATGTCGGAGCGAATAGCCTTGTCTGGCAAAAAAGGAAACCGATTCTTTGTCGAAAAAATCAGGTGAGTCCAGAGTCTTGCGAGGGATTGTGCCATGGTGAGCTGGCCTCCTATCAAATTGTTAAGAAACCCTTTCAGGGTTTTTAAACTTATACCCAGGGCGTTGCCCTGGGCTGAAATTGGCCAACGCCTTCAGCGTAAAAGAATCCGAGCATCTCTGCAGAAGGAACGTACGGGCTCATCTTTCACGAATATTACAGCTACATGGCTCGCAAACTGGGCGCTCGACCCTGCTTATTATTACTCCCGCCATTTGCTAACGCGGGCGGCGTTTTTTAGACTGCATGAGAATGGACAATTTAATCAGATCTAATATTAGACAGCGGCCCGTTCGCACGCTGGTCAGCGTTGCGGGAGTGGCCCTCGGTGTAACACTCGTGATGCTGTTCACCGGCTTGACGCGAGGAATGTCCAGCGACATGCAGCGGCGCGCTTCCAATCTTCGCGCCGAAATAATCTTCACGCGCCCGGGCTCGATGCAGCTGACATCTTCAACCGCCAATCTCAGCACTCGCTACGTTGATCTATTGAAACAGATCGAGGGTGTGGACGATGCCTTGCCGGTAATGGTCAATGTGTTTCAGGGAAATCGAGGGTTGGGTTTTGAACGCATCGAAGGAGTCGACTGGGAGCCGTTTGCGCGCATGAATGGCATCCAGCTGGTTTCCGGGCGGGCGCCGCAAGCTGGGGATGAAATCGTGATCGACGAGACGAAGGCGCGAAACAACAGCTTCACGGTTGGCAGCACCTTAAACTTGATCGGTAACAAGCCCTATCGCGTCGTCGGCATCTATGCGCCCGAATCGTCTGCGCGTATGAAGATGACGTTACGGGCCATGCAGGAAGCTTTTGAAGCGCCGGATAAGTGCACCTACATCATGGTGAAGGTTCGTGATGGGATCGACAAAGCTGTGGTGGCGCAACGGATCTCGGAAAGTCTGCCGGGCAACAAAGTTCAGTTTACCGAAGACATGTTTATGAGCGTGGAACGCAGCATTCCCTACTTACCAGTCTTCCTGCGCGTGCTGGTGGGCCTGGCTGCTGTGGTGAGTGCGGTTGTAGTGATGTTGGCGATGTACACCACGATTACCGAACGTACTCGCGAGATTGGAATTCTGAAGGCGCTCGGCGCGTCGCGCCCTTACATCATTGGACTGATTGAAAAGGAAGCGCTGCTGATCTCGGTGATTGGCCTGATCGCCGGGTTTGTTGGTTCGTTCTTAATCGGGTATTTGATTCACCGCGTGTACGGTTTATTTTTCGAGTTTAGTTGGAAGTGGGGTTTGACTGCGGCCGCCATCGGAATCCTTGGCGGAGCACTGGGAGCTCTCTACCCGGCCTTGCGGGCGTCAAATCTCGATCCAGTGACAGCGCTGGCGCACGAATGAAAGATGGTCTTTGGCTTTGGGTCTTTGGCCTTAGAGTTTCTCTTGCCGGCTGAGTCATCCCGGCGGAATATTTAATGGCTGGCTACATAAACAAGACCAAAGGCCAAAGACCACTTTTAAGCAACTTCCTCACCCGCATCCGCTGTCGCAGCTCGCAGCAATAGGCCGCGTCGTATCATCAAAGTCACTCCCACCGTCGTCCAAAAAATGTCGCGGGCTTTGCGCACAATCGCGAGGGTCACGCCGATCGTCGTAGTGAATCCCAGAACTTTCGCCAGCATTCCCGTCCCTGCCTCATCCACCCCTGTGCGCAACGGCACAAACTTGAAGACCACATTGATCACGCGGTTGACTGACTCGAGAATGAATGCGGTGAACAGTGTGGGCGCCACTATCTCGCTAATGAAAGAGAGGGTCGTGTAGATCTCCAGAACCCCGGCGAGATGAAAACAAATCTCTAAAGCGAAAATCTTCAAAAAGTTGCTGCGGTTGCGATCGTAGAAACCATAGATTCGTTCTTCGACAGTCTTTGTGCGCTCCGTTGCTCGTTCAATCCAACTTCGTCCGGTCGTGCGGTTACTCAGAAAGACAAATATCCCACTGAGAAATCGCCAGCGTTTGTGAATTACGAGGTAACCCATCACAGCGACGACCGCAACTCCAACTAGCGTGCCCATGGCGGCGTAACGCAGCGCCTTCGGCAAGTGGAACGTAAGGAGCAAAGCAGTCGTGCCGGAAAAAATAAACAAGACGACCGAGAGACTGTAGAAGATGTTTTCGATCGCAAGAGCCGAGAGACCGGCCATTAGCGGCACGCGATGCCTGACAAACGCCGCCTTGGAAGGTTCGCTAACGGCCATGCTGGCGAGCGGGATGATGTTTCCCAATGCGTCGCCCATTACGCGCGCGGCGAATGCATCGCGAAAGGGTAATTTATGCGGCGCTTCTAAACAGTTGACCCATGCGAGTGAGCGGACCACCAGGCGGATTGAGGAAATTGCGATGATCAGGAGAAAGGCGATCCCCAGTCGCTGGATGCCGTCCACAATCTGCGAGACGCCGACCTTTCTCACCGTGTAGGTAAAAAGAAGCAGGCCCAGGGCGGCGAAGACAATTCCCAGAGGGGCAAACTTCTTGGTCTTACTTCCGCTATTCGACGCTTCAGGCATAGTGAGTCCAGGAAAGCCGGGGACAAGTTCGCAACAGTTTTGAGTTCAGCTTGCTTGTCTATCATGCATCCCCACGTGGGGCTGAGCAAGCTTGCTGCTTTCGACTTTCAGGGGGGAGTTTTCGGCTTTGGACATTGTCCTTAGCGTTTGATTATGATGCTAAGCGTTTCCGGAACAATTCTGTTGATGGCCTAAGGTTGGATTGATGAGTCAAAGCAAAACTGCGATTGAATCAGGTGTCGGGTTACCGCTCACCACGCTCTCCGAAGATGAGCAGATGTTTCGCTCCAGTGTTCGGGAGTTTGCCGAAGGCGAACTGCGCCCGCGCGTGGAGGCGATGGACGAGGAAGGGAAGCTCGACCCTGCGCTGATCAAGCAGTGCTTTGACCTGGGCCTGATGGGCATTGAAACGCCTGAAGAGTTTGGCGGTGCGGGCGCTTCGTTTTTCACAGCCATACTCGCGGTCGAGGAACTGTCGCGCGTTGATGCCTCGGTCGGAGTGTTGGTCGATGTACAGAACACCCTGGTCAACAACGCATTAATTCGTTGGGGCAATCAGGAACAGCAGAAAAAATATCTGAACCGCCTCGGTTCCTCTGCGGTGGGAGCGTATGCGTTAAGTGAAGCTGGATCGGGCTCAGACGCGTTTGCGATGCAAACGCGCGCAGTCGATAAAGGCGATCACTATCTGATCAATGGGCGCAAGCTGTGGATCACAAACGGCAATGAAGCGGAGATTTTTGTTCTCTTCGCAAATGCAAATCCTGAAGCCGGCTACCGCGGTATTACCGCGTACATCGTTGAGAAAGGATTTTCTGGATTCTCCGTCGGCAAGAAAGAAAACAAACTTGGCATTCGGGCGTCTTCAACTACGGAGATAATTTTAGAAGACTGTCAGGTGCCCAAAGAAAATGTGTTGGGGGAAGTCGGCAAGGGTTACAAAACTTCGATAGAGACTTTGAATGAGGGCCGCATCGGTATTGGCGCGCAAATGATCGGCATCGCGCGCGGTGCCATGGATGCCGCCCTCGCATACACGAGCGAGCGCCAGCAGTTTGGTAAGCCGATCAATCAGTTTCAGGGTGTGCAGTTTCAGCTGGCGGAAATGGCAACCGAGCTTGAAGCGGCCCGCTTGCTTGTCTACAACGCGGCGCGGATGAAAGACGCGGGTGTGAATTTCGTCAAGGAAGCGGCGATTGCCAAACTGTTTGCCTCGCGCGCCGCCGAACGCATTAGCTCGGTAGCAATCGAGCTCTACGGAGGTTACGGCTTTGTTAAAGACTATCCGGTAGAGAAGTTTTGGCGCGACTCAAAGATCGGCGCGATTTACGAAGGCACCTCCAATATGCAGTTGCAGACGATTGCGAAACTAATGATCGGAAAGTGAGCAGATTGGCAGCTGGGACAGTGCTCTGAACTTTGAACTTAGAACTTTGTTCGCTTCCGTAACTTGACGCATTTCTCGGTGCAAGCTCTCGAGGGTCGTGCCAAGAACAAAGAACTAAGTACAAAGCACCAAGTTCAAAAACCAAGCGTTAATCAGGGAAATGATCGCCATGTCTCGTATCGACATCTTCAAACAGATTCTTGAATCTGATCCGAGCAACAGCAATGTGCTGTTCGGCCTGGCGAAAGAGTATGAGAAGGCGGGCGACGATAGCGAGCTGATTGGGGTTCTTGATCGCTATCTTTCGAGCGCGGATGATGAAGGTAACGCTTACGGTATGCTAGCGTCGGCCTACGAGCGGCTCGGCCAGCGCGACCAGGCGCGGCAGGTTTATGAGCGCGGCGTCGCGGCAGCAACTGCGCATGGTCATCCATCAATGGCTGAAGAGTATCGCGCGATCCTGGCGGCTGAGTTTCCCGAGAACTCTTCTGAGTAAACATTATGAGCGATACAAAGGTTCTAAAACTGGTACGCAAGAGCAAGACTGAAACCGATCACGCAGCCGCGCCGGCAGATAAGAAAGCCGAGCCAGCACGCCCCGCCGTGCAATTTTCCGTCGCCCAGGCGGCTACGGCTCCTGCCACAATTCCCAAGGCGGCGCCCGCACCTGCGAAACCTCGTGCCGCGAGGGCTGCGAAACCGAGTGAGCACGCGCAACTCGATCGCGACCAATTGCTGGAGATCTATCGCACGATGTATTTGTCGCGAAAGCTCGACGACAAAGAGATTCAGCTCAAAGGCCAAAACAAAATCTTCTTTCAAATCAGTGGCGCCGGACATGAAGCCGTGCTCGTCGCCGCGGGGATGGTTTTGAAGCCGGCTTACGACTGGTTTTATCCGTACTACCGCGATCGCGCGCTTTGCTTGCAACTGGGAATGTCGCCTTTGGAGCAATTGCTTTCCGCAGTCGGCGCCGAAGCAGATCCGAATTCTCATGGCCGCCAGATGCCGTCACACTGGGGTCACAAGAAATTAAATATCGTTTCTCAATCCTCGCCTACCGGCACACAGATGCTGCAGGCGGCGGGTTGTGCGGAAGCCGGATATCGCGCGAGGTTGATCAAGGAGCTCAAACAGAAAGTTACCGGGTTTCATGCCGACGAGGTGGTTTATGTTTCCCTCGGCGACGGCACTACTAGTGAAGGGGAAACGTGGGAAGCACTAAACACGATTTGTAATCTCAAACTGCCGGTGTTGATTCTTCTGGAAGACAATGGGTACGCCATCAGCGTCCCGGTCGAGGTGCAAACATGCGGCGGCGATGCGTCGAAGCTGGTTGAGAATTTTCCGAACCTCCTGGTGCAGCGAGTTGACGGGACAGACGTCCTCGCTTCATTGGCTGTAATGCAAAAGGCGGTCGACTACATTCGCGCCGGCCATGGTGCAGCCCTGGTTCATGCGAAAGTGATTCGCCCCTATTCGCATTCGCTTTCAGATGACGAGAAGCTCTATCGCCCCGACGAAGAACGCGTTTCTGATTCGGAACGCGATCCGATCAAACGATTCGGTGCTCATCTGGTTCACGAAGGCGTGATCGATCAGGATGGTCTGCAGAAAATAAAAGACGATATCGATCACGAAGTGACTGCTGCCGCCGACCTGGCTTTGGCGAGTCCGCAACCGGACCCGAAAACAGCGACGCAACACGTCTATTCGCCGGACGTTGACCCTACAGGTAAGGAATTCGACAACGAAGAGGGCGCTGAGCTGAGCGGCAACCCGGGTACGATGGTCGACTTGATCAATCGCTGTCTGCACACAGAGATGGCGCGCGACCCGCGCATTCTGGTTTTTGGCGAGGACGTTGCTGATGTTTCGCGGGATGTCTATCTGGAAAAAGTTAAAGGCAAGGGCGGCGTGTTTAAGGTCACGGCGAACTTGCAACGGAAATTTGGAAGCGAGCGAGTTTACAACTCGCCGCTTGCCGAGGCGAACATTGTTGGCCGGGCCATCGGCCTGGCGACTCGCGGTCTGAAACCAGTAGTAGAGATCCAGTTTTTTGACTACATCTGGCCGGCCGTTCATCAGATTCGCAACGAGCTGGCCTTGATGCGCTGGCGCTCAGGAGGCGATTGGAAAGCGCCAGTGGTGATTCGCGTTCCGATTGGCGGTTATCTAAAAGGCGGCGCGGTTTATCACTCGCAATCGGGAGTCTCAACATTCACGCAAATTCCCGGCTTGCGCGTCGTCTATCCCTCGAACGCGCTCGATGCCAACGGTCTGCTGCGCACCGCGATTCGCTGCGACGATCCCGTGTTATTCCTCGAGCACAAACACCTATATCGCCAGACTTACAACAAGTCGCAGTACCCGCCCGACGACTTCATGATTCCATTTGGCAAAGCAAAGAGGGTGCGAGAAGGGGCCGACCTTTCGATTATTACTTATGGCGCGCTCGTGCAGCGTTCAGTGGTGGCCGCGAAGCAAGCCGAAAAGGAAGGAGTCAGTGTCGAGATCATCGATCTGCGCACGCTTGCTCCGTACGATTGGAACGCAATCGTGGCAACGGTCACAAAAACCGGGCGCGTAATCGTTGCTCATGAAGATTGTTTGTCGTTTGGTTACGGGGCCGAGATCGTCGCGCGGATTGCGGATGAGCTTTTTGAGTATCTGGATGCGCCGGTGAAGCGCGTTGCGGCGCTGGATACTTTTGTCGCCTACGCGCCGCAGGTGGAAGATGCGATCCTGCCGCAGGCGACTGACGTCGCGAAGGCGATTGCGGAGCTGAAGGCTTATTAAGTTTCAAGTCTCAAGTTTCAAACCTTTCACCGCCAAGACGCCAAGCCGCCAAGAAAGGCAGTAAGGTCGAGCGGTTTAGATCCGGTTAAGAAAAATTAGAAACTTGAACTCGACAACGTGCTACCGAACGCCCAATCTTTCTTTGCGTCTCGGCGACTTGGCGTCTTGGCGTTTAACTCCTTGAGACTTGGGTCCTGAGACCTGAGGCTTACGTCGGTTGCGTCAGGCTAAACCAGTTGCCGGAATTGTCTTTGAACACCGCTTCAATCCCATAAGGTCTTTCCGCAGGCTCGGAAACAAACTGCACGCCTTTGCTTTTCAACTCTTCGTAAGTCCCGCGGCAATCATCCGTGTGAAAAGCGCCGGCGCCTAACACTCCTTTATCCATAATCGCGCGCAACTGGGTGGCGGTGGGTTCGTCCATCAGCATCCCTGGCTTCGGCTCCATCAGGATGATTTCGAAGTCTGGCTGGTCGGGCGCGGTGATCGTCAACCAACGAAAGTCGGCGCCGACCATGGCATCCGTGTGCAGCTTGAAACCGAGCTTGTCGCGGTAAAAGCTGAGGGCTTCGTCCTGATTGCTAACGAAGATTGTGGCGTGAGACATCTTGCGAATCATGTTTACTCTCCTTGACTGGTTTCCCGAAGAGTAGTCGATCCGTGGCGTAAGTGCTTCTCCAAAATTGCTAATAAAAGGTAAGGAGTCTCAGGTCTCAAGTCTCAACTCTCAAGTCTCAGAATTACACCGCCAGGACGCCAAGCCGCCGAGACGCAAAGAAAGGTCTAGCGGGCAGGTTGAGCGGTTAGAGCTCAGGAAAAATAAAGACCAAGAAACATGAGACTGAGGCTTGAGACCCCTTACTAATGGGACCTTACTTGGCGTCTCCGCGACTTGGCGTCTTTGGCGGTGAAATGCTTGAGACTAGTTTGTTAGGCGTTGCGATTGACCCGATCAAGCAGACTCGAGTCCGTACATCACCAGGAAACAACCGGGCACTAGTCGTTTGGCTGCTCTGGTTTCGCGACTCTTCTCGCGATAGGTGATTGGCGGGTGGCCGACTGACTTGTGAAACAAACTGCTGAAAGATCCGAGGCTCTGAAAGCCAACTTCAAAGCAAACGTCCGTGACTCGCAGGTCGGCGGAAGTCAAAAGCTCCTTGGCCTTCTCGATTCGCCGTTCCACCAGGTATTGATGCGGCGTCTTATTGAAGGCCTGACGGAACAAGCGCAGGAAGTGATAGCGCGAGAAACACGCTTGGCTGGAAATCTGTTTGAGGTCGAGCGGCAAATCGTAACTCTGATCGATGAACAGCCTCGCCCGATTCAACCGCTCAAATACTTCCGGCGGCGTTAGGGTTCCACATAGCTCAGTGGTTTTGTTCATTGCTGTCGCAGTTTCGAGTTCCGAGTTTCAAGTTTCAAGTTTCGAGTTTGTGATGGTGATATTAGCACCAATTCTATAAAGGGACACCGACGCGGCCTTTTAACGCGCCTGCCGCACTACATGAAAACTCGAAAACCCTATGGCGCGACCTGAAACCTGAGCCGAAACCTGCCTTCAAGGTTTCGGCGGCAAAGGTTTCGAGAGCGCTCCAGCAATCAGCTCGTTCAAACCAGTATCGAGCCCGTCATGACGAAACTTATAAAAGTTCGTCAGCGTCGTCATCCATTGTGCCTTGTTCTGCGCATTCGCCGGATCAGCTCCCGCAGCCGCAATGGCACGCGCGTAAGCATCAATCATCCTATCGATCACCAGATTCAATTTATCCAAGGCTGCCTTGCTCGCCGGCGACTCAGGCTTGCCGGCAAAATCTTTCTGATAGGCGGCGGCCATCGTTTTATAAGGCCCCGTCTCATATGCAGCCGCCAGAAAATAATAAGTCGAAGGCGCTTTCTTCAGATCGCTTTCAAGCTGCGCCGTCTTGATAAACGAATCGATTGCCTGCGTCGGATTGCTGCGGAAGTCTATGAAGCCCTGCGTGTAATAGAGCCGCGCGAGGGCATCAGTTTTGTCACGGAAAGGTTTCCACTCGTCGGGCGCTTGTCCGCCTTCGATTGCGGCAATCGCTTTTTGCGCATAACCGCGGGCCTCGGCGTTGAAAGATTCATTCTTTGCAGAAGTGCTCGCCAGATAAGCCCCGTACCCGAGATACATCAGGGTAGCGAGATCGTTTGGATTTTCAGCCAGTACTTGCTTGCCTAAGCGATAGCCTTCGGTAAAATTGTTCTGGTCATAAATTAGTTGGGGCACTCGCTGTTTGCGATCCCATTTATCGTAGAGTGCCACCCAGGGTTTCAGATATCGCGTGTAGGCATCGTCGTCCTTGGGATACTTTGCGAGATATTCCTTTGCCGCCTGGTAGGCTACAGTTTCATTAGCGGTCCGGTTGTTATAGAACCGAGTGTAGATGTCGATCTTCGCCTGATCGTCAGTCTCCACAACCTGCGCTTGCGCCAGTCCGATCGTCGACAGCGAAAGTGCGACAACAAAGCTCGCGAACATGATCCGTTTCAGCAAAAGTTTCATCACCAATTATTCCTCCGCTCGTTTCCGCCTTGCCTGAGATGCAAACTGCCCGCTAAAGGTTTTTCCTGACGTGAGGTTATAATCAATTACCGACGTTGCAAACCCCTGAGCCGGAGATTTAATGAGTTCACAATCAATTAGCAAGAGGCCCGACCGCATCAGCTTTGCGGGCCGGATACTATTTTTGACGGAAGATACGACGCTGATTCGCCTGCAACTTGAAGCCGGCGCCGAGGCGGCAGCGGTCGAAGAAGAGCTGGCGCAACGCCTCGCAAACAATGATCTGCCGCTAATGAGTAACATCTCAACCGACGAAATCACTCCCGGTTGGGTCTGCTTTTATTACGACGAAACCCTCGGGCAATACGTGTACGTGGGCATGCGCGAGGGCGCGGTCAAGAAAGATGAAGTCAAGGCCGGCAGTTTTGCGGTAGTCGTTTCCGGACTCTCAAAGGGCTGCGGCTCATCCCGTGAAACGGCCCCCTATGCCGAGAAGGCTGCGGGCTTGCAACTAGTGATCGCGCAAAGTATCGAAAAGATCTACGGACAAAATTCTCAGAACATAGGTCTGCTGACATCGACTGATTTCGGCCTAATCGACCGCATCCGGCGCCGCGAAGAGATTCCTCTAGCGGAGTTCACTACAGGCCTCGATCCGATTTCGCAATCGATTGTCGAACACGGTGGCCTCTTCAACTACAACAAGGCCCGTCTTGCTGGTGAGGTAACGCCTCCGCCGCTCGAAACCAAAGCGCGGCCTATGACGATTGTTGAAAAAATCATTGCCCGGCACGCGTTCGTCAGAGCCGGAGAAATTGGCGTCGCAGCCGTGAAACCCGGGGACGCACTTTTTGCCGTGGCCGATGTCCGCTTTTCTCACGAGTATGTGACGCCGATGGCTGAGTCGTTATTCAAACAAGCGTTGGGCGCCGATGCGCGAGTGTCCCAGCCCGAATCAGTTTTTGCTTTTCGCGATCATCTAACCTTTCTCAGTCGTGTGATGTCGCCAAAACATCGCGAGATGGGATTACTGGTGAAGGCCGATGGTCTTGCGACTACTCAGGAAAGTTTTACGACGAACCAAAACATCAAGTTGTACGGCGAGAACCCGGAAGGTGGTTCGGAAGCGATCTGTCACAACGCTGTGGTTGAAGATCTCGCGTTGCCTGGACAAGTCGTGATAGGCACTGACTCGCATACCTGCATGGCTGGTGTGCTTGGCTGCTTTGCTTTCGGCGTCGGCTCCACCGACATGGCGAATGCGTGGTACACGAAGGACATTCGCATTCGCGTGCCGGAAACGGTTCGCTACGTTTTGCGAGGTACTAAGCGCGCGGACGTATCGGCAAAAGACGTGATGCTGGTAATCCTGGCGACGGATTACATGAAGACCAGCAAGGGGATCGGCAAAGTGCTCGAGTTTGCCGGCGACGATCTAAAGAACTGGCCCATGGATGAGCGCGCCACTTTGACGAACATGGCAGTAGAAGCGGGCGGCACTACGGGAATCATTGAACCTGATGAGAAGACACTTGAATATATCGTGAAGACGCGCGGACTGGATGCTGAGGAAGTGAGAAAGGGCTTCACCTATAGTGATCCGGATGCTGAATACGCGGCGGTCTTCGAAATAAATCTCGACGCGATTCGTCCGATGGTGGCTTTACCGGGCGATCCGCGTAATGGAATTCCGATTGATGAGCTTCCGGAAGACGTGACAATCAATGCGGCGTATGGCGGCAGTTGTACGGGCGGCAAAATGGCGGACATGGATATGTACGCGGAGGTTTTGCGTAATGCCTTAGCACAGGGAAAGCGTGTGGCGCCTGGCGTCCATCTTTACATTCAATTCGGGTCTCAGAAGATCAAGCAATACGCGCGTGAACATGGCTACATCGAACTTTTTAGTGAGGCGGGCGCGGAATTGATCGACCCGTCGTGCGGTGCCTGCATCAATGCCGGACCGGGCGCCTCGCCGTCAGCGGAAACAGTTACAGTCAGCGCGCAGAACCGCAACTTTCCCGGACGCAGTGGGCCTGGGAAACTTTATCTTGCATCTCCTTACGTTGTCGCAGCCTCCGCCATCGCAGGAAAGATCGTTGAGCCTTATGAGTTCCTGCGCCAGCTTGAGGCGGAGTTGGTTGAAGCCTGATCCCTCCAGGGCGCAGGGACGCGAGAGACTTAACCGCCAAGGCGCAAAGAGGCCAAGACGCCAAGGACAAGAAAAGTTTAAATAGAAGGTCTCTGACCAGCTGGTGCGCGGCAAGTCTTTGACTTGCCGTCAAGGCGAGCAACTTACTTGGGTCTTTGACCCCAAACCGAGGTCATAGACCTCTCCTTTATGATAGACCGAGTGTCGGCAAGTCCGAGACTTGCCGCGCACCGGAGGTCAAGACCGGTGGCACGTTTGTGGGACTTGCCGCGCACCGGAGTTTAAAGACGTTTCCGCACGTTCTTAGATTTGCACCATTAACTCCGAGTCCATTCACTAACTCCCATCAAATGAATCGAGACCTGTCGCTCAACAGTCATCAGCTTGAGCGAAGCTCCTATCAGTAGCATCTCTTTCCTCTGCGTCTTGGCGACTCTGCGCCTTGGCGTTAAAGTCTCCAACTCAAAATCCAAATGCAAAACCTCTGTCCACTCGGCAAACAAAATGCCTATCACCTTGCAAGAAAAAGTTTTCGCAAGTTAGAACAAAAGTCTTGACGGTGGTGATCGCCTGAAGTAATCTCCGCGCGCCTTACGAACCCAGGTTGAATTAAGCCGTTTCTCACCACTCGCAATAGGCCAATACGGCTGGCAGTAACGTTGAATTGAATTTGTCAGAAGACGAAGCGTCGCCCGCACGCGTTACTCCTACGCGCGCCAGTGTCGCCACTCCTCCGACAGTTGACTCAACTAATCTTGCGCTGGGAAAGAGATCGCGAGATTCAATGGCGCGCGTTCATGCTTTCGAAGTTTGCTTGGATGTAAGTCGGGACAGATTAAGGGCGTCTGTCTTTCCTGGTAGTAAGAAAAACTGTCCTCACCCCAGACCCAAGATGTTTTGCGGGGGGAATAGGGCCCTCACCGCTCTATTCGAAAAAGGAAGTCCAAGGTTTTATGTCCAATGTTCAAGGTCCGTTTGATTACGAAGACGTTGGACGTTGGACGTTGAACCTTGGACAGCCTTCTTTCCTGCTTTTCATTTCATCCCATCCTCGCCATAATGCCCACAAATTCCAACCAGGAGAGTTCCCAATGATTTCATTTAGACGTACCTCGTTCATTCTCCCCTTAATCATTTTTGTCGCAGCAGTCTCGGCTTTAGCGCAAGCACCAGCCGTGCGAGCGCCTCGTCCCAGTCAGAAGGCGAGTGTGATGCAAACGATTGGCGTTACCGATGTGACGATCACCTACAGTCGTCCTGGGGTGAAGGGCCGGAAGATTTGGGGCGATGCTCCGGCAGAGCTCGCGGCCGGCACTGCCACTCTTGATAATCAAAACACACGTCCGAAAGACATGGTGATTGTTCCTTATGGCCACGTTTGGCGCACGGGTGCGAATGAAGCCACGCAGTTTGAAGTTACCGACGAAGTCTTAATCAACGGCCAGAAACTTCCCGCCGGCAGTTACAGCTTGCACACCATTCCCGGTAAGGATGAATGGACGATCGTTTTTAATGGCACCGCGAACCAATGGGGCAGTTTTAACTACGACGAAAAGAAAGACACTTTGCGCGTAAAGGCAAAACCGGAATCGATGACAGACAATCAGGAATGGTTGATGTACAGCTTCGATCCCGTCACCGACAATTCTGCGCAAGTGAATATTCGTTGGGAAAAAGTGCGAGTGCCTTTCACGGTTGAGGTTAAGGACGTAAAAGCACTGACGCTGACCAAAATGCGTGCGGCTGTTGCCGCCGCGAAGCCCGACGACTGGCGTACTCCCCTCCAAGCCGCCAATTATGTCTTCCTCAGCGAAGACAAGATGGATCCGACAGAAGCGATTGGCTGGCTGGAAAAGTCGATTAAGGTGAAAGAAACTTTCGGCAACTTGTATTCGAAGGCACGACTGCAGGCGTCCCAGGGCAAGACCCAGGAAGCGATTGCGACGGGCGAGAAAGCCCTGGTGCTTGGCAAAGAAGCCAAGGCCAACACCGCCGATCTCGAGAAGCGACTCGGTGAGTGGAAAGCGAAGAAGATGTAACTTAGGAAAGGGAGGGCTTGGTCGAAAGCACACTTAGGAAACGGAGCCCATACCCTTGCCGCGAAAATCTTCTTCCAGCAAAAATGACAACGCCGGCGACGGAGCGTTGAGCGGTCCTCAGCTTTGGCGGGTGATCGCCGCCTCCGCCGTCGGCACCATGATCGAATGGTACGACTTCTACATTTTTGGCAGTCTCGCGATCGTAATCTCTCCACTCTTCTACCCCAGCGGGAATAACACCCTCGCGCTGATCGCTTATCTCACCACCTTCGCAGTTGGATTTGTCGTTCGTCCTTTCGGTGCGCTTTTCTTTGGGCGCATCGGCGATTTGGTGGGACGTAAATATGCTTTCCTTGTCACCTTGCTGATCATGGGCGGAGCGACAGCTCTCCTTGGTTTCCTGCCAACCTACGCCACCATCGGAATAGCCGCTCCGATCATTCTGCTTTTGATTCGTGTGCTGCAGGGTCTGGCGCTGGGCGGAGAGTATGGTGGCGCCGCGGTTTACGTCGCTGAGCACGTTCCCGACGCAAAGCGCGGCTTCTATACGAGCTTCATCCAAATTACTGCGACTCTTGGTTTGTTTTTATCCCTTGTCGTCGTCCTGCTCGTCCAAAATTCGATGAGCCGGGAAGCGTTTAGTTCGTGGGGTTGGCGCATTCCCTTTGTCATTTCGATTTTCCTGGTTGGCATCTCGCTCTACATTCGTTTGCGGATGAAGGAGTCGCCAATCTTCAGTCAAATCAAGAGCGCCGGCATGACTTCGGCGCAACCTCTGAAGGAAGCTTTTACGAAATGGCCAAATCTAAAACGCGTTTTGATTTCGCTCTTCGGAGCTACTGCGGGACAAGGAGTTGTTTGGTACACAGGGCAGTTTTATGCACTGTTCTATCTGCAAACAATTCTCAAGGTCAACGGACGCGCCGCTAACTACATCGTCGCCATCGCGTTGTTGTTCGGCATGCCCTTGTTTGTTTTCTTTGGCGCCTTGTCAGATCGGATTGGCCGCAAGTGGATCATGATGACGGGATGTTTGCTGGCGGCGCTCGCCTATGTGCCCATCTACAGGGCAATGCAATCGGCGGCAGGTTCGGCAGTCGTGACTGCTGTCTCTCAACAGAATCCAGTGACTGGCGCAATTAACCTGACGCCCCTCTCGCTGGTGAATGGCGCCCTGCAACCAGCCGCTGAAGTCCTGACCTACACGAATTTCAGCTCCTTCATTAGCTCGCCTGTAGCTTGGAAATTAATTCTTCTGGTGTTTGTTCAGGTTGTGTTTGTGACGATGGTCTACGGACCGATTGCGGCATATTTGATTGAAGCGTTCCCGGCAAAGATACGGTACACGTCGCTGTCGCTTCCCTATCACATTGGCAACGGGGTCTTCGGCGGCTTGCTGCCGTTGATTGGCCTTACCGTCGTGGCGCAAACCGGAAACATCTACGCTGGTTTGTATTACCCAATCGCAGTGGCCAGCATCACGTTCATTGTCGGCTCATTACTCCTGAAGGAAACGCGGCACATCACGATCTGGAATGAATTGGATCGGACGGAGCGACCTACCTAGAAGGAAGTGTCGTAGCCACGAGATGCGGGTGACGCCGAGACGCGAGGCCACAAAGACGCAGAGAAGAAAAACTCTCTGCTTATTCTTTGAACGACTAAGTCAAGTAAAATTCCTCGGAGAATCTCTGTGACTCTGCGTCTCCGCGCCTCAGCGCCTCAGCGTTCAGTTGCCGTTCAGCGACATAGTGCTTGAAACCTCATCTTTAATTCTGCGTAGTTAGAATAGAAAGCTTCCCGCGAAGCGCTCCAGTTGTTGGATTATTAACCAATGCCGATTCTCGAAGCTCTTAAACTCGCACTTTCAGCGATTCTGTCGCACAAGCTGCGCTCCTTTCTGACCCTGCTCGGTGTCATCTTCGGTGTGGCTACGGTGATCGTCGTTGTGTCGCTAGTTGAAGGCTTTAATGCTTACGTAGACGAAAAGATTGCCAACATCGGCACCAACGCTTTCTCGGTCAGCAAGTTCTCGATTGAGGATTTTTCCAGTGTCGAAGCATTAAATGCAGCTCGGCGCCGCAACAAGGACATCACACTTGACGATGCAGCAGCGCTTGCTGCGCGTGGCGGTGCGATTCAGGAAGTAGGCGCGAAGGAAGACATTACGGGGGACGTGAAGCTGGGCGCGACGAATTTACGGCGACTGCATATCAGCGCGACGACGCCAAACATCGCCGACATCGAGCGGATTGAAGCAAGCGACGGACGCTACTTCAATAAGGTAGATGAAGAGACGCGACGCAATGCGACTTTCATCGGAGCAGACGTGGCTGAGAAACTTTTCCCGACTGCGAATCCGCTCGGACAAACGATCAGGATTGATGGTCGTCCTTTTGAAGTAATTGGAATCGGCAAAGCGAAAGGGTCGGTATTTGGGCAACCTCAGGATATGTATGTGGCGATGCCGCTCTCGACATTTCTGGCGATCTACGGTTCGCGGCGGTCGTTGAACCTCAGCCTTACTTCCAGTAGCGCCGCGACGTATCAGGATGCTGTGGATGAAGCACGCATCGTGATGCGCACGCGGCGTAAACTGTCGCCGAGTGAGAAGGACAACTTCGGAATTATTACGCCGAGTGCGATCAACGAGCTACGCGACAAGATCTTTGGCACAATTCAAATCGCGGCCATCGGAGTAACTTCAATATCCCTTGTAGTGGGCGGAATCGTGATCATGAATATCATGCTGGTCAGCGTTACAGAACGAACCAAGGAAATCGGGATTCGCAAGAGTATCGGTGCGCGTCGCAGCGATATCCTGAAACAGTTTCTCGCGGAGTCGACCATGTTGTCCCTCCTGGGCGGCGCGATTGGAATTACCATCGCATACTTGTTGGCCAAGCTAGTCGCGATCCTTACGCCCGTGCCGACGTCATTGCCTCTGCTCGCAGTGACGGTCGCGTTACTGGTGTCAGGAACAGTGGGGTTAATTTCGGGAGTTTATCCCGCATGGCGCGCCGCGCGCCTCGATCCGATCGAAGCTTTGCGAGCGGAGTGAAGTCGGGAATCGTGAAGTGAATGGTCAAACGTGAATCGTGAAGCGGAAGCCAATTGGCAATTGGCAATCGGCAATCGAAAATGACTCTCTTCCAGGGCAATCTTTTTGAGAACATCAGGATGGGGCTGGACACGCTCTGGCAACACAAGCTGCGTTCAGCCTTGACGATTCTGGGAGTGGTCATCGGCACTATGACCGTGATTGTGATTGCTGCCTTTGTCTCAGGCATTGATGCTCGCGTCTCAAAAGAGATTGAATCCTTCGGCACCAACTCCATCTACATTTACAGGTTCGACCCCGGGTTCAATTTCAATCCCACCGCCGAAGAGCGCATGCGAAAGCCGCTTAGCTACGAAGACTCGCTGGCAATCGGGACCGAGTGTCCGGCCATTCTTAACGCCGCGGCGTTCATGTCCCCAGTTGATTTCTTTGGCGGACCGTTTACGCAGCGCGTCAACGTTCGCTACCGCGAGATCGAGATGACGAACGCCGCAGTACAAGGGGCGTCGCCCGCATACTTTCGCATGGGCGTCACGAATATAGCTGAGGGTCGCTACTTTACTGAGGAAGAGAACTCGCGGCACGCGAACGTCCTGGTAATCGGTCGTGATGTCGCTAACACGCTCTTTCCTTTCTCGAATGCACTCGATAAAGAAGCGTCGATCAATGGTCGCTCTTATCGCGTTGTCGGCGTCCTTGCTGAGCGCGATGTTTTCCTGGTGGGCGCCGAGGATCCGAACAACGAAAACAAGGCCGTGTACATGCCTTATTTGACGTTGCGCAAACTCTATCCGGATGTCGACGACAACTTTGTGATGGCGCAAGCGCGGCCCGGAGAGATGCACCAGGCTGTTGAAGAAATTAGAGAGCTCCTACGAAGACGCAGAAAAGTGGCTTACGGCGCGGCAGACAATTTTGGGATTTCAACTTCCGAACAAATCCTTACGCAGTTTGGAGCAATCACGGGTGGCGTCTTCGCTTTGATGGTGGCAATCTCCAGTGTCGGCTTGCTGGTGGGTGGCATCGGCGTGATGAATATCATGCTCGTCTCGGTGACGGAACGAACTCGCGAGGTAGGCGTGCGCAAGGCGATTGGGGCTCGCCGCAAAGACATCGTCATCCAGTTTCTAATCGAAGCAGCAACGTTGACCGGACTGGGAGGGATATTGGGAATCCTTGTAGGTTCCAGCATCGCGCTTTTGATTCAGACGATCATGCCCACCTACATTCCGCTCTGGGCGCCCATTGTTGGCTTTGTTGTCTCCGTCGGTTTGGGACTTGTATTTGGACTCTGGCCGGCGTGGAAAGCCGCGCGCCTGAATCCTATTGAAGCACTTCGCTACGAGTAGCAAAGTAGGACTATTCGAGTTGAACCAAACACACTACCTTGTTCGGCGTGTGCGCCTCGCTCCAGCCCTTCGGGGTCTCTGGGCGGTGAAAAGGCCAAGATATTAAAAACCGCGCCTTCATCTGTAAAGAAACGCCTTACCCTAAAATTTGGTAGGGCCGTTAGGAAAGTTCGTCGTATCCAGAAGGTGTTATGGGAGTTGCAAAACTAACTGATCAGAACACGATCGTGCCGGAAAGTAGATATGCGCTACTCGAACGCGAACGGCGCTATTTGCTCGACGGCCTACCGGAAGGCCTTACCCGGGCCAGTCCGCATGTGCAAATCACCGACAATTACATTACGGGCACGCGCCTGCGTTTGCGTAAAGTGCGAGAACCGCAAACAAACAAGTGGACGGTGAAGTTCACCCAGAAGTTTGCGCCAAACCCCGAGGACCTTTCGCGCGCGATCATCACCAACATCTATCTCACGGCCGCGGAATCAGAGGTGTTGGGTGTGTTCGAGGGTAATGAAATTCGGAAGAACCGCTACCCGCATGAGTTTGCGGGCCGGAAGTTTTCGGTTGACATGTTCCTCGGCGACCTGCTTGGCTTAGTGCTGGCTGAGACTAGTTTCAATTCCGATGAAGAACTTGATTCGGTTCCGCCGCCGCCGTTTGCCGTTGAGGACGTAACTAATAACGACTTGTTCACCGGAGGCAACTTGAGTGTTTCCACTTTTGCCGAGATTCGCGAACAGTGGATAAGGCAGCGAGCAGTTACCAAGCCGTTGAGTCGTGCTTAAGGACCCTTGGTTCCCGGTTCGCCACTCAATGCGCGGTTGTAGCTGCTTCATTGCGACGCGTAGCGTCATTATGATTTAAGCGCGGCGTTCAACGCCGGGTCACGCAAAAGGCCTCGCCGGGCGTCGCGTCAGCGAAGCACGTATGAGGATTAGCGGCCTGAAACGTCGAGCGTTGCTACGCAACGAACTTAAGGAAGGCTCTCGGTTTTCCCGGCGTTAAAATGCCGGGCTAAAATCATGACGCCGCTACGCGTCGAATTCTCTTCAGCGACCCTTAGAAAATGTGCCAACGTGTGAAAACTGAAATGTCGGTAAGCAAACACACGACACTGTTCGTCGTCCTCGTGCTCTTCAGTTGTGCGGCGTGTCAGAGACGAGTCACGGTCACGCAGCAAGCGCCGCCGGCTACCACCACGACCGAACAACAATCGGCGGCTGGTGGTGACACCCCGGCGCAGGAACTTAAGTATTTTCGCGGCTCAATCGGGAGCGCCCTGGGCTTGCAGATGAAGTTGCTTCGCGAAGGAGAGAAACTGATTGGCAGTTACTACTATCAGAAGGTAGGCCAGAAGATTGATTTGCGCGGCACTATCGACCAGTCAAACAACGTCACGCTTGAAGAGTTTGATGACAAAGGAAAACAGACTGGGGTTTTCAAAGGGCTCTGGACGGTTGATGAGGCGGGGCTAGTCGGGATTGCGGGAAACTGGACCCGGCCTGATGGGGATAAGCAAACAGCTTTCTCGCTGCGCCAGGAACCGATCGAGTTCAGTGGCCCGGTTGAGATTGCCGGCAAGCAAATCAAGGAAAAGAACCAGCACCTGCGGTACGAGATTGACGTCGAGTATCCGCAAATTACCGGTTCTACAAATCCCGCGGCCGAGAAATTCAACCAGCAGGCAAAAGCTATCGTCACTGAAGAGGTTCGTTCTTTCCGCGCGGCGATGACCGATTTCGCTGATGATGAAATTGAAACGACGACGGGAAGCGACCTGGGAATCGGCTACACCGTGGCGCTCGCCAACGACGACTTGATCAGCATCGACTTTGGCATCGGTGGTTACTATCGCGGCGCCGCCCATCCCAACTCGCACTCACGCGTGCTCAACTTTGATTTAAAGAACGGCAAGGCGTTGAAGCTCGCGGACTTGTTCAAGCCGGAGGGCCGATACTTACAAGCGATCTCAGACTACTCGATAAAAGATCTGCAAAAGCAGTCGCAGTCGAAAGACAACATGTTGGACGATGCCTCAATTCGCAGCGGCGCGGGTCCAAACGCGAAGAATTACCAGAGCTGGACGATCACCAAAAAGGGATTGGGAATTAACTTCGACGCTTATCAAGTGGGCCCATATGCCGCTGGTCCGCAGTTTGTGCTCGTCCCTTATTCCGCGATCAAGGATGTCATCAAGCCTGACGGGCCGCTTGGTGCGTTTGTGAAGTAGCAACAATGACGCGGAGACGCGGAGACGCGGAGACACGGAGACACGGAGACACGGAGACGCGGAGACACGGAGACACGGAGACACGGAGACACGGAGACGCGGAGACGCGGAGACGGGGCAAAGGAGATATCGAGCAGCTGAGGTGAGCTATTTCTGTAAGGCTTCTCTTACTGCGTCAAACGCTTAGCCCCTATCTCCGTGTCTCCGCGTCTCCGCGTCTCCGCATCTCGGCGGTAACGATCGTCCGCTTCCTGGATTGCAGTGAGAACTTACTCGGAACTCGAAACTCGGAACTCGAAACTTTTCCTTACGCCGCTTCCGCTACGCCTGGTTCGGAATACTCGGCCGCATGCTGCCGGGAAAAATAAACAGCCAATAGAAACGCCAGGAACATGATGAATGAGCCCGTCCAGAAAGTGATTTTGATCGAACGGTCGCTCATGTGATGCATGGTTCCTACCGCCGATCGGAAAGTTGCGGCGCTATAGATAAGCACCGCGGCGATTGAGGGACCGACTGCCCGCGCAAGACTGCCGACGGACTGGGTGACTCCCAACACACTTCCTTGCTCAGCCGCTCCTACGCTTTTGGATGCGAGGCTCGTCAGCGCGGGGGTTGAAAGCGAGTTACCAAGCGAAAAAATTCCGCCCCCGATCAAAAGTCCCAATAGGCCACCAGCCTGAGGTCCAACAAACGGTACGGCAAAAAGGCTTCCCGCAAAGAAGAGCGCGCCGACTATCACCAGCCGCAGTTCGCCGAATCGTTTTACCAGTTTGCCGATCAGTCCGCCTTGAATAATCACGGCAATGATGCCCACGTACGCGAACAGGTAGCCGTTTTGATGTGCGTCGTAGCCGAAGCGAAACATGGTGTAGAGGGAGAACGATGTCGTCATGATCGAGAAGGCAACGATGAAAAGAAAATAGATGACCAGGACAAAACCGAGACGTGGTTGTTTGATTGAGCTGATCAGTTGTCCGAAGCCGCGACCGCCGGCTGCGGAAACACGCGCCGGATGATCGGGAGTAACGGTTTCCGGAAGCGTGAAGTAGAGCAATACGGCATTGGCGAAACACAAAGCCGCAGCAAAGAGGAACGGCACGTGGATACCCCAGCGACTCAAAATGCCGCCAATTGCCGGTCCGAATATGAAGCCCAGACCAAAAGCCGCGCCCAGCAACCCCATTCCCTTGGCGCGATCTTCCTTGGTGGTAATGTCTGCGATGTAAGCCTGGGCCGTGGAGATGTTGCCTCCGGAAATGCCGTCGAGAATGCGTCCAAGAAAAAGCATCCACAACGTTGTCGCGAATCCCAGGATGAGGAAACCAATTCCGGTGCCGATGATTGAGACCAGCAGTACCGGCCGTCTACCATGTTTGTCGGAGAGGCGGCCTAGCACCGGAGAAAAGATCAGCTGCATGATCGAGTAGGACGCGAAAAGCAATCCCACTGTGCGCGGTGTGCCGTTGAATAGAGTGCCTTCGGCGTAATAGGGAAGGACGGGAATTACGATGCCGAAGCCAAGCAGGTCGATAAAGACCGTTGCGAAGATAACTACCAAAGGGGAGCGCTTCATCTGGAATCGAGTGATGGAATCACTGGGCCATTTCCGATTGCCAATTGCCGATTAGCGTTTGGCGACTAGTACAAATAATGGCGCCGTACCGAAAAGGTTTATTACCAAAATGTTCAAGTTTGGGAAGCAGCCTTGATCACCTTTCCGATTGTCAATCGCTCTTTCAGCACTCCAAGGTAATTGAATCTGCAATCGGCAATCGGCAATGTCGCAATCCACTTACCTCCGCCGTCTCCCACCACTGAGCGCCAGATCGATAGAAGCGATTCCGCCTCCCGCGATTAGCAGCGCCAGCGACATCGCTAGCAGTGAAAGCGGATATTCGATGCCTTTGTTAGATGAGAAGAATGCAGGCCAGTGAACTCCGACGACAGCAACGAGCATGGTACAGGCCAGAAAGAAAGCACCGACGCGAGTCAGTAGACCAAGGAGCAGCAAGACACCGCCGACCAATTCCGATAGCGCCGCCGCGCCCATCCATAGCCAGGCAGGTTTCATGAAGTCGTAGGGTGCCGGAAATGAAATGAACTTCGAGAAACCTGGGCCTCCCCAAAGACCGAGGACTTTCTGGGCGCCGTGTCCGATGAAGACTGCCGCCAGGACCAGACGTAGCGGGATAGTGATCCAGGTAGGCGAAGTTGCGATGATTCTGCGAAACATTAATTGTCCTTTCGAATTTATTTTATTGAAGTCGGGCCATAGTAATTTATCTAGAGCGAAATGTCGCACCCACGACTTGGGGAATGGGTGGCGGAGAATGGGAATCGGGTGGGGGGAATGGGTGGCGGGCTTTCGATCTCAGATTTCAGATGTCAGATCTCAGATGTCAGATGTCAGATGTCAGATCTCAGACCTCAGATTTCAGATTTCAGAGTCAGATATCAGATTTCAGATCTCGGATCCAAGTAGACCAGTCCAAAGTCCAAAAACCAAAGACCAAAGACCAAAATCCAAATTCACTGACTTCGCACGCTTCGTAGTAAGATGACCTCCTCCCAAGGTCCCCGCGCACAAATCAATACAAGGACCAATACAATGCACTTTGGCCGTCACTCTTTTCTTCAGCTAACCAGCGCTCGGTTTCTAACGCTAACCATCGCCATCTTCATTTGTTCGCTCACTGTTGCGGCTCAGCAAGCAACATCTCGTGCTGTCGTACCGGAAATTGCCTTCCACGTTTCCATGAGCAAACCACACACGCACATGTTGGAGGTTGAGGTTCGAGTAACACGGCCGGCCGCATCGGAAATTCCCGCTGAAGAATTTCTTGTAATGCCGGTGTGGACGCCCGGTTCTTACCTCGTGCGCGAGTTTGCCCGCCACGTTCAGGATTTTTCGGCGGAAGACGCTTCCGGTCGTGCTTTGCGTTGGGAGAAGACGAACAAAAACACCTGGCGCATCGTCACCGGTGGTGCGCGCGAGTGGCGCGCTTCTTATCGCGTCTACGCGAACGAGCTCTCAGTAAGGACCAATCAGCTAAATTCGGATCACGCCTTCTGGAACAATGCGGCGCTCTTGATGTATCTCGAGGGCTTTCTTAACTCTCCTTCGACGCTGCACATTCAGGCGCCCCAGCCCTGGAAAATAGCCACTGGTTTGCCGGCCGCAGGCAAGAACACTTTTCGAGCGGAAAATTTTGACGTGCTTTACGACTCACCCGTGGAAGTCAGTAACTTCAAGACTATCTCATTCACCGTGAAGAATGTGCCCCATCGAATCGTGATCGATGGCGAAGGGAACTACGATCCAGAGAGAATGAAGCGCGACGTGCAAAAGATTGTGGAAGCGTCCGTCGAGCTGATGGGTGGAGAGATTCCCTATCGCGACTACACTTTTATTCTGCACTTGCGAGCCAACACAGGCGGCGGTCTGGAGCATTTGAATTCAACTGCGCTTGGCTTTCGTCGCTTCAGCTTTCGCCCAGAGACCAACTACCGCGGTTTTCTTGGGCTTGTCTCGCACGAGTTTTTCCATCTATGGAATGTAAAACGGATCAGGCCAGATGCACTCGGCCCGTTTGATTACACCAAAGAAAATTACACCAAACTGCTTTGGGTTGCTGAAGGAATTACGTCTTATTACGGTGATTTGATTTTGCGGCGCGCCGGGTTAATTAGCGAGAAAGATTTTTTGGCCGAGACCGCAAAAGCATTTCAGAATTTCCAAAGAGTGCCGGGTCGGAAAGTGATGACCGCGGAGGAAGCAAGCTTTGACACCTGGATCAAATACTATCGCCAGGACGAGAACTCAGGAAATTCGCAAATCGATTACTACGACAAAGGTCAGATCCTGGGATTGTTGCTGGATCTTGAGATTCGCAAGTTAAGTCACAATCAGAAATCACTCGACGACGTGATGCGCGCGCTCTATACCGAGTTTTACAAAAAGGATCGCAATTACACGCCTGCTGATTTCCAAAAGCTCTGCGAACAGATGGCCGGCGCCAGCCTGGCGGACTTTTTCTCGCGCTTTGTTCGAGGCCGGGAAGAGCACGATTACAATCGGGGACTGGCCGCGGCGGGCCTGCGACTTGATAATAGCGAAGCGAGCGGCGGAATAAAGGCAGTCGAGAAAGCATATCTGGGCGCCGACCTAACGCAGGAGGGCGATCGCTTGATGGTGACGCGCGTGCTCGAGGGGTCTCCGGCTTATCTACAAGGGTTAAATACTGGAGATCAGATTGTGGCTTTTGACAACATGCGAGTTACCAAAGATTTCTTGGATGCCCGCCTGGCCGAAAAGCGTCCCGGTCAACTAGTAAGCCTGACGATTTTTCGCTTTGATGACCTCAGCGCGCTGCCGATCAAATTAGGTTCAATGAGCGACGGCGTCTACCGGATCGTGCCCGTGGAGAATCCAACGGAAGTACAGAAGCGAATCTATATGTCGTGGCTGAAGGAACTGAGTCATTGAATCATTGAGTCATTGCCGACTGCCAATTGCCAATTGGCTTTTAGCGAGTAGTACAGTACTGCAGCGGTAGCGCCCAAATGCAATTAACGAAGGGTTCAGGTTAAGGGGCAGCCCTCGATAGCCCGTCCGATCGGCAATTGGTCTTTCAGCACTGCGACGTAATCGAATCGGCAATCGCTAATTGCCAATCGCAAATCGGCAATCAGCAATTGGAAATCACCCAATGACCCAATCTATCTCCTCTTTCGAAAACATTAAATTCACAGTCGAAGATCGTGTGGCGCGCATTACGTTTGCCCGTCCTCCGCTGAACATTTTTAACATTGCCCTGATGCGCGAGTTTAGCGCCGCCCTCGCATCGTTGACCGAGCAGCGAGATATCGTCGCCATTGTTTTTGCAGCTGAGCCAGGATCGCGGGCGTTTAGTGCCGGAGTCGCCGTCGAAGAACATGTCGCGGGAACTGTCTATCAGATGTTGGATGGCTTCCACGGTATTTTTCGCCAGCTTGAGCAACTGGCGCGGCCTACAATTGCGGTGGTGGATGGTTCCGCGCTGGGAGGCGGTTGCGAGCTGGTTGCGGGGTGCGACATTGTGATCGCCAGCGAGCAGGCACGCTTTGGACAACCTGAAATCAAGCTCGGCGTCTTTCCGCCCGTGGCCGCATTGCTTTTGCCGCGCATTGTTGGCGATAAGCGCGCCCGCGAAATGATCCTAACCGGCGAGATGATCGATGCGCGCGAGGCCTTGCGGATTGGCCTGGTAAATTATGTTGTGCCAGCGATCGGGTTAGAACAGAAGACTCGGGAAATTCTGGCTAAGCTGCGCGAGCTTTCCGCCACCGCTCTGGAAATGACGCGCCGGGCGCTTGATCTCGGGAAAGGTCGCTCGATCGATAAAGCGTTGAAGCCAATCGAGGACGTCTATCTTCACGAGTTGATGAAGACCGGTGATGCCACAGAAGGCATTAGCGCTTTTATAGAAAAGCGGAAGCCGGTTTGGCGGAACCGGTAGCGGTGCGGGATGGTGAGATAGGGAGACGCGGGGATAGAGAGACGCGGGGATGGGGAGACACGGAGACGGGGAGACGCGGGAATGGGGAGATAGGGAGGGCAACGAGAATGTTGAATAAGAGAAACCTACAGAAGCTCTCCGCATTGTTGCTGGTGCTGATTACTGCCGGCGGCTTCACTATCGCCAACGCGGGGCCTCAACGACGTCGCACGCCAACGCGAACCCCTCAAGCTAGTCATGCCAGTGAAGCTATGTCGGCTGAAGCGCGCGAACTCGTTGAGCGCGCCATCGAAGTTGCTTGCCATGAGCGGCGCAGAGATCCGAAAGGGAGCGTTCCGATCGACGAGATGCAAGCCCGCCCTTCATTACCGGTGCGGAGTGCAGAAGCTGTGGCCGGCTCGGAGCGGGCACAGCGTCTGTTGCCGTTAGCCAAAGATCTTGTGATCGAGTCGCTGACACGGCTTGCTGCCGAGTACAAGATTTCATCGAGGACTTCGCGACTAAAGTTACAGCAAGCGATGCAACGCGTGCGGTTGGTTCGCAGAATCAAGCCGGACATGGATTCGCGCGATAACGCGTCGGTACTGATGCGAAACCCGGTGACAATTACTTTCGGCACGATTTTCCTGGCCGGCCTGCCTTCTGACGAAGCGATGATCAGCGTGCTCAGTCACGAGCTGGTGCATATCGCGGACGGTGACCGAGACGCCCTGCTGATGCTGTACCGAGCGGTTGGTAGTCGCGCTTCAGCGTTAACGGGCTTGGACATTCGCGCGCAATTAGCCGAAGAACTAACGTGTGACCTGATTGGCGCACTTGCGGCCCGTGAGTTTGTCGCCGATACACCGGATTATGTTCCCTTAGCGCGACGAGTTTCCCGCGCTGTAGCGCACAACTGCGTTGCCGCAGATGAAGGCGATGAAGACCATCTTTCGCCGCGCAACACGATTCGGGCGCTGCTTTCGTTAACTCCAACCTTGACCCGGGAACTGGTCTACGGGAGTAAATGAGTGATTGAAGAATTGGATCATTGTGTGTTGGCGGAAGCTACAATCGGAAATCGGCAATTGGCAATCGGCAATCGGAAATGATTCAATGATCCGATGATCCGATGATTCAATCATTCCATGACACTCAATGGTGGTTCAGAGGTTTTAGGAACCTCAGAGTAAGAATCACGTCAATATTCGTCTTCACAACACTATGTCTGCTGGCCGCTGCCGGCTGTCAGACAATTATGGAGCGCCGGGACGTTCGTCCCCTTGTTCTGCGCGATGTGCCCGCCCAACGCCTTGCTTTCCGCTTTGAATCCGACATCGGAATGCCCACCGAATTGAAGTTGGATGAAAGCGATGAAAAGCTGGCGGTGATTCAAACCGACTTCAGCACGCGCCGGCCAGATGATGCCTTGCTCCGCACCGTGCTCTCGCCCGATGGCCAGCGTGCGCTGGTCTTGTATGGAACTGAAAGCGAGCCGAGTCCAAACTTCCGCATCGATCTCTATGCAGCTGACGGCAGGTTCTTGCGTAATCTCACTCCGCCCGAGCTGTCGTGCGTCTTTCCGGAAACAGTGGCCTGGGCTGGTGACGGAAACCTGATCGCATTTATCGCTCACCGCAGTGCCAAGCCGGCAGCTACGCCGACACCGCCTCCAGGCGTTGCCCTTCCCGAGCCGACTTCGGATGAAGCACAGCCGACGCCAACGGTCGCGCCCACCTTTGCCCCCGTAGCAACTTTCGCTACCGAGCAAATCTACGTTTGCAATCGCGACGGTTATGATCTCCGGCCGTTAACGACGCGCGAGGGTCTGATTTATTTTTATTTTGCGTGGGCTCCGGATGGTCACGCTTTCGTTGCCCTGGCGTGTCGCGAACCTGAATGGGCCGAGCGGGAGAAAGCTTATAAGCTTCCGGCGGGAAGGCCGCGCCTGGTGACGCTCGATGGACAGGAGCGTTTGCTTGACGACGAGTTGACGGAGTGTCTGCCTGCCTGGTCTCCCGATTCGGCAAAAGTGATTGCTGCTTTCGATGTCGACGTTGGTGTCTTTGACGCGGCAACAAATAAGCCTACTCAGGCGCGCATCCGCTTGCGCGACGCACTCATTGCCGCCTCTTTTGCGTACGAGAAAACCATTTCCAAAAAGGATAACGGTAAGACGGATTCTTCCCAGTCCAGCGGCCCGCCACCTTCTTTTAATTCCATCGTCCGGGTGGAATGGCCGAGTCCGGAAAAGGTCTATCTGCAAACCGCCTACATCCGCGTTTACCCCAGTGAAACGGTCAACACCTTCCAGCGTTGGCACCGCCTGATCCTAAGTCCCCAAGCTGCGGTGTTGAAGTGATTAGGATCGCAGGCGTCCCGACCGCAGTCTGAGAGGGTCGGTATGACCGATTCGCGGACGTCACCCCGCAAAACTTCTCCGACGCGTAATCTCTTGAAAGCGGTGTCTTCGAATCCTGGTTCGCGCTCCCCACTCAAAGCGGGCGAGACGCCCGCGATCCCAAAATCCCGCCACTTTGGAACCCGCAGATTTTTTCGTACAATCAATCGTGAATCGTAAATCGTTAATCCGGAATCGTGATTGCTGTTGCCGCCATTCGCGACACTCCCAATACGACTGCCGGTCATCATCTCCCTGATGATCAGATGCTAATAACGCTTTAAGATTCCGATCTCGATTAAAGACTAACAACTCCCGATTCACGATTAACGATCCCGATTCCCGATTTACGACTCGATGACCCCCGAACGCTGGCGACAAGTAGAAGACATCTTTCAAGCGGCAGTCGATCTCAACGCTGAGGAGCGGGCGCGCTATATGTCCGTCGCCTGTGCGGGCGACCCGGCACTGCGGCGAGATGTCGAGTCGCTCTTGCAGCAACATGAGAGTGGTGGCGGCCAAACCTTCTCAGTTGATCCGGACGTGCTCGATTCGCTCGAGGAGTTGGAAGATCCCCTCCTAGGCGTGCGCCTGGGCGCGTATCTAATCGAAAGGGAAGTCGGGCGCGGCGGCATGGGCGCGGTGTATGAAGCCCACCGGGTGGATCAGGAATTCAACATGCGCGTGGCCATTAAGTTGGTCAAGCGTGGCATGGATACCGACTTTATCCTTCGCCGCTTTCGCAGAGAACGCCAAATACTCGCCGCCCTCACGCATCCAAATATCGCTCTGCTGCTCGATGGTGGCACCACTGCCGACGGTTTGCCTTACTTCGTTATGGAATACATCGAAGGGCAGCCGTTGTATCGCTACTGCGATGATCAACAGCTCAACATTTCAGAACGGCTGAAGCTGTTTCAATCGATCTGCGACGCGATCCACTACGCGCATCAAAAACATATCGTCCACCGCGACATCAAACCATCGAATGTTCTCGTTACTGCCGCGGGGATTCCCAAGCTGCTCGATTTTGGCATCGCTAAGTTGCTCAATCCCGAGATCGCCGGCGAAATTACGCACGATCCAACCGCCACCGCTATGCGTTTGATGACGCCTGAGTATGCTTCGCCCGAGCAGGTGCAGGGCGCGCCGACTTCACCGACGACGGATGTTTATTCGCTGGGCGTCCTGCTTTACGAACTGTTAACCGGCCATCGTCCGTATCGCCTGCGCAATCGCGCTCCGCATGAGATCGCACGCGTGATTTGTGAAGAGACGCCGCCGCCGTTGAGTGTGGTGATAACACGTCCGGAAGACTTGCTGCCGAGCAGCCCGACGGCTGATGAGGCGACCACCTTAACCGCGCTTTACACGGCGCGTCGCTCCACACCCGAAACGCTGCATCGCGAGTTCACTGGGGATTTGGACGAGATTGTAATGCGGGCGCTGCGCAAAGAGCCGGAGTGGCGCTATCAATCTGTCGAACAGTTGCGCAACGACATCTCCAGTTATCTTGAAGGCCGCGCGGTTTCAACTCTCCCGGACGCTCCGTTTGCGGCGGCGGGACCAAAATTCGATCCCAGTAACAACGAGAACTCACTCGCGGTACTTCCCTTGAAGCTATTCGACCTGGATCAGGGTACTGGCTCGGGCCCGGAGTATCTGGGTACAGGTCTGGCAGATGCCTTGATTGCGCGCTTAGGTGGCGTAAGACGTTTTGCCGTGCGACCGACCAGCAGCGTGCTTCGTTACGGCACTGAGTCGGATCCACTGGTGGCAGGTCGCGAACTCGGCGTCGCGTTCGTGCTCGACGGCCGCATCCGGCGCTCTGGGGACCATATTCGCGTCACTGTGCAACTGCTGAACGTGCAGGATGGCACTGCGGTTTGGGCCGGACAGTTTGATGAAAAGTTTACGGACGTTCTCAGTCTTGAAGACGCGATCTCGGCTAACGTTGCGGAATCGCTGGTGCCGCAGCTAACGGGTGATGAGCGAGTACGGCTCGCCAAGCGCGGCACGAATGATCCGCAGGCCCATGAAGCTTATTTGCGCGGTCGCTTCTACTGGAACACGTTCACGGAAGACGGATTTGCGCGCGCCATCGTTTGTTATCACCAGGCGATTGCGCTCGATCCTAACTATGCAGTCGCTTACGCAGGCATCGCTTCGTATTACAACTGGCTGGGTAGTTTTACCGTTTTGCCCTTTGCAGAATGTTCGGCCGCCGCACACGAGGCAGCTTCGACGGCAGTGGCAATTGATCCAGCCCTTGCCGAAGGGCATGCGGCATTAGGCCAGGCAATTCTCTGCCGTGATTTTGCCTGGGCTCAGGCCGAGCGCCAGTTGTTGAAAGCGATCGAACTCAACCCTGCTTATTCAGTGCCACGAATTTATTACGCGCTGCAGCTCGGGATGGAAGGGCGCTTCACCGAGAGTTTGCGCGAGGCTTACATCGCACGCGATCTCGATCCGCTGGCCATAATTTCCCGCTTCACCGTGGTCTGGTGTCTTTATCACTCGCGCCGCTTCGACGAGGCGTACCGGATTGCGCGGGACACGATCGACGCAGAACCCCAAAATTTGATGATGCTGTACGGGCTGAGTTTTGTGCTCAGCCGCCTCGGACGGCACGATGAAGCAATTGCGGCCGCGCTTCGTGGCGTCGAGCTGTTGGGGAAAGCCAGCCACACTCTGGGACGGCTGGGGGCGGCCCACGCCGTCGCCGGTCATACCGCGGAAGCCGAGGCTGTGCTCAAAGATATGGATGTGATCTCCGGGCATCGCTACATCTCTCCGTATCACCAGGCGTTGGTTTATTGCGCGCTGGGGCGCTTTGAAGAATCACTCGACCATCTCGAGCGCGCGCACAAGCTGAACGATGCAAAAGTGCTTTGGGTGGGAGTGGATCCGGAACTCGATCCTTTGCATGGGCACCCGCGTTTTAACGACTTGCTGCAAAAGCTCGATCACCGACTGGCCGCATTGCCGCCACTCCCCGCGCATTCTCACACCGGCCAGGAATCGATCGCCGTATTGCCATTTCGCGTACTCGGCGAGGCTGCGCAGAATACCGGTGACGAATATTTGGGGGTGGGACTGACTGACGCCCTGATTACTCGTCTTAGCAATGTGCAACGCTTGATCGTAAGACCGACTAGCAGCGTGTTGCGGTTTCGTGGCTTGATAGTTGATCCACTCATTGCCGGACGTGACCTCGGTGTTGATTACATTGTCCACGGTAGCCTGCGCCGGCTTGGCGATCATCTCCGAGCATCAGCGCAGCTGTTGAGTGTTGGGGAAGGGGTGACGCGCTGGGCCGAACAGTTTGATGAGCATGCCACGGATGTTCTGCAAATCGAGGATTCAATCTCTGAACGAGTAGCGGGCGCGCTTTTGCCACAGTTGACGCGAGATGAAAAGCGACAACTGTCTAAGCGCGGCACGGAGATTCCGGAAGCTTTCGAAGCGTATCTACGCGGTCGTTACTACTGGAACACGTACACCGTCGCCGGCTTTGCTAAAGCGCTTGAAAGCTACACCCACGCCATCGAACTCGATCCCGATTACGCACTCGCCTACACCGGAATCGCAGACTACTACAATTGGCTCGGCGTTTTTGGGATCAGACCGTTTGCGGAATGCTCTGCCGCAGCGAAAGAAGCGGCAAGCAAAGCAGTCGCACTTGATGTGACATCCGCTGAGGCTTATAGCGCTCTGGGATTCGCGACCGTGTGCCACGATTTCGATTGGGCGGTAGCCGAGGGTCATCATCGGCGCGGCATCGAAATTAATCCCAACTATGCGACCGCACATCACTGGTATGGATTTCACCTGGCGATGTGCGGACGGTTCGATGAAGCGATCCGCGAAATGTCACGCGCGCGCGAATTGGACCCGCTCTCACCAAGCATCATGCAGGCCCTCGCCTGGTGCTACTACCAGGCGCGACGTTTTAATGAGTCGATTACTACCCACCGGAACATGCTGGAGGCAGCGCCGGACTTTTCGTTGGGCCTGGCAACCTTGGCCTGGACGTTGAGACACGTCGGTCAAGTGGAGGAGGCGGTTCAGCTCGCGGAAAAATCGGTGGCCCTATCAAACGGTCCGCTTTTGCTGGCCTCGCTCGGCGCCGCCTACGCCGCTGCGGGAAAAGTTGAGCAAGCCAAAGAAATTCTGGCGCAGTTAAGTGATATTACGCAGCACGCTTTCGCCTCGCCTTACCAGCGAGCCTTAATTCACGTGCGATTGAACGAGCCGGACACCGCGCTCTCACTGTTGCGTGAAGCTTACGTGGTCAACGATGGTTGGCTGGTATGGATGGGTGTTGAGCCTGAACTGAATCCCTTGCGCGGCGAGCCGGAGTTCGAAGAGCTCTTAATCAAGACCCGTAATCCCGCAGTTGGTCGTCCCGACATTTCGGAGCAGGCAGCGGCGGTGGCTGTGGCCCGACGCAGAAGCGAGTTGCGCGCCACCAGCGCGCCAGTGACTTCGCCGGTTATGGTTCCGGCCGAGCAGACGCATGCCGGAATCAACGAAGAAGCTCGCCGCCTTTACACCGCTGGTCGTTACTACTCGACGCGCCGCAGTGCCGACGGTTTGAAGCAAGCCATCGAGCGCCTCGAGCGCGCAGTGGAACTTGATCCGGACTACGCCCTCGCTCACGCTGAACTTGCCGATTGCTATGCCTTGCTTAACTGGTTCATCGAACCGGCGCCACCCGAAGCCTGGCAACGGGCAAAAGAGTCAGCAACGCGCGCGGTCGCCACGGATCAGAATTTAGCGGAAGGGCATGCGTCGCTCGGCTTTGTCAGGCTGCATTACGATCGTGACTGGGCAGACGCCGAACGAGAGCTGCGGAAAGCGATTCTGTTGCGACCGACTAATCAGGTTGCGCACCGCTGGTACGCCTATAGTCTCTCGGCGATGGGGCGCCACGATGAAGCGGTGGTGGAGATTGAACGCGCGCGCGACATTTCGCCGCAATCTGCCGTGATTGCGACTGCCGTGGCCAACGTGTTGTTTCTGGCGGGCCGTTACGACGACGCGATCACGCAGTGTCTCAAGGCACTCGATCTGGATCCGGGCGCAGTGGCTGCGCACACAATCCTGCGGTGGGCTTATGAGAAAAAAGGGTTGCACAACGAAGCCCTCGCGACTTTTGAACAGGAGCGAAGCTTTGCCGGTGACACTCCGACGACACGCGCGAAATTGGCCCATGTGCTAGCCGCGGTCGGCCGTCACGACGAAGCGCGCGAGATGTTGGAAGGAATTCTGGCGCGGCGTCAGGAAGAATGGGTCACGGCTTACGAGATTGCGATCATCTACACCTGGCTGGGCGATAACATCAATGCACTACGCTGGTTATCACAAGCGGAAAGGGAACACGCCGTCGGGTTCACATTCGTGCGCGTCGATCCGCATCTGGAAACACTCAGATCCGACCCTCACTTTAGAGATTTGTTGCGCGGCACGGACAAAACAATCCCGTAATACAATTGCCAATTGCCAATTGCCAATTTCGTTCGGTCTCCCATGCTGCTGCAGCAGAACATAGCTCAGTCTTTTCAGTCACCAATCGTGCGCATGCTGCTCGCGACGATTGCCCTCGGCCTTCTCTACATCCTCTGGCGCGAAGTTAGAAAAATCCCCGCGAAATTGTTCGCCCTGATGGCCACCGCGTTCGTGGACATGGTCGGGCTGCTGATGATCATTCCCCTGCTGCCGTTCTATGTGAAGTCTTTAGGTGGATCCGGCATCGACGTGCTCGGTGTGCATCTCGGCATCGGCTTAATTATTGGCTTTATCGTCTCCGCGTTTACCGTAGCTCAGTTACTAAGCGCGCCCGCCTGGGGAAGATTTTCCGATCGCGTAGGCCGCCGGCCTGCTCTACTAATCGCTTTAGGCGCTTCGGCGATTGCGTATCTCATCTTCGGTTTCGCGCACTCTCTTCTCGTCCTCTTTCTGTCGCGCATCGTGCAGGGCGCCGGTGGCGGCACTGTGGGTGTGATTCAGGCTTACGTTGCTGACTCGACTGATCCTAAAGATCGCGCGCGCGCGCTCGGATGGCTATCGGCAACTACCAATCTCGGGGTGGCGCTCGGTCCCGTGCTTGGTTCCTTCGCCATCACGTTAGGAAAACGAGATCTGCTGCCAGGTGCGGGGACTTTGCAGATGGGTCAGGCGGCACCCGGCATCCTCGCCGCCGCACTTTGCGTGCTGAACATGGTATTCGTGGCGCGCTACCTGAACGAGTCGCGGGACTTCACTGAACAAGCGCCTGCGGATGAGCCGCGTCGCACCTCACGTCAGGCAATCTGGCGGGTGATCTCGCACTCGAGTGAGCCTGCCTCGCGATTGATCTGGATCTATGCGATCGCTATTGGCGCCTTCCAGGGCAGCTTCGCCGTGCTAGCGCTTTTTCTTAACGTCCGTTTTCAGGTGACTGAGCAAACGATCGGCTACTTCTTCATGTATGTCGGTTCGATTTCTGTCTTCACACGCGTGCTGCTGTTGGGTCGCATGGTCGACTGGCTGGGCGAAGCAAAACTATCGCGCGTGGGATTGGTATTACTTGCTGCGGGAGTTTTAGGAATGCCGCTTTCGGGCAACCTGCCGATGCTGGCAATCGCGGTGGCGCTGATTCCATTAGGCACGGCGTTTACATTTCCTTGTGTGACTTCACTGCTGTCGCGAGTGATCGCGCCGCGTGAGCGCGGGCTGTACATGGGAATGCAGCAGACTTACGGCGGAGTGGCGCGCATTATCGCGCCGTTGTTCTTTGGTTGGTGTTTTGATTCGCTTGGTGTCTCTTCACCTTACTTCTTCTCGTCAGCATTTATTCTGGCGACGCTGCTTCTGGGTTTTGGACTGGATCGTTATGCGAAAAGTGAGGGTGCGACGGTCGAGGCCGGACGCAGACAAGAAGCATAGTAACCGCCACAGAGGAACGCGGATAAATTCAGATGAAAGGGATAAGGGCAACGCTCATCAGACCATCCGTGAAAATCCGTGTTTATCTGTGGCTTATTTGAAATGAGGTAAGACATCTAATCCCGGCCGACGCCAAGCGCATCTGCGACGCGATTGATGTAGTTGAACCAGGAGGCGATCAAAGTAATCTGCAGGATGGCTTGATCCTCAAACCCTGCGGCGCGTAACCGTTCGTGGTGCTCACGACCAATTCCAGTGGCGTCCTTCGTTAGTTGGACGACATAATCCAGCATCACGCGATCAGCCTCAGAGATAGGCGCAGTTCTATAGTCTTTCTGCAGCGCCTTCACGAGCTCTTCATCCAGTGTCACCCGACGCAGAAACTCTGCGTGCGATTCGATTCAATAGTGACAACGGTTGGCAACGGAAACGAGAGTGGTGATCATTTCGTGCTGCCGGCGCGTGAGCGGGAGATCCGGCGACATTAACGCGCCGAAGGTGGCAAACGCGTGGTGCAAAGCGTCTGGAATCAGGCTGTGTGAAGCGACGATCTCAGAGGTTTCCCCGCCTGCAGTCGGGTGGATCGGAGTGGCATATTCGGTCGGATAGAGATCGCGCTGCGATTCGATCGCTTTCCGCAAAGCCTCATCGTCCTCTAAAGAAACAGTCTTAATCCAGGTCATAGAAATAGCCGCCTCTAGCTTTTTGGTTCAATAACTTTACGAGCAAACAGAAGGTAGTATACCGGAACGCCCAGGGCCACCACACCGACGCCTAGCAATGACTCTTTGGGACTATTGCTACCCAGCAGCAGAAGTAACACTCCCACTAACAGCAAAAACACGATCGGCGTGACAGGATAACCGGGCGTTCGGTAAACGTTTCTTTCGGGTTGTCTTCTTCGCAGCACGAACAACGCCGCCACGCTCAGCGCCACAAATATTACGACCACGAAGATGAAGTAAGAGATGATGTCGTTGAAGCTGCCCAGCGCCACCAGGAGAGAAGCTAGCAGGGCATGCAAAGCAATGGCGCGCGCCGGGGTTCCAAATCGCGGATGCAGCGAGGCTACGGCCGGAATGAACAATCCATCACGGGCCATAGCGAAATACACGCGCGGCGCCGCCATGATGAGCGCGGCCAGGCTGGCTGCGACCGTAATGATGACAATGCCGGAGAACACCTGCGCCCCTTGTCTGCCAAAGAGAACTTCGCCAGCCTGAGCAGCGAATGTTTCCCCGGATGTGACTGACTCGAGCGGGACTAGATAAAAAAAGACAGCACTGGTCAGGATGTAAACAAGCGTTACGATCAGTACACCGTATAACAACGCTCTTGGAACCGTCCGAGCGGGTTCACGTACTTCGCCTGCAAGCTTCGTAACGTCCCACCAGCCGCCAAACGAGAAGAAGGCTGCGACCAAGCCGCCGGCCAAAGCCGGTAATAGCGGCGCTGACTGTGGTCGCTGAGCGATGAATGGCGTGAAGTTAGACCAGTTACCTAACTGAAAACCAAAACCCCAGAGCAAAAGAAAAAAGAGCAAACCCAGTTTGAGACCCGTCAGCCAACGCATCAGCCACGCCCCGAGCCTGACCCCACTGATATTGATAACTGCCATTAAGACGATTGTGGCAATGGCAACCGCTGTCGTTGCCCCAGGAGAAAGGTTTGCGATGTAGCCAACGTAACCCGCCAACCCAACGGCGAGCGCTGCGGTCAATCCCGGATCCATAACCAGCAGGGCCATCCATCCATACAAAAAAGCGAGGGGCCGGCCGAACGCTTCGCGCAGGTAAACATAACTGCCTCCCGCTTGCGGATATCGCGCCGCCAACTCGCCATAGCAAAGAGCACCGCAAATCGCCATCCCGCCCATCACCAGCCAGACAATCAGTACCCAGAAAGGCGAGCCCAGGGATTTGGCCATGCCGGCCGGAGTAAGAAATATTCCGACAGCAATAACTTCACCAACCACCAGAGCTGTGGCGGTGCGCAGGCCAATTTGACGTTTGAGCTCAGTTTGAGTAGTCAACGACAGGTTTGCCTAACTCTCACCTGATTCTGACGGTCTGCGCCATCCCGTTGTCGGGAACGGTTATCGGATTGCGCATCGGACCCACTGATTTGATCTGAAAGTTAAACTTGCGCGGTCCAGGATTAAAGCGACCGTTAGGTGCGCCGATGTTTACTGTGTAGCCACCAAGCATTCGGCTGACACTTACAGTGGTGCGGCGAAAGCCGTCCTGTTTATACGCCGGGCTGAGGCCGTCATCTTCGTACAACGTCACAGAGGCGGAACCTTTGTCATCAGGATAAATGTTGAAAGTGAGCGGGTCGTTAGCCTTTTCGCCAACGTACTTCAGCTCTGGCCCTGTAGGGATGATCGCTCCGCCGCGAACAAACATGGGCACAGTGTCCAGGGGCGCGGCGATGGCAAACATAGTTCCACCTTCATACCTCTTATTGGTCCAGTAGTCATACCAAACGCCCTTTGGCAGATAGACCAATCGCTGGGTGACGTCGGGCTTCACAACCGGCGCCACCAGGATGTCGTCTCCAATCATGAATTCATCGTCGAGGTTGTACGTGTTGTTATCGTCCTGGTAATTGAGAACTAAGGGACGGAACAATGGCACTCCAGTGCGATGTGCGGCTTCCAACTCTGTGTACAAGAAAGGCAGCAACCGGTAACGCAGCTTCAGATATTTGCGAATGATGTTTTCGTAATAGTCTCCAAAGCGCCAGGGCTCTTGATCGTAACCATCGATTACTTTGTGGTTGCGACAAAAGGGAGCGAGGAAACTTACCTGGTAAGCGCGCACCAGCAACTCACCGCTTCCCCTGCCGATAAACCCACCGACATCACTGCCCACAAAAGGCTCACCCGACATCCCGAGCGTAGTAAACATGGGAACGTTAAGTTGTAGCGCTTCCCAGGTGCTGTTGGTATCCCCGGTCCACATCGTCGAGTATCTCTGAATGCCGGCATAGCCCGCGCGCGTAATTACATACGGCCTTAGCTGCGGTCGCAGCCGCTCCAGTCCTTCGTATGTCGCTCGCGCCATTAAGAGCGCAAAGACATTCCGGTTTTTCGCGTGCGTGGATTTTTCGCCTTCATCGAAGCTAACGACGTCGAGTTGGTTCTTGCCAGTCTGATCAATGAAATCTGCCGGCTCATTCATATCCGTCCAGATTCCCGCGATTCCGTTATCGGTGTAAGCCCGATGCAGGTTCCCCCACCACTCGCGGGCGGCTGGGAGGGTGTAGTCAACAAAAACACTTTCGCCTGGCCAGACTTTGGGAATGAATAAGTCGCCGTTCTGACGCCGTTGAAAGTAATTTTTTTCCACACCCGCGTCGTAGACGTAATACCGCTGCTGTTGCGGCTCAAGCTCCGGAGTTTGCGAAGTGATCCGGCCCGCGCTTTTCGAAGCGGGTTGATGTTTGACCCCGGGATCGACGATCGCTACGAGTTTGACGCCCTGCCGCGCCAGCTTCTCTGTCAGCGCTTTGGGGTTTTGAAACCGTTCGCGGTCCCACGTGAATACTCGGTATCCCTGCATGTAATCAATATCAAGGTGCACCACGTCGAGCGGAAGATCCCGCTTGCGATACTCGGCCACCACTTCCTCGACCATCGTGTCCGGATAATAGCTCCAACGACTTTGTTGGTTGCCGAGGGCCCACAATGGCGGCAGTGGCATGTGACCAGTGAGGTCCGCATACCTGGAGAGGATCTTCTTCAACGATGGGCCGTAGAAGAAGTAATAGTTAAGCTCGCCACCCTCAGCGCCAAACCAAATGCGCTGCTGCGACGACTTACCAAAATCGAAATAGCTGCGATAGCTGTTGTCGAAAAAGATGCCGTACGCGCTGCCGTTTTGCACTGCGGTGTAAAAGGGGATTGTTTGGTAAATCGGATCTCTCCCTTCGACGTAGCCGGGAGTATCGGAATTCCAGTTTACGAACGAACTGCGACGCTTATCGAGCCGGGCTGCTTTTTCCCCCAGCCCGTAAAAGTGTTCCCCAAAACCTAACCGCTTGGCCGCCGCTACAAAGGGGCCGGCTTTGGCGTCAAACATCATTTCTTTCAGCAGACCCTTGGCGTCGTAGGCCATGGGTTGTTCGTCCGCGTTGATGAGTGCATGAGTCTTTGCATCGCGAAATTGAATTAGAAGTGGGGAGCGACGCACAACAACTTCAAGCTCGTCAGTGGTGATCAGGATAGAAGTTGAATCTTCCGTCAGCGTCCAGCGTGGCGTCGTCCAATCGGTTTTGGCTATCGCCCAGGAGTGATCCCTGGGTGGTAAAGGCTTTGTGAAGCTCACCCGAATGCGGACCAGATCCGGGGCCTGGAGCGTGATTTGAACTTGAGACTTGTCTTCGCAATTAAACAGCACTGCCTTTTCGGATTTCACGAAGCTTACGATCGGGCCGATCTTTTCAAGCGCGGTCACGTCCTGGGCAGTGGCAGTGGTGGCGAAAGTAAGGATTAGAAGAGTGAAGCCCACGGACCGTTGTGCGATCGCTACATAGGATCGAAGCCATCTAAGCTGCAAGTGGGAAGGGATGATTTGATCAAACATTTCTGCTCTCATTCTCACCGACTTCATCCCGGTGACGCGCCTGGGATTATAGGAAACCATTTAGAACGTTTCTGTTTCATTGCTCCATTGAACACCGGACTGAGGCCCGGTGAGAATGAGAGCGATAGTCGTTTCGGTTCAATTGCTCGTAGTCTGAAGCTAGACCGATTTTCCGAACCCGAGCTTTGCGGCCCCAAGCAGGCCGGCATCATCACCGCATTCAGCGCGCTCAATCTTTACCCGAGCCGCAAGTAATGGAAAAGCGCGCTCTGCGACTTGTTGATGCATATGCTTTTCAAAAAGCTTCCAGCCATTTACCACGCCGCCCCCGATCACAATCATCTCCGGGTTGATAATATTGATAAGGTTTGCCAGTCCGATTCCCAGGTACACGCCCATGCGACGAAATACCTCAAGGGCGAGCTCGTCACCTTCCAGACCCGCGGCGTAAATTGTCTCCGCGGTTAGCTTCTCACTAATCGTTAGCAACGAATCAGGGTAGCGAGGATGCGCCTCGCGTGTCATCCGCACGATTGCCGTTGCTGAGGCGTACACCTCCAGGCAGCCGCGACTGCCACAACCGCAAGCAACACCACCAAAAGGATCGACGCACATGTGGCCGATCTCCGCGGCTGCGCCGTCAACTCCACGCCATAACTCTCCATCCAAAATTATTCCGCCGCCTACGCCCGTACCAAGCGTCACGCAAACGATTGTGGAATGTCCGCGCCCGGCCCCTCTCCACATTTCGCCAACGGCTGCTGCGTTTGCGTCGTTCTCCAGAATTGCCGGCCGCTCCACTTCAGCTGTCAAAGCCTCAGCAAGTCGAAAACCATTCAGCGAGGGCACGTTGGGCGCCTTTACAACGAAGCCTTCTTCGACATTCACCGTTCCCGGCACAACTACTGAGATCGCCTTGATGAAGCAAGGCGTACTTCCGTCCGGCCCGGCGGTTTGCCGTTCACACTCGCGGACTGCCAAGACCAGCGAGCGCACAATTTCATCGGCACTCTCCGCTCGTGGCGTATTTTGCTTCAAGCGAAAATGAATTCGTCCCGTAGCATCCACGGTCGCAGCACGAAGATGCGTGCCACCCACGTCGGCCGCGAAGACGAAGCCAGTATCCTGCTCGGCGCTGTTCCTCGTTGAATCGACCATGTTTCCTTAGGGACGCCTCCCGTATCGCTCGGCAACGATACGCGGCGTTTCGACGTTTTGCTTACTCTTGATATTTACCGCGAGACGAATGAACTGCGCCATCGACCACGCGAGTGGCGTTGCTGAGCCGGTGCCCTCGCCAAACTGGAGTTCGACTCGAGGGCTTTCACGCCGATCCCAAACCTGTTCAGGAATCATCATGCCGTCGTTTGCAAACGACATCATTGCATCTAACTTAATCCGCGCGGCAGAGAGGTTTCCCACCGCGATGTCATACTCTCCTCTTTCCCCAGTCAACAGCGTCCACAGTCGTCCAATTCCGGTACGACCGTCGTATTTGCCGCCGTCGGCTGTTTCACCATAAGCGTCGTGATTGTAACGATACCAACCTGGCCCACCCGGAGTCTCCGCCTTTATTAATTTGTCGATCACGTTAAGTGTCCTGACTATCAGCGGATCGTCGGCGGGCTTGATTCCTAACCTAACCAGTTCCAAAATCCCAGCATCGACGATCTCGCGCTCATCGTAAACGCCGCCGCCACTGTTAATCTCGATCCTATCTCCATCATTAGGATCGGGATCTTCTGTGATTCGTAGATAGTAACTGCTCTTCAGGTGGGAGCCGTTGGTTGTCGCTGTCCAGCTTTCCAACTGCCGCAACCATTCATCTGCCCGCTTCAAATAGCGATCGCCAGTAGGCTTGTCATTATTAAAAGCCGCAATATGGGCGGCGCAGACGAGACCGGCAATTTCCGCCGCAATAGTAGAAGGAGAGTAGCCTCGTTTCTCTTCCCAGCGCTCTTGCTCCGTCACTGGCCCTTTGCGGACGATGAACTCTGCCGCGGGCTTGACGTGTTTTAACCAGGTCCGTCGATCGGTTCGTTCTAACTGGTACGCGAGCACGAGCGGTAAGGCCACCTGATCCATTTGCAAGCCGCCGCCGATCGGGCGACCATCCACCCACGAGTTTTGCGGAAAACTTCCGTCCGGTTTTTGCTGGACCTTGAAAAGATAATCAAGTGCTCGATTTGCTGTAGCACGATCTCCCAGTGCCATGAAGGCAGTTGCTACCTGATACAGATCGCGAGACCAGACGGCATGATAGCCACTGATCTTTGCTTCGTTGGCGTTGGGTCCGCCACCCCAGGGGTTCGATGGTGAAGCGATCATGGCCCCACGATGGGTTTTATCCTCAAGTCCTTTTAGCACCATCGCTGCCATGTTGAATTGACGCTGATATTTTTCTCCGACAAGCGGAAGAGTCTTAACGTATTCGTGCCAACCGCGAGAATACTCAGCCTTAGCCACTTCAAAATCTTTTCTCACCGATGCCTGGCCATTAGCGATCGCCTCTCTTTGATTGCGCCCGAAGCTAAGGACAACCGTAAACCTCTCAGAGGAGCGCGGAAGTCCCAACGGAAAGCGAAGCCGTGCCATTTGCACGACGTTACCTTTATCGGCCCGACGGTAAGTATTGACGCTGCCGCTACGACGCAACTGCGTTAAGCCATCACTCGTGCCGAGATATCCACTAGTTGAATCGTCGAGCGCGTATTTCGTAACAGTCAGCGCGGAAGTTTTATCGGCGTCTGAGCTGACTAGCCATTCGCCGTCTACCCATCCGGAATCGTGCATACCACTGTTATTTAGCGATGGATCATAGTAGAGGTAGAGCCGACAAAAGCAGAGGGGCTTCGTTACCGAGTGAAACTGAACATCAATCAGAATTGAGCTCCGATCCGGATCGGTCACATATGTCTTAGTAATGCTGTAATCACCACTCCTTCCTTTACTGATTTGACGGAAGGTGAGTGCAGCCGGATCCAGAACCTCAAGCTCATGTTCCATGTCTTCAGCTTCAGTCTCCACGCGTTTGCCGTCGGCGCTGACGAAAACGAACTGCAACATCTGAACATTTGGCACATCAAGAGTCGGATAGAAGACCTCTGTCAACACCCCGTTGTTAAGGGTGAACCACACCTTCGACGCGAGCGTATGGGAAGTTCCGAATCCATTCTTTGCTGCGCTGGGCCAGTTAGCGTCGAGCCCCGGCGCGCCAGGAGCGTAGGGCTGTGCGAACAGCGCTGTGCAACTAAGCAAGCAGACAATCGAGATTAAGGTGAACCTAAGCATTCCGACTGTTAGCGCAGCACAGACAAGTGTTAGACCCCGTTGGCGAAGATGTGACAGAGGTTTGGTTTTGGCTTCGCCGCCTGATGTGCGGAGGTGGCTTGCCCCACCCAAAATAACTCTATTGTTCGCAGGGGCCTGCGCCCTCCACTTCGGCTTTGATCTTGATAGGGCGCGAAAATTATCACCTGGGGCAAAGCCCCCAATATTTACCGAAGCCCGTTACGGCGGGGCAAAGCCGCCGCCTTGTATCTCACATCCGGCGGCAAAGCCGATCCTCAGGAGGGACTCTCGTAACTATCCCGACTCTCAACATCATCTCACTTCAACGCTCGTCGAAAGATTCGATAGCCCCAGGGGTCCAGGAAAAGGGATGGCAACGCGACGGCGCGCTTTCTGCGAATGATCTCGGGTGCGGGCGCATCGGGCGGCAGAGGTGGACCAACATCAGGGGAGACATCCTCATAAGCTAAGCCGCTCGCACTCTCGACGGAACCGGAAAACGGTAGGCTTGAAAGATTAATCGCGACGATTACTTCTTCGTTCGCCGTCTTACGCGCGAAGGTCAACACGCGCGACTCATCAGAGTTTCGCAGCCATTCAACCGAACCTCGCCGCAAGGCATTGCTCGATCGGCGTAGCGCCATAATCTGTGTGTAGAAACGCGGAAACTCGGGGCGTCTTTCCGCGATCGGCCAGAAGATTGGCAGTTTCTCAAACAGCGCAGGGGCGCCCGACTCTGTCGTGTCACCCACCTCCATTCCGTTATACAGAAGCGGTACCCCATCGATGGTGAACATCAGCGCGGAAGCCGCGAGCGCAGCAGGTTCTCCGAAGCGCGCGATTGCGCGGCGCTCGTCGTGATTGTCCGAGAAGCGCAGATGAAGTGAGCCACGCGGCCAGTCCTTGAATTCCTGCTCCCATTCGGCGCGCAAATCGGAAGCGCGGCCCTGGCCCTGCAACACGCGAGTCAGGGCGCTGTGAAGCGGCCAGGAGTAGTCGAAGTCGAAAGCCTTAACCAGCAATTCCGCTTTGTGTCCTTCAGCCAGCATCGCAATGTCAGGTTTGATCTTGTCTAACTCGACGCGCGCGTTCTCCCAGAAGTCGGTAGGTACTTCCTCGGCAACGTCGCAACGAAAGCCATCGAGATCAAATTCGCGCACCCAGTACTTCAACATGTCCGTCATGTATTGACGCAGCTGCGGGTTGCGATAGTTCAACTCTGCAACGTCGCTCCAATCATGCGGGTAAGTGATGCGTCCTGAGGCATCGTGCTCATAAAAGTCCGGATTCTTCATCATGACGTTGTCCCAGGATGTGTGGTTTGCCACGATGTCGATCATCACTTTCATCCCGCGACGATGGGCTTCAGCGATTAGTCTTTTGAAGTCCTCCTTGGTGCCGTAATCGGGATTGATGTCGTAGTAATCGCGGACCGCATACGGACTCCCAATGCTTCCTTTCTTTTTCTCCTGCCCGAGCGGATGGATCGGCATCAGCCAGAGAATGTTAATTCCGAGGTCTTTAAGTTGATCAAGTCGGGCAGTAACTCCATTGAAGTCTCCCGACGCCGAAAACGCTCGCGGATAGATTTCGTAAACTACGCCGTCGCGAACCCAGTCCCGCGTTGATCGAGCCGGCAGCTTCGAGACATTACGCGGCGGTTGCTGAGTTGAGATTTCCTGGCAGCAGGCCGCAATCAGGATAAAGGCGAGGGCGGCAACCTTTATCTTATGACCCAAAACCTCTAAGACCATCTTGAATCCTTTCATGCTCCCCGCGCTTAAGCGCGGTGTTCGGGTATCGTTCGAACTAGAAACCGTTAAACGGTTTCCAATTATTCTCAGCCAGGCACGGGGCTAAAGCCCGGTGCGAATAGGATCACTTCTTATCGATCAGCCCCGTGCTGGGAACCGGCTGTACCGACTCAGGAACAGAAAGCAGTTCATGTTCGTCAGCGTCAATAACAGCCTCTGCGGGCACATCCTTATCAGCGACATCTTGAACCAGCAAGACACTGAGCGCGGCGATCGCTAAGAAAACTCCACCCGCCATGACTACGAACATCGGCGCATTTGGATTATCGCTCCCAAACACCAGGCGAATGACTGGACCAAAACAGAAGGAAGCAATGATCTCCGGTATCACTATGAAGAAGTTAAAAATGCCCATGTAGACACCCATGCGCGCTGCGGGCAAAGCGCCGGATAGAATCGCATAAGGCATCGAGAGGATCGACGCCCATGCAATGCCGACACCGATCATGCTGAGCAACAGGATGTTTTTATCGTTGATGAAGTAAACCGAGAGCAGCCCTAGTGCGCCAAATATTAGTGAAACAGCATGCACTGTCTTCCTGGTCGTGGCGCGGGCTAGTGGCGGCAGGAGAAAGGCCACCAGGAAACAAGTGATGGAATAAATCGCGAACGCCCAACCGCCCCATGCCTGGCCATCAGTAAAGCGTGGATCCCTTTCGTTAGTGGCCCCGAAAATGTGATAGGAGGTCATCAAGCCAAAGAACATCCACATACAGAAGAGTCCCAGCCAGGTAAAGAACTGCACCACCGCAAGCTGCTTCATCGTCTTTGGCATTGTCCGAAAAGCATCGGCAATTTCCGCGAGCGCCGCGCCCATACCTTTTCGCTCGCGCTTCTTGCGTTCAAACTCCGCCATGTTTTCCGGCGGAAATTCTTTGGTGGTAATAACGGTCCAGAGCACACAAACAAGAAAAACCACCGCGCCGATCTTGAACGCATAGTTGACGCTGGTTGGAATTGCGCGGACGGCCTGGTCGGCAGCATCTACTCCCCGCTCGTCGACACCAAGCCGCCGAAAGATTAGCGGCAGGGCATTCGCAAGCGTGGCGCCAATCCCGATAAAGAAACTCTGCATCGCAAAACCGGCAGTGCGTTGGTCAACATTTAATTTGTCGGCGACGAAGGCGCGGAACGGTTCCATGCTTACGTTGATACTGGCATCCAGAATCCAAAGCAGACCTGCGGCCATCCATAACGTTCCCGAATCTGGCATGAAGAACAACGCGATGCTCGCGACGATTGCACCGACTAGAAAATAAGGACGGCGGCGGCCGAGTCGATTCCAGGTGCGGTCGCTCATCGACCCGACGATTGGCTGCACCAGCAAACCTGTGACGGGGCCGGCAAGCCAGAGAATCGGCACATCCTCAGGTTTCGCGCCGAGGTAGGTATAGATACCGCTCATGTTGGCGAGCTGTAGTCCCCAACCGAATTGGATTCCGAGGAAACCAAAACTCATATTGAAGATTTGCCAGAAACTGAGACGTGGCTTGTTCATGGTTTCTCCCTACGCTACTAATACGCCTCGAATGCTTGGACCACCGAGCTCACCTTCACACTCGGCTTCGCCGCCTGGATGTGAGGCGCGGCACCGCCGCGCCGTGCCAGCTACTAACGGCTTCGGGCTGCGCCCGCTCTTAACTTAGCAATACGAATTTAAAGGTCTTATCGGGGGCAAAGCCCCAAACCTTTCTCCCACTCAACGGCGCGGCAAGCCGCGCCTCACATCGGGCGGCAAAGCCGAAGCGAACCTGACCTATTTTCTCGCGCGGCTGATGCGGGGGTTTTCTCCAAGTGCGCATCGAGCTCTACCTTCCATAAATACTGATATCTTCCAATAGCACATTCCGATTTGCTCTTCATCGGCGGACAAAGATTGCTGCTGACCGTTCCGGCAGCCTTACCTTCAGCCGGCGTCCGCTAACTCGCACCTGCTCACTCACGCCTAAGCGATCGACGAGGACCTCACCATCCGCCAAGCCAACCGGCATCACGTTTATTTCAATCTCGGCACCCTTCGTATGATTGTTAATGACGATGACCACCGTTCCCGCTCTGGACGTTCGAGCGTAAGCGTACTGCTGTTCGCTAACGTAGAGATTTACCAACTGCCCGCGCCGGAGCGGTTCCAACTCCGCTCGGAGGCGCGTCAATTTCTGAATGTGCGCAAAGACTTCCTGCTCGTCCTTCGTGCGCCCTGCGCGCGTGAAGGCGTTGCGTTTGTCGCCGGGAAAGCCTCCGGGAAAATCCCCGCGTGTGGTTGGCTCATCCGGGCCAGTCATCGCTATCTCATCCCCGTAGTAGAGTTGCGGCACTCCACGCGTGGTGAGCAGAAAGGTGTTTGCCAGTTTCAAGCCCGTCAAGGTGGCGTCCTTTTCACTCATGAAGCGGCCGTCGTCATGCCCGCCAATTAGCGTTACGAGTATTTCCGGGTTGTTGTAGAGATAATCCTTCGCCAGTGTTTTGGGAATTTCCTCGAGATGCTTGCCTTCCGCAAAAGCATGACGAATGGGATAGAAGAGCGGGAAATCGAGGAGGGAAGCGAGTCCGGAATCTATCCCGTCGAACCGTTTGCTGCCGCCCTGAAAAAATGAAGTGTGAACCACATCGCCATCCTTCACCTCGCCTACGACAGTGAAGTTGGGAAACTCTTTTTTCAGAGCTGCATTCCAATCGCGCCAGAAGCTATTTGGCACGTACTGCCAGGTATCCATGCGAATGCCGTCAAGACCGGTCGTGCCGATCCACCACAAGGTGTTCTGAATCAGGTAACGTGAGACTTCCGTGTCCTCCTGATTAAGATCGGGAAGGAAGTCCAGGAACCAACCCTGCATAGTCTCCAGATACAAGTCAGCCACTGGGCGCGGATCGTGGAGCACCCAGGTTTGAAATACGTTCTTGCGATGATGCTCCTTAGTGCCGTTAAACCAAGTGGGGGTCGGAGGATCGTCAACCCACGGATGATACGGTCCGGTATGATTGACCACTTCGTCTTGAATGATTTTTATGCCGGAGCGGTGTGCGGCCTCGACCAGCTCTCGTAGCTTCGCCAGGGTGCCGAAGTGTTCATCGACCGCATAAAAGTCCTGAGGGTTGTAACCATGAAAGCCGGTGCTGGGTTTGCCTTCCTTCAATTCAATCTGATTAGGCTTGTCATAGTTGTCGTACCAGGGAGTGAGCCAAACGGCGGTAACGCCTAGCTCTTTGAGGTAGGGCAAGCGATCGATTACACCTTGAAGATCGCCACCGTGATAGTAAAACTTGTTCTTGCGATCGTAGATGCCGCGGGATTGTGGTGGATCGTTGTTAGATGAATCGCCGTCACTGAAGCGGTCGAGCATGATCAGATACAGCACATCAGCCGGCGAGAAGCCCTGGAAACGACCGACACGTCGTAAAGAGGGAAGTACCTCAAACTTCGCTGACGCTGTACCGGCTGTCGTGCTGATTATCAAGTCGCGCGCACCGGGCGCGGCTCGGGGGGCAATCGCCACATCGACAAACAAACAAGTCCCTCGTTCGTTACTGACCGGAGTTTTGACTACGCGCACTCCGGGCGCTGAAATGCTCATGCGCGCGCCCTTGAGTCCTTCGCCACGAATCATCAGACGAACAGGATTGAGCGAACTTCCAGCCCACCAACTGGGTGGTTCTACCTTGAGCACTTTCGGAGCGCTTTGTGCCTGACATGAAATCGCTGTCGCCAGGACAATCAAGAAAAAACAAGAGACTGTTCGGAGTGCCGATCTTTTCATGAGATTAGACCAGTTCGTTTCGTTCATTCGGTTTGGATTTAGCCCGACCATACCAGCCGGTCAAATCTTTTAGCCGGCTGCCAATCTTCTCCGTCAGCTGGCCCCTTTTGCAGCGCCAGGCCCAGTTGCCTTCGGTGCTATTGGGAAGATTCATGCGCGCTTCGGTTCCCAATCCCAGTACGTCCTGCAAAGGAACAATCGCTGTGTTGGCGACGGAGGCCCAGACAGTCCGAATAAAGTCCCAGTGGATTTCCGTGCCGTTGCTGTTCAAGTAGTTCAGACAGAATTTGCGCTCGCGGTTAATCTGTTCAGCGGTGCGCGTTGAGCCTTCGCCCGCCACACTTTGAAACCACCCTACTGTAGTGTCGTTATCATGAGTGCCGGTATAAGCGACGACGTTACTCGCATAGTTGTGCGGCAAATCGATGTTCTTCGTATCGCTGCCAAAACCAAATTGCAAAATTCGCATTCCGGGGAAACCAAACTCTTCGCGCAAGGCGATTACGTCCGGGGTTATCACTCCCAGATCTTCCGCGATCAGAGGTAAGTCTCCGAGCGCTTTCCGAATGGCCGTGAATAGCTGTCGACCCGGCGCCTCCACCCACTGACCACGCTCTGCTGTTTGATCACCTCCGGGAATTTCCCAACACGCGGCAAAACCGCGGAAGTGATCGACGCGCACGATATCGACGACATTCAGCGTGGCTCGCATGCGCTCAATCCACCATGTAAAGCCCTCCTCGAGCATTCGATCCCAGTTGTACAAAGGATTGCCCCACAGCTGACCGGTAGTGCTGAAGTAGTCTGGAGGGACGCCGGCGACGACGAGCGGCGTTCCATTCTTGTCCAATTTAAACTCCTCGGGATTGGTCCAGACGTCGGCTGAATCGTGGGCCACGAAAATCGGCAAGTCGCCCACCACTTGAATGCCGTTCTCGTGGCAATAGTTCTTGAGTGCAAACCATTGCCGGAAAAACAGGAACTGATAAAACATGTGGGCTTCGATCTCGTCACGCAAGTGCTCGCGAGCTCGCGTTAGGGCTGCGGGCGTGCGGCGAACCAGGGCTGACTCCCATTGATTCCAGGGCCGGCCATCATGAGCATCCTTTAAAGCTCGAAACAACGAATAGTCTTCGAGCCAGTCGGTGGACTGTTGAGCAAAGGTTTCAAAGGCGCTCCGCAGACTCGTATCGGTGGTTCGCTTGTAGTGCTCATAAGCTTTGCGCAAGAGACCCTCTTTAAGCTCGTGAGCGTGTGCAAAATCAATCCGCTCCGGAGCGAGAGGCGAGGGAGTCGGCGACTCAGAGGGCGAGAGCAAGCCCTCAGTAACTAATAGTTCAGGACTGATGAGTAACGTGTTACCCGCGAAAGCCGAGTAACACGCGTATGGTGAATCGCCATAACCGGTGGGACCCAGGGGCAATACCTGCCACAGACTCTGATCAGCGTCGCGCAGGAAGTCAGCAAACTTGTAGGCGTCAGGCCCGAGGTCGCCGATGCCAAACGGCCCCGGCAATGATGTCGGATGCAGCAAGATGCCGCTGGACCTGGGAAAGTTCATGAAGTCTTCAGTCGAAGCCGACGACTAGAAATAGCCCAACACTTTAATGCTGGCTACGGAATTTGACCGCTCAACCCTCGGAACGGCTTCGCCGCCGGATGTGCGGCGGCGGCTTTGCCCCGCCGGGAAGCGAAAACGCCGCGGCGGATCTTGCCGGAAGGCTAAGGAGTGCCTGGCCATTGCTTACCCGACTGGTGGTGCGAGCTCCGACCAAGGGTGACATTTCCGAGCCTTCTTTAATGCCGATGGCCCCGAGTTGTAGGGGCAGCTTCTTCTCCGTCCCGTCTCGATTGAACGCCACAATCACTGTTTCAGTCTGATCCTGCCGCGCAAACACATAGGTCTCGTCGTCATAATACAAATCGATCAACTTACCTTGTCGTAAGGCAGAATGTTCCGCCCTTAGCCTGATCCATGAGCGGGTCCACTCATATATTTTTTGTTCGTTTGCTTCCCGCCCAGCGCTGGTAAAAGCGTTTCGTTGGTCGCCGGGAAAACCGCCAGGAAAATCTCGGCGATTATCCGGATCCTCCTTGCCTTCCATGGCTATCTCTTCACCGTAATAAAGCTGTGGAATTCCGCGCACGCTCAGTATGTATGCGACATGCATCATTGAGCCTTCAAGACTTGCGCCTTCGAGCGACATGAAACGTGGCGTGTCGTGATTATTCGCAAGGTTGGTTAGTTTCAACGGATCGGGATAGAGGGCGTCGTATTTCAGGTGATCTCGCAATGCTCGCATTGGGCTTTTGTTTGTGAAGGCCATTAACGAAGTGTGCCAACCCGCGAAATCAAAAACCGAATCAAGCGTCGTATCTATACCGTCCCAACCAGTATGGTTACCGATAAAGAAAGCGGTTTGCGCAGCATCTCGCTCGAACACCTCGCCGACCATCCAGAACTCTGGATACTGAAGGTGTATTGCCGTTGAGAGTTCCCTAATGAACGAGCGCGGCATGTACTGAATGGTGTCCTGGCGTATGCCGTCGAGCCCGGTCATGCCGATCCACCAAAGGGAGTTTTGAATTTCATAACGCGCAACTTCGGGCTCTTCCTGATTCATATCGGGAAGGTCGTCGTTAAACCAACCGTCCAGCGTATTGCGTGCTTCCTTCGGGTTAGCGTGCGGCGACAGCAGAACACTATTCTGAAATTTGTTGAGCTCGTGGTTCTCGATCGTGCCATGGAACCAATTATCGAGCGGCGGATCCTTGACCCAGGGATGTTGAGACCCGACGTGGTTTGCAACCTGGTCTTGAATCACTGCTATACCCAGCCCATGTGATTTCACCACCAACTCTCGCAATGTCGCCATGTCTCCAAATCGATCTTCGACGGCGTAATAATCAACAGCGTGATAGCCATGATAGTAAGTGTTTGGGCACCACGGCTTGTCGCAGTTATTCACTCCATTCCAGTTGTCGTACCAGGGCGTGAGCCAAAGAGCGGTAACGCCCAGTTCTTTCAGATAAGGAAGGTGATTAATGATTCCGCGGAGATCGCCGCCATGATAAGAGCGCGGATTTTTTCTATCGGTGGCGGCGGCGGGAGCCCCGGCGGGAATGTTATTAGTCTGGTCGCCATCGGCGAAGCGATCCGTCATGATCAAATAAATAATGTCGGTAGGAGCGATTCCTTGAAAGTGTGTATTCGCGGCGAAAGCCGGTTCAATTCTAAAAGGAATAGTTGTAGTTCCTTTGGAAGTAATTAAAGCTAAAGGATAGGAACCGGGGCGAGCCGAGGGATTAATTCTCACATTGACGAAGAGGTAGGTCCCTCGGGAGTTAACGAGTAGGTCCGAAGTATGAATGCCTGGTTTAGTGGCGCGCACTCGCGCGCCGTGGAGATTCTTGCCGCGAACCAGTAGCCGCACCGGATTTATCGTATGTTTTGCCCACCACGAAGGCGGCTCGACTTTGATTATGGAAGGAGCGTCTGCAGAATTTTGCGGCTTGTGATTGAGGGCCTTACCGGTCTTTGCAGACGGGTGTCCAATTCCAGATCCCCACCATGCATTTGCCAACGTTGGAGAAACTAGTATCAGGAGAGTAGGAATCAGCCAGCGCAAGTGGAGATGAGGCGCGGCTCTGTTTGAAAGCGAATCCGATTTGCCTCGGAAGGTGAGTGCGCGAAAGAACACAAAGCGTTCGCTCTCAGCGATACTTCGCGGGTTGGCTTTACGCACTTTGCAGTTAGCTCTTCCTTTCTGATTGCCGAAATCTGCGGATCTCAGTTACCAGCAGATCGGTTTCGGATCTGGTTAACTTCCTTCCAAGCACAACTATTGGAGCCTTGGCGGTTTTTCCTCCCGTACAGGAGGCGCTGAGGCGCCACTAACCTGGGGCGGTGGCAATTCATCCTTCTCGCTCATGCCGGTGTCGCCTTGTTTGCGAGCTTCTTCAAGACTCTTGAAGCGAATCAGCTCACGCTCTGCATCAACCTTCCGTTTCAGGCGAGAATAGGTGATGAAGAGTTGGTAATGAATTCCCGGATCATTTTTCCCGAGGGGAACGCCGCGTTCGAGAATCGGAAGGGCCTCGTCGTAACGCTTCAGGCGCACCAACAGCCGTCCCAGATCGTAATGCGCCGGATAATTTTGCGGTTCCAGCGCGAGCGCGCGGCGCAACAAACTCTCCGCTTCCTTATGCTGACCGCGCTCTACAGCAATGAATCCAAGGTTCGAAAGCGCGGCCGCGTTGTTTGGCTCTAATTCCAGCGAACGCGTTAAGGATTTCGCCGCCTCCTCAAAGAGACCTTCGGCGCGCGCCGTGTAGCCAATCAAATAATGAAGTACCGGACTATCCGGAGACCTGGCCAACGCAGTGCGAAAAATGGCATCAGCCTTGGCATAGTCGCGATTGCGGAAGTGAACCACCCCAAGTCGAATCTGATAGAGCACTTCGTCGGGCGCCGCTTGAATTGCTTGTTCGTAGAATGGGATAGCACGACCAGCTCGATCGTTCTTGACCAGTTCCTCGGCGATCATGAAGTGAGCTTCATGATATTCGGGACGCAGCTTGACCGCGCGTTGCAGCAAGCCAAGGGCGTTTTCGCTCTCTCCACGCGCTGACGCAACCAATCCCAGGCGGTAAAAAACCTCGGGTTGGTCGGGACGCGCGGTGGCGGCTTCTTGAAGGACCTTTCGTGCATCATCAAGGCGATCGAGATTGTACAGAGCTATTCCCAAGTTATAGAGCACCTCATAAGTGCCGGGTCGCAATGAATTCGTGCGATCGAACAACACGGCGGCGCGTGAGTAGTCTCCCGCGTCTGCCGCGCTAAGAGCCAACGTAAACAGGACGCGGGGATCAGAACCGGCCCGGCTTTCAACCTGGTCGTAAAGCCTGGCGGCGTCGGTGGCGCGATTGACGTGAGCGTAGGCGTTTGCGAGGGTGACGAGTACTCCCAGGTCGTTTGGTTCGTTTGGCTTCTTACTGTGGAGCGCCGGTTCAAGCAGTTGCACCACTCGCTCATAGTTCTTGCGCGTCGCGTAAAGGGTCGCGAGATTAAACGTCGCCTGCGGATGGCCGGGCGTTAAGCGAAGCACTCGCTCGAAAATGTTAACTGCTTCATCCGCTCTTCCGGTACGACCGAGTAGTACACCAAGGTTGGTGAGTGCGGTCGTAGATCTCGAGTCCAGGCGAAGCGCTTCACGATACTCGCTCTCAGCCTCCTGCGTTTTGCCGCGTTGGTCCAGAACTGCACCCAACACGGATCTCGCCGCTGTATTGCGAGGCTGGCTTGCTACGGCCCGGCGAGCGGCTACTTCCGCCTCCTCAAGTCGCCCCGACTCCAGAAGCGTCGCCGCTTCGCGAACCAGCGAGGAGTTTTTTACGCGAGAAGTCTGCTGGGCCTGGACCACAGATGACGTCAGCTGAGACAGCGCCACGATAATTAGTGTCGAGAAGATCAGCAACTCGACGCTCTTAAGCCGGCTAGTTGGAGATCGAGGCCCGCAGACGCGCACTGGTTTTAAGTTTCTGCTTATCACTGTTGCGGTCGCGTAGCGTTGTTGCTCTGAGTGCCTCTGCGCCTCTCATGAATTCGTTTGACGATAGCTGTTTCTTCTTTAGCTTTGTCATTCATCCCTAGTCGTCGATAAGCAAGTGCAAGTTGATAATGTGGTTCGGGATTCGTTGGCGCCAGCTCGGCGGCCCGCAGCAAATGTGGCACTGACTCTTCGGCTCGATTACGCACCAGCAGCGCGCGACCCAGGCTTATCCGTGCCTCATAGAGATTGGGATCGATACTCAAAGCGATTTTGAGCTCTTGCATTCCTTTCTCCGTGTCGCGACCACTCTTTAGCAGTAATGTACCCAGACCAAGGTATCCCTCGGCGGCGTGCGGGTTCCGGGTGACGAGTTCCTGGTAGGCTTTCTGGGCCTCAGCAAAATCGCCTGAAGTTTCCAGTGCCGTAGCCAGAAAAAAAAGCGCCTTCGCATCGTCCGGTTTAAGCTTAAGAGCAGCGCGAAAAGCCGATGCGGCATTCGCAGTTTCACCCACACTGAAGAGCGCTCGTCCCAGCGTGAATCGAGCGTCAAAGTGTTCGGGTACAAGATCGACGGCCCGCTTAACCGTTGCCAGAGCCTCTGTATCTGCGCCGCGGCTTCCCAGAATAATTGCGAGCAAGACCAGGGCATCAGCACCACGCCATCGCCGTTCCAGGGGTACCGACCGCGATTTGCTCGTGTCTGGTCCTTTGGCGAGCAGGACATCAATCGCTGCCCGTACAAACACCTCAGCTTCAGCGGCTTTATTGAGGTTAAACCTCGCGAGCGCGGCCCCATAAAGCACCGCGGGATCGTATGGCAACTTCTCCAGGAGAGCCTTGAACAGTTCGTCAGCTTCTCCGTAGCGTTGTTGCGCAAGCAGGCGCTGCCCTACCGAGATTGCATTTAATGGTGTAACGCCGCCTGGGGAACTTTCACGTACTCGTGTGAGGATCTCAGCCAACTCACCCGGGAGCACCGGCTGATCCTGAGCGCGCACTGGATTAACAGAAACGAGAGTCAACACCACGCCAAGTAAGAGCACAAAACTCAAATTGTGCGGAGTGGACTGTAGTGCGTTCGCGCTCATCACAAAAATTTCCGACAAGCATCTTTTCGCGATTCAGCTTTCCGAGCCGAACCTGTTGTGAAAGGGGAGTGAGCTGTGCAGCAAAAGTAGCTGCTTTCACTTGCGAGCTCAAGTCAGGGGCCGACGACAGTCGATGAAAACCGGATAATCAAAGTGGCGAGCATCCGCCACCGGACGCCCGCCACAATTTTACTTACGAAGAGTTGGAACAGGTCTTAAAAGATCAACCTGAATCCAAACTCGAGCTGGCGACGGCGTTGCTCAGCAGTATCAATACCGAAACTGCTGCTGTCCAGGTCATTGACCGGCCGGAAGCCGTTGACGTGATTGAACAGGTTGTATGCCTGGATGCGAAGCTGTGCTGTTACGGTTTCAGTAATGTGGAGATTCTTGAACAGTGAAGCGTTCACATACTCCTGCATTTCGCCGCGGAAAGTGTTGCGACCGGTGTTACCGAACTTGGGTCCTGTGGGATCACTCGCAAATACGGGCGTCACTGCCCGACACAAGACGAAACCATCGAAGGTTTTAGCACCCGTGCTACAGGCTGCGGCGCTGCTAACGATGTCCACACGGCGACCCTCAGATAGGATTGAGAACGGCGGTCCACTCTGAATATTAATATTAGCGTTCACCTGCCAACCTCCGATCAGAAGATCGGCCGCTTTGGAGGAGTTGGCGCCGAATCTGCGGCCTCTGCCGAAAGGTAGATCCCAGACGCTTGCAAAGCTAAAGCGGTGGCGGACGTCGAAGTCAGACGTACCCTCGTCCAACTCGGGCCGCAGCGGATTGGAAAAGCCGCAGGTGCTGGGTCCGGTGCCGCCGGTACAAAAATTACCAGGCGAATTGTCGGTTGAGTGCGAGAAGACGTATGTTGAAATTATCGACAAGCCGTCGCTGAAACGCCGCTCGATCTTTGATTGCAAACTGTTGTACTTCGATTCACCGTTATACTCGACTGTTTGGACGACCGAGTGCGTTGTCACCTGACGAGAACCAGGAAAGCCGCTACCCTGGTTTCCGATATTTCTCACTACCAGCAGATTTCGCCCCCGGCTTCCCACGTATCCCACTTCCGCCAACCAATTTTGCCGAAATTCCCACTGGCCCGTCACGTTAAACTGATGGAACATCTCGTTGCTGATGTTCGGGACAACGTAGACCAGGTTAGTGCCAACCGGAGCGGCAAAAGTTTGGCCTGGTTGGATGCCGCTATTTACCGCCGGGAAGAGAATTCCGGTGTCTAGATTGAAGTTAGCCGGTAGCTGCGGGCAGCTGGCAGTCCCATAGTTTTGTATGCTGCAGCCGTAGCTTGCTCCGGTCGGGGGATTAGCTTGCAGAATTCCCGGAATGCCCGGTGTATCCACGGCATACTTCAACGCGTATCCACCTCGAAGCACGATTGATCGATCACTCTTTAAACCGCTCCAGGCGAATCCCAGCGAAGGCCCGAAGTTATTGAGATCGCTATTGACGAGATCGCGTCCGCCAGGGGCGTTTTCGCCCGCGCGCGTCAAGGTATCGTTGGCCGGATTGTAGTTGGACTGGTTGTCGTAGCGCTCCGTAGGTTGTGTGAATAGATCCCAGCGCAGGCCCAGGTTTAGAGTCAGCGTTTCATTAACCTTCCAATCGTCTTGGCCAAAGAAAGAGATTTCTTTGTTAGAAAGGAAGGGTGGTGTTCCCGGGGTACCGCGGCTCGTGAATGCCGGGGCGTAACCCAACAAGAAGTTTGCAGCGCCGGAACCAGAGTCTCGCGGGCCGACGGGTATGGAGCCATAGTTCCCGGCAGCGAATCCGCCGACGCCGGTGCCATACTGATACTGGCCCTTGATGGCGCCCGCACGGCCCGCGTCAAAGTTGCTGTTCTGCCTAACTCGCAAATCACCGCCAAATTTAAAAGTACTGCTACCGCGAGCCCATGTCAGCGTGTCGCCGAGACTGAAGTTGTTCGAGGTGAAGTAAAAAGGCCCGCCGTCACCGATAAACTCGAGTTGATTCTGGCGACCGCGCTGGTTCGGTTCCTCGATTCCCAGCAAGACTGAGCCGGTGCACTCGCCGCAAACATTGGTATTTGGAATTCCGAGTTGGGCGGAAATGTCCGCGTCAAATCCTAGTGCTCCGCCAACGCCGGTGTTGAAGATGCCAATCTCAACTCGGGTTGCGCCAGCGCGAACTTCATTGATTACAGTAGGAGAAAATGTATGCGTTTCGCCGAGCCTGAGCCCTCGTGAATTACCAAATTCGTTGCCGGCTCCAAAACCCGAGGGCAGATCGTTATTCGTCGGTGACGAGCCCACCGGAAAATTGTTGTCGCGAGCGCGAGAGCTCTTGTCTTTGCTATAGGCAAAGAAGATGGAATCGGAACCGGAAATACTATGATCAAAGCGGAACCCATAACCGTCGCGGTTGTACTTCTCCTTGCGGTTGGTGGCGTAGTTATCAAAGATTCTGCTGGTCAGTGTCGGCACGGGGTAGGCAGCCAAGACGTTAAGCGCCGCCGTCGATAGAGGTTGGCCGCAATTGCGAACATCATTTGCCGGCGCCGCGGTACCAGTTCGACAAAAGACTGTGCCAATGGGCGCAACCACTGGCCCAAGGATCGTATTAAAGGTTCTCGTAGTGCCCGGCTGCAGCAGCTCACCAAAATCACCCACTCTCATTCTTGCTGTCGGAACACTGACGAAACCGAAGTCTCCGGTCGTCGATGGAGTCGCGTTGCGCTGCCCCTCGTAATACATGAACCAGAAAGTGCGGTTACGTCCGTCGTAAAGTATCGGTCCGCCTTCACCGAAGTGCGGCAGGAAAACGGGCCCGCCCGCAGTGCCGCCAAACTGGTGAGTGTTCCGATTAGGGATATTCGCGGGATTACGTTTTTCCGTGCGATTCAGTGCGCTGAGGAAACGCCCCTGGTAAAACTCGTACGCGGTGCCATGCACGCTGTTACCGCCGGATTTGGTGGTCGCGTTAATGATGCCACCGCCGGCGCGCCCACCTTCCGCAGGCGCCACACTGGTTTCTATCTTGAACTCTGAAATTGCGTCAGGCGGCGGGTAAATTCCTATCTGTCCAAACTGTCCTTCATTATTATCCACACCGTCGAGAGTGAAGTTATTGTTGGTGGGTCGCGCGCCATTTACGACCAGCACTGAGCCGCCTGATTCGCGGAATCTGGTTGACTCCGTCGATGTGCCAACCGGATTTCCACCAGCCTCAAAATTGCCGCCGCCACCGATCACGCCAACAACCGGACGAGACACGCCGGGCGAGAGCGTTGCCAGCAAGGTAAAATTGCGTTGCGCTATCGGCAGGTCAGTGACTTGTTTCCCCGTAATCACTTCTCCACGAACGCTCGTTTCACTTTCCGTCAGCGGGGCGCTGTCTGCCGTTATCGTTACTGTCCCCGCTCCGCCGGTAATGGTCGCGAATTTTACGTCGAGCGGGAGACGTGCACTAGTCTCAACCACCACGTCTTCGAAAATAACTGTTTGGAAGCCGGGGGCCTCGACGGAGACACGATATTTCCCGGGCTCAAGATTTGAAACGGTGTAGGTTCCGTCTTCACCACTGGTCCCCTCTCGACTTTCCCCAGTGGCACTGTTCACGACGGTTACCTTCGCATTCGCCACCAAAGCATCGTTTGGATCCTTGACAGTTCCCAGGACCGTACCTTTGTTGCTCTGAGCCAGCGCAGTTACGCTTAGCGCTAGAATCATTAGGAGCAGGAAGAAGAATCTTGCCGCGTATCGTGGCTGTGTCATGGTTTGATCCTCGCGAGCGACAGCAGATGAAGGAACACTCCTATTTGTTTCCAAATAAGAGGTGTTCTAAGTTGTGAAAAGCCTTCTTGAGATTGCGGGCCAAGGCGGTGTTGCGCGCTGCTTGGCTCAGGGGATGCGCCGTAACGAACAGCGCAACGGTCATTTCTGACAGTTTGTTGTCTAAACGAACGAAGTATTTATTACAGATTCAAAGGACTGTCAACTCTTTTTCCCGTCGAGGCAGTATTTTAGTTTCACTCACTGCGCGGCCCGGTAAATCCATCAAGAGACCTAAGGCGAGCTCAGGCGGCGAAAGCTGCCGCGAACTTGCTGGCGAGAACGAGGCTTAAGGCACCTCGTAGTTCGGGCTTGTCCCCGAGCGTTGAAGGCATGATTTGCGCTGAAGCCAGACCGCGCCGAACACTGTGCTCCATAGTGTCCATGAGTGCATCTTTGACGAGTGACCAGGCGCGCGCGATCTCCCCACCGACAACGACAGCCTCGGGGCTAAAGCCTACAACCAAATTAGAAATTCCCACTCCCAGATAGTGTGCAGTTTCAATCAACGCCGCTTTCGCATGAGGTTGACCAGCGAGCGATCGATCGACCAGCTCGCGGAAACCAAGGTGTGGACCGGGTGCCTCACCGGACAATGCCAGGTAACGAGCGACTGCGGCCCCTTCAGAGGAAAATGCTTCCCAGCAATCGCTGTTGCCGCATGAGCAAGGAACAGGGGCCTTGGTTCCAATTACCATGTGGCCGAATTCTCCGGCCGCTCCCCGCTGGCCGCGGTACACCTGCCCGTCAAATATGATTCCAGTGCCGACGCCTTCAGCGACCAGCACCAGGATGAAGTCTCTGGCGTCGCTAACCTCGGGGCGCCCGAACCACAGCTCTGCGAGGGCGACCGCGTTCGCATCATTATCAATAATTACGGGCAATCCGACTGCTGCGGAAATGGTTTTTGCAACCGGAACATCTCGCCACTTGAAGTAGGGAACATAAACGGCATTTCCGGTCGATGGATCAACCAAGCCCGGCAGACTTACGCCGACAGCCTCGATCGAACCTTTATTCCTCGCCGACAATTGCTTGATCAGGGACACGACCTGGTTGAGAGTCTTTACGGGATCGGCATTAGTAGGAAATTCTTCCTGTTCGACGATACGTCCCGCGAGGTCGCTGCTCGCGATTGTTGTGCAGCTTGGTGTGATTGCTACGCCGACTGCAATCGCTTCTTTAGTCCGGAGTTTCAGCAGCGTCGGTCTCCGCCCGCCCGTCGATTCTCCCTCCCCGACCTCTTCAACGAGGCCTTCAGCGGTCAGCCCTTCCACGATTGCGGAAATGGTCGAGCGCTGTAAATCAGTTTCGCGAGCAATCTCCGCCCGAGAAATCGGCTCGCGCTCACGCACATAATTCAAGACAATCTGTCGATTGATATCGCGGATTGTGTTAAGCCGGGCTGCCTGAGTTTTTCTTAGATCAAGTCGTCGCAAGGATAAAGCTCCGTTAGGGTAGGCCCTGACTTCTAAGTTGTGCCGGCGAGGTTGCTACTTGCTGATGCCCTTACCTTGAATGATCGTGACAGTCTTATCGACCAGCGGAACTTCAAAGACTTCGCTGGCGCCATTGGGCCACTGAATTTCGAGTTTGTCGACTTTAGTCGCAGCACCCAGGCCAAAGTGGAGTGTCATGTCGTTCTGCGAACAATAGACTGCACCGCTGATCACATCTTGTCTTTGCCGGACTTTACTAGTCAGGTACGCAATGCTGCCAATGGCATCCCGGGGACTCTTCTTACTCACATCACCTATCAATCGCAAATCTATCCAGTGTCCGACGGGCGTGGCGACATTTCGCAAGACCGATGGCCTGGCGTCAATGTTATTTATCACCATGTCTTGCCGGCCGTCTCCATCAAGGTCACCGACAGCGAGTCCCCGGCTGGGCCAAGCGGTGGAAAGCCCGCTCGCCGGCGCAGCGCCGAGTCGCTCAAATTTTCCATTTTTCAAGTTACGAAACAACAACGTCTGCTGGGCAAAACTTGTCCCCCATTGATTGGCATCCGCAGCCGGATAGACATGGCCGTTGACCACGAAGAGATCTAGCCAGGCGTCGTTATCAATATCGATGAAGCTCGTCCCCCAGCCCAGAAAGGGAATCGAGACTTCGCCGAGTCCCGCCTGGAAAGTTACGTCGGTGAAATTTCCATCTCCATCGTTATGGTAGAGAACGTTAGAGTCGTCAGAAAAATTGGTGATGTGGAAATCAATCCGCCCATCGTTATCGTAATCGCCGATAGCCAGGCCCATTCCGGCCTGCTCCCGGCCATTTTCATTGAGTGCTACGCCAGACGGATAGCCGACCTCTTCGAAGGTTCCGTCACCTTTGTTTATGTAAAGCTGCTTGGGTGTTGAGTCGTTTACAACTATCAAGTCCAGCAGTTTGTCGTCATCGGCATGAACGAAAGCTGAAGTGAAGCCGTAGTATTTCTGCGGGTCGTTGACACCGGATTTGGTACTGACATCCTCGAAACTGCCATCAGCTTTTTGCCGGTAAAGCGTATCGCCTTCGCCGGGGAGGCCGCGTGGCCCACACATTACCGCCACACCGCGAAACTGGCAGAAGTTTTGACCCACGCCACTCGCCTTCGTGGCGTCGCTCGGATTGGGCGGCAGATTCTTTAGATCGATGCTCGCGTATCCGGGAACGAAAAGGTCCAGGCGACCGTCGCCGTCGTAGTCTCCCCAACTGGGCCCTGTGCTCCAACCCTGGCGCGCCACACCAAGTTTCTCCGCAACATCGGAAAAGGTTCCATTGCCGTTGTTGTGATAAAGGCGCGATACACCAAAATTGGTTACGTACATGTCCGGACGACCATCGTTGTCGTAGTCACCAACAGCCAGACCACAACCCCAACGTTCATTCGCAACGCCGGCTTTGGTCGTTACATCCTCAAATTTCCAATTGCCTAAATTGCGATAGAGCGCGGCGCGTGGCGGCTTTTCCTTGCCTTCGAGCGCAGCCATCGTCGAGCCGTTAAGCAGATAAACGTCTGGACGTCCATCTCCGTCATAGTCGAAGATCGCCACTCCCCCCGAAGTCGTTTCAAAGATGTAATCCTTTTGCGCGCTGCCGGAGCGATGCATAAAGGTCGACATCGCTGTCTTGCTGGTAACGTCTTCGAGAACGAGCGGGGCTTTCGCATCCGTAACGCCAACGGTGCGGCGGGTTGAATAATTAACCGGGGTGCCGGTTGAAGCTCCCGATTGAGTTTCCGGTTTTTTTGTGACTGGCGTTTGCGCTAAGACACAGACGGAGATGAGGGAAGCCAGCAGCATCCGCAAACCCAAGCGGCAACACTTTTCTAATAACATCTTGATCAATTTATCTCAGACGAAAAATTCAGACTGGGTTCCGGGCGGAGAGACGGGGTTCCAGGCTAACTAACATTACAATCGCTTGTTACGAACTCGACGAAAATACGCAGCGATCAAATTGCTGTCAAATCCATGTTCTTTTGCGACACCATCAAAAACTCTCTTCAACGCGCCTCCTGTTCCTTAATTACAAGATAGCGGTCGACTTGAGGACCGTTGATAGTTTGCACGATCCCACTGGGCCAGCTGACTTCCACCTTTCGCACCCCGGTAGTCATTCCCAAGCCCACGATGATTCGCGGGTCATGCGAAGACAAATAACTTCCGGCGGTGGTTGTATCGAACATCTGTTTCTTGCCCGCGCTGTCAGTAATAACAACGCGCGCGCCAATCCCGTTGCGATTTGATTTGGAGCCAACGAGCGACAAGCCCAGCCAATTATTCCTGGTGGCCTTGTTTCGCAACACCACCGGAGCGCCGTCAAGCGTCGCGATCACAACATCCACCTGACCATCGTTGTTCAAATCGCCAAATGCCGCCCCGCGCCCAATCAATGGATTGCTGAAGGCAGGTCCGGCGCTAGCCGACACGTTAACAAATCCTTTGCCGGTATTAAGCATCAACAGCGGCGGTTGTTTGTGCTTGAGGTAGGGGTTTGTCTTTTCGATAGTGTCGAGCACGTGGCTTTGGGCGACAAAGAGATCGCGCAGCCCGTCGTTGTCGGCATCAATGAACTTTGCGCCCCACCCGGAGTACAAAAGAGTGATCTGCCCGACTCCTGCTGAGTTAGTCGTGTAGGTAAAGCCCAGATCGCGATCGTTGCGATAGAGCGGGTAAGTTTCGTTTGAGAGTGTGGTGATGAAGACGTCTGCGTAGCCGTCATTGTCATAGTCGCCGGCATCTACACCCATTCCGGCGTACGTCTTGCCATTCTCGTCATACCCGGCTCCCGAAGAAACTGCGATGTCTTCGAATGTCCCGTCGCCTTTGTTGTGATAAAGCGATTGGCGCACGCTGTCGTTGGCGACGAAGATGTCCATCAAGCCATCGTTATCGAAATCGGCGAACGCGACGCCCAAGGCCTTGCCGCCTGGAGCTTCAATTCCTGATTTTGCGCTGACATCCTCGAATGTGCCGTCAGTTAGTTGCCGATAGAGGATATTGGTCGCGCTTTTGAAGTTGTCAGGGTGGCAAAAGGCGCGATAGCCGGGGCGCATCTCGCCGCAGTAAACTGAGCCAACGTCGAAGTCCCAATCGAGGTACCGCGCTACAAAAAGATCGAGCCGGCCGTCGCGGTCGTAATCGATCCAACCCGCACTGGTCGACCAACCACCGCTGCCCACACCTGCCTTTTTCGTGACATCACTAAACGTGCCGTCGCCGACGTTGCGATAAAGATAGTTTGCGCCGTAGCCCGTGACATAGAGATCCACCCAACCGTCGTTGTCATAATCAGCCGCGGCGACGCCCATCGTGAATCCGTTTCCTTTAAGTCCCGAAGCTTCGGTGACGTCGTCAAATGTGCCATCGGCCTTTTGGCGATAGAGCCGATTCCAGTATTTGGCATCGCGTTTATCAGGCGCCTCGGTTTTCAGCATCGGATCTTTCAATAAGGCGCCGTTGGTGAAGAACAGATCCAACCGGCCGTCATTGTTGTAATCCAACATTGCCACTCCGCCCCCCACTGCCTCGAGCAGATACTTCATGGAAGTGAATGATGGCGTGCGCTTAAAGGTAATGCCAGTCGCGCTCGTAATATCGCTGAAGGTGACAGGGGAAACTGCCTGCGGCCGAGGAGGAGGAGGAGGCTTTTTAGCGGAATCGGCACTATACGATTTGCCCGTGCGTTGTGGAGTCGGACTGGGAGTTGGTTGTTGGCCCGCCACCACGAGTGAGGTAAGACTGATAAACAAAAGGAGGAGTGAAGTGGATCGGATTTCGCGCATGAAGAAGAGCCTACTTCACTTCGCTCCAATTATCGCGTAATCCTTCCCGCTGTAGAGGCGAACTTCATTTTGCGCCTTCATCATCATCAACGGACGCGGCCGCTTTAACTGGTTGTCCCGCGTGGTCGCGACTGAGAGTATCTCCTTGCCTGCCAGATCAAGAACATTCAGCTTGCCATCATCACTGAAGCCAAACCCATAAGCGCCCACGCCCAGCTCCGAGCCGTTGATTGTGATCACGGAATCCGTGATCAAAAATCCTTCATAGCGCGCGCGAATATCGGCAGCGTACCCTGACGTATCAACCATACCTGCGACTACGTAACGACTGGTGCCTAAACGTGCGGCTGCGGAATTACGCATCTGCGTTGGTGCGCTAAGTCCCTGAAAATAGAATCCAGATGGCACAACTCGCATCAGCTCAGCCCCGGTTAGCACTGTCACACTTTCCTGAGCTTTGATTACCTGTGGCATTGTTCCTGAAACGATCAAGGTAACAAGGACAATTAGCGAATATCTCTTGCAGCGCTTCATAAACAAGGCCTCCTACGCAAACGAACAGCTGAAAACGTCAATTGAAATTGAACGGCAGCGAGTATCTTACATCCAGCGAGGGAATTTTCGATTGCCGATCGCGGATTTCCGATTTAATCGGCAATCCGCAATCGCCAATCGGCAATCAACACGGCCTGCTCATCACGAACGCGGGAAAAGGAAAATGAGTATTGACCCTACTCGCGCGGCCCACGCAGGTTCATTGTGTTCGGCGTCTTGCGCTTCCAAATAACTAAGATCTTGTCCCGGCTTCCAGCCTTTCTTTAGAAGCGTTTCATACAGGAGCCTGGCGCCGGCGACGGTCTGTTGCGCCTCTTCGGAATTTTTTCCTTCTTTGGTTCCGATATCCATCCAAATGCGGACCTTGGGTCTTTGGGGAAGCGCGGCGACGTAGCCCACGATATGCTGATTTGCAAACCAAACTGAAGGCGATACCACAGCCACACGACCAAACACGTGCGGGTACTTCAGGCTCAAGTAAAGCGACACGATCCCACCAAGCGACGAACCACCCAGACCGGTATCTTTTGCGCCTCGCCGCGTCCTGTAAGTTCGATCGATGAACGGCTTTAATTCCTCGACGAGCATGCGACCGTACAAGTCTGCCTTGCCGCCCTGCTTGTACTTGGGATCTTCGGCAGGAGTGTACTCATTCACCCGCTGATTGCCGGCGTTATAAATGCCCACGATGATCAATGGCTCAATCGTGCCTGCAGCGATCAGCGCTTGAGCAGTCTCATCTATCTTCCATTCCTTTCCGGGAATGTACGCGGTGGCGCCATCAAACAGGTTCTGACCGTCGTGAAAATAGATTACGGGATAACGTGAACGTGTCGCCGCCTCGTAGCCGGGTGGCAAGTACACGAGCACATCACGATCGCTCGTCAGAAACTGAGAATGAAACTTCTTATGAACCCGGATATTGCCGGTGAGGGTCTGCGGTTGTTGTGCGGGCGCGGTGACGCAGAAGAATAAGAAAAGCATCAAGAGCACCGGAGTCAAAAGCTGACTCTTAATAATTTTCATAGCCTAAAGATTAACTGAGTGGAGGCGAGTTAACGAAGACATCCTAAGAACATCTCAGTACGGGCGTCCCCGGTGTGTTCATTATCATGACATCCTTTCCATGTCTTTAGTGGTGGGTCAGCAAAGTCAGAACCGGGAGCGATAGCGACCGGGTCCTCTCGATTGCCGATTGTCGATTTCGGATTGACGATTGGCCTATAACGAAAGAATCATCACAAATCGTCAATTGGCAATTGGCAATCGCCAATTAGACGACCCGGTCGCTATCGCTCCCGGTTCTGACTTTGCCGACCCACTACCGAGCTGCAATGCTGCTATTCCCATCAACCTTTCGCAGAACCGACATTCTCATTCACACCGGGCCTCAGGCCAGTGCAAACGCGACTCGTAAATGAAACAACTCACAAGTGATGTCGTGCTGATTACCGATACAGGACAGTGAAGCAATTGCCGATTGCCGATTGGTCCGGTTCGGTGCCGTCAGTACCACCACGCGGTAGCTGGTGGGCCGTCACATTTTCCGCTATGGGCAAATCGGCAATCGCCAATCGGATCAGCGATTGCCCAAATCATAAACCAGAGTCTTCGGGTGGTAAGTCTGCCAGTCAAACCAATAGTCCTTGAGTATTGCGACTTTTGAGAGTTGCTTGCCAGTGAGCGGACCAGACAATGCTCGGCCGGTAAAGTCCCATTCACTTCCAGTTTCTGCATCGACAATTGTGAACGAGGCTGCATCAGGCTTAAGCAGGAATTCAAGTTTGCGGCCATCCACCACACGTTCGTAAGCCCGCACTGACGACTTGTCTTCACCTAACACCAGAAAGATTGGAGTGCCGGCGATGTCATCAAGAATCAACTGCTGTTTCATGAGTGCCGTTAACGGGTAGGCCTTCGAAACGTTCTTAATGTCGACGCCAACAATTAGTGTGCGCGGTTCAATTGATTTATCGAATGGGAAAGAAGTAGTGACCGGGCGTGCGGTCATTCCCTGTTCCCAATTGGCGGGCGCGTACTTTCCCGCTTTCGCAATTTCTTCATTGGGTCTCAGGACGCGTCCTTCAGGTTGTTCGCGCCGCCATAAACCAAACGTCAATTCGTCATGGAAAACAGTTTCCAGGCGTTGACCCTTAAGCGGCCCCTGGATCGCTTCGCCAGTCACTTGTTGCCACCACGAACCTGTCTCCAGGTCGCGCATGATGAAGTTCTGATTGTTAATGCCTGCCAGCTGAAAGTGAAGTTGTCGCCCGCCTACTGTCGTCTTCCACACCAGACCGGTGTGACAAAGCGTTCAATAGGTAGCAACAATCGGAGTGCCTCCAACTACGTCCTCGACAAGGTGATGGTAAGCCATCAGTCGCACTGGATAAGCCGCAGCTTCACCATTAACCTTGACTGCCAGAACAATATCTTCTGCTGCGACAAATCCGGCGTCATTCGCTTTTGCATAAGCCGCGTTGGCGAGGGGATTGAATATCCATTCGAAATGATTTTGGCGAGCGAACCACGTGGCGGCGAGGATGGGGATCAGAATCACAACGAGCAAGGCCTTCTTCCACCATCGCCGGGAACCATGCCAAAGCTTGACCATCAGAAAGAAACCAAGCACGACGGAAACAACAGTGATCCATGGCGAGAAGCGCCGCAGCATGTATGACAATTCCACGCCGCGCGGAGTCTGTGGTTTGAAGGGCTGAATTATCCACACTGGAATGAAGACGATTGCGAAGGCGAACAGCATCAAAGCGACCAGGATTAGCCAGGAGATTCGACGAATAGTAGGAGGAGAAAAATTATTGATGGTGGCCATCAAGACACCTCGCGATAGTTGGTTTTCTCAAACCCGATATACCGTCAACCGCGTAAATACGGGCAAGCGGATTGTCTAGTGTTTTAGTCCGCAAAAGCGGACGGATGAAAAAAGCCCAGCACTTCAGTTCTGGGGAAGAGTAGTCAAAGAAGGTTGAAGTCCGTGAAACGGACGACTAAAAGGCTTGTTGATATTCAGTCGTCCGCTTTCGCGGACTTGGTGCTGTTAGTGCGGCAAACCCAGCACTAAAGCGCCGGGCTGTTTCCATCCGTCCGCTGACTTGGTCACAATTCCCCTGCGACGCTACGCGTCGGGTGAGCCCTTGGGAGCGGCGATTGTCGGAACACTAGTTGGCCGCCAGGACTGAGGATGGCAATCGACAATTGGCAGTTGGCAATCGGCAATGGCCAGCGTGTTACACTCACCAAAAGATCGAATAAGACGGTTAATAAGTTCTTGTGCCCCTGTAGCTCAACGGTTAGAGCAGCAGACTCATAATGTATTGTCCCGCCTCACGGCACCCCGATTAGTAGCCGCTCGGAATGTCAAGAGTTTTAATGTTTTCTCAGTAAACTTCCATAATGCAACGCGAAAGTGAGTCGTTTTGCTAAGGGATGCCGCCGTTTATTTTCCCGCCATTTCGCTCTTTCATGTGTAACCTATGTGTAACTCGATGGTACAATGGTTCCGGTTGAAAACGGACATCTAGGAGCGAGTAATGAAATCAACAACTAAATCGAAAACCAAATCCGGCGGCAGGGATATGAAGTGGCACAGGCTCACGGGACATCACGGAATTCAGCAAAGTGGTGTCAGGGTAAACGGAAAGCCGAAGTATCGACTTCGATTCACAAAGGTAGTCTTAGGTGATGACGGGGAGCCTGTGATCGGTGACAACGGCAAGCCCAAGCGCGAGTACTTCAATAAGGTGTTTGATTCCAAGCAGGCAGCTATAGACGCGAAAGGAATCGAGCAATCCAAGTTTCGCACGGAAGGCAAGACGCCCATCCTCGATCCAACCAAGATCACCTTTGCGGATCTACACGAAGCGTTTACGCCACGCTTGCACAAGGTCGAGTATGACAATCCTTCCAACCCCGATGATCGTCATAAAGTGTCCGGCACTAAAGGCTGGAAGAATGAAGTTCGCGACATGAAGACCTTTGCTGCATATTTTGGTTCAAAGTTAATTAGCACGATTACGGAAGACGATATCGAAGATTTGTATTCAGCGCGGCTTGCAACACCCAAGATACACGGCGGGGCAACGCGCAGCATTGCGAATGTCAATCGCGAGTTGGCAACGTTGTCAAAAGCATTTTCCTTTGCCATGCGGAAAAAGTGGATGACCTCAAACCCTGTTCACAGTGGCAAGCGAATCATTAATCAGAAGCAAGAAGCTAAGAGAGAACGGGTACTAACATTCCCTGAACAAACACGATTGCTTGATGCGACCGTGACGCTTGGCTTTGACTATCTGCGAATGCTTCTTGTGTTTTTACTTCACACGGCAACAAGGCTGGGTGATGCAACGCAACTTGAGAGACGCGATATTAATCTCAATGAAGGCGACCTAGGATTGATCACGATTCGCAGACTTACTACCAAAACCGATGAAGTTAGAACAATTCCAATTTTGCATCCGGATTTGCGTGACGTGATTGATCAAAGGTTGGCCGCTATCGATCCTGATGATCCCCATGCGGTGCTGTTTGACAAACCTTACTCATCATTCAGAAAACAATTTGCCAAGGCAAAGGCGCTTGCGAAGATTGAGAACTTTCAACTTCGGGACACCAGACACACTTGGATAACAAGGGCTGCGCCCAGCGGAATCGATCCGGTTGCCGCGATGTCTATTAGTGGTCACAAAAAATTATCGACCTTTATGATTTATAACAATGCCCAGACAGACATGCACGACGACAACGCGAAAAAATATCAGGCTTACATTGCCGCGAAGCAACAGCAACCGATGGAAAGCGAAAGGGTGAACTAGCCCCGTCCGCTCCAGGGCAGCCCAAAGGCGGTTCGGGGATGGTTGCGAATATATTTGTAGCGGTTGCGGATTAGGAATGGAAAACCAAAGCGAACAGGATCGCGCCGATGAAGCGGAGCAAGATCATCACCAAATGATCGTGGAATATGTCGTCAGCGATCCACAGGATAGCGGGGGCTGCTTAGATGTGATCGTGATCATGTTTGCGGTCGGAATTGTTGCCAGTTACTTTTTGAATTCTTGATCCTGTTTTTTGTTTTCCCGCAACCGGATTAATTTTTGTCCGGTTGCTTTTTCTTTTTTGGCGTCCGGCTTTTTTCTTTTCTGTACCCGTTTATTTTTGGTTCTTGGAATTGGTTGCCAAAAATGAGAGAACCTACCCTATAGGCCATTCTGACCACTTCACAGAAAATGATTACTAGTAAAACCCGCGTTTTATTAACTGCGTTCTCGCAACAGGATATATGCTGAATCGATGATATCGCCCGTGTTTAGGCCGGAAGCGTTGGCCGATAGCACCAGTTAATAGCTTTCCTACATTAAATTCGGATCAGAGTTCATCCCATTGCTACAACTCTTCGATTTCACTAATAATTTCATCTACCTGCTCATCAATTCGATTTACCTGCCTGTCGATGATTTCGTATAAATCATCCACGTGAGCATAATAGGAATTTTCTAACCCCACTTCGATTCGATCTACAGGTGTTCCCTCTTTGTTCACTATTGTGATCGTATACTCTGTGCCAAGCATACGTTTAGTGTAGTCGAGCAGAATCGCCCCCTTCTTCAGCTTAAGGGCATATTGGCCTTCGGCGTCCGTAGTTTCCCAACTAACAGCTCTCTCTTTCGTTTTCCTTCTTAGTTCGTCGACGAGCCTGACATACTTTTCAATCACTTCTGCCACCTCCGCCAAATTTTAGTTCGGTTTCGACTGCTACCAAAATATTTATTGCGTTTTCGAGTGTTCGATTGATCACAGTTGTGTTAATGATTTTCTGTTTGAAGATTGCGTCATGTAGGTTAATTCGGTGAATGCCGATGTTCTTCATTAAGCTATCGTAATCTTCGCGACCAACATAGTTAAGGAAGACGGCATTGCCACCAAACTGCAAAAGTATGATCCGCAGGTCTTGTAACCGGACGTCTGCCAATTCGTAGTTTCGATGCCCTAGATAGAGCTGAATTTGCTCAATTAGTTTTATCGCTTTAGACAAGTCAGAAATGGAGAGATTGGTGATCAGATGGGCTTTCGTTTCCGAGATTGCGCGCTGTGTGGCCTCCGTTATTTCTTTGACGGATTTGATTTGCAGGATCGCAATAATCAATCCAAAGAATGAAGCCACGTCACCAACGGCAGAGACTATTTGAGAAGGTGAGTTTCCTTCACGCCACAGTTTTACGGCTAACGCGCCGCAGACGATAATTCCGCCGATGATCAAGAACCACGTTAAAGGTTGGACAAATCGCATTTATCTGCTGTTGCTATGTCACTTCAAATAGAACGCGGCATCAATCAGGTCTTTGTTTAAGCGAATGGCTTTGATTTTATCGTTAGTAAAACCTTGAGGTGGAATAATCAGAAAGAAGTCTGAAGCTTCGAAAACAACTTCCAATGGGCCAACCCTCGGAGTATCTCCTTGCAACTCAAGGCCCATGGTCTTAACGGTCTCCATTCGGTCTGTCTTGATAAGAAATTGCGCCTTCTGCGGCTTGCCTCCACCAAAAGTTGCCGAGATCTTTGGGAAGACGCTGTTTGAGTAAATGCCCAAGATGACAACGAGCAAAACGGTCATATAAAAAATGTCGAAAAACTGCGCAAATTTTGAATGCTTATCACGTTGCGCGCGTTCGGATAAAAGATGAGTTCGTAGCTCTATGACCTTCGAACCGACGTTGAATACGCCGATAGCGCTGAGGAAAAGCACGCCGAGAATTTTCCAGTATCCACTATAGCGAACTGTTTCAGCTTCGGTTAGAACATTTAGCACAAAGACAAGACAGGTGTATGCGACAAGCAGAGTCAAGAGTAAGTAGACAATATTTTCAAATATCGCTTTCCTTTCTCGTGTCTTATAAATTTGTCTCGCCCGTCCAAAAATCGCTATCAACAGACAATACATCGATCCGACAAGACACGCCCAGAGCATCCCTACCATGACGTATTCAATTTGAAGAAAATTGAGATAATAGATCCCGTACTTTCTAACATGCAGATTTAGAATCAACAGCCCGATTACATAAGCCAAGCCAATTAAGCCGACGACAATTCGAGATGCGGCTTCTCCAAGCCCGCGCCACTTTGAGCCATCAACATATTGCTTTCCACTGGCCTCTGTTTCAGTTTCAGGTGTTTTGTCTTCTGACATTGTGAGATCGTGCTCAGGCGGGACTCATTCGACGATAAGAAGTAGACAAACCGCTTCGGATGCGGGCCACTGTTAACTGGTTCGTCGTTGCCCCACTTCAGGTGAAATAGTGCCTAGAGTTCAGCTTGAGCCACATCAAAAGCTATTTAACTTTCGGCGGCCTTTGTTGGAGTGACGGAGAGCTGCGAGTGGTCTTCAAATAGTGAGAGTTTGATAGCATGATATTCCTCCCCACCAGCTATATTCCTCAGTGTTCTAACGACTGTGCTCGCCCTGTACTGTTGTGAGATTTCAGCCCGAACGGAATGGTAGGCTGCCTTGGACATTAACACTTTGCCTTCAGGGTTTGAATCCCCATCTTTTGTTGCCCCTTGCAACCTTGCGGCTACGTTTATCGCACGCCCGATATATTCCTTCTGATGGTTGACCACAAAATGAATCAATGTCCCCTTTTCCAATCCAAAGGTGAGACCGATGTTAACTTTAATCGAAAGCACGTTCCTTATTCGCCTCTTATATATGGCATCGTATTTCTCGCACAACCGTTTCAGCAGTTCGAACAAATCAGCGGGCGGAAAATCAATATCAAATAAGAGTATCCAACCGTCCCCCATGAACTTATAGATCTCAAAATTGCGATTGTTACGCTCACGTATCATAAAGTTCTTCATTTCTATTATTAGATCACGCCAACGTTTTTCGTTCTCTGAACGCAGCAGGTCTTCGAGAATCGACGTTGAAGAACAAATGTCGAAAACAAGTACATACCTCGGCTCTCTCGTGAGAGAATCAGCCGTTCGGGATTGTGAGATGGCTGAAGCTGCTATTTTTGTCATTAAATCCTTTTCTTACCAGCACCTGATGGCCGTGTGAGAACAGTGACGCCCTTTTCTTTTTTGCATCAAGCTTCGGTCTCAAATTCAATGTCGATATGTTTAATAACATCGTCTGTTCTGGTAGCGCGTCCCCTTACCTCGATGAAGGTGTCGAGGTGAAGGCTCTCCGTATATTTTGTTTGGGGTAAAGGCTCTTTACCTGAGATCGTTATGCTTGGCTTCATTAATTTTTTGGAATCCGTCGGGTGCTTCATCAAGCCCTTGCCATTGCGAGTATCAGTATTCAAGTCGTAGATGTGAATCTCATACGAATTGAGATCATCTTCTTTGATAGTTTTTTTGCCAGTCTTATCTTCGACTTCGAGAAGTGCTTCTTCAATTTCCTGACCAAATTCCTCGTCTAGCACCCCCAAGGGCAACGCGTTTGATTCACGTACGCTCGAAACGACGAGCTGCTTAAATTCGTCTTGAATGATAGAAGTGATATCACCCAGCTTTCTAGCAACTTGAATCAAATTATTTTTGAGTTCTGTTCTTCTTTGTTCAGGGTCTTTTGACGGGCCGACCAACTCCTCGTATTCCTTTACAAGATTGCTGAAATTTTCCAAGCCATACGACTGTTCTTCAAATAACTTAGGCGCATCGTCAGACAGGTTATGCAAGCAATATGCGATGTAGTTATTAACGAAGCGTGAATAGTCATCAGGGGCATGAAACAATGTCGGGCTTTTTTCTTCCAATTCAATATGGTACTGAATTTTCAAGCTACCCTGAGCGTACGCTTCACTGGAGTCAGGGGCTTGTAACAAGACTCTAGGAATCAAATTGGAAAGTGGGTCTAAATTAAACGGCGTTCGTAAGAGTCCGGCGAACTTGTTTTGAAACTTACTAATAGTTTCCGGAACGGCTTGGTGATTGTCGGCAAGTCCTCCATCGAACTTAGCTTCGTAATCGAAGGAAGGTGGAACCTCAATGTCCGGACACAGAGCTGATTCGTCCGGCTTATAACTTTCAGGTATATCGTTGTAGTTGAGCAAAAAAACGGATGGTGTTTCTTCACCTGTCCAATGGAGTAAGAAGAGGTGATATGCTTTTTCTAATAACTGCGGATACGTGATTTCCCGACTAATGAACTTGCTATACGTTTTGTCGTCCACCACAGAATGTAAATAAGATTCGACTCCGTTCTGACTCTCAACAAATGAGCCGACAATCCGGTCATTCAACCCGTTGATACCTGTAAAGAGGATTGGAAAATCAAGGAACAACAAGTCTTCATAGTCACGGTCTATAAGAGCCGCGTCTTTTTTCACTAAAGACTTTGATTTGTCCGGCAGCCACATATCAAAACTCTGCAACAGGAACGATCTCTTTAACCTCCACACTCGCTAAGTTGAAACCATCGGCCTTTAATAGCGTGTGATGTGCATCGGCCTTATTGTTAGATGTATCCCATACCTTTCCCGCTCCAACTTTTAAGCGAAACGTGCAAACGAAACGCTTAGTGCCTTGTGGTGCGATTAGCTTGACCGCTTGCCACTTCGCTTTAATAGCGGCTGTATTGTCGTTCAACTTGCTTACAGAGACACCACGATATTTGCATTCGTCTTTGCAATTCTTTCTTCGTATGACCATACCGATTTCATGATATGACTTGAAGTCGTCAATTGATAAAACTGCCTCTTTGATCGACCTAGCAAAGGAGTCCTCCGTGTTCTCGGAAACTCCCACCTGATTTATACAATTACAGCCCTGTTCTATGTCCTTGTGAAGGTCGTTGAATGTCATCGAGAGGGTCAAGGCCAAAGTAAGTTATTGAGAGATTGAGGAACGAAAACGCAGTGGGGTTATATCACGCGTTGGATTGAGGACTGAAACACGTTCTTGGCCCATGCCTGGGTAACTTTGGGTAACGAATTCTTTGTAAAATTTATTAAATATGCGGGTGATGTGAAGTCTTCCGGATCGAGCAAACGCGCATCCGCTGTGTTTTCAGCAATTAGCGATTTCTGCCGGACAAACGGGCACTTGGCACCCAAGGGGTGGATTTAGGATGGAAAACGCGTCAGGCGTCAATTTTGCCCCATCCGTGGGGTAAGATTGGCCGTATGCCCGTATCTTCTCTGCCTACAGGACTTGTGGCGATTTTGCCAGTTATGGGAAAAGTTAATTCGTCCATATAGAGCGGTATTTAGGCGATCATATTTTCGACAGTTATTTTTGGAATATCCGCCTTTCATGTAAGAACTTTTACGCCCGTTTCTCCCCGGCACCGTTGGGCAATTCGCCGACCACCAGACACAAAAATGGCCCGCCCGCAAAATGCAAAACTTTTCATGCTTTGCGGGTGAGCTTAAATCTAATGCTGGAAAATTTAACTTCTATTTACTTCCTTGTATGGTGGCATCTAAATTTTACAGATTTCATTAATTCAACCTTCGCAGCCACTCAAGGTTAGGATGGCGCTCTCAACGTTCGTGATCTCTCTATTGTGGTTTTTCATGATTGCTTTGAAGACTCGATTATAGATTGCTAAGAAGTTATCCGAACTAGACCATTAGTGATTGGCTTTACCGTTCAACCAAAGAGGAGCTGAAGCCGCCTTATTGTTTCTCTGGTCTCTGACTGCCAGAAAGGGAGTATGCCCACGTTACTTCAGCATCGCCTGCCGCCTTGTTTGTACGACTAGTACGGGTAGCGAATATTATTTAATCAATTGACTCATCGTGCCGACGATTGCTATGATCGCTTCGTTCGACTAGTACGGTGAATCATTTCAACGAATGATTTTCCTTTAAGCCGTTGCGGATTTGACTCCCGCAGCGGCTTTTTCTTTTTCCTCCATCCGCAAACTGTAAAAATTAATTTCAACATCGCGGGAGACATTAAGCCTTCGCTTTGCGTGGCCCAAAGTGCCCGCGCCTTCGCTGTTTTTCAATCCACGAAATCACGGAATCGACTATCGGCTTATCTTCCTCACGCGTTGCCTTTGGTGTCGCGCCCGAATTCTTACTCTGCGCATAATCTTCAGCTTGGGTGCGACTTTCATCGATCCATTCGCGTTGAATCCGTTCGGCTTCGAAATCGCGCAATTTACTAATGTCATCCCGACGTTGGCCCAGTGCCTCTTGCGATTGTTCCTGATTCGCTTTTCGTTCACGCTCCTGCTTCATCTGTCGGCGAGCTTCTGCTATCAAATTTGCGGCATCCTCGATGGACAGGTCAGCCGTGAACGTGGCGTCATTGCCCGACATTGCAATGGCGGGCGCGTGGAAATCGGTACTATGTGTTTCCATATATTTTTGCAAGGCCAATTCAGCCTCGCGTGTGTAATTTGTCATCTATAAAAATTCCTCCTTGATACCTAGTTCCGTATCAAACGATTCTCCGTTGGCCCATCTGGTCTAAGGTCGCCAACCAGCTCGGTAATTAGTGCCTTGAGTTCGCCTTTCTTTTCGATCAAATCAAGATTTAGTTGAATAATGGATTCTTGAAGTGAATACTCGCGCAATTCAACTTTGCTGTATTCAAGCATTGCCTGATCGAAAATCTCTTTCGCCGCTTGGCATCTAAGCGCGGCTTTAACCTTTTCAGGTGGTAGTAGTTTTAAGTCCCGCTTCGCGTTATCCAGTTGCAACTTAATCTCAGGAATCTCAAAACGTAACGCCACACTTTCAGCATTTTTGATATCGAGTTCCAGCCTATCCTTCCGCAACTTGAAACGATGGGGATCGAAAGTCGTCTCACCCTTCTTTGCTAAATCGGAAATGGCCATCGCGCCTTCAGCAATGAGGTCAATCCGATCTTGATTCAATTTGTCCACACGTTCTCGAAGTTCCGTACTCATTCCTCATTACCCCTTTCAAATTATCGGCGGCAGCCGTTGCCGCCGCCGTGGCCCTTCAAGCGTTTTTAGTTTCTCAGGACAAGTGCTTGCCGAACCAAAACTATTTTGGACTGGCCCATCTTGTCCCTCTCCAGATCCACGATGGGCCAGCCCATGCCGGGAGCCGCCGAGTTGTGTTAGGCGACATCCGGCAAACTAAAATTTTCAAAGCGTAGGCGGTCGGGAATGAACTTAAAGGAAGAACCCGCCCGCCTTCGCCTTCGTTGCCTTGCGCTGGGAAGCTATGCAGCGCAGGCAATATCAAATTTCTGAATACGGCGGCCACTTGCTCTCTGGCCAGAAGGAGACAGGCCGTGACCGCCGTTGCCGCCCGTGCGGCTTGTTACCGTTTCCGCTTCGCACACCGGATCGCATACCTATCAAGTTTCCCGTACAGGACAGGCCGCCATAGGCCCAACAATTGCGCAGCCTTGGACTTGTTCCCGCCTACCCGTTTCAATGTCTCCATGATCACGTAGCGTTCAATCTCCGCCAAGGTATTGCCCACGTTTGCCGGAATGCGGAATCCTGTCTTGTTCAAATCACTAGCCATAATCCTTGTAAACCTTCTGTTATAATAACTTACAGCACTTTTTCTTCAGCTACCTTGCCCGCGCATTAAAACAGTACGATATCCGCAACCAACAGTCAAGAAAAAAATGTTCAACAAATCCAACAACCCTACTGATGCCACCATTTGCGCTTGCATTATGCAAGCCGTTTTAGTTGACTCCTAAAATTTCGTTCGCCCGAAACCTAGGTTCCTGAAGGCTTTTGGGCGGGGTGCCGAGTAAACGCTAAACATCGACTTTGCAATAACTTACGGGCGCGGCGGGGGTGTTAACAGTCAACAACGGTAAGGGAATCTGTGAGGGTCACAATATCTTGGGGTCAATCCTGTTTGCCCCTACTAATGGTGGAACCAACCTAGGACATGCGGCAATCTTCGAGGGGCTTGCGTCCGGTCGGATCATCAGGCAGAATTCCGCGCTACGGCGACGTAAAAGCGTGTGTGTAAGTTTTACCGAAAGTGGCCGAGAATTGGCCTTTCACAATGCAAGTGTGTAACCTCATGTGTAACTCGCCAGACTTGCCCGCTGCTAAGTTGTTGTAAACAAACGTGTGCCCCTGTAGCTCAACGGTTAGAGCAGCAGACTCATAATCTGTTGGTTCGGGGTTCGAATCCCTGCGGGGGCACCAAAAGAATTAAGAAGCTACGGACAATGAAAAGCCGCCTGGTTTGGCAATAGCGTGGGGTGTCCATGACGCCCCTGCGATCTTCCGAACACGTCCCGATGAACTTGGAAAACGCTATTGCGTAATCTTCATCACTCTTCCTGTGAATATTTCGGTCACGAACAAATCTGCCGCTTTCGGTCCCTGTGCCATGCTCGTCGGTGTAATCAAACAGTTGGCAATCACCACCGGCGTGGCGGCGGGTGACGCGTAGAAGCTAAGTCTCCCAGGAGCACTCGGCGTTAGCATATTCGTGCTGAATTCAAGCGTCAGGAATCCACCGTCACCCGCAGGCAACACATCGATCGCGGAGGTCAGTCCGATTATGAAGGGAGCGTTGTTACCGGTTGCGATATCCACCGCACGCACTTGAGCGTTACCGATGGGAAACGGGAATCCAGTAAGCAGAGTTACCAGCAACTGCTTGCCTACTAATCTAACACTGTCGGGGACCGCTTCGACCACTGGTGGACCGAACCCCCTGTTGTTTGGCAAGGGACCAAATGCGGTGAGTATGCTGAATGTGCCACTTTCGATATCGACAGCACGTACGATGTTTGCGCTTGCATCCGGTACGTAGAGCTGATCGCCATGAATTGCCAGTCCGAATGGATTTGATTGTCGCACTCCGTTTGGCGAACCCGGGCTCGGTTCGGGCACATAATCGGGAAAGTCAACCACCAATTTGATCGACATTTTGTCGCCGCCACCATTAGCAAGATCGACCGTGGCGCCGTTGTTCAGGATGATTTGATCCGAAAGACTCAGAGAAAACCCATTGGTGTTCTTCTCTGAGTCCGCACTGAAGTAGATCGAAAGCACCGAACTGAAGAGTGCCGACGACGGGTTGGGGTTAGGAACAAAGGAGTTAGGCAAAGGACCGCTGATCACCTCATCGCCGCCGCCGATAGCCACGTACAACGTGCGTCCGCGCATCGCTAAGGCCGACGGACCTGAGGGATCGTTATTCGGGGGCGCAAAAGCAGACGGCAAGCCATCTATTAGGGTTCGTCGAATGCCCGAGTCCATATCGATAATGGAAATTCGTCCGGTATTTACCCCGTTGCCTTGTTCGGCAACCAATAAGTTGCCGCTGGTTGAAAAGATAATCTTGGAAGGCGCATTGAGCCCGTTCGTGAGAACTGAAACGGGACATTGGGCATCAGCAAGGCTACTTGCTAACAAGACAACTGTGATAACGCTCAGTGCTGCGGACGTTAAATGAGTCATGGTTCGCTCCTTCGTTATGGCGGAATAGTTTTCCCTCTTAACCATTAACGCGAAACCGAGTGACGAGATCCGGCAAGCGGGCAAAAACTTTTCAAAAGCAATTGGCACCACGAACTGACCACGGCTACAATCTTTCGACCTGTCGCAAACCGCTTTACTAATCTGAAACCGGGCAAAGCTTGTCGAGGTGGTAGATATCAGCTATGTCGGAAGCAGTGCCAAAAGATGTTACCCAATTACTCGTTGCCTGGAGGGAAGGTGATGGTTCAGCACTCGAAACATTATTGCCTTTAGTCGAAGAGGAGTTGCACCGGTTGGCGCACCGCTACATGAACCGCGAGCGCAAGGACCACACTTTACAGACAACCGCGCTGGTAAACGAGGCCTACCTAAAACTTATCGATCAGAAAGTAAACTGGCAAAACCGAGCGCATTTTTTTGGCATTGCAGCTCAAATCATGAGACGCATTTTGATTGACCACGCGCGTAAACATCTTGGGCCTCAGCGCGGTGGTGGAAAAGCAATTTCCCTCGAGGAGGTGGCCCTGGTTAGCAACGACCGTGCGGCAGAGTTGGTGGCACTAGACGATGCCCTTATCAGCCTTGCGCGATTAGACGAGCGCAAAGGACAAGTGGTGGAGTTGCGGTATTTCGGAGGTTTAAGTGTCGAGGAGGTTGCAGCGGTATTGGGTGTTTCCGTTGATACTGTCACGCGTGATTGGAGACGCGCGAAAGCCTTTCTGCGTCGCGAACTTAGTCAAAACTGAACCATGACAACTCCGCAACGATGGCAAGAAATTGATCGAATCTTCGCGGCCGCCCTTGAGCTTGAGCCAGCGGAGCGCGAGGCATTTCTTGGCCGAGCCTGTGCGGGCGATGAGCAGCTAAGAAAGCAGGTTGAGTCACTTATCGCACATGATAAACCAGAGAGTTTTGTTGGTGGTCCTGAGGAAGCCACGCGCGTGTTGGCAAGCGTACGGCTGGGACTTACCGAAGCAATCGGGCCATATCGAATTGTTAGAGCGCTCGGCGCCGGTGGAATGGGTCACGTTTACCTTTGTCACGATAAAAAACTAAATCGGCCGGTCGCAGTTAAGCTGATTTCCAATTACCACGCTGCCGAGGAAGAACGGATTAGGCGTTTTCGCCAGGAAGCATTAGCTGCTTCAGGGCTAAACCATCCCAACATTCTCACCATTTACGAAATCGGAGAAGCTAGGGGGAAAAGTTTCATCGCCACAGAATTTGTGGACGGGCCAACTTTAAGCTCGCGAATTGAAGAGGGTTCAATTTCTATTGACGATGCGCTCAACATAGCCATTCAAATGTCCAGTGCGCTAGCCGCAGCACACGCGGCAGGAATCATCCATCGCGATATCAAACCGTCAAACGTTATCGTGCGAAAGGACGGTCTGATCAAAGTACTCGACTTCGGTATAGCGAAATACATACAAGCTGACGGTGAAGAGCCAGGGGAAGACACGCAGTTCCTAACAACTCCCGGCGCCGTGATGGGCACTGCTGCGTATATGTCGCCTGAGCAAGCGCGCGGGGTCACCATCGATACCCGGACGGATCTTTGGAGTGTGGGAGTAGTGCTGTACGAGATGATTACCGGTTGCAGGCCGTTTTCTGGCGATACGGCGATGGATGTCATGTCCGCGGTAATTGAGCGACAACCGCTCGCTGTGTCGGCCCAAAATCCTCTTGTTCAGAAACCGCTCGAACAGATCGTCGTCAAAGCATTGCAAAAGGAAAGAGACCGCAGATATCAAACGGCCCTTGAGCTGCTCGCTGATCTGAAGTCAGCCAGTCGAGAGAGGGACTTTCTCGATGAACGAGCGTCGTCGAACGCACAGCGGCAGACTGCTAACACATTAGCGGGAGCAGCCCGCAAGTCGGGCCAACCGAAGTCTGACAAACAGTCGACTAACGACCTTGCGGCCACTCCAACAGTCCCTTCGAGCGCAGAATATATTGTTAGCAGCTTCCGGAAACACAAGTGGACGACGGTCGTCGCATTGGCTGCTCTGATCATCGCTAGCGGGTTGTTGGTTTACCGTTTTGTAATGTCCAGCAACAGCCGCCAGATTGAATCCATTGCCGTCTTGCCGTTTGTCAACGAGGGCGGCAACAGCGAGGTCGAGTATTTGTCGGACGGGATGACGGATACACTCATAAATAGTCTCTCTCAGCTTCCAAATATGTCAGTCAAAGCACGGACCTCCGTGTTTCGCTATAAAGGCAAAGACCTAGATCCGCAGCGCATTGGGTCAGACCTATCTGTGCAGGCGATTCTGAGCGGTAGAGTTGTACAGCGGGACGACAACTTGACCTTGTACCTGGCATTGGTAGATGCACGGGACGGCAATCAGCTTTGGGGAGAGCGCTACGATCGAAAGATGGCAGATCTAATTTCGTTGCAGCGGGAGATTGGCCGCGACGTGTCTCAGAAGTTGCGAGCGCGGTTGTCGGGCGCCGAACAGCGGAGGATTACGAAAGACTACACGGCAAACACGGAAGCGTATCAACTGTATCTTAAAGGGCGGTTCCATGTTTTTCGATTGACGCCGCCAGAAGTTCAGAAAGGAATTGCCTATTTCAATCAGGCGATTGAGATTGATCCGAATTATGCTCTGGCGTACGTCGGACTTTCAGGCGCAAATCGTTCGCTTGCACTTGGCAGCGAGATGCCCCCCGGAGAGTTTCTTCCCAAGTCGATAGTTGCGGCGCAAAAGGCAATCAACATTGACGACGGTCTTGCCGAATCCCATACCGCACTCGGAGCTAGCATGTTTTGGTACGAATGGAATTGGAATGAAGCGGAGAATCAACTTAAGAGAGCCGTAGAACTCGATCCGAATAGCGCGGAGGGACATCTCTTTTATGCTCATTTACTCTCAAACACTGGGCGTCATGCCGAAGCGCTGGCAGAAATAAAACGGGGTAGAGAACTCGACCCGTTTTCTCCGTTTCTCAACGCACTCGAGGGACAATTTCTTATTCACGCAGGAAAACCCGATGAAGCGTTGACCAGATTACGCGAGGCCTTTGAACTCGCTCCCGCTTTTTGGTTTCCTCATGTGTTTGCGTCTGGCGCTTATATCGAAAAAGGAATGTTTGCTGAAGCGATCGCTGAAGCCCGTCGCGCGACAGAACTCTCTCCGGCGCAAACGGTGTCACTCGCCCTCGAAGGCTATGCCCTCGTGAAGTTAGGCAAACGAAGTGAAGCGCGAGACGTGCTCGATAAATTGCTAAAACTATCAAAAGAGCGTTTTGTGCCGCCTTACCACATAGCGTTTCTCTATAACGGACTTGGCGATCGGGACCAAGCCTTCGACTGGTTGGAACGTGGATTTGAACAACGAGATCCGAAAATGACATTTCTCAAAGTCGATTCAAAATGGAATGACGTACGTGACGATCCGCGCTTTATTAATCTGATGCGCCGGGTTGGGTTTTCGCAATAGTCCAGACGCTTGCGCGACTTCGGGATTGCCGCCCGCCTAAAAAGCGTCAAGCAAGACTGTGACTGGCGAAACTTTATGCGCCGAGCAAGTAAACGCTTGGATGGCGCGATGGCGTACTGATACGTGACAAGATTTCACTTCCTTGTAACGGCTGCGGATTCGGTAATCACGGCTTCATCACCATGTCGTCTCACCTTGTTGATGCCCCTCAAAACGTCTCATAATCTGTTGGTTCGGGGTTCGAATCCCTGCGGGGGCACTACCAAGCAGTAGGCAGAAAGCAGTAGGCAGGAGCAGGAGGCAGTTCTTCGGAACCATCTCCTTGATTCAACGGATTAAGTTAAAAGCCGTTCGAACGAAACTAGAGCCGGAGCTTCTCGCTCACGGCGTTTAGACCGTTGCGGGTGTTTAGTCTTCAAGTAACGACCCAGCCAAACCTGCACTCAATCTTGGCTACCAACCTTACTTCTTGGATAACGTTGCAGCATTCCTTCTTCCTGCATCACTTTCTCGATGCCGTTGATGTCCATTGGGACGAAATCTGAAATGATGCGTGCGCTGGTATCGGTGATCACGATCATGTCTTCCAGGCGCACATAGATCTTTTCTTCCGGCACAACTAATGCCGGCTCAATCGTGAAAACCATACCCGGCCGCAACGGACCATGGTCAAAGCCAACATCATGTGTCGCCATTCCTACCCAGTGACCCAATCCAGTCCTTGGGTTCGCAGCTGAACTCTTGTACCTGGACACAAACTCTCGTGCAGCCCGCTCGTACTGTGCCGCCGAGAACTTCGTACTTGCGAGAGCAGTTTCCATGTCGCGTACAGCTTCCTGCTTAATAACCTGCGCCGTGACGCCGGGTCGAATTTGTTTGAGGATTGCCCGATAACAAGTCAGATAAAACCCATATAACTCACGTTGCAATGGGCTGAACCTTCCGTTCACTGGCCACATTCGCGTTACGTCTGCCATGTAGTAACCAACATCAGGAGCGTAGTCCATCAAAAGAAAATCGCCCTCCAACATTTTGCGTTGACCGGCGTTGTAATGCGGCCAGTAAGCATTCTGGGCACTGGCAATGAGCGAATAGTAAGCGTCGCCCTGGGCGCCGTCGCGATAGAAGACGTACTTTGCGACCGCGTCCAGTTCGTACTCATAAATCCCGGGCACTGTAGATCGCATCGCCTCCATGAGGGCCTCCCCTGAGAGCCGCGTCGCTTTCTCGATCATTGTGATTTCCCGTGGGCTCTTGATCAGTCGCAGTTGGTCCAGTGTGGGTGTGAGATCGTTGACAGTGAACTGCGGAAAGCGGGTTTGTAGTGACTGAACCAGCAGCCCTTCTCGAGAGGCGCGACCATCGAAGGGATCGGCTGCGTAGTCACCAATTATTCGAACCGCAAGATCGCGCGACATCGCGGTACCTTCAGCCGGGCTGAACGGAGTGAAAATCGTCTGCGCAGAATTACTGCGAGCGAGGCGCGCTAAACGTTCCACCAACAGGTCCGCGCCAGCAACTTCATCGATTCCACTAAGCCTCTTTACCTCTTCTGCATCTTCAGCTGAAAGCAGACGTCCTTCTGATCGTTCGCGCCCTTCATTGCGATGAGGAAGAAATAGAGTCGCACGCTTTGAACCCCCATCAAGTAATAAGTATGCGTGAGGTACTTCGATGCCACACAAGTAGTAGAACTCGTTTGATTGTCGAAAGCGGGTATAGCCAGCCGGACTCGGTGCGCCTTGAACCAGCGCGATCGCAGAAGTACCGATCGATTCATAGACCTTGGCGCGTCGTGCCGCGAACTCTTCAGGTGGAAAGTCGCTGCGAAATGGCGAGAAACCAACTTGGGCACTTATTGGAATGGTTGTGACTAATAAGACTAGGCAGGCGTGAATCAGTTTTCGTGGCATCGATGCTCCTCGATTTTGCGGCAGATTTATCTCTCAATGTAGCGACTTCGAAGGCGTTTCATGAGACAGCTTGCGATGGTCTCAAGTCTCAATTGCCAAGACTCAGGTCACAAGTCTCAAGTCTCAGGTCTCAAGCCCCAATTTCATATTTGAAATCCCGCACGACCTGAAACCCGAAACTTGAGACCTGAGACTTGCGACCTGAGACTTTGAGTCTTGAGACCTGAGACTTGAGATTTTCCGCTCAGCGGGATGTCACGGTGATCGTGGCTGTCGCTGAATTACCAGCCGCGTCGGAGGCCCGCGCCTGCAGTTGATACGTCTTGTTTGGTGCGCTGTTTACCCGCCAGTTGCAGCTATACGGCACACTCACATCAGTACATTGCAAGACGCCTTTAACAAAAAACTCGACTCGCGCCACACCGACGTTATCACTCGCAGTCGCTGCGATCGTGACATTACCTTTTCTTGGAACAGTAGAGCCGTCCGCAGGATTAGTGATGGAAACCGTTGGTGCGGTGGTGTCCCCTGTCGTAAAACCAATTCGGCCAACCGAGCCACTGCCGCGCGCCAGGTAATAAAGAGAACCATCAGCCGAAACCCGCAAGTCCACCGGCAGGGAGATTCCGGTCGCGAAGTCCGCTACAGCATTTCCCGCCGCCGGATCAAGACTCCGGATCCAGCCCCCACAGAAATCCGCAAAGAAGTATCTGCCGACATAGGTTCCGGGAAACTGCACGACTTGGGGGTTGTAAAATGAGCCTCCAGTGATTGCGCAGGTTTGAGCATCGTTCGCGTAAGCATAAATCGGATCGCGGAAGCTGGCATTAGGCGGGTTACAGAATCCTTCGCAAGTGTCCCAACCGTAGTTCGAACCGGCGATCCCATCATTGATCTCTTCCCAAGTGCTCTGGCCCACGTCGTTGATAAACATTCGTCCTACCGTGGGCTGGAACGAGAAGGTGAACGGATTGCGCAATCCCAACGCCCAGATTGCTCGATTGTCTCCAGTAGCTGTGTTGAAGAACGGATTGTCCGTCGGAATGCTTCCGGAAGATGAAATCCGAAGCATCTTGCCCAGTCGATTTGCTAACGTCTCTGCATTGTTGGCGTTGGCATTGTCCCCCACAGCAACGTAGAGATTACCGTCAGGTCCAAAGTGAAGCGCCCCGCCGTTATGATTCGTCGCGGCACTCAGATTGTCTAGGTCCATCACGATTGTCTCGCTGCCCGCCATGGCGACATCGCCGGCAGCGATGAAGCGGCTGATGCGGTTATGCAGCGTCGGAGTCGTCGCGGTGTAATAAATGTAAACGAGTTGATTGGAGACGAAATTTGGATCGAATGCCACTCCAAGCAAACCTCGCTCGCCTGATGAATCGACCGTAACCGTAAGGAAGGGAGTTGGCAGCAGGACGCCGTTCTTAATGACGCGCAAGGCACCGCCCTGTTGGCATACAAAAATGCGACCGTCCGGCGCCAGCGCCATGGCGGTGGGATTGGTTAAGCCCGAGGCCACGAGTGAATCGGTAAATCCCGCTGGCACTGTCGCAGCGTAAGCGATTCCGACGCAGCTCAAAGCGAACAGTAATGTGACGATAAAAAGAACGACGCCGGAAACGAGCTTTCCCGACCTTTGTGAATCTCTTGCTTTCATACAAACCTCCACGGAAAAAGGGTTAGCCGGGGATTTCACGTCGGACAGTTAAGGTCGGGAAGTGCAACTGGGCTTGAGAGGTGAAAGAACCTTAACGGCATTGTATCTCGAAAGTTTTACGGGTTTTCGAGTTTTGGGCGTGGTGCCTTTGAATGCAATTTTATCTGTCGCCCGCTAAAGCGGGCTCGGGTTGTATTTGGGTTGATCCCGGGGTTACGCTCGCTTCGCTCGCTCACCCCGGGCTAAATTCTGCCGCCGCTCCGCAGCTGGTTGAGAGACCACAAGACAATGTGTATCCGCTTCCCTAGTGAACCGAGGCTGTTCAATGGCGAGAAAATGCGGCAACGTGTAATCTGGCGTGCCAAGACTTCGCGAACAATAGTTACGAGCAGGTAACAGAAAGCAGCAGCACACCTTGAGCAACGGAAAACCAATTGGCATTGGAATCATTGGCGCGGGATTCGCCCGCACCACGCAAATTCCCGGATTTCGGGATTGTATGAGTGCGCGCGTTGTCGCTATCGCCAGTAAGCACCGCGAACGCGCCGCGGAAGTGGCACAGGAGTTTGGCATCGAGAACGTCGCCGCTGATTGGCGCGAAATTGTCGCGCGCCCGGACGTCGACCTTGTAAGTGTCGTAACTCCTCCGGCGACGCACATGGAAATGACGCTCGCGGCGCTCGATCATGGCAAAGCGGTGCTCTGCGAGAAACCGATGGCGATGAATGCCGCCGAAGCGAAGCAAATGGTCGAGCGAGCTCGGGAGGCGAAGGTCCTTGCAGTGATCGATCACGAGCTGCGTTTTCTGAAAAGCCGGCGAACGATGCGCATGATGTTGGTGAGTGGAGCGATTGGGAATGTGCGCCACTGCAACTATGTCTTCCGTTCGGATTATCGGGGCGTGCTGGATCGACCGTGGGATTGGTGGTCCGATGAAAAGATGGGTGGAGGCACACTTGGAGCTATCGGCTCGCATGCCATCGATTCGTTTCGTTTCATGCTGGGAGCGGAAGTGACGGCAGTCACCTGCATGCTCAATACGCATATCACGGAACGCCCCGACAAAAGCAGTGGGACAACGCGTCGCGTCACGTCTGACGACGAAGCAAAACTGATGTTCCGCTTTGCTGATTCGTCTTTGACAAAAAACACCACCGGAACAGCTTCGCTTTCGGTGGTCGAATCGGGAAGCTACGAAAATCGCATCGAGATTTATGGTTCAACCGGGGCCTTGATGGTGGGAGAGACAGGAGAGCTCTTTCATTCACCCGCAGGCTCCGGCACCTGGAAACCGGTAAAAGTCCATCAGGATCCGGTTGCGCCTGGTATGCGTCCGGCGAGCTGGTCGCGTGGGTTTGCCGCCTTCTCTTGTGAAATTGTGGAAGCGCTGCGCGAAGGCCGCACTACGATTGCGGGCGCCGCCACTTTTGAAGACGGCTATCGAACCCAGCTAGTGCTCGATGCTGCTCGAGTTTCGAATGAGACGAAGCGGTGGGTCGAGGTTGGTGGGTGAGGCGGTAACAGGGAGAAGAGGGATGGGGAGACGCGGGGACGCGGAGAAGGGGAGGGCGGGCGGGACGCCCGCGATCCCAAGGCGGTTGATGCGGTGACAGGGGGACGCGGTGAACGGGAGATGGCGGGGACGCCCGCGATCCTAGGACGGAGACGTGGTGAGACGGAGATAAGGTGACGCGACGGATAAAGGATGCTCCTTCCAAGATAGATCGCCCTGTCGCCCCATCTTCCCGTCCCCGCGTCCCCGCGTCACCCCCTCTCCGCATTGGCGTCGATACTGGGGGAACGTTCACCGACTTTGTATTTGAGCTAAACGGCCGCCGGGAGATCTTCAAACTTCCTTCCACGCCAGCCGATCCTTCAGTTGCCATCACCAACGGTTTACGCCGCATCCTGGAACAAACTGGTTCTGAAGACTTCGAAGTAATTCACGGGACTACGGTCGGAACGAACGCTCTGCTGCAACGACGCGGTGCGCGCATCGCGCTGATCACTACCAAGGGCTTTGAGGATGTATTGGTCATCGGGCGCCAGGCGCGGCCTGAACTTTACAACCTCAATGCCGTTCGTCCGCCATCACTCGTTCCCGACAATCTGCGACTTGGTTTGCAGGAGCGTGTTACCGCTGCGGGTGAAGTGCTGGAACCGCTCGATGAGATTCAACTCAAAGCACTCGTCGCAAAGTTAAGGAAGGCCAGAGTCGAAGCAGTTGCTGTCTCGCTCATCTTTTCCTTTGCGTATCCGCGACACGAACAAGCTGTAGCGGCAGCCTTAGCCTCGCTTAACGTCCCCCTCTCAATCTCTCATCAAATCCTTCCCGAATATCGCGAGTACGAACGAACCTCAACGGTAACGATCAACGCTTACCTCCAACCCTTAATGGGAAATTACCTCACACGTTTGCAGCGCGGCCTCCCCACGCTGATCAAACCTGCTGCCAAGGTGAAGCAAAGACCAAAGACCACAGACCAAAGGCCGGGGTTCAGTTTTCGCGTAATGCAATCTTCAGGTGGGAGCATTTCCGCGGCGGCCGCGGCAAACGAACCGGTACGCACAATCCTTTCTGGTCCGGCGGGGGGAATCGTGGGCGCACTGCAGGTGGCGCGCAGCGCAGGGTTTGCAAACGTCATCAGTTTCGACATGGGCGGGACCTCAACCGATGTAGCCCTCTGTGAGCGCGATGGTTTGCGCACCACCAACGAAGCCGTCATCGCGGGAATGCCCGTGGCTGTCTCTGTTTTAGATATTCACACTGTCGGTGCGGGCGGAGGTTCGATTGCAAGAGTCGATGAAGGAGGTTCGTTGCGAGTGGGCCCAGAATCCGCGGGCGCCGATCCTGGCCCGGCTTGTTACGGTCGCTCGTGGTTGCCCACCGTTACTGATGCTCACGTTGTCCTGGGCCATTTCGCGGGGGGCGGATTGTTAGGCGGCGAGTTTGCACTGCATGAGGATCGCGCCAAGGCGGCGATATCTAAGTTAGCGAAAGCAATGAGCGCAGCGGCGGGAAGAAAAATTAGTGCGACGGAAGCTGCGCAAGGGATTGTCTCGATAGTCAATTTCAATATGGAGCGCGCCCTGCGCCGCATCTCGGTTGAGCGTGGATACGATCCGCGCGATTTTAGCCTCGTGCCTTTTGGTGGCGCTGGTGGACTTCACGCAGTTGACCTCGCGCGCGCGCTCGGCATCCCGCGGGTCATTGTTCCCCGCTCCCCGGGCGCACTCTCGGCCATCGGCGTGGTCGCGGCGAATGTGGTCAGCGATCAAAGTCAGACAGTGATGTTGAAGTTGGGCCGTGGTACCGAAGCGAAGTTGGCATCAGTCTTTCGCAAAATGGAAACAGCCGGCCGCGCGAAGTTGCGCCAGGAGGGCTTCACAGGAAATCGCCAAGATCATGAACGCTCCCTCGCGATGCGATATGAAGGGCAGTCGTTCGAGTTGGAGATCAAGGTGGAGTCGGGCGACCTCGCTGCAAGATTTCATCGATCGCATAAGACGCGCTATGGCTACGCTGAGCAAACGAATCCAATTGAGATTGTTACGGTGCGATTGCGATCGAACGGGCTGGTGCAGCAGCGAAAGGAAAGTTCACAAAGAGTTTCGGTGAAGAGTGTGCAAGCCGCTGACTACACCTCGACGTACTTTGAAGGCAAGAGGGTTCGCACCGGCATTTACGATAGGGAAGAATTAAGAGCAGGAATGAAGTTGCAGGCGCCTTGTATTGTTAAAGAGTATTCGGCGACGACGTTGATACCAGCGGGAGCTCGCGCGAGTGTTGATGGTTTTGGGAATCTAATTGTGGAGTCTTAGAGAAAGTTGAGCGCCGTGTCCCCGAGGGGACAAAGTTCATAGCCGTGGACAACTCCCACGGTTTCTGCGTGCTTTCAGGGTCACAAAAATTAAATTCGGTTATCCCGTGGGGTGCGCCGGCCGAGCGTGGCGGCGACGGCGCTTTAATTCCGAAGATTGTGAAAATTAACCAAGCGGTGTCGCGCTGCGCTTGCCACCGCACTCCAAGACAATGAAGCGGTTTGATCCGACTACATTAGAAATTTATCGCGCGCTCTACACTTCGGTGGCGGAGGAGATGGGCATTGCGTTACGCCGCACGGCGTTCTCGCCCAACATCAAAGAACGTCGCGATTATTCCTGTGCCGTGTTTGATCGCGCCGGTCGGGTGATAGCCCAGGGCGATCACATGCCGGTGCATCTGGGCTCGATGCCGATGGCGGTCGCCGCTGCTCTAAACGAAATCAAACTGCAGCCGGGCGATGTTGTCGCGCTCAACGATCCCTATGCAGGTGGAACGCACCTGCCGGATGTGACGTTGGTCGCCGGCGTCTTCGACGCCGAAAGGGAAAAAGTGGAAAAGGGAAAGAGGGGAAATGGAAAGAAAGATCGCTCCCGAGCTGTTCGCCCGTTCCCCCCTTCCCCTGTTCCCCCTTCCGCCGTTCCCCCTTTCCCCCTTCCCCTCTTCTACGTCGCCAATCGCGCACATCACGCTGACATCGGCGGCGCGACTCCCGGATCGATGGGCCTGGCTTCCGACATTTATGGCGAAGGTCTGCGCATTCCGCCGCTTCGCCTGGTGCGGAACGGCGAGCTTGATGCAGACACGATGCGCTTAATCCTGGCGAATGTGCGTGGACAGCACGAGCGCCTCGGCGACTTTCAAGCGCAGATCGGTTCGTTGAAAACTGGGGCAGGGCGTTTGTTGGAAATTGTGGATCGGCGCGGCGCGAAAGAAGCTAGTGAGTATGCGGCTCATTTAATCGCGTACTCAGCGCGAGTGATGCGTCATGTGATAAACGAAATACCCGATGGCGACTATCGTGCTGAAGACATGCTCGACGACGACGGCATCAGCAACGAACCGGTCTGGCTGCGCGTGCAAGTCACTATCAAAGGCGAACAAGCTGTAGTTGATTTCAGTGGCAGCGCCCCGCAAGTTGCAGGACCAATTAATGCGGTGGAGGCAATCACTGTGTCTGCGGTCTCCTATGTGTTCCGTTGTTTGCTCGCAGGGGACATGCCGGCCAGCGCGGGCTTGATGGAACCAATAACGGTGGCGGCGCCGGCCCGGACCGTCGTCAATGCAGTACATCCGGCGTCAGTCGCAGCCGGGAATGTTGAGACCTCGCAACGCATCGTCGATGTCCTCTTCAAGGCACTGTCACAAGCAATCCCGGAACGCATTCCTGCCGCCAGCCAGGGAACTATGAACAACCTGACGATTGGCGGAATCGACGCGCGTACGGGCAAGGAATTCTCTTACTACGAGACTGTTGCTGGCGGCATGGGAGCGCGGCCAGGACGCGATGGCATGAGTGCGGTTCATACGCACATGACGAATAGTTTGAACACGCCTGTCGAAGCACTCGAGTATGCCTACCCGTTGCGAGTGCGCGAGTATCGCATTCGCAGAGGGTCAGGAGGTAAGGGAGAACACAATGGTGGCGACGGCGTTGTGCGCGAAATCGAAACCCTTGGCCCCGCGCGTATGTCTTTGTTGTCTGACAGAAGGAAGCATGCGCCTTATGGATTGAGAGGCGGAAGCCCTGGAAAAGTTGGCCAGTCAGCGATCATAAGAGGGGGAAAATCTCGTGCGCTGAAATCGAAGGGAAGCTGGGAGTTGAAAGCGGGTGAGCGCGTGCGCATCGAGACACCCGGAGGCGGCGGAATCGGTCGGCGGCGGTAGACAGTAGGCGACGATTCGAAAAACATTTTCCATTTGCCATCGGGTAAAACACGTTGAGAGACTACGGATAAGCCTTAAGCGCAGAGACACAAAGACGCAGAGCCGCAAAGGTCAACTCCATTAATGTTGTTCTAAATTCGCGAAAAATCGGGATAGATAGCTGTCTTGTTTTTCTTTGCGGCTTTGCGTCTTGGTGTCTCTGCGTTAACTTCGCTGCGACTTAACCATTAATGACAAATGGAAAATAATAAATGACAAATGGAAAATGTTCTTTGGCATTCCCCGTCGCCCTAGCTGTCTACTGGCTACTGTCGTCTTCCTAAGTGGTCAATCGCCGATAAATTCCCGGCAATCTTTCCGGAAGTGAAAGCACATCATCAATAATCGTGTAACCAATCTCGCCGTAAAGATCTTTCAGCTCCGACTCAGACTCGCGATCAATGGTGATGCAAAACGGAGTAATGCCCTGGATCTTCGCCTGCCGTAGCGCTTCGCGCGTGTCTTCACGGGCGTAACGCGCATCGCCATAGTCGTGATCGTAGGGACGACCATCGGATAAGACAATCAACAAGCGTGTGCGTGCCTGCTGGTTTGCTAGCTTGGCGGTCGCATGCCGGATCGCTGCTCCCAGCCGCGTGTTGTTTTGGTAAGTGATGCCACCAATCCGCTGCTTCACTTCATCGGAGTATTTCTCGGAAAAGTCCTTCACGATATAAAACTTCACATTGCGCCGTCCTTCCGAAGTGAAGCCGTGGATTGCGTAAACATCGCCCACAGCTTCCAACGCCTCGCTCATCAAAACCAGTCCTTCTTTTTCAATCTCGATGATGCGGCGACCGGGATGTGTATAAGGCTGGAGCGGATGACGTCCAATCGTGCGCGCCGTTGACGAAGATTGATCAAGCAGGAAGGAAACGGCGACATCGCGGCGGCGTCGCAAACGCTTCGTATACAAACGTTCAGACTGGTGACCACCGCCAACCTTTGCTGCCCGGCGATCAAGCACATAATCAACTACTGCGTTTAGATCATAATCCTCGCCGTCGAGTTCATTGGCGACGCGCGTGAGCTCTTCAGGTTTCAGTAGTTGAAATTGGTGGCGAATAGATGAAATCACGCCCCGATGACGTTCGCGAGTCTCGTCGACGAAGCTGCGGTCACCATGCTTCACCTGTTTCTCGATGACGCGGCACCAGCCGAGCCGGTGATCCGTCAACTCGCGGTCCCATTCGTCGTAGTTGTAAGCAACTTCGCCTTCCTGGAGCTCAAGCTCAGCACTTTCACCTTCGATCCACGCTTCGCCGCCTTCGAGATTATCCGGGTCGCCTTCCGAGTCAGGATCGTTCCAGGCGTTGAAGAGGTCGCGCGCATCGCGTCGCTGCGGTTGGCGATCATTGGGACGGTTGCGCATCGATTCGCTCGTCATCGAGCTCTCTTTATCGCTCTCAGATGGTTCTTTTTCTACTTCAAGTTGTTGTACCGAATTATCGGTGGGAACGACTGACTGGAAGAGCACAAAAGCGCGTTTGGTGGCCATGAGCGTGTCGGCCACCGTCGCCGACGGCTTGGCCAAGTATTCCGCAAAGATCGTTTCCAGCTCCGAAACTATTTGACTGTAAAACTGCCGCGTATCAGCAAGCGCGCCGCCCAACATCGTAATCTGGAATAGGATCTCGAAGGGGAGCAGCGTGGCCGGCAAGTCGGTGATCTTTGGACGTGCTGGGCGCAGATGTTCGCGCACCAGATCGAGATCACGCGCGAGGCCGCGGTATTTCTGGCGAAGTTGGTAATCGATACGGCCATTCTCAAGAGTTCCAAAGATGCGGCGAGCGAGCGGCGGATCAGGAAAGAGTCGCAGCACTGCGGAGTAATCAAAATCGGCGGGAGCTGCGGCGGACGTTTCCTCTGTAACTGCAGTGAGGGGAAGATCGGCGAGGTAACCATTAAGCGCAAACGCATCACGCTCCCCCGCGTTCTTCGGATCATACTCGTCGGCGATGGCCGCATACGACGCCTTGAGCTCCGCAGTGTTGCGTTCGTAAGTTCCAAACTCTATCTGACCGGCCGCGTGAGCAGCTAAAACTTTGTACAGCCGAAAATCGAGATCCGCATCGCCAAACTCCGCCACGAGCGCTGGCAAGTGGATCGTTTTTCCGTCGCCAATCCGAGTTTCGATCGGCACCGCCGCAATTGGCGCAATCTCAATCTGCTGACCAGTCAACGCTTCGACGTAAAGACGCAGAATGTCTTTGACAGCATCGAGCGACAGACCGGCACTACCGGAATGCAACACTGAATAGCTGCTCCGTGTTTCCAATGCGAAATAACTGCGACGCGCGCGCGCGTCAGTTTTGGTGGTTGCCAGACCGTGTTGCGCCCACTCCGCGAATTGTTCAATCGCCACCGTTCGCAGCATACCGGGACTGGAACGAAAACAAGCGAGTGCGGCCTCGCCATCCACGCGAGCGATTTCCATCGTCAGAGCGATTACTCGCTTCATCAAGGCGATTGAATCGGAGGATTTTTGGTCACTGAAAAAGCCGCGCACAAACCGCGGGCTGGCGCGGACAAAAGCGACGAGGGAAGCGTTGCCGTGTTGGGCCACTACTTTCAGCAGCTCGATCCAATCGGCAAAGAGGTCAGGCGCCATTCGCAGCACCTCGCCACCCGCCAGCATCAGGTTTAAAGCGCCGCCGCCACCACGTTCAAGAAAAGCGTCGGTGCTGGCGATCAGTTGTAGAGCGTCTCGGTCATTAAGGTTTTCGAGAGAGGTAGGAATCGCTGACCAGGCATCGGCAGCCATGCCACCCGCGCGAAAGGCGAACGTCGACGCGAGCTTAAACGATTGTTGCAACACCGCCGGGTCAGCAAATTTCTTTAAGGCGCCCACAACCTCCGGCGTAGCGGCGAGAAAATCCGAACTGTGTTTTGCAGAACGACGCGCGACTTCAGCGGCAATTTCGAGCGCGCTAAACAGGACTTCGGGATCATTGAGGGACGCTGCCAATTGTGGCGCTCGACGAAGTGTGTCTGTCGCGTTGGCTGCCGATAGCGTCATTTGTCGGGCGCAGACTTGAAACAGAACAGGATGCGCGCTACGAGGGACTGACTTCAGATCGTCGACGCCGGCAAGGAAGAAAGAAATAGAGGTTTCAACATCGCCCATCGCCAGGCGACGGCCCATCTCTCCCCACGCTCGCAGTTCGGCAACTTCAAGAACCTCCGCTGCCGCGGGAGCGGCTCGCAGAAACTGGATGGCCGCGCGTAAGGAAATTCCGCCAACTGAAGCGGAGGTTTCGAGAATCGCTGTCGAGATGTTCAGCGGGAGGCGCGTAAGGCCGCGCGTTAACTCTAAAACCGATTGACGTTCAGCGGGGCTGCGAGCGGAAGGGAATTGCTTTTCCAGATCGCGTTCAAAGGAGTCGTCTGTGGGATCGGAGTTCATCTTCGGGTTTAAGGGCATAGTTCGAGTTCAGCAGGCTTCGCCGCCGGATGTGAGATACCGTCTTGAAAAGGAAGCGGCGAAGCCGTAACGCATCGGACGCGTTCACATCACCGTGGTTACGATTTCACGAATGCTGGTTTGCAGCTCTCGATCATCGGTGATGGGCGAACACATGGCCACATCAGCGGCGGTGACCGGAGGAATGCCGAGCGCGATCAGTTGGGCGGCATAAATCAACAACCGAGTCGAGACACCTTCCTCCAAACCATGTCCGCGCAGGTTTCGAACTTTCTGACCGATCAGTACAAGGTCCCGCGCCGTGCCTTCGTCGACTCCGCCTTCATGCGCGACGATCTCGGTTTCTAACTCGGACGGCGGATAATCAAAATCGATGGCGACAAAGCGTTGCCGCGTCGATTGCTTCAGGTCTTTCAGAATTGACTGGTAGCCGGGATTGTAGGAAACGACGAGCATGAAGTCAGAAGGCGCGTCGAGAATCGTCCCGCGCTTTTCAATCGGCAAGCGGCGCCGGTGATCGGTAAGCGGGTGGATGATCACGACCGTATCTTTGCGCGCTTCCACAACTTCATCCAGGTAACAGATGGCGCCGTTGCGCACCGCTGATGTGAGTGGGCCGTCATGCCATACCGTCTCTTCGCCTTCCAAAAGAAAACGTCCTACCAGGTCGGTAGCCGACAGATCCTCATGACAGGCGACGGTGATGAGCGGCCGCTCGAGGCGCCAGGCCATGTGTTCCACAAAACGCGTTTTGCCGCAGCCGGTAGGTCCTTTCAGAATTACCGGCAAGCGGGCGGAGTGCGCTGCTTCGAATAGATCGATTTCCCTGCCAACGGCGAGGTAGAACGGCTCTGAAGCGACGCGAAATTCTTCAATTGCTTGTTCTGACATGTGTTCGTAAATCGGGAATCGTAAATCGTAAATAATTTTGGTCAGCGAGGAGATTTTATTTATACCCACACTTCATCGATATCCCACTCCTCCAACCCTCATACCGGAATTGCGAGCGTATTTGCGCTCAAGCTGACGGCTGCCACTTCATGGGGTATGCTTGAATAGGTTTCTCGTATGAGCTGGAAGGCATCTTAACATTCGCTCTGAAAGCCCGGCAAACAGGGCTATTTAATCGCGTGTCGGCGTTGACCGGAAGACGAGGCGATCCACTAATCTCCAACTGTTGACCTTTCAACGAGGGGAACAATCGGCAATCGGCAATCGGCAATCGGAAATGAAAATAGCGGTGGCAATGAGCGGCGGCGTCGATTCATCGGCAGCAGCAGCGCTTCTTAAGGAGCAGGGGCACAACCTCGTCGGCTTCACGATGCAGCTGTGGAATCAACGTCGTGGCATCAGCGTTGACGAGAATGGCGATCCCCTCCCCTCGCGCTGTTGTTCTTTGGACGATGTTTACGACGCCCGTCGTGTAGCCGAAGAGTTGGGATTTCCTTTTTACGTGCTCAACCTGGAGCGAGAGTTTGAGCGCGACGTCGTCGAACCCTTTGTCGCCAGCTACCTGAAAGGCGAAACACCGATCCCCTGCGTCTCCTGCAATAGCCGCCTAAAGTTTGCTTCGCTTGATCGCCTTGCGGCTAGTCTGGGTTGTGAAAAAGTTGCTACCGGACACTACGCGCGTGTTGCTTACGATGAGGCAGGGAAGAGGTATCGACTCTTCCGCGGCCGCAATCTGCAAAAGGACCAGTCGTACTTTCTCTGGGAGTTGACGCAGGAGCAACTGTCGCGCTCCCTCTTTCCGCTCGGCGAAATGTCGAAACCTGAGGTTCGTGATGTTGCGCGTCAAAGCAATTTGGCGATTGCAGAGAAGGCAGAGTCGCAAGAGATTTGTTTTGTTCCCGATGGGAACTATTCGGGCTTCATCGATCGCTATCTGGAATCTGAAGGAGCTGCCGATCGTTTGCCAGGAGCGGGCGAAATAGTTGATACGGCTGGCGCGGTAGTCGGCACACATACGGGCATTCATCGCTACACGATAGGCCAGCGCCGCGGTATCGGCATCGCGAGTGAGCGGCCACTGTATGTCCTCGACATTGATGCGAATAAAAACCAGGTGACGGTCGGTGAAGCGGACGAGTTACTGACAAGTGAGTTTACGGCCGCAGGGGTGAATTGGATTGCGCATGCGAATCAGGAGCAGCCGGTTCAAGCGAGCGTAAGAATTCGCTATCGTCACCAGGAAGCGCCAGCAACGATCACACCCCTCGAAAACAACCGCGCTAAAGTGTTTTTCAACGAACCACAGCGCGCGATCACGCCCGGACAAGCGACTGTGTTCTACGATGGCGATGAAGTGATCGGCGGCGGCTGGATCGTGAAGGCAATAGGCAGAAGGTAGTAGGCAGTAGGCAGTGGGCAGTAGGAAGAAGGCAGAAGGCAGTAGGCAGTGGGCAGTGGGCAGTAGGCAGAAGGCAGAAGGCAGTAGGCAGTGGGCAGTGGGCAGTAGGCAGAAGGCAGTAGGCAGTGGGCAGTAGGCAGAAGGTAGTAGGCCGGAGCAGGTCAACTCAAAGTACCTCACAGTAAGGAAGTGGGCCTGGCCCCGCCTGTGAAGCATCAATCAAGAACTGATTTGAACCTAATTCGACCGCCTGTTCGTTTCGGCCTTCTGCCTTCTGCCTTCTGCCTACTGCCTACTGCCTACTGCCTTCCAGCTCGTGTTCCAAAACCTTTTGCCTCGCATTTTCGTAACAACTTCGCAGAAAAATCCCACTACAGATAACAAAGTGAATATTTAAGGCAGGAATTCTTATGGCAATGTCACGAACGCGAAAGACGGTTTTGATTATCACGGGAATCGTGGTGGCGCTCGGCGTGATGGTCGTGATCGGCGCAGCCTTGATTCTGGCCGCGCTCCGTCAAAGTGCTCCCCCCGTGCGCGACAACAGCGTGCTTGTCCTGCGCGTCGGCGGTCCGCTCCCGGATTACGTTCCCGATGACCCGCTAAGAAAATATTTCGGCGGCCCCGATCAGTCGCTCAGCAATCTCGTCCTGCAGTTCAAGAAAGCCAAAGTAGACGATCGCATTAAGGCGGTTGTCCTCGAGATCGACATGTCGGGTGCAGGTTGGGGCAAGGCAGAAGAGATTCGCGACGCAATCGCTGATTTCCGCGCTTCAGGCAAATCAGTTTATGCCTACATGGAATTCGGCATGAACAAGGAGTACTACATCGCCACTGCCTGCAATCAAATCTACATGGCGCCTCCGGGAGAATTGTTCATCACCGGCCTGGCTGCCGATGTCATGTTCTTCCGCGGTTCGCTCGATAAGTTAGGTATCTATCCGGACATCTATCAAATCGGGAAGTACAAGAGCGCCGGCGACATGTTCACGCAGAAGCAAATGACCGACGCGCATCGTGAGTTCATCAATTCCTACATTGACGACATGTTCGCGCGCTACGTGGATGCGATTGCCAAGGCCCGGGGCATGTCGTTCGACGAAGCGAAGGCGTGGATTGATGACGCTCCTTTTGGCGCTGAGAAAGCCAAGCAGGTTGGTTTGATTGACGCTTCCGCTTATCGCGATCAACTCGACAAGGACCTCAAATCGAAGTTTGGTTACAAAGAGAACGAAAGCCTGCGTGTAGTACGCGGCGCCGATTACAAGAAAGTGCCACCCGAGTCGTTGGGACTTAACAAGGGCGAACGCATCGCGCTGATTTATGCGACTGGCAGTATCGGTTCAGGCCGTTCTGAGAATAGTCCAACGGGAGATCAATCGATCGGTTCCGACACTCTTGTGAAAGCCCTGACCGATGCGCGCGATGACAATTCAATCAAGGCCATCGTGATTCGCGTCGACAGCCCCGGCGGTTCCGGCCTCGCGTCTGACATCATTTGGCATGCGGTGGAATCTGCAAAAGAAAGGAAGCCCGTAGTAGTTTCAATGGGGGATGTCGCCGCATCAGGCGGGTACTACATCGCCGCGGGCGCCAACAAGATCGTCGCACAACCTTCCACTGTTACAGGTTCAATCGGAGTTCTCGCCGGGAAACCAGTGATGAAGGGTTTCTACGATTGGATCGGAGTTTCGAACGAGTATGTCTTGCGCGGCAAGAACGCCGGCCTCTTTCGCGAGACTGAGAAATTCACTCCCGACGAGCGCGCGAAATTCGAAGAGTGGATTAAGAATACATACTACGAAGACTTCATACCCAAGGTCGCGAAGGGTCGAAATAAAGAAGCTGCTTATGTTGATTCGGTTGCTCAGGGCCGAGTTTGGACCGGGTCGCAGGGTAAGGAACGGGGTCTGGTGGATGAGTTTGGTGGACTTGATCGGGCGATTGAAGTGGCAAAGCAATTAGCGAACATACCGGCGGACAAGGGTGTTAACCGCGTGATCCTGCCGTACCCGCGAACCTTTCTCCAGGAATTGCTGAATACTGGCGGGGATGGCACCTCGGTAGAGGTGCAGCAACAGCGCGCGGTAATCGCGGCCTTACCTGAAGACGCGCGGAGAGCGTTCCGCTTCATGCGATTGATGGATCAAATGAAAAACGGCCAGTCCATGCTTTTGATGCCTTATGACATACGGGTCAAATAGAGGGAAGGGGAGAAATACATTTCTCATTTGTCATTAAATTGGTAGTCGCGCACTAACGCAGAGACACCAAGTCGCGGAGCCGCAAAGAAAGCATTAATAAGCCTTTGTCATTCCGGTTATGGCGCCTTGAAATTAAACTGTTCTCCCTAGGAACCGCTCGGCAAGCCTTCTCGTTTTCTTTGCGTCTTCGCGTCTCTGCGCTTTAGTTCTACTCAAATGAAAAATGTATTTCTGCTTCCGTTCGTCAGCCGTTAGTTATCTCAGTAATTCCTCCCATGTACTTCTGAAGCGCCTCTGGAATTAAAACCGTTCCATCCGCCTGTTGAAAGTTCTCCAAAATCGCAATCCAGGTTCGGCCAATCGCTAATCCTGATCCATTTAGCGTGTGCACATACTCCGGCTTACCACCGGCGCGACGGAAGCGTACCTGCGCGCGCCGCGCCTGAAAGTCCGTGCAGTTGGAACACGACGAGATCTCTTTAAACTCATTGTAGGAAGGCAGCCAAACTTCAACGTCGTAAGACTTCGCGGTTGAGAAACCGAGATCCCCGGTCACGTGTTCGACGACGTGATAATGAAGGCCGAGCTTCTGCAAAATGCTTTCCGCATCGCGCGTCATCGATTCCAACTCTCTAAAAGAGTTCTCCGGCGTCGTCAATTTCACGAGCTCAACTTTCTCGAATTGATGCTGACGATAGATCCCGCGTGTGTCGCGACCGTAGCTTCCTGCTTCGGAGCGAAAGCATGGAGAGTAAGCTGCAAACTTCAACGGCAAAATTGCGCCATCAAGAATCTCGTCGCGATGATAATTCGTGACCGGCACTTCACCGGTGGGAATTAAGTAGAGCTCGCGCTCGTCGGTTAACTTAAACAAGTCTTCTTCAAATTTTGGCAGCTGCGCAGTGCCGAACAGCGAAGCCCGATTCACAATGAACGGCGGCAGCGTTTCGCTATACCCATTCTCGCGGGTCTGCACGTCAAGCATTAGATTCACGAGTGCGCGACTGAGCCGCGCGCCCACGCCGTTGAGGATCGCGAAGCGGGCGCCGGAAATCTTTGCCGCCCGTTCCAGGTCAAGAATGCCTAGTGCGGCGCCGAGATCGACATGGTCCTTCGGAGTAAAACTAAATTCGGGCTTTGTGCCCCAGCGTCTGACCTCGACATTTTCCGTATCGTTCTTGCCCACCGGCACACTGTCGTCGGGAATATTCGGTAATGAAGAAAGCAGATCACGGATGGCGGCTTCGGCGTTGTCGCGCGCCTGATCCAGTTCAGCGATCCGCTCTTTCAGCTCGCCCACCTGCCGCCGGCGCGTCTCAGCTTCATCACGCTTACCTTCCTTCATCAGCGCGCCGATTTCGCGACTGGCGGTATTGCGTTCCGCGTTCAGTTGATCGGATTCGCCGATGGCCCGCCGGCGTTCTGCTTCCGCGGTGGTGAAATCATCGAGAGCGTTAGCCGGTAAACCGCGGCTTTGTAGTTTGGCGCGCACCTCATCAAGGTGTTCTCGCACATAATTCAGATCAAGCATTTATCGTTTCAGTGCTCCAGTGTCGGCAATGTTTTTCACTCGCTAAACGTTAGGTTCGGGGTACGGCAGTGTACCTGAGTGACTGGGTGCTTGCACACTCCTGCACATAAAACGAACGTTGGTTACGCAGGCAAGGGTTATGCAGGGAGGTTGCAAAATAGTTGGTTGAAGCAGGCAGTTGGTTTCCGCAAATTGCGTTTCCAGATGAGGCACGAGCATAATCAGCCGACTTAATTTCCGACGAGGATTTTATGATTCTTCTCTTTGGCATCTTCCTAACCTTGCTCGGGTTTGCCCTGGATGCGATTCAGCCGCGGCACGTCGTCGCTTCACCGCAGGCTGCCACCTCAATTAGCGGACACATCTCCGATGATCGGAACAACCCGGTTCCCGATCTACAGGTCGAACTTCTCAATGACGCGGAATCTGTCATTCAACGAACGAAGACCGACGGATCTGGGAGGTTCATGTTTCGGCGACTTACAAATGGGATTTTCCAGGTCAGAGTGCAGACATTCGGGACCAGCTATATTGGTCAGATCAAGCGTGTCCAACTCGAAGCCACACGCGCTTTCGAACAAGTCGACTTCATCCTCGTTACGAGCAAGACCTCGACAGTTGGCATGGGGCGAGCAGTGTTTGTTCAGGAGGTACCCGAGCCGGCTCGCAAAGAATTTGAACGCGCCGGTCCCCTGTTACAGAAAGCCGAGCAGCGAAATGAAGGTGTGGCAACGCTGAAAAAGGCGCTTGAGATTTTTCCGCTTTACTTCGAAGCCCTTGAATTGTTAGGCACGGAATACGTTAAGCAAAAGGAATATGAGCAGGCGGTACCGGTGCTGAGCAAGGCAATTGAGGTAAATAGCCGGGCGTATCACAGCCTGAACTCACTTTCGGTCGCCCAATATCACCTCAAACAAATGCCACAAGCGATCGAATCGATGCGCCGCGCAATCACCCTCAACCCGAAATCCACAAACGCGAATCTATGGTTAGGAATGCTGCTGCGGCAGTCAGGAAAGTTGGATGAGGCAGAGAAGTATCTGAAAGAAGCGAATCAATTAGCGGACGCAAAAAATGCCGATGCGCACTGGGAACTGGCGCTGCTCTTTAATCAGCTCAAGAAATATAAAGAGGCCGCCGACGAGTTGGAGCTCTTCTTAAAAGTTCAGCCAGAGGCGAGAGACACAGAACTGATTAAAAAACTCATTCAGAAGCTGCGGCAACAAGCAGCGAAAGGATAAGCGGGAAAATTTAAGATAAGAATGGTTACCTTCAAAAAGGCATGATGCCCTTCGAAATTAGTCTCCAGCGCTTTCTGCGACCACAGCCGGAACGGTAGTTCTCAACTTGTAAGGCTGGCATTCCGGTTTTCCGCGGGCCTAGAAAAATCACCGACGCATCAATGCCGCTTCCCCGGATTAGCGAAGCACAGGAATCCTCGAAGACCTTCTGAAAATCCTGCACGACTGCCAGTTTTCTGTCGCGCACTTCAACCAGCGCGGCCGTTTCTACAAGGATGCCTTGATTCATATCGCCGCCGAGCAGCAGTAGCTCCTCAACGCCATTCGCATCGAGATCGGTCTTCTTAAGAATGCCGCTCTTGAAGTCGAGATCGGCATCAAACACAAGCTTGTTACCGGAAAAGATCGCCAGACGCTTCGAGCCAAAATTATCGGCGTGTGAGGCGTCACATTCGCCGACGGAGATGACGTAAGCGATCTGCTTTTCCCCCGCGGCTGTAAACGATCCGGTTGCCACGTCTAGTATCGAAGGAACCACCTGGCCTGCCCTCCTCATCGCGGCAAGATAATCTTCAGCGCCGGACGCTTCCACATCTGCTTTGCAATAACGCGCGTCGCTTAGGTATTTCCGGAAGACCGCATCAAGCACTTGCTTGTTGGTGGCGGCGGTGATGCGCGGCGGGTTGTTCCGCGTTTGTGTGCGGAAATCAAATAACGTCTCGCGGTTGGATTGTGCGGCGACTTGAATGCAGGCGCAGAGTGAAATGAGGGTGATCGATAGCAGGGTTTTCATAAATGCTCCTAGAGGCGTAGGGGCGTCCCTCCGTGGGCTCCCCGAACCTTGGTTGAAAGGGGGCATCCACAGAGGGACGCCCCTACACACATTAATTGCGTCGCTGGATCAAGCATTTGTTGTAATCTCGTGAAATATGGTAAGAGAGAATCTCTTTCAAACTTGCAAGAAACTGACGCTAGCGGACGCGAGCGCGAGTGTCAAATGTACCGCAAGCTGTTAGCTTGCGAGAGCAAATCATGTAACGCAAGCTGTTAGCTTGCGAGAGCAAACTGAGCAAAGCACGCAAACTAACAGTACCAACCATGCCACAAAAAGTTCGTAAAGCAGTTTTTCCGGCTGCGGGTTTGGGAACTCGCTTTTTGCCGGCAACCAAATCATCTCCCAAAGAGATGTTGCCGCTCGTCGACAAGCCGCTGATCCAATATGTGATTGAAGAAGCGGTGGCTTCCGGAATCGAATCGATCGTCATCGTCACTGGTCGCGGCAAGACGACGATTGAGGATCACTTCGACGTTTCTTTTGAATTGGAGCGTCTGCTCGAGGAAAGAGGTAAGAGCGAGCAGCTGAAAGAGATGCGCGCAATTTCCGAGATTGCCCGCATCAGTTATGTGCGGCAAAGGGAAGCGCTCGGTCTTGGTCATGCCGTGCTTCAGGCGAAGGACAGTGTTGGTAATGAGCCGTTTGCCGTACTTCTCAGTGACGACATCATCGATGCGCCGACCCCCGCGCTGAAGCAACTGCTTGATGTCTATGAAAAATATGACGCGCCCGTAGTTGCCGTTTTTGAAGTTGAAGGTGAAGCCATCTCACGCTTTGGCGTGGTCGATGCGGAAGAAGTTGAGCCGGGTGTTTACCGAATCAAGGACATGGTTGAAAAGCCAAAGTTCGCCGATGCGCCTTCAAATCTGGCGATCATTGGCCGCTACGTTCTGACGCCGGACATTTTTGCGGAGTTGGAAAAAACTAAGCCAGGCGCGATCGGCGAGATTCAAATTACTGACGCGATGCGCTCGCTCCTGAAGCAACGGCCTTTCTATGCCGTCCGTTTTGCCGGCACGCGTTACGACGCGGGCGACAAGCTGGGTTTCTTGATTGCCACGGTTGAGTTTGCGTTGAAGCATGAAGAACTCGCGCCGGAGTTTAACGAGTACCTGAAAAAAAGGGGAAAAGGGGAATAGGGTAAAACGGGGGAATAAGGAATAAGGGGAGTCCGAGAGGTTTACTTTTAAATCCAGTATCTGTTTCGTGGCAGTTACCCTGTTCCCCTGTTCCCCTGTTCCCCCGTTCCCCTGTTCCCCTGTCGCACATGTCTAATCAAAAACCTTTTTCTGGTCGAGTAGCAATCGTCACTGGGGCCACGCGCGGCATTGGCCGGGCCATTGCCGTTGAACTCGCTCGTAACGGCGCCGATGTGGCTTTCAATTTCGCAAAAAGCGCGGAGGCGGCGGAGTCGCTGACCAAAGAGATTGAAGCTCTTGGTGTGCGGGCGCTGGCGACTCAATGCGATGTCGCGAGCACAGAAGCAGCCGCTGAGATGGTAAAGCAGGTGAAAGATACTTTTGGCCGCATCGACTTCCTTGTAAACAACGCCGGCATCACCCGCGACAATTTGATTCTGCGAATGAAGGAAGCTGACTGGGACGATGTGATTGACACGAACCTCAAGGGCGCCTGGAATTTCGCTAAGGCTGCTTTGCGCGTCATGTTGCGACAAGACACTGGCGGCTCGGTACTCAACATTTCCTCAATCAGCGGCAGCGTCGGGATGCCTGGGCAGTCAAACTACTCGGCTTCTAAAGCCGGAATGGTAGGTTTGACTAAGGCTTTGGCAAAAGAGGTTGCGAGCCGGAAGGTAACGGTGAACGCGTTGGCACTCGGAATGGTGGACACGGACATGGCTGGCGCGCTGGACGAATCTTATCGAGCAAAGATCATCGAGCAGATCCCGCTTGGGCGTTTTGCTGAAGCAGATGAAGTCGCCCGCATTGCCTGCTTTTTACTTTCCGACGACGCGCGCTATATCACCGGGCAAGTAATTCAGGTTGATGGCGGACTTGCGATATAGGTCTCTAGTCTTAGGTTTCAGGTCTAAAGTTTCAGGTTTCAAGTCTTAATCCATTTTCCATTTTTCATTGGAACCCAATCGGCAAAGCTCTGAAGGCGCCGATAAGAAAAACCGCAGAGCCGCAGAGCCGCCAAGACGCAAAGAAGGGTTTTACAGTTAGAGGAAAGATCTTGATAGTTAGCCCGAAATTTACACTTCCGTGACGCATTCAGAACCTCGACGATGAAAAAGCCGATCACTTTGTCAAATCATTCTTTGCGTCTTGGCGACTCTGCGGCTCGGCGGCTTCATTCATGGCCGTTTTGGTTTTTTGTCGCGCGAGCCTCGTTCTAGTCCCCGACCGTTACACTGGCCACTTGAGACTTAAGCCTTTTCCCGGTTAACATAGCCGTCCTCTCCTCCAGACATTTGCAAACTTGAGCCGGCATCTTCCCGCTGGTACACTGCGTCAGCTCGCGGTTCGAATTCAGGACTGAGAGCGCGCCCAGAAAAACCGCGCGCTTCGTGCAGGATCGCCCCCCGCACTAACCTCGCAATAACAAACAGGAGAAATTCATGCAATACCGACGCTTGTTCGCCCTGATGGGCCTGATTTTTTGCCTGGTCCTTTCCCTTACTGTTCCAGCCCCCGCGCAAAAAGTGGGAAAAGTAACCAAAGCCGGCAAGCTCACCAATGCCAAGCTGCCGAAAGGTAAGGAAGCTCTCATCCGGCAAGCCTTCAGCGTCACACCGAACATTACCGGATGTGCCAGCACCTTTCCGATTACTCCCGGAGTGACAGTTAACGGAAGTCTTACCGGTGGAGACTGCCAACTCCCCGACGGCTCGCGCTTCGATGAGTGGACTTTCAACGCGACCGCGGGGCAGACGGTGAACATTCGGATGACATCAACGACGGCAGGATTTGATACCTATCTACTACTCATTGATTCAAGTCTTAACGTTATTGCTGAAGACGATGACGGCGGCGGAGGTATGGACGGTACAGACTCCCGAATTCCTGCGAACAGTGGAAACATCACAATAAATACATCTGGAACATATGGGATCCTCGCCAACGGATTTGATAGCACTGAGCTCGGCAACTATTCGTTAACCTTGACTGTTGGTGGCAGCGGTGGAACCTGTCCTCCTGTTCCAACGCCAATCACTAATGGTCAGACGATCAACGGCACTTTCGTCGCCGACGACTGCTCGTTCTCCGATAACAGCCGTTACGATGTCTATTCATTTTCCGGAACTGCCGGACAGCAGGTCGCAATCACTATGACTGGCACGGCGCCAGTTGATCCCTATCTCATTCTGTTCGCGCCTGATGGCGATGCAATTGGCGAGGACGATAACGGAGGTGGCGGCACCACCGCGCGTATTCCTCCGGTGGCGGGTACCTTTGGTTATCTTCCACAAACCGGCACGTACCTCATCTATGCCAACACAGCTTTAGGGAATCAGCTCGGCAACTATTCAGTGACGCTGAATATCTCAGGAGCGACGTGTGCTTCGGCGCCAATCACGGTAGGCCAGACAATCAATGGCGCTCTGGCTGCCGGAGATTGCCGCCTACCCATCGACGGTTCCTTATTTGACGCATATACCTTCACCGGAACCGCGGGTCAGCAGATTGCAATCTCGCAGACGTCGTCTGCGTTCAACGCTTTTCTGATCCTGCTCTCGCCAACCGGAACCGCAATCGCCGCTGATGACAACAGCGCGGGGGGAACAGACGCGCGCATTCCCGGACCGACGGGCGCTTTCACTTTGCCTACGGCCGGAACCTACACGATTCTCGCGAATGCTTTTAACGCGAGCATGTCCGGTAACTACGCGGTATCGCTTAGCGGGGGAACCGTGGCGGCGGCGATTCAGTTGACCTTTAGTAGCTACGCAATCAACGAGGGCGGTGGTGCTGTTAACGTGGGCGTGACGCGCACCGGCGACATTACGCTTCCGGCCTCGGTTGGGTACGCGACCAGCGACACAGCCGGCCTGAACAACTGTAGCTTCATTAATGGTGTGGCTTCAGCTCGTTGCGACTACATCACCGCAGTCGGCACGGTGCGTTTCGCCGCTGGTGAAAGCACCAAGGCGATCTCGATACCGATCGTAGACGACGCGTACGCTGAAGGTGATGAGATTTTCACTATCACACTCAATAATGCGATCGGCGCCACCCTTGGTGCGCCGAACACGGCACCAGTAACGATCCAGGACAACGACGCCACCAACGGGCCCAACCCGATTGATGGCACGGCCTTCTTCGTGAGGCAGCAATACCTCGACTTCCTGGGCCGCGAGCCGGATCCGGCAGGGTTTGCCGCCTGGCAAGCAGTGATTAATGGCTGCGCACCGGGCGACACAACTTGCGATCGGATTCACGTCTCGTCGGGATTTTTCCGTTCGCCGGAGTTTCAGGACCGTGGTTACTTTGTATATCGCTTTTACTCGACCGCTTTCGGTCGCAAGCCACTTTACGCGGAGTTCATTCCGGATATCGCGAAAGTCAGCGGCTTCCTTAGTGACGCCGAGCTTGAGGCAGCGAAGGTGGCCTTTGTGGCTGAGTTCATGGCGCGGCCGGAATTTACGACCAAGTACAACGGCACCACGGATACACAATACGTAGACTTGTTGCTCTCGACTGCGGGGATTACACACCCGGCTCGCGATTTCTGGATTGCGGCGTTGGGCAATAACACCCGAACTCGCGCGCAAGTGCTTAGGGAAATTGCTGAGAGTCTTGAGGTCTACAACAAGTATTACAACCAGGCCTTCGTTGTAATGCAGTACTTTGGCTATCTGCGGCGGGAGCCCGACGGTCAATATCTCGCTTGGATTGCGGTGTTAGACGCAAACCCAAGTGACTTCCGAAACATGATTAATGGGTTCATGAACTCACTCGAATATCGTGCTCGGTTTGGACAAAACTAGAGGACGTAGACAGTAGGAAGTAGGCAGTAGGAAGTGGGCAGTAGACAGTAGGCCGATAGCAGTCGGTCTACTGTCTACGCTATGAATAACGGATGTCGGATGCCATCTGCCTCCTGACTCTTTCCCATGCTCGCCATCCAAGTCTCCCAACCCGGCGGTCCCGAAGTTCTAACTCTCGTCGACCTTCCCGTTCCCACTCCGCAACCCGGCGAAGCGATCGTTCAAGTTAAAGCTGCCGGAGTTAACTTCATCGACGTCTATTTTCGCGAAGGCCGTTATCCAGCGCCGCTCCCTTTTATCAACGGCCAGGAGGCCGCTGGAATCGTTACCGCAGTTGGCAGTGAGGTGAATAACATCAAGCTTGGCGATCGCGTCGCGTATACCGGTGTCAGAGGAAGTTATGCCGAATATGCCGCCGTTCCCGTAGACCGCCTGGTAGCGATACCGGATCAAGTTGATTTTGAAACTGCAGCCGCAGCGATGCTGCAGGGAATGACGGCGCATTACCTTTCCCACAGCACCTATCCAATTCAACGCGGCGACACAGTCTTGATTCACGCGGCGGCGGGCGGTGTTGGTCTATTGCTGGTGCAGATGGCCAAGCGGCTGGGTGCGCGCGTGATCGGCACGGCAGGGAACCAAGACAAAGCCCAACTCGCCCGCGAGGCGGGGGCAGATGAAGTGATCATCTACAGCGAACAGGACTTTGAAATTGAGACTAAGCGACTAACAAATAACGAAGGAGTTCAGGCTGTCTACGATGGCGTCGGGAAAGCAACTTTTGAAAAAGACCTTAACATCCTGCGCCCGCGGGGCTACCTTGTTTTGTTTGGCGGCGCGAGTGGCGCCGTGCCTCCCTTCGATCTAATTCAGCTATCGCAAAAAGGCTCGCTGTATATAACGCGCCCGAGTCTGCATCACTACATTCACACGCGCGCCGAGCTGGAACAACGTTCTGGCGATGTCCTGAAAATGATCGTTGCCGGTGAATTGAAACTTCGGATTCACGCCACCTATCCTCTCGCAGCAGCGCAACAAGCTCACCGCGATCTCGAAGGACGAAAGACTTCGGGCAAGTTGCTGCTGATCCCTTAGGGAATTGGCGATTGCCGATTGCCGATTGCCAATTGGCCTGTGCCGAAGGAGGCTACTCGAAAAACAGCAATCAGCAAATCGAATCGGCCCACCCGCTACCGCGTGGTGGTACTGACTCCGACTAATCGACAATCGCAAGTCACCGATCCGCACTCGGCAATTCCGAATCTGCAATCCGCAATCGGCATCGGCAGTGGGTTTTTGTGTCCTGACTCTGTTGTGCGCATTCAAAAAATGAATTAATTTCGAATTTCGCCAATCGGCAATTGGCAATTTCCTTGACGCCCCTACACTGACTTTGCCCATAGCTCAGTTTCGTTGCAGACTGGTATTTATGACAAACGATTCCTGGCCGGAACTAAAGTTTTCCGAGTGGCAAGACACCTATGCCACGCTTCACATGTGGACGCAGGTGATTGGCAAGATCCGTCTGAAACAAACGCCCTTAGTAAACCACTGGTGGAACGTGCCGCTCTATGTCTCAGCCCGGGGACTCACGACCTCCGCGATGTCTTACGACGAGCGCATTTTCGAAATTGAATTTGATTTCATTGATCACATCCTGGTGATCAAGTGCAGCGACGGCGCTGAGAAACGCCTGCCGTTGCGGCCGCAGTCAGTCGCGGCATTTTACGCGGAAGTGATGGCGGCGCTTCGCGAGCTGGGCCTGGCAGTCGAGATCTGGACCACGCCGGTAGAAGTACCAAACCCGATCAGGTTTGAAGATGATCACGAGCATGCGTCCTACGATGCAGATTATGCGAATCGCTTTTGGCGAGCCTTAGTCAAAATCGACGAGGTATTGAAAGAGTTCCGCGCGGGATTCATCGGTAAGGTCAGTCCCGTTCACTTCTTTTGGGGCAGCTTTGATATGGCAGTGACCCGCTTTTCCGGCAAGGTGGCGCCGGAGAGACCCGGAGCTGATTTGATTACGCGCGAAGCATATTCGCATGAAGTGATCAGTCACGGCTTTTGGCCGGGGAATAAGGATATGGGTGCTGCCTTTTATTCCTACACGGCGCCCGAGCCCGCTGGCCTGGCGGAGGCGAAAGTCCTGCCCGCCTCGGCGTTTTACAGCAAGGAACAGAAAGAATTTTTCCTGTTGTATGAAGAAGTGATTAAGCCGGATTCCTCCGGCTCACCAGAAAAGACGTTGATGGACTTTTTGCGCTCGACCTATGAGGCAGGAGCTGATCTTGCGCACTGGGATCGCGCCGCGCTCGAGCGTTAGCGCGTTAGAGCTCTATCCAGCTAATACGCGGTTACCAAATTCACAGCAATCGGGGGAACCGGAGTATCCATGATCGGGTTGCGGCCCATGCCGTAGCGCTTGGTGATGATGCGCACGTAATTCCGGGTTTCGCGATAAGGAGGAATGCCGTTGTACTTGTCTACCGATCCTTCACCGGCATTGTAGCCTGCGAGGGCCAACTCAACGTTCCCGTCGAATCTCTTTAACAACCAACTCAAATATTTGGTACCGGCGGCGATGTTCGCTGCGGGATCGTGAGGATCTTTGCACCCGAAGCGGCGCGCTGTAGCGGGCATTAGCTGCATCAGGCCTTGAGCGCCAACAGGCGAACGCGCTTGCTGCACATATTTCGACTCCTGCCAGATGACTGCATGAAGGAACCGCGGATCAACTCCCTCTGACTCGCCGATGCTGGTGATCAATTGATCAAGCTCGATATCGCCGGAAGTTAAGGCTTCGACTGTGTTGGTGGAATTAATGGCGCTGGTGGGAGCGAAAGCCCGACCGAATAAGACGCCAGTGAAATTCGTCAAAAGGAACAGGACGATGATGGCAAATGGGACAATCTTGACACAGTGCAAACGGGGAAACTGTCGGGACAAACTCATTCAGTCGTTCTCCATGTGAGCGATGACCAAGGGGTCATCAGAATACGTTCCAACTTCAGGCTGCGCATGGTGGAAGCGATTAGCAAAGACCTGCTATCGAGACCGCGAGTAGGATGGAGAATGTTACCTGTCAGTTGCTTTTAAGTCACAATCCGGAACGGTTAAGTTATTCAAACTGTTGTACTTAAACCACGCACTAATAAGTGCTGGTATGAGGTTATTTTGGGCCAGGATCGTTCAAGTTGAGAGAGTCTGAGAACCTCGTTTTAGCCCGCTGTGTCCGGCTAGAGGCAGCAAATCGAACGAGGAAATTTAAATAATCTGGCCTTGCTTGAAGCGCAGCTCGATTCCTTTGATTTTAGAGAAGTCCTGCAGGGGATTGCCGCTGAGAGCGAGGAAGCTGGCTTCAAAACCCTCTTTAAGATGCCCGAGCTTGCGCTTCGGAAAAATCGTCCCGGCCGTATTCTCACACCACATCTTCAGCAGCGTCAGGCTGTCGAACGCATTCAGGCGCTTGAGGGCCAACGCCTCAGGTTGTGAAGTCTGCCGAAAGCTATCGCTGCCAATCGCGATGCGCACTCCGTGACGTTCAAGGATCTGCAAATTGTGAGTCAGCATCTCGCGCACGGCTTCAGCCTTCTTCACGTCGACCCCTTCCTTAAAGCTCATATCGATCATTGTTCCCGAAGTTGTCACCACGACAATCTTTCTCCGGCCCGCAAGACGCGCATCAGCTTCAGATATTCGATAGCGAGCGAGATTGTCATAACCATTAATCGGGTCGTTGTTCTCCGGTCGGAAACCTGGGAGATGATTGATCTCGTCGGCGCCGGCGACTACGGCGTGATGAAAGTCTGTCGCCGATTCCACGTGCGTGGAAACGCGCAACCCCGCGCGGTGCACACGTTTCACAATCTCTGGGAGCAACGCGGGATCGAGTCCTTTCCAGGTGAAATAGTTCTTGTCGTCCTTCCGCTTAGCAAATTCTTCCGAGTACACGAGCGTGGTTTTAATGAAGTCTGGTTTGCCGGCAAGGATTCTCGGCAACTTTTGATCAAGGTCAGCAACGGTATCAATGATCCAACAGAAGCCGCCGTCCACGTCCGACGGCAACATGCCGCCGCGTTCAATGTTGCGTTTGACCAATCCGAGGGGATGACCGTCAGTGGCGGTCATGCCGCCATGTGCGAAAACAGCATCAACACTATTGGGAATGTTGATCCGGCCGGCGAGCGGCGCCGCAGCGCGCGGGAGGTTGGTAGGGTTCTTGATATAGAAGATGCCGTCGCGCAGGTACATCGACTTGATGCGCGCCCACTGCTCTTCATCAGAAAAATCGAGATTGTGATTGTGGGCTTCGCCAAAGGGCGGGACGATAAACCAATTCTTCAAATCGATGACCGAGTCGATCCGGGAGGGCTTCTTGGCAGTAAACCAGCCATTCAGAGCATAGAGCGGTTTGCCCGTGGTCGTCTTGTCACGAAAAGTCTGCCCATCGAACCAGTGACCGCCGGTGAAAGCGACAGCCTTTGCAGGTGCATCGTTGTTGGAAAGGCCTAGGAGTCTTTCAGGTAACAAGAGGCTGGCGACCGCAGCCGTTGACTGAAGCAGAAACATGCGACGATCACTGCTCATGAGTTTTCCCTCGTTGGGTTGTCCAGATTGGTGGATGGCTACTGAGAGATACCCGCAGGCAGAGCATTTATGGCAACGGTTTTTGACGTTCCCGTAGCGCAGACTGTTAGTTTGCGTACTTTACCGGTTCGGGTAGCAACTCTTCCAAAGGAAATACGCAAACTAACAGTTTGCGTTACAAAGCGCTGACAAGTCAGCGCACTCCAAAGAGGGAAGCTATTGCGACCAGGGGGCGGGTTTACGAACCCAACGATGTCCTTTTAGTAGTTCCTGTAATTCGTCAGGCAGCGGCCCCAGGTCGCTCACCCGGCTATTCATCTCAACGTGATGAAGCTTCCGCATGCCGGGAATGATCGTACTGACGTCCGGATTGCTGAGTATGAAACGAAGGGCAAGCTCGGGAAGGGTGATGTTACTCGAGTGCTCCTGATTCCAACGCGCCAACAATTTCTTTAGCTCTTCAGCGCGCTCGACGCTGGGAACCAGGTTCTCAGGAACGAAGTAGCTGTTGCGCCAATCGCCTTCTGGCCAGGTGCTCTCTTTCGTCAGCGTTCCGGTAAGGGTGCCTTCGTCAAATGGCACTCGCGCGATCACTGCCACATTCATTTCACGACAAGCGGGGAACAATTCATCCTCTGGATTCTGATCGAAGACATTATAGATAACTTGCACGGCATCAATCTGTCCCGTGCGCACCGCCCCCACTCCGTTCCATGGTTCCCACCGATTTAAGCTGATGCCAAGCACTTTGATGAGACCCTGGCTCCGCAGATCGTCGAGCTTATAAAACCAGCGATCATCTCTCAGCCAGCCATCATCCCAGGTGTGAAACTGCATTAAGTCAAAGCTCTGCAGGTCGGCGTTTTTCAGACTGCGATGCACAAACTCTTCGACGTGATCCGGCGGATACGATTCCAGCAAAGTGGAGTCAGGTTTGGCCGGCCATTGCTTGCTCAGCGGAGGAATCTTTGTCGCCGTATAGAGCCGCTTATCCGGATTGGCGCGCACGATTTGCCCGAGCAGTTTTTCACTTCGCCCTTCGCCGTAGGCGTAGGCAGTGTCAAAAAAATTACAGCCGAGGTCGGCAGCGGCTTGAAGCGAAGCCAACGATTCCTGGTCGTCGGAGTTTGACCAGCCGCCCATACCCCACATGCCATAGCCGATCTCGCTGACCTGCCATCCCGTGCGTCCGAACTGTCGTTGGTTCATAAGGCTGAGTATAGAACTCTAATTGCGATGGAGAACAAGGTTAGAGAGCAAAATACATTTCCCATTTATCATTTTCCAGTTTTCATTTGTCATTGGAAACTGGAACCAGTCGTAGCTCGGGTTTGGTCCTGGGGTAACGCGGCCACAGACCGCGGTTCACGCTGAAAGCGTGAAATTTAGTAGCCGTGGGCAACGCCCACGGAAAACGATCGATGAATGGACCCGACCCTGAAGGGGTCGAAGAGAGTTAAACCCTTTCAGGGTCAACGGCTGCGGTCGACGATCACCGTGGGCGTTGCCCACGGCTATTAACTTCGTCCCCTTCGGGGACAAGGAGCCACTTTCTTTCGTCAAGCCGCCGCACTCCAAAAAAGCGATCATCTGGTTGCGGCTGAGGCTTTGGCGAAGTAACCCGGACGATGACGGAGTGTTACCCGATCCTTTTTAAGTTCCGGGTTGACGACATCGATTCGCATCTGCCGATAAGCGCCATCTCGTTTTTTGTTAGATGAGGAATATGCGATCAGATATTGGGTGCGCAGCTCGCGCTCGATCTCGCGGAATACCTGGCTTAAGTCTTCTTCTTTTTTCGGAAAGAAGGCGCGGCCGCCGGTGCGCTCGGCGACGGTGCGCAACGAGCTGCGATCCACCCCTTGATATTTGCTGTCGCCAATTCCGATTGCATAGATGACAGTCTCAGCCACCAGCGCGCGATCGATTGCCTGGCCGATTTCCAAAACGCTTGATGTGTCCTGGCCGTCGGTTAGCAAGATGATCGCGCGGCGTAGCGACTGACCTGGTTCGGCGCTCTTCGTCAAGACCTCGGTCGCGGTGAGGGCGATCGCGTCCCAGATAGCAGTACTGCCTTCGCGGGGCTCTCGCCTCGTTCCCGGTCCGGTAACAATGCCACTGATCGCGCGACCTGAACCCAAATACGCCGGCATAGCTACTTCGACGCGTTCAAGTGCGCGATAGATACCGAGAACATCCCGCGTTAATGGTTGTTCGAGAAATGCCGAACCGGTGAAGGGAATTACGGCCGCCTGATCCTTGCGCGATTGGATCACCGTTTCGATGAAAGAACGCGCCGCGGCTTTTTCAGCAGGGAGCGTCCGCTCCTCCGACTCGCTGACGTCGATTAAAAGCGCCAAGGCTAGCGGCCGATCAGTTTCCCGCTGAAACGTGAACAACTGCTGCGGCACGTCATCTTCGAAGACTCGAATATCTTCTTCACGGAGCGTGGTAATGAAACGCTTTTGTTTGTCTAGTGCCGTGAAAGGAAGATTGGTGACATCCGTTTCTACACGAATCACTTCATCGGGTTCGTCCGGGTTTTGCGCAGAGATATCGCGCGTGCCGATCGCAAACACGGCCAGCAACAACAAGAATGGCGACAGGCGCAGCATGTGATTCGAGCGGGCGATTAGATCTACTTCACGCTCTTGGCGTTTGCAGGTTTAGCGAAGAGAGTATCTGGCAGGGGGCGATTGTATTCGATGGATTCGTAATTGATGCGGCTCGTTTGTTTGCCGTTTATGTAGTGGTCAATAACGAAAGGCGCGGTGACTCCCGCGTTGGTGACGGGCTTGGCGAGCCAGTCTTCTTCTGTGATTTCTTCGGTTTCGTCAGAATCAGCTTTGGTGCGCGTGCGCTTATAAATGACTTTTGCAGGAAGCGCGTCCTTCGCGCCAAATTCAAACTCAATCCAAAACTTATCGGGATAAGTGATGCGTACGGTCTCGTTTCGTTTTGCTAATCCGGCTTCGCGCCGGCCCACATACGTGAGCGTCGCGTTTTCGTTGCGCCACCAACCATGCAGCAGGTTTTCTACGCTCGTGCGCATCGCGCGTTTGAAGTCTTCGATTTGAGCGGGCTTCAGATCGTTCAGACTCTTCGTGGCGCCGTCGTACAACCAACCAGTAGAGCCGTTATTAGTGTTGATGACGCGGATGCCCTGAGCCGTAAACTCCGTGCGCTCCTTATCCGGAAAAGCGATGTAATCCAAAAACCTCGTTGGTACTAACGAGGCGCCATCCTGGTAAGTGGTGTAGAAGCCGCGGCCGACAACCGTGCGCACATTGAGATACGCGTCACCACCTACTGCGGCGACGGCGCCTTTGATGATCGTCTCTGCCTTAGTGTCGTTGGCGGGCGGCTGGGCGGAAGATGTGTTGGCGTTCGCAGTCTGAGCCAGTGCTGAGCCGTTGAAAAGCAGCGTGCAGACGACGAGCCAGGTTGCGCCGCGGAGGATTGGAAGCAAAGTCGCCATAATTCCGATAAGTATTTAACGTGCTCGGCAAAAAAGGGTTTCAATGAAAACTCACTGAAACCCCTTCAGACCTCTGTTAACTAAACTAATTTAGTTCAGGCTTATTGGGCGCCGCGGGTTTTACGACCGCTTCACCATTTTCTACGTCGACCAGGAAACTGGAGGCGGTCTTCCACATGCTTGTGATTGGAAGCTTAACCTTCTCGTCGATGTGGCGCTTCAAAAAGCGCGCGCCATACGCCGTGTTGTAACCCTTTTCGGTCAACAGGTTCAGCGCATCCTCGGTTACGTTGATCGACTTGCCTTGCCGTTCCATCTGCCGGCTCAATTTATCGAGATAAAGCCTCGCAATGCGCCGCACTTCATCCATGGTAAGCGGGGCAAAGACGATGATCTCGTCGATGCGATTGCGAAACTCCGGTGAGAAGCGCTGTTCCGCGGCCTTCAAGACCTCGTTGTTAACGGCGCGGAAATCGTTCGCTGTCTTCATGCCGAATCCGAGTGGCTTTTCAAATCGCTTGAAGCTGTCGGAACCAAGATTTGAAGTCATGATCACGATGGCGTCAGACAGGTACACCTTTTTGCCGCGTCCGTCCGTGAGCCAGCCTTCATCAAAGGCCTGCAGGAACAAGTTCATCAGATAGGGCGACGCCTTCTCGACTTCATCGAGCAGCAGGACAGTGTAGGGATTCTCGCGCAGTTGCTCGGTAAGAATGCCACCACGTTCAGAACCGACAATGCCGCGCGGCATCCCGATCAGCTTTTCAATGCTAACCGTTCCGTGGCTGTATTCCGACATGTCGATCCGGACCATCTTCTCTTCATCGCCGAACATGAATTCGGCGACGGCCTTCGCGAGTTCAGTTTTGCCCACTCCGGTAGGACCGAGGAACAAGAGCACGCCATCAGGTTTGTAGTGCGAATCCTTTAACGGACCTTTGTTCAAGCGCAGCCGTTGGGCGACGGCCTTTATGGCATTCTTCTGACCGATCACGCGAGCGCCCAGCATTGCTTCGGTTAAAGCGAAACGATCGCCGGTATCTCGGAAAATCATGTCGCGCGGAATACGCGACTCCTGCGAGATCACGTCGATTACGTGTTCGGGCTTCACTACCATCGTCTGCGGTTCGTTGATCTCAACTTTCACAGCCGCAGTGTCGAGCCAGCCGATCGCTTTATCTGGCAAGTGCAGGTTGCGAATGTATTTAGGCGCCATCTCGAGAGCCGTGTTGATGGCGTCGTCGGAAATCTTTACGGAGTAGTTTCGTTCGAGGCGAGGGCGAACGCCCAGCAGAATCTCACGAGTTTCACTGATTGAAGGCTCGACCACTTTCACGAGCCGGAAGCGACGCGCGAGGGCCTCGTCTTCGGCGATGAAGTCCTTGTACTCGGTAATCGTGGTGGCGCCGATGATGCGCATGTCGCCGCGGGCAAGTGCCGACTTGAACATATTAGCGGCATCGGACGACGTGCCCAGCGCCGCTCCAGCGCCGATGATCGTGTGTGCTTCATCGATGAACAAGATTAGATTTGCATGCTCTTTCGCTTCATCGATGATTCCCTTAATTCGTTCTTCAAACATGCCGCGCAGCATTGTGCCGGCCACCAAACCACCCATTTGCAGTTGCACGACATGTGAACCACGCAGGCGCGCAGGAACTTTTTCCGGCTCCAACTCAATCAGGCGCGCAAGACCTTCCACCACTGCAGTCTTACCGACGCCCGGCTCGCCCACCAGCATCGGTGAGTTCGCACGTTCGCGGTGACAGAGGATTTCCACCATCTGTTGAATTTCTTTTTCGCGGCCGATCGTCGGAGCGATCTTGTCAGCCCTCGCTAAACGGTTGAGGGAAACGCCGAAGTGCTTTAAGTAAGGAGGCAGCTCAAATTTCTTGCGATACTGTTCTTCTTCCTGCTCCCGCTTCTGCACTTGCGCCCGGACGTTCTCCGCGACGAGGTCAGGATTGGCGCCCATATTCTGCAGTACTTTTACAAACAGACTGTCGTAGTTGGTAAGAGCTTCAAAGATATCTGTCGCTTCGATGGTTTTGCGGCCCTGGGCTCGTGCTCGCTCCATGGCGCGCTTGAACAGGTCGGTGGTGTCGGGCGCAATGCGAAAGCCCTTGCCTACATGCTGTTGCCGGTTAGTCTCAAGCCGCTTGTCGATGGCGATCTTTACGGTGATCGGATCAAGGGAGAGCTCGCGCATTGCGGAGTTGAACATATCCGGCTCTTCATGCATGAGAGCCTCCAGAATGTGTTCAACGGCAACGTAGTTCTGATCGCGTTGCCGCGACTCGCTGAGCGCATATTCCAAAATGCGTTGACCGCTCTCCCCAAACTTGTCTTTGTATGCTCCGAGATCAACCATTGTGTTTCCCTGATGCCTCAGCCCCGCCTTAATAAACAACGGATATTCCGCGTGCTTTGTTCAGCAAGACCGACATCGATCGTTCAAATTAACAAGTTCCAACCCGCAGGTTGGATGCAACTGAGCATATGCGCCGTTGTGTTTCAATGCAACAGCTATCTCCCGGCGCGATGGCTTGCAAATCTCCGGCCAGCGGGAGAATCTTGTGTTCGGGGAATTCCAGGAAACCTGTCCTCACGCTTCCCGTTTGTTAATAGTCGTAATCGTCCCCGCCACCGCCTGGCATTGAGGGCACGGCTTTCTTTGGTTCAGGGGCATCCGTAACGGCCGCGTCGGTAGTCAATAACAGTCCGGCGATAGAGGCAGCGTTCTGCAAAGCAGTACGCACAACTTTAGTCGGGTCGATGATTCCCGCCGCGATTAAGTCCTCAAACTCCCCGGATCCGGCATTAAAACCTTTGGCCCCTTTCATCGCAGCAACTTTGCCCGCGATCACCGCGCCATCAACTCCGGCATTCTGCGCGATTCGCCGCAGCGGCTCCTCGAGTGCGCGCCGAACAATTTGAACTCCGGTTACAACGTCCGGATCGTCATCCGTAAGCGTGTCGAGAGCTTTTGCCGCGCGCAACAGTGCGACTCCGCCGCCAGCAACTATGCCTTCTTGTGACGCCGCGCGCGTGGCATTGAGCGCATCTTCGACGCGCATCTTGATTTCTTTCATCGCCGTTTCGGTCGGCGCTCCAACTTTCACGACTGCCACTCCACCAGCTAACTTAGCGAGACGTTCCTGCAACTTCTCGCGGTCATAGTCAGAAGTTGTTTCTTCAATTTGACGTTTGATAGCTGCGACACGTCCTTGTATCGCTTTCGCGTCCCCGGCGCCTTCCACGATCGTGGTGGTCTCCTTATCGATAACCACTCGTTTCGCCGATCCCAGATCCTCGGTTGTCACGTTTTCGAGTTTGATTCCTAAATCTTCGGTGATGACTTTCCCACCCGTCAGGATCGCCAGGTCTTCAAGGATGGCCTTGCGACGATCTCCGAATGCCGGAGCTTTAACGGCGCAAACTTTAATCGTGCCGCGAAGCTTATTTACGACAAGCGTAGCGAGCGCGTCACCATCAATGTCTTCAGCAATGATCAGGAGAGCGCGTCCGGTTCGTGCGGACTGTTCCAACACCGGCAGCAAATCGCGCATCGCCGAAATCTTTTTCTCGTGCAGCAGAATTAGCGGCTCTTCCAGGTTCGCTTCCATGCGATCGGGATTGGTAACGAAATATGGAGATAAGTAGCCGCGGTCGAATTGCATTCCTTCGACGATGTCCAACTCAGTGCTCAGCGTTTTTGATTCTTCAACAGTCACGACGCCGTCCTTACCGACCTGCTCCATCGCTTCAGAAATGAGTTGGCCAATCTCGCGGTCGTTATTAGCGGACACTGTCGCAACGTTAGTGAGATCTGCCTTCGTTTTTACTTTCTGCGACATGCGTTCGAGTTCGGCTACCACTTTATCCGTCGCGATTTGTATCCCTCGTTGCAACGCCATGGGATTAGCGCCTGCCGTCACATTCTTTATGCCTTCACGAAATATCGCCTGGGCCAGCACGGTGGCCGTGGTGGTGCCGTCACCGGCGGAGTCGTTGGTCTTGACGGCGACCTCGCGCAGCATTTGTGCGCCCAGGTTCTCGTAGCGATCAGGCAAATCAATTTCCTTCGCGACGGTTACGCCGTCTTTCGTGATCACCGGCGACCCGAATTTCTTTGCCAAAACTACGTTGCGACCTTTTGGACCCAGGGTGACGCGCACTGCATCAGCCAGCGTGTTTACTCCGTGAAGCATCGCTTTACGCGCGTCTTCGTGAAACTTCATGTCTTTGGCAGTCACAGTCTTCTCCTTGCGAAATTAAAATAATCCAAACTCTTATTCGATTGCGCTGTGCGCTTTTTCCGGCGCGCGTCCCACAGCCACTCGGGCGGGACGGAGCAGTCGCTCGCCGAGGCGATAGCCCTTCGTGTACTCGTTCATTACTTTTCCGTCGAATTCAGGTTCCACAGGAGTTGTTTCGACAGCTTCATGTAACTCTGGATCAAACAACTCACCCTGGGCAGCGACTGGCTCGACACCAGCGGCGCCCAGGGCCGTTTTAAAACTTTCAGCCGTTTGCTTCACCCCCGTGATCAGTTGCTCCATTGAACCGCCCGCTTCCGCCGCGTCGATGGCCCGCTCCAAATTGTCGAGAGTGGGAAGCAGGCTGGAAATGAATTCCGCCTTGCTGCGCTCAGTCCGTTCGTCAGCGGCACGATTCAGACGCTGCCTGGTCTCATCAGTTTCTTGTTGTAATCGATTCTTGAATGTTTCAAAACGGTCTTGAATATCAAGCGCCAACTGCTCGGCAGCTCGCGTGCGTGTTTCCAACTCTTCTACATAACTCGGCTTGAGACTCGGAGCTGTAGAATCCTCCCGATCGGAACCGCCGGCTTCGTCATTATTTAGGTAGCGGCGCCGCCGATCTGTGACGCGAATTTCGCTTTCGTCAGCCTGCTGCTCGCTATGTTCCCGATCCCTATGCTTCATCAAATGCCTCCCGAGGGTTCGCGCATACTTTTAGTTAGAAAATAATTACTGCACCTTGATCTGGATTCGTTGCGCTCGTGGTTCGTTGCGCTTAGGTAATGTAATCTCCAGCACGCCATTTTTGTATGACGCCTGAATGCCATCGTTGGCAACGTTCGCGGGAACTGTAAAGCTCCTGCGAAAACGGCCGTGAGGCCTCGTCACCCTCGTTTTTTCTCCACTCTGATCGATAGTACGAGTTCCGCGGATCACTAACTTTTCATCGTCGAGATCGATGTCGAGTGAGGAGCGTTCGACGCCCGGCAAATCGACGGCGATTAGGTACGCGGCCTCCGTGTCATAAACATCCGCGGCGGGATGCCAATCTGCAGTTTCGATTTCATCGCTATCTGCAGCGCGCGCGCGCCGTTCGCTAGCGTCCTCAAACAAACGATTCATTCGATCCTGCAAGAGCATCAGGTCTTGTAAAGGGTTCCAGGGTTTCGACAATGCTTCTAATCCTTTCGTAAGCCTAGCGATTTAGGCGCCGGCAGCCATTACTGTCTGAAATTTCATCTGATTTCCGGCGGCGGAAACATTTAGCGTTTGACCCGGCAAGATTTCGCCGTTTAGAAGTTTCACCGCCATAGGGTTTTGAATCAGCGTTTGAATTGCTCGTTTTAAGGGTCGCGCGCCATAAGCCGGATCGTAACCCTCGCGTGCGAGTAGGCGGCGAGCAGAATCATCCAGCACAAGCGTGATGTTCCGGTCATGCAGCATTTGTTTTAGACGTTCCAGTTGCACATCAATGATTTTCACAATCTCTTCTTCGCCGAGCTGATGGAACACAATGATGTCGTCGATGCGGTTCAGGAACTCTGGTTTGAAATGCTCACGCAATTCTTCAAGCACCGCGTCGCGAACTTGCTCCTCATCACCCTCGGCCGCCTGGATTTCCCGCGATCCCAAATTCGAAGTCATGATCAGCACAGTATTTTTGAAGTCTACAGTGCGACCTTTGGAATCCGTCAGCCTGCCGTCGTCGAGAATTTGCAGCAGCACATTGAAAACATCCTGATGCGCTTTCTCGATTTCATCGAACAGCACCAGGGTTAGTTTCAGATCGTCGGTGTGCATCCGGTCGAGATTTTCCTGCGTCAGCATCGGAGAAGTCTCGCGATGGCCCAGGTATCCCGGAGGCGAGCCAATCAGCTTGGCGATTTCGTGCGAGTGCTGAAATTCAGCACAATCGATCTTGACGATCGCATTCGTATCGGCGAATAGAACTTCGGCGGCCGCTTCGATAACGCGAGTCTTGCCTGAACCGGTCGGCCCGAGAAACAGCATCGTGCCGATCGGACGATTGATCGGATTCATGCCCGCAAGAAAAATCTGATACAGCCCGGCCATGCGCCGAACCGCCCGCTCCTGGCCCACAATCCGTCCTTCCAGGCGGTCTTCAAAATCCTGCGCTCGCGGACTTTTTTGATCGGGGTCAAGAAAAACTGTCTGGTCCAATGCCTGCTCTAATTGTTTCTCTGGGGTTGCCATAATTTCTTTCCCACCCGTTACCACGTTGCCCTCGCTTCGTGGCGACTGGATCCTCCGTCTTCGACTAATGCAAAGGACGATCCGCTAATCGCAAAGATGCGCGCCGCGATTGTTTCGTTCGCTTCGCTCGGAGCCTGATACAGGGCCACACACGCTATATATACGACGGGCCGCGAAATGTCATCCAAAATATTTGAGCAGTTGCCCGCCCTGCCGTACGCCACGCGCTTACGTAACACGCGCGTGACAATTAGCGGCACTCAGGCACTGACATTTTGCCGTGGTGCAAACGGGGTGGCGAGCAGGTATACGGAAAGGGCTGAGCGCTTCTCAAAACGTCAGCCCGTTTCCTAAGTTAGTCGTAGTACTCGAGTCCGAGGTGGGTGATGAGATCTTCGCCGCGCAGATGCCGCAGCGTGT
>JBGSYG010000036.1:0-4441 GCA_041750995.1 Pyrinomonadaceae bacterium | reverse complement strand
CAGCTTCGGGCGCGCCCCCCGCTGCCGCGACCCGCTGGATGCCGGAAGCGGTGCCAAACAAAATGTAGTCATCCGGTCCCCAGCTGAATCCACGCGGCACACGCTCAGTGTCGAGCCAACGATGAATCTTCTGCGGCTCGCCGCCGCGGATGCTAACTTTCGACAGACCAACCTCGTCGACGATCCCGAGCCACTCCCCATCCGGGGAGAAAAACCAGTCCTGCGCTTCACGGCCGTCTGCGACTCGACGCGCGGTTAGGCTGTCGAGCGCACGCACGCACAGGCTGACCGTGTTTCCTTCGCGGCAGTTGTAGGCGATCTGAGCGCCGTCCGGCGAGATGACCACGCCGAAGTCGTTCCAGTTCGGGGCGGCTTCTGACGGAAGATCCACGGTGAAGCGACGAACTGGCGCTTCCGGAGACGGGTTCCCGATTTGGGCCACCAGAGATACGGCGAGCGCGACGGCAAGCATGGCTGTAACCGCGAACGCGACCTTCCAGACTCGATCCGGCCAGCGCTGGGCTTTGTTAGTCGACGAAGGATCCAGCGACTGCGCCTCTCCCGTCCGATTCGCGCCTGACCAACTGGTGGAGGACAATGCTTCCAGGGCAAACCCAAGGTCTGATGTCGACTGAAAGCGTCGCTCAGGTTTCTTTTCCAAACACCTCTGGACGATCCGCTCAAGCGATTGGCTGATGTTCGGGTTGGATCCAGTTATTTCCGCAGGCTCTTCTCTTAGAATGGCAGACATCGTCTCGGCCATCGTCTCTCGCTGAAAGGCCCGCCGACCCACGATCATCTCGTACAGGATCAAGCCAAACGAAAAAATGTCTGCGCGATGATCTGTTTTGTGACTGCGAACCTGTTCCGGCGACATATAGGACGCGCTTCCCATCACCACGCCGGGGTTGGTGAGCACCTTCCGGGTCTGGTCCTCTGAACTGCCCGCTCGCGCTTCAGGTGCCCGCAGCTTCGCCAAACCAAAGTCGAGGATCTTCACTCGGTCGTCTTTCGTAATAAACAGGTTCTCAGGCTTCAGGTCGCGGTGAACGATGCCTTTCTCGTGCGCGGCTGAAAGGCCGCTGACTATCTGCTGCGCATACTCCGTAACTTTTCGCAGCGGGATCGGCCCTTCTTCCAACCGAGCGCGAAGCTCCTCGCCATCGAGCAGTTCAGAAACGATGAACGGCGTGCCTTCGTGTTCGCCAATGTCGTAGACGGTCAGGATGTTGGGATGGTTGAGTGCAGAGGTGGCTTTGGCTTCCTGTTCGAAACGCTCCAGCCGGTCTCTGTCAGCCACGAAATCTGCCGGGAGAACTTTGATCGCGACCTCACGATCGAGCCGCGCATCGTGGGCACGATAGACTTCGCCCATCCCACCGGCGCCGATCTTCGAGACGATGCGGTAATGAGACAGAGTGGAACCGGCTGGCAGTTCTTTATTCATCTGATTCACATTCACTGCGGCAGATTCAGCCGTTTTAGCAACGCTTTGAACCGCGGTTCGTCGCGCAGCTCGTTGAGGGCAAGCTCGATCCCGATCGTCACTACATAGGAAGACCTTTCTTCAACGTCCTTTTCGAGCATTGCAATCGCGGCTTCTTTATCGCCGGAGCGGTATAGGCGATGGCGAAACAAAAATTTGGAACATAGCTCTTCGAGGCGAACGTTCTCAGTGCTTCCATTTGACCTTCGGCTTCGCTTCGCCTTCCCGCTCGTATTAGTGCTCGAATGAGCATTGCTCTGCTGTAACCGTCATCGCTCAGTGATATCGCCTTTTCATATTCTGATATCGCCTCGGCAAACTGCCCCTTACCGTCGAGAGCATAGCCAAGGAATGTATGGGCATATGAAAAGCCCGGCTCCAGTTCGAGCGTTCTTCGCGCCTGGTCGATAGCTTCATCGAAACGGCCTGCATAGCCCAACGCGCTTGCAGTATCGGAACCGATCACAGGTGACAAGGGGTCGATCTCTCCTGCCCGCCTTAGTTCGCGAATGCCTTCGTCAAATCGCCTTGTCAGCACCAGAAAATCAAGCCCTAGCCATTGATAGGCCGTCGCGTAGTTCGGATTGAGTTCGATCCCGCGGCGAAACTCGCGTTCGCTTCCGCTCCTGTCAAATTCGAAAAAAGCGAGGTACTTGCCGCGGGCGGCGTGGGCTTCTGCGAGCAAATCGTCGATGGCCAAAGCTCGATCGATTGCCGCTTTCGCCTTTGGCATGCTCTCTTTGGCTGGAGCCACGCCGTAAAACGAAAAGAGCACATACGTCTCAGCCAGCCCGGAAAAGGCGAGAGCATAGTTTGGGTCCTTCTCGATCGCCTGCTCGTAAAATCCGATCGCCTGTTTGAGTGATTCGGGGGTGCGCTTATTCCAGGAAAAACGCCCTTTGAGATAAAGCTGATATGCGTCGGGGTTTGAGGTATAGCTCTTCCCGACTTTAGCGGCGTCAGCACCCGAAAGTTTGGTTTTGAGTTTATTTGAAACATCACGGGCAATCTCGCTTTGAAGTGCCACGAGTTCAGAGGATTTGCGTTCATATCTGTTGCCCCACAGAATGTTTTCCGTCTGAGCGTCAATCAATTCCAGATTGAGCGTTAATTGATCGCCGCGTTGGACAACTCGCCCTGTCAGTATCGCTTGCACATTCAGTTCTGCAGCAATCTTTTTCGGGTCAATCTCTTTGCGTTTGTAACGGAAAACGGATGAACGCGCCTTCACGCTCAAGTTTGGAATCTGTGAAAGACTATTGATGAGTGTTTCAGTCATTCCGTCTGAGAGATATTCGACATCCGCATTACCGCTTTCGTTGACGAACGGCATCACGGCGATTGACTCGATTGCGGCTGCGGTCGTGCCTGCCCTCAGATAAAGACTAAGACCGACCGCAACACCAACAATTAGCACCAGGACAACAACGGCCGCGGCAAATTTGTGTTCCTTGACTCCAGAGAAAATGTACTCGGCGCTCGAGGCGGGTGGGTGTGTAACTGACGCAGTGCTCAGCGCGGGTAGGTCAGCGTTTGTAATACCTGGCGTGCTGCTCGAACTCGCGCCCGTAGAAGGCGCCACAGAGCGCTCAATGTCGCTGATGCCCCTTATCTCTTCGAGCAGCTCTTCGAGATCATTGGCGGTGTCGCGAATCGTTTGGTATCGCTTCTCCGGCTCTTTCGCCAGGCACTTGCGGATGACGCGCTGCAGTTCAGGTGACGCTGAAGGATTAAAGTCAGTGATGGCGGGCGCGGGGTCGTGAATCAACTTGTGCAGCGTGTCAACGATCGAGTCACCGGCGAACGGTTTGCGACCAGTGGCTGCTTCGTACAGGATGCAGCCGAAAGAAAAGATGTCGGAGCGCTGGTCAACGCTTTTCGCCTGCGCCTGCTCAGGCGACATGTAGCCGATCGTTCCCATAATCATGCCCGGGACGGAGTGTTGGTGCATCACCGCAGTAGGCGCTTCGCCTCCTTCACTTTGCTCAGGACCTGGCCCGCTGGTCTCAACCAGCTTCGCCAAACCGAAGTCAAGAATCTTCGCATGGCCATCACGTGTGATCATGATGTTGTCGGGTTTGAGATCGCGATGCACGATTCCTGACGCGTGTGCTTTCGCCAAACCTTCCGCAACTTGCTGCAAGTGTTTGACCAGAACCTTCAAACTACTTTTTTCGCCATGAACCTTTTCCCGCAGCGTCTTGCCGTCGACAAACTCCATCGCGATGAAGTTCGTACTGTCGCTTTCACCAATCTCGTAGATGTGGGCAATGTTCGGATGATTAAGCGCCGCGGCGGCTTTCGCCTCCTGAACAAAACGTCGCATGCGGTCCTGGTTTGCAGCGAGGTCAGCAGGCAGAATCTTTAAAGCAACTTTGCGATCAAGCCTGGTGTCCTGGGCCAGATATACTTCACCCATCCCGCCCGCGCCGATTTTGGAGACGATGCGGTAATGCGACAGAGTGGACCCGGCTGGCAGTTCTGTATTCATCTTGCTCAAATTCATTCCGGCAGATTCATCCGCTTTAGCAAATCTTTGAATCGCGGGTCGAACTGTAGATTGTCGAAAACGGACTCAGACTTTAAGAGTGTTATAAAATGGGATCGTTCCTGATATGCAAGTTCAAGCGCCTCAAAGGCCCGATCTTTGTCGTTAAGTCCCGCGTATATACAGGCTCTGTTGAATGGAGAAACGTATCGGGTTTTTGATAATTCCTTCAATTCCTCCAATACTTTTCGGGCTTCTGCGTTTTTGCCTGCCGCCGCATAAACATGGCCGAGATATCCCAGAATTGATGGGTTGACATCTACCAGGCGTGCCTTTTCCAACGCGGCAATCGCTTCGGGGTATTGTTTCTTTCGTTCATACGCCAGGCCTAAGATTTGATAAGACCACCAAAAATTCGGGTCAAGTTCCAATGCTTTTCGAGTTTGTTCAATCGATTGATCATACTT
>JBGSYG010000035.1:0-18389 GCA_041750995.1 Pyrinomonadaceae bacterium | reverse complement strand
CTGATCGTCGAGACGGTGGCCGTATGTGAGAGGCCGTCGTAGGTGACGTTGTAGGGAGTCACGGTGAAGCTGGCGTTGGCCTTGTCGATGTTGTCATCGACGGTGCCGTTGCTGTTGTTGTAGTTGGCGGTGCCGGTAAAGCTCCAGGGGTCGGCGAGGTAGCTGCCCGCATTGGTATGCGTGGTGCCGCTGACGTCGACAGTCCCGACTGTGGCTCCGCTTTCGCCATTGACGCCTGTGATCGTGTAGGTTGCTGTGTGCGCGACGCCGTCATATATCACGCTATATGGCGTGACATTAACCACTGCATCGGCCTTGTTAATCTGGCCCGCACCGCTGGCAGTGGTCGGCAAGACATAGTTGCTCGCCAGCGTGCCCGCACCTGGTGTGAAATCGCCGGCCACTAAAGTCGTGCTCACCGTCGTTGCCGATGCCACGTCGGCACTGTTGTATGTGCCTGTGGCCTTGGTCACAGTGAAGCTTTCGCTGCCTACAAGACCCGACAGACTGAAGTTCGCTGATGTCAGCGTCGCGTTAGTATTGCCGTCGTAAGTCTTTATGGGATTGCCGATGATTGACGCGGTCAGAGTCTTTGGCAAGATGTTCGCTGCGTCTGTCGCGCTGGTAGAACTTGTAGTCGTACCTGCGGCCCCGAGCGTGTAGTTACCTGACGCCGTCCCGCTAATCGTCACCGTTGCCGTCACCAGGTTTGCAGTGGCGACATTCGCCGTGTTGAAGGTGCCGGTGCTAGCTGTGCACTGAACGTTCGCGGTATCAGCCGGAAGCACCCCGCTTACAGCGCAGCTCATACTCGCGTCAGGCTCTGTGTTATTCCCGTCGTATGTCTTGTCATCGGCTGTGAGCGTGGCGGTAATTGCCTTGGTCGTAATGTCGGCAGTGGTAGTTGCAGATGTTGAGCTTAAGCTGTAGTTGCCCGAAGCACTTCCGCTCAGGCTGATGTTTGTCGCGGTCACGGTCTTACCATTGCCGACGTTTGCGTCGGCGAAGGTGTTTGGACCTGCTGCCGAACAAGTGACGTTTGCAGTGTCGCCGGCGAGCACACCGGTCAAGGTGCAACCAGTGATGGTTGCTGTCGTGTTGCCGTCGTAAGTTTTGTTCGACGCCGTTACGTTTGCCGTTACCGATTTCGGATTCACTGTCAGCGTGGCAGCGGTCGTAGTTACTGTTTGTGTACCGCCGCACTCGTTGGTGAAGACAGCACGGTACTTATTCCCGCTCAGGGAAACGGTTGGACTGGTAATTGTCAGCGTGCCTGTTGTTACGCCGCTGTAGGGCGCGCCGTTTGAAAGATCTGAGAATGCACCAACACCGCCCACTTGGACTTGCCATTGCACATTTGGAGCAGGATTGCCGCTGGCCGTGGCGGAGAAAGTGGCGTTGTCGTTGTACGTTTTTGTCTGATCGATCGGGTTACTGGTAATTGATGGAGCCGTGCAAGCTGGGACAACAGTTGTTTGCGCGCTTGCCGTGTTGTTTGCCGATGTGTTGTCGTTGGGCGACGAAACGGTCGCACTGTTGGTGATTGAGCCTGTAGTGGCAGGCGCTGTAACGACGATAGTAATGGCCGGAGCGGAACCTGGAGGGAGATTGCCGGCCGTCCGGTTGCACGTGACGGTGCCCGAGACATTGACGCAGTTCCAGTCCGTTCCGTTCGCGCTGACGAACGTCGTTCCGGCTGGTAGGGTGTCTACGACCTTAACTGCGGACGCGGGATCTGGCCCAGCGTTGTTGACGTTGATCGTGTAGGTCAGCGCGGCGTTGACCTGAACGGAATCGGGCGAGTCGGTTTTCGTGATCGAGAGATCAGCGAGACCAGATGCGATAGTCAACGAGCCACCTGTGGTAGAAACCGACTGGTTCGTGCCCGAAGGTGGATTGCTTGCGTTGGTACTTGGGTCTGACGAGACGAGGTAGGTGCCGGAAGTGCAATTCGGTGTCGTATTGAACGTGACAGTTAGAGTGCCATTGGTTGCGATGTCGCCACCACCCAAGCGGATGAATCCGTCGGTAACGTTCACCGAAGCGTAGGGGTTGCCACCTGGATTACTTACCGAGACCGCCGTCGGGCTGCTGAAGCAGGTTGGGACCGCAACATCGGTGTACTTGATGCCGCTCCCAGTCTGCGTAATCCGGACGCGAACGGTTGACGAAACGCCGTTCTGTAGAGCGGGAGAAACGATCGGCGTCCCGCCCGCATCGACGAAGCTAATAGTGGCCGACGGGTTGGTGGTCGCGCCGATAAGTACTGGCGGATTGTCGTTTTGCTCACCGGAGGTGCCTGCGGTGTTCGTGAACGTCTGCATCAGCCAATCGGCAGCGTTGCCGCTTTGATTCACTAGTGGTGTCGTCGCGGTGACGTCGATGCGCGCCCAGCTTACATTGTTAGTTGCCAGGCCCGTGCCGGCCGTGAGCTGGGTGTCAATGGTGCGGGTCACCTGGTTTACGACGGGAGTGCTCCACGTTCCGGACGAGAACGCCATCGCCGCAACACTGATGTTGGTGTAGCCGACGGGCAGCGTGATGCGAACGTGCTGCACGGTGCCACCGGTCGTTTTGCGATAGAGCGAGCTGAAGGTCGTCACGGTGTTCACGGGCGCCCAACCTGGCGCGACGTGCGCATCGTTGTTCGCATCGGTGAAGGTCGTGTGCGCGGTCCAGCCAGAGGTCAACCCTCGGGCGCTGACGATGAACTTCATGTCGAGATCATAGTCCTGGACCAGATACGGTCCGCTGAAGTTGCCGTCAGCATCCGCCGTAGCATCAAAGCCTCTTTCCTGAGGCGTGTGCGGGTCTTCGTGGATCTTGACTCTAACAATCTCTCCAGGTTGGAAGCCACGGCCGGAAATAGTTGCTGTTTCACCCGGCGCATAATCCATCTTGTCAGTCGAGATGCTGGCTGAGTTACTGCTCAGGATCGAGATTGAATCGAGCATAGTACCGCCGCTGTTCACACCGCCGGCTACCAGTGCCTGGTTAGATCCTGTTAGCTCGCTAATCGTGTGGGCGCTGCGATCGAGCAACGGATCGGACTGGCCGTTATGAAACAGAGTGGCACGCGTTTCCGAACCCAGAATACCGGGACGAAGGTTGCTACACGTGTCGGTGGCCGGCAATACGTGCGAGTAAGCGCCAACGCCAGGGAACTGCGGATCATAGATCTCCATCGACTCATCGCTGTTGCCGCCGATAATCTGAACCTTGCCATCAAACAAGACACGGAGGTGGGGCGACACGCGCCCAACTGTCAGTTCACCAGCTGGTGAAAAGCTTGAGTCAGTCGGATCAAATACTTCCGCAGCAACAAGTGCGCTGCCATCAAGAGCGCGACCGCCAACGATTAAGACGCGCCCATCAAGCAGCAGCGCGGCAGAATGGTTCGATCTGGCGCTATTCAGGCCAGCGCCTACGGCACTGGAAGTACCGGTCGAGGGATCAAAGATCTCCGCGCTGCCATTGTCATCGCCCCCGGCCAGGAGGATGCGGCCATCAGCAAAAAGCGTCGCGCTGTGACCTGCACGCGCGACGCTCATTGCTGGACCATTAGCAAATGTCCCTGTTGCGGGATTAAAAATCTCGGTCGTATTTGTTGTCCCTATCCCACTCCGTCCGCCACTGATCAAAACTGTGCCGTCCGCTAGTTTTACTGCGCCATGATCCGAACGCCCCAGTCCCATGCTACCGACGGAAGAGAATGTTCCCGCCACCGGATCAAAGACTTCGGCATCACCCAAATAGCCGCCGCCAGCGTTATCACCACCAACAATAAGCACGCGACCATCAGCCAGTCTGGTTGCAGTATGACTCCGTCGGGCACTGCCCAGACTCGTGGCTCCCTGCGGCGCAGGCGCCGCCATCATCGGTGGAAGGAAGCCGATAGCTTGCGATAGATCAGCACCCCCGCTGGCCGAACCTCCGAAAATCAATTGTCGCCACGAGCCGGCAGAAGCTGCCGATGAGGCCAACGCAGCAGTTGACAACGCTATCAAGCCGAGCAGAACGAGAGTGCGTGCTCGTTTGGTGTTGGAGGCTAGACGATGGACCGTACGACCGAGAGGCGTAGAGTGAGAGGGGCGCAGTATTCTCATCAAGGGAACTCCTGAGATAAGCGGCTTACTTTACCTAAGCGATCAGCCGCAGAAAGTTTTTAGCCAGTCGTCAAGGTCACACCTGTAACCCGGAGTCAAAAACAGGTCTACGCTTTTCATGGCTGCCATGAATGCGTGAACCGGGGGGTACTGACTATTTAGAATTGCCTTGTCGCAGAATCGCAGTTAGTTGGGAGGGCGATTCCCGCACGCGGAAGGAAACTAAACGCTCGTTATTTCATGTAGGCCCGCAGACTGTGATCTGATCTCTGCTGGGCTTATTCCCCTGGCTCGCAAGTAACGCGCATTTCAGAAGGTGCGAAGTGTTCTTTCACAAATGAAGCCGCTCCTTGAATACAGTAGATCGCTAAGGGCGGATCACACCTTCGTATAACGACCACTGAGCAATAAGCGGGCCAGCAAAAATAAAGTGCCGCGCTGGCGTCGTTAGCGAATCGCACCAGAAGCATCAAGTGCCTGACTTAAAAGCAGCTTAAGGATGTTCGATGAGCGGGCTAAGGCAAACCCGGTGGGGGTGAGATGCCTGTAAGCTAGGTTCTAAGAATTGCTCGTCTCCGCCCAGTTGTGGCAAAACAAAACTTTAGCCAGGCCCTTTCTTCGAGTGACGTGGAGCCAATCGGCGCCGGCAACTCAACCTTCAGGTGTCGCTGCGGGTGCCTGCCCCACGCACCGATGTGCGGACTGTTCCTGAACTGTAGTGGAGGTGGTTCGTCAGTCGCTACAGGAGTGAAGGGTGCTGAAAGAGAATAGATGAGACGAAGTTTCCCGAGCCTACGTTAGCCAGCCCGGCAACGTGGAGGCCTGCTTCACCCACGTCACCATCCGCGTCTCGTCGAGCTCGTCACCTTCTTGAATGTCGATCCAGCGCACATCCTTGCTCGTGCCACCGGGTGGCACCGGGCGGAGCGACGTCCCGCTGAAGAAGGTCACCTTTACGTAGCGGGTGAAGACGTGGAACGACAGGAACCAGCCTTGACCTTCGACGCCGTAAAATGGCGAGTTCCACTTCACGGCCTTGCGCACATTGGGCACATTGCGCACGATGAGCGCGTCGAGCCCCTTCCCGAGGGCGCGCTTCCAGCCGGGCATCGCTGCGATGTACGCCTGCACGGGCGCGTCGCCGTCCGCCTTCGCCATTTGCGGGTTGCCGCCCGAAAGAAGTTTCACCGGCTTGGCTTCCCTCGCATGAAGTTTGGCCCCGGTGCCGGCCTTCCGTGAAGGCTTAGACTTGGTGGCCGACTTGCGAGGTTTGCTTGCGCGCGGCTTAGCCTTCGGCTTCGAGGCTAAAGACTTCTTAACTGAATTAGATTTTGGGGAGTTCATTTCTTTCCGACTCCTCGTGTAACTGCCACGATAGCATCTGGGCCATGGCCCATTTCACATGAAGGTGGTCAGGTGGCTAGAGATTAGCTGCAGCGTCTTCTTTGGCCATCTCTTCGAGATAAGTCGTCGAATGACATGGCCTTGCCACATCCAAAATCCCGTAAGGACAAGAACAGGAATTGAGACAAACCGAACCACCGGAGCGTAGTTTGGAAGTTCTTCAAATGGACTATAAACATAACCGACTATCGGAATGCTAAAGATGAGGTGAATCAAGCGAGGGATCCAACGTTTGGTGGCCTTACTCATCATTTAATTCATCCTATTGAGAATTGCTGCATGCAGTTTTTCAACTCTTAATTCGAGTTACCTTGGTTCGCATTCAGCCACTTGCCGGAAATCTTAAACGAGAATTCAAGTTTGGCATCCCAAACATTCCCATTTGCAACAGATTGTTTCATGGCCAAAGGAAAGGGAACCGCTCCATAGAGTTGCAGCGTGAAAGCGCGTAATGGCGACAGAATGGGAGCAAACGGATTAGGAGTCAAATTGCAGTTGATTGAAACTGAGGTCCTTAGAGGCAGTCGAGTTCGACTTTTGTTGAGCGACTTGCCGACGCAAACAGATCCCTTGAATCGCGGGTCAATGAATCGCCGGATACTTTGTCGTAAATTTAGAAGGAGTAGACTCATGCTCAGTACAACTCCGTCGTTTTCAAACTGATCCGAACAAAAGGAGCACACTATAATGAAGCCGAAGAACACTATCTGCCTCTGGTTCGACAAGGACGCGGAAGAGGCGGCGCGCTTTTACGCGGCCACCTTCCCGAACAGTGAAGTGACAGCAGTTCACGAGGCGCCAGGCGACTTTCCAGGCGGCAAGGAAGGCGAAGTGTTGACGGTAGAGTTCACCGTTTTGGGCATTCCCTGTCTCGGTCTTAACGGCGGCCCGGAGTTCAAGCACAGCGAGGCGTTCTCCTTTCAAATCGCCACGGACGATCAGCAAGAAACAGACCGCTACTGGAGCGCGATCGTCGGCAATGGCGGTCAAGAAAGCGCGTGCGGTTGGTGTAAAGACCGCTGGGGCCTCTCCTGGCAGATCACCCCGCGTGTGCTCACTGAGGCGATGGCCGCTGGTGGCGCTGAGGCAAAGCGTGCCTTCACGGCAATGATGTCGATGAAGAAGATTGACGTCGCCGCCATCGAGGCAGCTCGACGCGGGTAGCATAGATGGAGCGACAGTGAGAAAAGCGTGGCTGATCCGGTTGGTCAGTACTGAATGATCGTCGCGATTTCGAGTTGGAACCAGATTGTTGAATGGCTCAATTAGCTGGAAAATCTACGGTAGAATTCTCCAGGTTAGCCAGAGGAGTCAAAATCAGTGCAGCGCCTTAAGAATTACGCAATCTTGTCGCTCACCATCGCTGTGCTCGTATTCCCAGCAACTTCGTCAGGTCAAATACCAGAATATCCACACGAGTGTTCAGCACTGAGAACCTCGCGATCCGAGCAACCACAAGGCCCCTCAACTCCGGCAACCAAGTTTTTTAAGTCTAAGAAACCAATTCCTAACCGATACATCGTCGTGCTGAAAGACGACGTCGTTTCCGATGACGCGCCGCTTGAGGTTCGGCGAGCACGAGTCACTGCCATAGCCAGCTGTCATGCACAAACTTACGGTGGAAAGTTTGACTACGTCTATGAGACCGCGTTGAAAGGGTATGCGATTGAACTGCCAAATGAAGCGGCCGCTATCGCGATCAGCAACTTGGACCAGGTCAGGTGGGTGGAAGAAGATGCCTTCGGCGGCATTGGTTCGAATGACCAAAGTCTTCCAACGAAACAGGTAGTGGCGGTCTGTCGTGGGAAATCGGTTGCAGTTTCGCTGATGGAACACCCATTTGGACTGAAAATGTACGGACGGCGCACTTCCTACCTTAGTGGAGGAATTTCGCAGCGCGCTCGGTTGTTAATTCGCAACCGCGACGAGTTCATTGAATTCTGGAACCAGATGATGCCTGTTGCATCGGAAAAACCACCGCTGCCGGAAATCGACTTCTCGCGCGAAATGATAATAGTCGCGGCCATGGGCAAACAGCCGAGTCGTTATGGGATTCTCATCGATAGTGCTTGTGAAGTCGACAATCAACTCGAAGTCTTGGTGCGGAGTATTAAGCTTCCTACGTGTGGCGCGGAAGCTGGGCTCCCGCCCGAGCCAGTAGATATTGTTCGACTGCCTAAGACAGATCTGCCCGTGGTCTTCCGGGAAATTGAGACCACGTTTGATTGTAAGGACCTTTTGCGCCCTTAATCAGCATATCCAGTTTGTTCTAACACTCTCATTCACACCGGGCTTCGACCCACGAAGTAACGCGGCACCGTATCTAACCTTTGCGCTTTGCCTTCAACGAAGCCGGCTCTTCCGCTTTCTTCTGTCCTAACCTATCATTTGGCACATCGCTGGCGCGCGAGAAACTCGGGCCTCTTTCATTCGAAACTCAGGAGAGCAGATGGCCGACGACCTGTCCTCGCGAGAAATCCTAAAACAACTCGTCGAACGACTCGACCTTCTGGAGCGAGTGCTGGGGAGGAACACCGCCCGGCTGCGTAACATCGAACAGCATTTAGGAATTGAGCTCCCCCAGCAAGCGCTCCACGCGTCTTCCCCTCGAGAGAGACATGAGACGCAGCCCGCTACGTCTGGACTGGAAACGCCTCCGGCTATATCTGAAGTCGAAACGCATCTGGTCAAGGCTCAAGTCGAAATGCATTTGGTCACGGCTGAAGTCGAAACGCCAGACTTGGACGTCTCGGTGGCAAGTCAATCTGGTCCAGTCCCGCCTCAGGTTCCCGTGACTCTGGAAAAATGGTCGCAACCGGAAACACCACCACCAGGGACGCCCGCGACCCATTCGTGGATAAACGAAGGTTCCCCCTCGCACAGCTACGCGACAATAGAAGAAGCTCTTCGGGCCGACCGGCCTGTTCTCGTTGACAACGATGCAACGGAAGATCGCGGGTTTTCAAAAAGTGAGCCGGTAGAAAAGCGTCGCGACCTGGAATCAATGATTGCCGGTAGCTGGTTTACCTGGATCGGCATCATCGCGGTCACCTTGGGAGTCGGCTTCTTCCTCAAATTTGCTTTCGACAAACAGTGGATTGGGCCAAGCGCGCGCGTCACTCTTGCCGCGCTCGTGGGCGTTGCGTTGCTCTACGTGGGCGAGCGACTGCGCAGGCGCGACCTGAGATCTTTCGCCTACGTCCTTTCAGGTGGCGGCCTCCTCATCCTCTACCTCTCGGTGTTCGCAGCATATAGCCTCTATCACCTCATCGGGCACACGCTGGCCCTACTCCTAATGGTCGCAGTGACGACGACTGCAGTGCTTTTGTCGGTGCGTCTGAACGCGCTGCCCGTGGCTATTCTCGGACTCGTCGGCGGTTTCTTGACGCCGGTATTGCTCTCAACTGGCGTAGACAATGAGGTCGGGTTGTTCACATACGTTGCGCTGCTCGACGGCGGAGTACTCGCCGTCGCTTACTTCAAGCGCTGGCGCAGCCTCGACTTCTTGTCGTTTGCCGCGACGGTGGCGATGACACTCGGTTGGGCATTCAAGTTCTTCAGCGCAGAAAAGGTTTGGATCACACTATTCTTTCTGAGTGTCTTCTTCCTGATCTACTCGCTGTTGGCGATCTTCCACAACGTACTCCCCGTCAGGGCCTCGCGCTGGTTTGACGTGTCGCTGGCCATCGCCAACGCGATGTTCTACTTCGGCTTTAGCTACGTGATGCTCACGGAGACGGGCTTCGATCACGCGACGCCCGCCACGCAGGCGTTGCTCTTGTCGGTTTTCTTCACCGGACTTTTCTACACGACATGGCGCTGGAATGCGGAGGACCGTCTGCTCAGGTACAGCTATTTGGGGGCAGCGGCGACCTTCCTCAGCGTCGCGGTGGCAATTCAGCTGGAATTGCACTGGGTGACGATTGCCTGGGCAGTCGAGGCGCTGATGCTGACTTGGGTGGGCTTGCGCCTCGGTGAAACGGGCGCGCGCCACGCTGCGCTCGGCGTTTTCGCCGCGGCAGTGGTCCACTGGTTTGGTTGGGACATGCCCGGGTTCGGTTACAGCGTTGACCCTGCCTTCCTGCCGCTTCTGAATCGGCGCGCGCTTTCATGCGCCGTGCTTGTCGCTGCGATCGGGGGCGCCGCCTGGCTCTACAGACGCGCCGGAGAAGCCGACGAAGATGAGCGCTCCACCGTTAAAATCCTCTTCACGCTCACAGGCAACGCCATAGCGCTGACACTTTTGTCGGTCGAACTGAACGACTACTTCGCGGCGCGTATGTCGAACAGTGCTACTGAGCTGACGAACCTAAACGCGCAAATCGAGAATGTGAGGCAGTTCTCAATCTCCATAGCCTGGACGCTTTATGCGGCGACGATGCTGACGCTGGGCCTATTGCGGCGGTCACAGTTGTTGCGTTGGGGCGGGTTGATTGTGTTGCTGACGGCAATCTGTAAAGTAGTCGTTCTCGACACCACCTACTACGCGGCGTCGTGGCACTTTCCGCTCTTCAATCAGACCTTTATGGCCTATGCCTTATTGGTCGCGGTGCTCGCCTTCGGCGCACGTCTCTACGGACGACCGGAAAGCGCCAACGAATCGGAAAGACGCGTGGTGCTACCCCCACTGATACTTGCGGCCAACTTGCTCGCCCTCGCGGCTCTTAGCATTGAAGTCTTTGGCTACTACGACCGGTCGATTGCTAGCCTCCAGCTCGAAACGTCCAGCCCTGAAATCTTCCGTCCGTTTCAGGAAGGAAAGAATTTCATGGTCGCGCTGATTTGGACTCTCTACGCGACGTGCGCGTTCATGTTTGGCGCGTGGCGTCACTCGCGAGTGTGGCGCTATGGTGGATTGTTAGTCCTGGCGTCCACGGCACCATTGGTCCTCGCGAATCTGAGTTACTACGACGCGTCATGGCATGTGTTGGTCCTTAACCGAACACTGGCTGGATTCGCGATACTCATAGCAGCCCTTTGGCTTGTTGTGCGAACTTACGCCCGCTCGGGTGAGAGCTTCGAGGAGGCCCACATAGCGCGGTCGGTAGCGACGGTAGCCGCCAATGTGCTTGCCGTTGTCGCGTTGAGCGCGCAAGCCGCCGGATACTATGAAGCGAAGATTTTCGTGGAGTTGAACCACGCGGCGGCTGCGGCGTCAGGGTTTGACGGCTTTGAACGTCCGCGCAATCTCCAGCTTGCGAAGCAGCTTTCGCTCTCAGTCGTGTGGGGGCTCTATGCGTGTGGCTTATTTATTGCCGCGCGTGTGCGCCGGCTGCGGTTGCTGCGGGTGATGGGCCTCGTATTACTCTCAGTGACGACCCTCAAAGTGTTTTTAGTGGACTTGGCTTCGCTTGAACGCGGATACAGAATTTTTTCTTTCATCATGCTCGGAGCGATCCTGCTGGTCGTTTCTTACTTCTACCAGCGGAGCCAGCAGCGCGCTGCCGTAAAAGAGAGTTGAGTGTTCGGATCTCGGAATTTTGGAGTGCGGCGACCTGTCGCCGCTTTGGATAATTGCTGAATTATTAGCTTCCCAAAGCATTCCGACTCTTGATTGAGCACGGACAGGTGCCAATTTTCCAAGAAGCAAAAGTGCTCGCAAGATCCGAGCTAAGTTTGTATACTCACGCTGCCCCGGAAAAGCGCCTTCACGAGAACCAGCTCACTTAGGCGTTATCCCACGATGGGGTAAACCCGTCCTGCTTCCCAAACGACCTGGAGGGTTACGACTCACGTACTTCGAATCTCTGAACGCACACTCTAATCTCCAAACTATGATAGTGAGAGCGACCAGACTCTGTTTTGAGGGTCTTCCAAGTCCGCATCCTGCACCGTGACGATCGAGTGATCCAGTAGTTAGCCAGTTCGGGTCTCGTCCATTCCAAGCTTCAGGAGGATACAGCTATGAAAATGCGCTGTTTGTTTATTCTCAGCGTTGTATGCATCTGCGCGCTTATCGCCTTAGGACAAGGCAACAAGCGGCGTTCATCGCCCTCTCCCTCGCCGTCACCTGTCACGATCGGAGGGTTAGACCCGCTCGAGAACGTGAAGTGGCAAGACGGACCGTCAATCGGAGACCTCGGCACGACTGCGCAGGTCCACGTACCGGCTGGGTATGTATTTGCTGGGGCCGCTGACACGCGTCTCATAATGGAAGCGAATCATAATCCGATCACCGGCAAAGAAGTTGGATTCGTAGCACCTACGGGTGAAGGCTGGTTCGCGGTGTTTGAATTCCAGGACGTTGGGTACGTACGAGACGATGAGAAGCACACGTTGGATGCTGACGCGTTGCTGGAATCAATCAAAGCGGGCACGGAAGAGGGAAATAAGGAACGTATCAGGCGCGGCTGGGCCACCATGACGATCGTTGGCTGGGCCCAACCACCCCGTTACGACGAAACTACGCACAACCTCGAATGGGCCGTGAGAGCAGAGAGCAGCGGCGCTCCAATCATTAATCACAATACTCGTTTGCTTGGCCGTGGAGGCGTCATGGAAGTAACGCTCGTGACTGACCCTGCGACGCTCGCGACGGATTTGCCTAAATTCAAGACCATGCTCGCGGGTTTCGATTTCAACACCGGACAGAAATATGCGGAGTTTCGTCAGGGCGACAAGATGGCCGAATACGGCCTGACGGGACTGATTGTCGGCGGAACTACTGCGGTGCTCGTCAAGTCAGGAGCATTCAAGTGGTTGTGGAAAGCCCTCATCGCCGTGGGCATTCTGGCACTGGGTTTTATCCGAAAGATCTTCTCTCGCAGGAAGGCGGAGCAGGGTCCTTGAGATGAGCGATGGCCAAACTCTTCTGCTCGTGCTTGCTTTGCTGTATCTCTCAGACTGTTGGCTGTGGGTCACGAAACAGTCTGTCGCTTTCGTTTCACACTGGTGTCGTCAGTGGCGCGTAGCGTCGCTCAGCTCGCCCTTGAGTAATGGGCGTGGCGGGTTGTTGTTTATGAACCCGTTGCCGCCCCTCGGTTGCGTATTCCTCAGTCACTTATCTCCTATCTCTGTTTCATCAAACGGAATTTGTGCGTTCAATCTGCAAGCGCTGCCCTCGGTAGGAAGGCCAGTGCAAACGGGTCGTTCCCTCGCCTTTACCGAGATAACCGACGCTGGCTTCGACGGCGCTTATGTGCTCGTCAACAACCAGCGATTTACGAAAACTGCGACGACAAAACAGGCCCGGGTCTTGTCGGAACTAATTAACAGAATGATCGCTCATCCTTCCGATCGCGAGCGTTTAGTGCGGGCGCATATTGGCGGTCAGTTTGCAGCAGGTGAGGCCGCCGCAGTGCTGCAGAAAGCAAACGTCTTGGTCAAACCGATCCGAACGATGTGCTCGATCCTGTTCTTGTTTCTTTTTGTAGCGACGCCTCTCCTGGCGAGCTTCTTCGGGTTGCTCACGCTATTCATTCCTGTTGGTGTCGTGATGATTGTCTTAGCCGTGCAGATCTCAATTATGTTTTACCAGGCTCACAAGAAGTTATATCCACACGAATCTCAGGAGCGTATTGAAGATGTAGTAAAGATGGTTCTTTGTCCGCCGGTTGCAATTAGAGCGACGGACCTTTTGACCAGAAATTTGCTCTCGGAGTACAGCCCGGTTGTTGTGGCCGGTTTGTTATCCGGTTCCGCTGCGCAGGAGTTCGTTCGCGCGTTCATTCTTGATCTGCAACATCCGCTGAAACATGAAGTGTCAGACGAGGCAGCAGCAGAAACCATCACGTGGGCCGCTGCCGAACAATTGCGTCACTGCCTCGAATACATGAACCGTACCGGCAATTCAAAGCCGGAAGTTTTTCTCGCTCCATACCGGCCAGTCGGGAATTCCATTTCATACTGCCCCAGATGCGGATGCCAATTTGTCGTCAGCGCCGGCTCGTGTCCCGATTGTCCCGGTGTCGGACTACTTACTTTTGCGGAGCGTGAGGCCGAAACGGAAGGAGCACTATGAAAGGTCAAACGAACTGGTTAATGCTTGGCGTGGTGGTGGTGACGTTTATTGCTGGTTACTCCATCGTCAGTTTTGTAGTGAGAAAATGGAAAGAAGGTCCAGGACGGCCCTCCCTCGATAAACAAGTACCGCCAGGCTCAAACCCAACAAGAGAAGACATGTCAAAATCGAATCCACAGACAGCCGACGCGCATCAGCGAAGCCCTCAGGACGACCAGTGACAATTGAATAGCTGACGTTCGGTTTGTTCCGGCACTCTACTGAACGGTTCTCCGAAGCGACGGCTCGGTCGACTGAGGACACGACGATTTATAAAGAAAAAGTTACCTTTTAGAAAGTTCTTGGAATTATTTGACGCATTTGTTAGCCTAAGTCCGAGGTCGCAGGCCGGTGACCTTTCTCACAATGTGACAACCTCTTTATCCCGGTAATTCTGTCCTCTCAACCCCCGCTTCCCAGCTCGTAACGCCCGTTCACTTCCCGGATAGCAAATGAAATCAGTCTCTCAAGAGTTGTCGTCCGCCTCTAAGCCACTGACCGAGTTTCTGAATGAACTCACAGAGGAATTAAGCGGCAGACGAAAAGAAACCGAGCCCGATAAGCAGGCAGAAGCACGGGTTAAAGCTGTGGTCGATAACAATCTAACTGGGGTTTGTTTTAGTAACTTAGAAGGCACGATCTCAAAAGCGAACGAAGCGTTTCTGCGATCTGTTGGTTATGCCGCCGATGTGGTTGCAGCTGGTTCGCTAAACTGGCGCGAGATCACCGCTAAACCGTTTCGCCATCTTGACGATCAGGCGTTAGAGCAACTCGTCTTATCGGCGACTTGTCAGCCTTATGAAAAGGAGTACGTCGCCTGCGATGGTAGGAAGGTTCCCGTCTTGTGCAGTCTCGCGCTAACAAACTCCGATCAGGAAATCGTTTGTTTCAGTTTTGATCTGTCTGAATACAAGAAGCAACTCAATCATCTCGCATATCACGATGCGTTGACCACGCTGCCGAATCAAGCGCTACTAAAAGATCGTTTACAGCAGGCCATCGCGCTCGCACGGCGCAACGAACAAATGCTTGCGGTCATCCTCGTCAATCTCGATCGTTTCAAAATCATTAACGACACCCTTGGCTATGTAACAGCGGACCAATTGCTACAAGAGGTCGCGACCAGATTGAGCAGTTGCGTTCGAGACAGTGATACCGTCGCAAGGCTCGGCAGCGATGAGTTCGCGTTACTGCTAACTCACATCGGTCGCGCTGAGGACGCAGCAAAAGTTGCCCAGGGCATCAAGGATATTTTTGAGTCACCTTTTCATTTCGCGGGCCAGGAACTATTTGTACAGGCGAGTATCGGCATCAGCCTTCACCCGGACGATGGTGTTGACGCAATGGCACTATTGAAAACGGCGGGCACGGCTTTGAATCGTGCGAAGGAACAGGGAGGCAACGATTATCAGTTTTATACCTCTGGCAGAACTACTAAAGCCTTACGACAACTTGTACTCGAGAACAATCTTAGGCCGGGCCTCGAACGTGAAGAGTTTCTGGTTTATTACCAGCCGCAGGTAAATATTGAATCGTGTCAAATCGTCGGTATCGAAGCGTTGGTGCGTTGGCAGCACCCTGGGCTGGGTCTGCTTTATCCACAAGAATTTATTCGTATGGCCGAGGAAAGTGGCCTAATCGTGTCGCTTGGCGAATGGATTTTGCGCGCCGCGTGCGTACAATGTAAGTCGTGGCAGGACGCCGGTTTCGAGCCTCTGCGACTTGGGATAAATCTCTCAGCCAGGCAGTTTCAACAACCGCGCTTGATTCCAATAATCGAACAGATACTTACGGAAACGGGGCTCGACCCACGATATCTGGAATTTGAGCTGACCGAAGGTTCGGTAATGAAGGATCCCGATGAGGCTATTAAGAAACTGAATGAACTCAAACAAATGGGAGTTACGATTTCGATTGACGATTTCGGCACCGGCTACTCCTCATTGAATTATCTCAAACGGTTTCCCATTGATACTTTGAAGATTGACCAATCGTTTGTCCGTGAGATCAGCACTGATCCAGAGGGGGCCGCGATCGTGACTGCCATCATCACGCTGGCACACGCCCTCAAACTTAATGTGATCGCCGAAGGGGTAGAAACTGAGGAGCAGTTTAAGTTCCTGCGCTCATTAGGATGCGATGAAGTGCAGGGGTTTCTTTTTGGTAAACCAATTTCAGCCAACGAATTTACTGCTATGTTAATAGAGCGAAGTGCAATCAACTCCCGCCGCAATTACGATACAAATCCATTGCCCCCATTGGAAACTGTCGCGCAACCCAAGCGTTGATCTTAGATTCTTAATTCAAGGCCGCCATATTTCCAATTTTCTGCTAAGTCTCTAAAAACCGAAGGCCCGGCTTTGGTGACCGGGCCCGTTATCGGTGGCGCAGCCATGGACGCTACAGATTCAATGTCATCACCCCCAGCAGATTATGGCCGAGTGCGGCGCATTTTAATCAAAAATGCGAGAAACCTCTTAAATCGAAACGTCCGCGCTAGCGGCGCCTCGCTCATCGCCGACGATACCAGTATCCGCCGCCGCCGAAGAGTAGGATTAACACGATTATAAGGATTATTAGTGTGGTGTTGCTCATGGTCGTAACAGACTAACACCGTTCCTTACAGCCGTCGATGCGGACCGACGGGTTGTCCCACCACTCGCAGCATTAGCAGTAAAAGGTACGTGAGGTTGTGACCAGGCGCAATTGCTCGGTCCTTGCATTGCATGTTTGAGTTTTCTTTCAAAAATCCAGATACGTGCTTGACGAAGCTCTCCACTTCATGGCAGATTCCTGCCATTGAAATGGGCATAAAACCCCGTTGTCACAATTTAGCAACAGCCTTATGTTAGCAACAACCTAATGATCGAGGGTTAAGGCCTCCCGTAAAGTGCCGGTTAAGCCAAACGTGCGGTTCTGCGTAGTCGGTTAGCTTCTACTTAATCCTAAGTCCTTCGATTTTGAGTTTCCGAGATTGCGTCGCTTGCTCCGCCGCATCGTCGGATTTTCTTTTAATGGCAGCCGGTGTGCGGCTGTGTTGCCAAGCGCAGTGCTACTAACCTTAGAACAAGGAGTTGTCTCTTATGCCTCTTAGAAAACTAGTTTTTTGCTTATCGTTTGCTCTGCTAATCGGCCTAGCCGCCATCGGATCGGCCCGTGCAGACATCATTATCGCTGTGGGTAACAACCCGCAGCCAGACGAGAACGTGCTGCTCAACACCGGTCTCACCGGCAACCCGATATTCGGCACAACCAACCAGACGGGCTTATCAGTCCGCTTTTCGTCCAGCGAATCCCTCATCGCGCCCGCCAACGGTCAGGCGCGGATTGAGGCTGCCGATGGTACTTTGACAAATTTGACGATCGATATTCCCGGAGCGACTTTTACTTCGTTAATCGTCAACATTGACGCCGCAACTGCCGGCTCAGTCAGTTTCGTCGTTACGGAGAATAACGGGCAGCAAACCCAGGGCACTTTTGCGGTTGGGGCAAGCGGTGAGAACTTCTTCACCATAACCGCCATCAATGGGCAACGGATCAGCAGCGTTGCATTCACGACCACCGTTGCAATGGTAGTGACAAACGTCGATGACGTAGCACAAATCCGCATCGGTGGCGCTCAGCAAGTGCAAACGCCGATACCCGAGCCGACAACGATGCTGCTTCTGGGCACCGGTCTCTTCGGCGTGGCGGCTAAAGTGCGCAAACGTCGGAGGTCAAACACCAACTAGTTCGTGCATGGCCTCGACAACCTGACAGAACCGATAACAAGGCCCGGCTCCAAAAGCCGGGCTTTCGGCTGTGTGCCGAGCATATTCGACAGCCTGGAGGTGAAAGTCCTCTAGCCAACCTGAGGGAGGCGAAGGATTAGCAAGGCGCAACGGCGTCGTCGTGAGAGACTTGTTGAAAGTACGTTCCCCGAAGCGCCCTCGTTAAGCGGAGAACTCAATAGATTGCGATGACACTAAGCCTTATCTCATTGATCAGCTCCCGGTATCAGGATCTAACGGACTCAAGGTCTCCGGTCCGTCCAAGAAGAGATCACCTTCTCGTGCATCCCATGCCCGACAGTAAGAACTCCCACAGTGGAATGCACTCAGCGTCTCAGTTCTCAATCCTTCATGTTGAGGACAACGAGGTAGTGGCCAGCGTCGTCAAGGAGACGCTTGAGTGCGAAGGCTGGACTGTCGAGACCTGCGATGATGGAACCCGTGCGCTGGAGAGAATCGCCAGCGACGCGCACTATGACCTACTACTCCTAGACAATGACTTGCCTGGCATTAACGGATTAGAGATCACGCGGCGAACGAGAAGCATGGCCCATCGTCAGCAAACGCCCATAGTTTTGCTCTCTGCTGAGCCACTTGAGCGGCAAGCTCTCAAGCTGGGCGCGAATGCAGCCCTGCATAAACCAAAAGAGATCGTATTGGTCGCCGACACTATTTCACGACTCTTGATGATTCAGAAGACGAGTAGTGTTGACACGTCCGGAGAAAGTTGAACAGGGCTGATTTACGGAGAAAGCTCTAATTCTTTTTGTCACGGCCTGCTCTGGGGCGCGATTGGGAGCGACCAGTGCCTCCGGACCGCTCCGTTTGGGTGGGAACGCAGCGGTCCCAATCTTGAGAAGCGGACACGCCGAGTCTTCCGGCTGGTATCTGATCGACCCGACCACCCGTTAGTTTAAGATGCGCCGAAGGGCGTCGCTTTTACGCTGGGGGAGCTGGCACATACGGAGGGGAACGAATGGTGCCGCGAAAACGCCACGTAAGAGGACGACGTGGCGTCGGGATCGGCACGGCCTCCCACCGTTTCGGTCTTTCTATGAGTGAGTGGCTCCCAATTCGGTAGGCAACGTTGGTTTGGCTGATGGCAGAGTT
>JBGSYG010000034.1:0-16871 GCA_041750995.1 Pyrinomonadaceae bacterium | reverse complement strand
GTAATTTCCAACAATCCTTTGAAATTGCGAGCATTGGAAGAGGCAGGTTTAAAAATCGTCGAGCGAGTGTCCATTGAAGTCGAACCAACTGAAAAGGCGGCCGGCTATCTGCGCACCAAGAAAGAAAAATTAGGACATTTATTAACTTAGATTTTGATCAAGTGTTTCTTCCGAGATTATCCCCAGAATCTCAGCACCAATACCGCCGTAATTAATTTAAGGAGAACAACGATGAAGAAAGTTCCTCTAGTCATCGGCCTGGGGATCCTCGTGGCCTTGGCGCCGGCAAGGAGTTTTGCCTGTAATTCAGTTGCACCAGCAACTTTCGGCGCTGCCATTCAGGGGCGGAGCGCGATCTATGGGAACGTATACGGTGAGGGACGTCGCCCGGTTGCCGATGTCTATGTCGAATTGCTTGACGACGTCAATTCAACCATTCGCCAGATCAAAACTGACATGTCGGGCCGATTCCAGTTCTCGGGACTCGTCGATGGTCGCTACATGATCAAGATCCGCCCCGGCAACACAGGCTATCTTGAGTATTCGCAGCAGGTGGTCATCTCCGCTGTGTCTTCGGTGCGCCCAAGTGAGGGAGGACGGTCGGGCGGCGCAGACAACCAACATATTGATATCGGGCTCAAATTGGATGAGCGCGGTGCTTATGGCCCGTTCTCTGGGGCCCCTGCGGTGGTATTTGCCCAGGAGATCCCTCCGGCAGCCAAGCAACATTATGATCAAGCTATTGGTCTGCTTCGGGAGAAAAAAGAGGAACAGGCTTTCGCCAGCTTGCGACAGGCACTCGAAGTCTTCCCCGACTATTACGCAGCTCTGGATCGCCTCGGTGGCGAGTATGCAGTTCGTGGTGTTAGCGAAAAGACCACGAACAAGGAATTTCTCCAAGCCGGACTCATTTTGCTGACCAAGGCTACACAAGTTAATCCGCGCAGCTATTCAAGCATGTACGGTTTGGGCTGGACTGAGTTTCACCTCGGTATGACGAAGGAGGCGATTGACCATCTGGGGCAAGCGATCGCCATCTACGGCAAAGCTCCCAATGCTTTCCTGCTCCAGGGAAAAGCGTATCGGCGCATGGCGATGCGTGACAAAGCTGAAGAAGCCTTAAAGCAGGCCGACCGGCTGACAAACGGCAAGGATGCGGACATCCATTGGGAGCTGGCCGGCGTCTACAATGAACAGAAGCGGTATGGTGAAGCCGCCGACCAGATGGAGCTGTATTTGAAGCACGCTCCCAAAGGCGAAGACCCCGAAAAGATCAAAGGCCTAATTAAACGTTTGCGAGACATGGTGAAGTAACAAACCTGCTTCGCTCCCAGGGCGTACGAGGCCGCCACCCTTGTACTCCTGGGAAAGAGCCAGTGCCGCCAGGAGAAGTCGTCATGAAGAAAGTCTCTTCCCTATGCCTCGGAGCGGCAATCGGAGCGGTGGCTGCCTCGCAACTGCCCGCTCGCGCCAGCAACCCTACGGGCAATTTCACCCTTAACCCTTACATAACAACCCAGGCAGGACGCAGCGTAATCACGGGAACCGTGTTTGTGGAGGCGCACCGTCCGATTGCGGACGTTTGGATAGAACTGCTCGATGACTTCAATTCCACAATTAGCCGGTTGAAGACAGACGCGTCCGGGCGGTTTACCTTCAACAATCTGATCAATGGTAACTACCGCTTGCGCGTACTGCCTTATGGAACGGACTACAAGGAACAGGTGCAAGATGTGACTCTCGTCAGTGTTTCCGCAGTTTCCGGCCGGCCCGGTGCCGATCGGCAAAACATCGATATCTATTTGAAGTTGAACGACCGCGCGCCCTTGGGACCTTTTGCTGTCGGTCCGGGAGTGGTTTTTGTTCAGGAAGTACCGCAAGACGCCGAACGACTCTACAAGGACGGTGTTCGCTTCCTGCGTGAAAAGAAAGAGAATGAAGGTTTAGTAAATCTGAAGAAGTCTCTCGAAGTCTTTCCGACTTATTATCTCGCGCTCGATCGCCTCGGGGCGGAGTATGCGATGCGGGGCAACAAAGATCGCAGCTACTGGGAAGCCGCCCGGCTGCTCCTGGAAAAAGCGATCGAGGTTAACCCGCGCGGGATCAATAGCGTCTTCGGATTAGGCTGGACTCAATACCAACTTGGTATGAACGCTCAAGCGGTTGTGAGTATGGAGCGCGCTACGGCACTCAACGGTAAGGCAGCTGATGCTTTTCTGTGGCTAGGGAAAGCGCAGATGCGACTTGGTGCAATCGACAAAGCAGAAGTCGCGTTCAAACGAGCAAACGAATTAACTAAGGGAAAAGTACCTGAGATTCACAAGTTGTTAGCCAAGATCTATGGCGACCAAAAGCGCTACCGTGAGGCGGCAGACGAACTTGAGCTCTACCTAAAGACCCAGTCTGACGTTAAGGATGATGCTCAAATTCAGGAGCTCATCAAGAAATTTAGAGCCAAGGCCACAGCAAAGACCCCGCCCGCTTAATATCAGCCCGGCTCAATGAGAGTCGGTTAACTACCTCAGTCCTGATTAATTCTTCCCGCTGCGAAATGGTCTGTCCGATCGCAGTCCTAATAAATCAAATGGCAATATAAGGGCTGATGCAGAAGGCAGTACGAAGCCGTCCAGCTTCGAAGGAATCTCAGTTATCCTTAATAATGCTCACTTCTGGTAATGCCAGGCTTTAACCAAAGCGCCTTTCTCGGTGCGACTTCTGAGGCAAAGCCTAAATGCTCAATTTGAAGATCGCTCTGAAGCTATCGCGCAAAAAATCCAATAGGCTTTGTCCCAAAAGTCTGAGCCTCCGTGTTCGGCTTTGCCGCCGAATCTTCGGCGCCGGCTTTGCCCCCCTTAGACTCAGGTTAGATATTCGGGCTATGCCCTGGCACGGACTCTGCCCTAAGAATTATCAGAGGGCGAAGCCCAACGTGGGGCACAGCCCCCACACTAATTAAGCGCTCTCAGGCGCGGCGAAAGCCACTCCCCATATCCCGCGACAAAGCCGAACGCCCGGTGCCGATGCATTAACTCACGTTGGCAAAAGTGCAAATCGGGGCGCAGCGAAGCCTCAAACCCGGCGAAGAAATGCTGACAGTTCGGACTTGAGATTCACCCACTGCCAATACACAAAAAAATAGCCCATCCGGATAAACCGGATGGGCTTTCAAAACAAACTCCGAAAAGTTTGCTAGAACTGCAGACGGAAACCAAACCGAATTTCACGTGGGGTTTGGAAACCATTAGCCAGGTTAAAGGTAGTCTGACGACGATCGGGTCGCGTCGGAGCGTTGATGAAATCAAGGATCGGCTGACGAATCCCGCCGGAGAACAAAGCGTTGATCGCATCAATTTCGTGATGCGAGCTTGTAAAGCCAATGTTCGGTCCGGTTATGTTGTTCGGGCTGATCGTTGTTTGACGCTGCAACTCGTTCCGTTCATCGAACAGATTGATGAAGTCCATCTCTGCAACCAGGGTGTATTTCTCAGCGAAACGAATCTTGTGACGGACTGCGAAGTCAGTCTGTGTAAACATTTCGGTGCGGCCCAAGTCGCCCAAGCCGTTAACAACGGTTGGATTGAGATTGTAGAAGGTGATGACCGAGGTCAACGGGGTTCCGGAAGCGACGGTAGTAAAGCCGGAGAACTCAGTTGACTGATTGCCACCCCAATTTGCAGTGTAAGCACCGTAGGCCTTAAACACGTGTGGACGATCCGTTGGCAGCCGGCCATCGATCGGGTCGCCATCAAGTGTAAAGGCTTGGAACGGCAAGTCGAACAAGCGGCTTACGTTCGGGCTAACACGTCCAAATTCAAGCGAGCTCGCCAAGCCGGAGTAATTACCAAACAACCGGCTGAAGGTGTAGTTCGCGTTGAAGAAGTAGTTCTTCGCGAACCGCTTGTCTATCTGGACTTCCAATGCGTCGTATTTGCGAACGGCCTTGACCGACGGAAAACCCTCATCTGTGGCAACCTGATCTGCCAACCCAAAGCCGGGATTACCGATGATGTAGGCCTCACTGCCGCTGGCAGTCGGAACGCCGATGTCTTCAATAGCACGATCGACATTCTTGTGGGTGTAACGGCCTCTAAAGAGGAAGCCACCACCCAATTCACGCTCCAAACCCATCGTGAATTCTGACTGACGAGCAGCCAAAATGTCCGGATCAACTGCCCCGGCCACAAAGATGCCGGCGCCCGAGTTTGATGGAATACGGAAGTCAAACTGGCATCGTGAACGTGCACCGGGAGCGATGCGGACCGCAGGATCATCACTGTCGCAACCGCCGCCGCCCACTGGGTCGGAGAAGTTACCAAGGATCTGGGACAGTGTGATCGAGTTCCAAGTGTCGCCCGGGAACAGATCGAAGTAGTCACGACGGAAGAAGTCACCACCGAATGAACCGCGCGGCAACTCATATTTAAAGCGATCGTAGAACCAGCCGTAGCTTGCGAAGAGCTTGGTCTTGCCGTCGCCGGTCAAGTCGTAAGCAAATCCCAAACGTGGAGCCGGTTTCGAGCCCCAACCGAACGTGATACCAGGGTTGCCTTCGCTGAAGCTCGGAACCGTTTCATGCTCGAGACGGAGACCAAGGTTCAAGGACAAGCGCGAAGTCGGCTGCCAGCCATCCTGGAAGTAGATGCCGTTATTCGCACTGCTGGCTTCACCGATGGTGCCGAAGCGTTGCAGAACGCCGACGCCTACTGCACCTGGGGCCGGAGCCTGACCGGTTTGGTTGGCGATGGTCTGGGTACCCCAGACCAGGGTAAGAATACCGATATCGGCGTAGCCTTGCTCGGTGGTGTTGGAGATACCATTGTACTGGAAACCGCCCTTAAAGTTGTGACGACCACCCCAACCGCTAACTAAATAGCTGGCATCGGCGTCGAACGTCTTGCGGGTGGAAACATCAAACGGCACCTGGAAGTTGGAAGCGAAGTTCTGTTGACCGATCGAACATCCAGCTGCGGCTGCAACGGAAGAACTGCTCGCGGCGCTACAGATATAGCGGATGGTGTTGGGAATTCCGTATGATCCAAGCTTCTCATTCAAGAAGGTACGGCCGGCACGAACGTTGACAACGAACTTGCTGGTCGGGGTCCACACAGCGGAACCACCAATGTTGTTGGAGTTTTGACGACCACCCTGCTGACCAAGGAACGCAGGCCCACGCAGCGTTTGGCCGCCGAAGCTTGCCTGCTGCGGACTCACCGTGGTCTCAGTGAACAGCGGAAGGGCGCCTTCATCCTTGATCGGGGCCCAGATGAAACGACCCGACAAGCGCAGCTTATCGCTCGGGGCGCCGTCGAGACGGAGTTCCGAGAAATGGCTAATGCGCTTGAATTTGTAAGTCAACGTCTCCGAGATTGTGCGAGCGCGCGGATCCGAGGAGATGTAATCCAAGGTCCGATCGATCTTCTGAATCTGTGGAGCAAAGGCCGCAAAGAACCAGAAGCGATCCTTCACAATTGGGCCGCCGAGGGTGGCGCTTGGGAAGTAATCGAAACCGTTATCCTTGCGCGGCTGGATGTACTCCGGAAGGTCCACGAAGGTCGCGGGAACAGCAGTCGCACTGCCGGTGCGGAAGTTTCTCAGGAACACATTAGGCTGACCCTGCCAGCTACTTGGACGAAACTGCGAACCGAATTCACCGTGCCACTCGTTACCACCGCCCTTGGTCACCACGTTGATCACGCCGCCGGTCGCGCCGCCGAATTCGGCTTCGAAACCTGAGCTCTTAATCTGCACTTCCTGCACGAGCGCGAAGGGCAGGTTGTCATTAGCTCGCAGCACGCCGGTGCGGAAGTGAGTCACTTCCTGACCGTCGATGATGAACGTGTTCTCAGAACCTGAAGCACCGTCCACCTGGAAGCCACCGTTGAGGGGCTCGGGACGGGTTGACGGAGCAATCTTCAGCAAGCCGGCGAAGTTGGCGGTCTTCGGCAGCAGCTCTGCGGTTCTTGCTGTGATGTTCGTCTGAATCTTATTGTCTGTGGGGTCGATCGTCAGCTCGTTAGCAGCCGTGACATCTACTGATGTCTCGACGCCACCGGCCTGCAGCGAAACGGCGAGGGGAGTGGTCTTACCGAGCACTACCTCAACGTTGCTGCTGGTCGAACCGCCGAAGCCCGATGCCGCCGCGGTGGTAACCGTGTAGATACCCGGCGGAACCTGCTGGATTCTAAAGAACCCCGCATTGTCCGTGGTCACCGTGCGTGAAAAACCAGCGCCGGTGCCTGTTCCAGTAGCTGTCACGGAAACACCCGGAACAACAGCGCCCGAGGGATCCTTGATCGTGCCTTCAATGCTACCTGTCGTTTCCTGACCGAAACTAATTCCGGTAAGGCCTAAGACAAGTACCAAAGTAAAGAGCACAAGCTTTAAATTCTTCATTCTCTTTCTCCTGTTTTAGGTTGTCTTCATTAGCCAAAAGCACTTACTAGGGAAAATGCCCGAGGCAGAACGAAAGTTCGTCTGTGAGGCTTTTCGCAATTCCCATGCCCACTACGAACCTCCGGGGATTAGTACCTAAGATCAGCGACTTAGCGGGTTTTCAGCGTTATCAGGACGCGGGTAAATCCAAAAAATTGGGAAGAATCCATAAATCTAGGCCGGACGGGAGGCTCCCGCGCCTGGGCCTTTTTGAGCCTGGGTAGCGGCGGATTTCGCGTTGCGCCAGCTTGGGAATTGCCGCCGATTGAGGCCGCCAAAAACTCCTTCGGCGATTTGACCTTGAGAGCGACTTAGAAGGAGTTTCATTTAACACCTGAATGCCGTGCTTATTTTTCAGCGTGATAGACTCTGCGAGAAACGAACCACAGCATCGATAAGAACTCATCTTGTCCGAACGCATCTATCGCGATCCTGTTCACAATATCATTCGCCTTCGTACTGACTCTGACGAAGGCGAACTAATGATGCGCTTGATTGACGCGCCGGAGTTTCAGCGGCTCAGGCGTATCAAACAACTCGGGCTGGGTCTTTACACTTATCAGGGAGCTGAGCACTCACGATTCACTCACTCGCTCGGCGCGTTTCATCTGATGACTCGCGTGCTCGATCGGCTCTGCGAAAATCACACCATTCAAAAAGAAGATCGCGCTGCTGCCCGCGCGGCAGCGTTGCTCCACGATGTGGGCCACGGATCTTTTTCACACGTGATGGAGAAGGTCCTTGGATTTCACCACGAAGCGTGGACTGTCCAGGTTGTGCTCAGTGACCAAACCGAAGTTGGGCGATTGCTACGAGGGCACTCGACGGAGTTGCCGGAGAAAGTCGCAGCGATTATTGAAGGCAAGTTTCAGCCTGCCGCACTCGCCCAACTTGTCTCTTCGCAACTTGATGTTGATCGCATGGACTATCTGTTGCGCGATTCACTGATGACGGGTGCGAAGTATGGCATCTACGATCTCGAGTGGATCATTAATGCGTTGGCGATCGACGAAGAGGGTGATCGCATCTATGTGGCGGCGCGCGGTCTTTATGCGGTGGAAGAATATCTGCAGGCTCGTTACTACATGTTCCGGCAGGTTTATTTTCATCGCAGCTTGCGTTCTGCAGAAGCCGTGCTGCGTTCAATACTGCGTCGCGCCCTGGCGTTATTGGAAGCCGGAGAAGCGGTTTGGTATGCGCCGGAAACTGCTTTCGAAAAGGTATTGCGGAAAGAGAAACTAACAATCGGTGAGCATCTGGAGATAGACGACTCCGATGTTTTGTTTCATATCAAGCAATGGCAACGTTCGCAGGATCCTATCTTGAAGGACTTGAGCGCGCGCTTTACCGGCCGGCGGCTTTTCAAGGCGGTCGACCTGGACATGAGTGCGGCAGAACAAGCGGATTTTCTCGCTGCGGCGCGCGAATGTGTTAGCCGGGCTGGATTTGACCCGGAGTATTACTTCATCGAAGACCGCGCCAGCGATGTGCCTTATTACAACTACTACACGGTCGCGGGCGCCGAGCCTAAGTCGCGGATCTACGTTGAGGACGGCTATGCGCGTCCAGTAATCAGGGAGATTAGCGAGGTAAGCGACGTTGTTCGAGGTCTACAGCGGGGTTACGAGTTACATCGTGTCTGCTTTCCCGCCGAAGTTAAGCAAGACGTCTATGCCCTCTATCACAAGAGCTCGGCGGGCACTGACCGACTAAACCAGGCGCACGCTTCTGGAGATTAGTATGGCGAGAATCGAAGGTGTCGATCCGGAACAGGTTGACCGTTACGCCAAAGACATTTTCGCCGCGCACACAAAGACCTGGGGCGGGCCACTCCTCAACCATCTGCTATACGCAAGACGCCCTTCAATTTTTCGTGGTGTGCGGGGAATGTGGACTGGTATCGAAGCATCCGGACTGATCGATCCTCGCCTGCAGACGCTGTTGAATCGTCGAGTAGCAGCACTTAACGGCTGTGAGTTTTGACAGGACATCAACGCTGCCGTGGGCAGTGACCTCGGAGTTGCGACTGAGAAAATTGATGCGCTGCCAGAGTACGCGTCGAGCGGTTACTACGATGAAGCAGAGCGGATCGCGCTTGAGTATGCCGACGCAATCACGCAGAGCGATCAAGACGTCAGCGATGAGTTATTCGCGAAGCTGAGAGAGTTTTACAATGAGGATGCGATCGTGGAACTGACAGCGATCATCGCCTGGGAAAATGCTTCGAGTAAATTTAACCGGGCCTTGCGAGTTCCCTCACAGAAACTTTGGCAGCGCCGCTGAAACGCTGAAATTGGTATGGTTTTCCGCTTAATTTTACTGCTCGGTTTGCTCACGTCACTCGCCGTTTCTGCTCCAGGGCAGTCGCGCGAAAGACGCACAACAATTGCGAACATATTAATCAACAACTCCGAGTTGGAACGTCACGTTTCGGGATTATACGCGGAGAGTTTCCTGGCTGCGGATTTAGAAGTCTTAGATCCTGATCTCGCCCGGGCCGCCGCACAGGGAGCAGGCTATACACCATCCTTAAATATGGCAGTGTCCGAAGCTCGCACGTTTGGATCCGCTATTGGCAGTGATTTTTTCGTATTAATTGATGCCCAGACGCTAAGGCGTTCACCCTCTTCTAACCAGATCTATTTTGACTCCTACGCTTCGATATTTCTTGTCAGTTCGCGCACGGGCCGGCTCTGGAAGTTCCAGTGGATCAAGATTCACGCGCCAACGCCCGCGCAGGCGGAAAAGCAATTTTTGCAGGGGATGTCTGACAACAAACATCCGGAGCCGCTGATAGAGGTAATTCGCCGGGCCCAGGAGGAGGAGCGAACCCTTCGTGCGTTAGCGGTGGGCCGCGAAGTCCCGATGATTGAGGTGGCTCCGGATGATAGTGAGACCGCGACCGCCGAGGGCATCCAATTACCGCGGCCCTATCGCCGTCTTCAGCCTCCGTACCCAGTGACCGCCGCCGCTGCTGAAGTTGAAGCAGTGGTCGACGTAATCGTTGACATCGACAAAAATGGCGAGGTTGGTTACAAAGAAATCGCGCGCTGGGCTGGATTTGACCTTGATGAGGCCACCCTCGAGACAGTCAAGAAACTTCACTTCTTTCCCGCGATGAGAAACGGCACTGCAATCCCGCTGCGAGTCCTCCTCCGTTACAACTTTCGCAAGCCACCAAAATAAAGACGGCCTTCGGTTTTTAGTCTTTCGCCTTTGGGCGAATTTGTTCGTGCAGAGCCTGTTGTGGGATCAAAGATCGAAGACCTTAGGGCCAAAGACCAAAGACCCGACATGTTATGATTTGCGTGTAAATCAAAGCCACAGGCTGAACTCTTAAATGCTCTATCTGTCGCAAGTATTGGGTCGCCCCATTCGCGATCTCGAAGGTGAGAGTGTGGCGACTGTTAAGGATGTCATCACGCGTCTGGGCGAGGATGATCACCCGCAGATCATCGGCATCGTAGCGCGTTACCGGCGCCGCGATTTTTTTGTTTCACGATGGCGCATTACTGAAATCAGCGAGGCGGGCGTGCGATTGAATTCTGACGTGCTCAACTTGCAACCGTTCGAACGGCGCGAAGGTGAAGTGTTGCTCGCGCGTAACGTGCTCGATAAACAATTAATCGATGTCGACGGTAAACGAGTGGTGCGTGTGAATGATGTCCAGCTGATAGAAGTGGCCGGGGCGTGGCGCGTGACCGGCGCCGATGTCAGCTTGCAAGGACTGTGGCGTCGGCTTGCGCCGGCAGGATTTATGGGAACTCGTAAGCCAGTGGAGGTAATTGACTGGTCGGACGTTGGCTATCTGGCGACCGATGAAGCGACCGTCCAATTGAAGTCAGCAAGCGGTAAGCTCGCGCGGCTTCATCCCGTCGAGATTGCACGACTTGCCGAAGCACTTTCTTACCATCACGGATCCGAAGTTGTTGGCTCGCTCGACGATGAAACCGCGGCGGAGACTTTAGAAGAAATGCCAGCCGCGCAACAGGCCCGCATCATCGGGGACATGGATGAAGAGCGCGCCGCGGATATTCTGGAATGGATGTCTCCGGACGAAGCTGCTGATGTGCTCGGAGATCTGCCAGAGGAAAAGGCCGAAGAGTTGCTCGGTCTGATGGAAGGCGAAGAGCAAGCTGATGTCGCCGAATTGTTGCCTTATGAGGACGACACAGCGGGGGGCTTGATGACGACGGAGTTTGTCACCCTGCCACGCGAGCTTACGGTGAGCGCGGCGATCGCCAGGCTTCGGGAAATGGCTGAGACGCCCAACATGATCTATTACCTGTACGTTGTCGAAGCCGAAGATTCCTGGCAATTGATAGGGGTGATCGCTTTACGAAGTTTGATTCTGGCGGATCAGACGGCGCCGCTCGATGCGGTAATGCGGACTGAATTTCAGTCGGCCCATCCGGGCGAGTCGGCGAAGGAAGTAGCGCAGCGGATTGCTGAGTACAATCTGCTCGCTTTGCCGGTCGTCGATCAGACAGGTGACATCTTAGGAATTATTACTGTCGACGATGCGATGGAAATACTTCTGCCAAAGAATTGGCGGCAGAGGTTGCCGCGACTCTTTGCCTGAAAGACAAGCGCATTGTTCGTTATGAACGACGGAGAACCTCCAGGTGTTGGAACGAAGAGCAGCCGTGAGGGCCGCAGGGCGCCGTTTGTTGCGGCGCGGCGCTCGCGGCGTGCGGAACGTTACACCCCGGAAACGTTTGCTTGCCTACCTGGCCATTCTCGGGCCAGGCATGATCACAGCCAATGCTGGTAACGACGCCGGCGGCATCGCCACCTTTGCCTCGCTCGGCGCCGATCACGGTTATCGACTCCTTTGGATCCTGATTCCCATCACAATCAGTCTTGGTCTAGTCCAGGAGATGTGCGCACGAATGGGCGCTGTCACGGGCAAGGGTCTGGCCGATTTGATTCGCGAACGCTTTGGCGTTCGTTGGACCGCGCTGGTGATGCTTGCTCTGTTGATCGCCAATGGTGGCGTGACGGTTTCGGAGTTCGTGGGAATCGCTGCCGCAACCGAGTTGTTTGGCATTCCGAGATTCTTATCTGTGCCGCTGGCTGCGGTGAGCATTTGGTGGCTGGTTGTCAAAGGGTCCTACCAGCGAGTCGAGCGAGTGTTTCTGCTGATGACGTTGGTTTTTTTTGGTTACGTCGTTTCAGCGTTTCTCGCCGAACCGGATTGGGCGCAAGTCGCGCAGGGCCTGGTCCGTCCTAGTTTTAGTTTTGGTAGCGCTTACCTGTTCACACTCGTCGCCGTCGTCGGTACAACGATCTCACCGTACATGCAGGTCTACATCCAATCGTCAGTAGTTGAGAAAGGCGTAACTATTGAAAACTACCGGCGCACGCGGATCGATGTTTGGGTGGGCACCGTCTTCGCCGTCCTGATTGTTTTCTTCATCGTGATTTCGACAGGCGCCACGCTGCATAGAAGAGGTATTCAAGTATCGAGTGCCGCGGACGCCGCGCGTGCCCTGCAACCGCTTGCTGGTGTTTACGCCGAAGCGCTTTTCGCCGTCGGTCTCTTTGGGGCCTCGATGTTAGCGGCCGGCGTGTTGCCCCTGGCAACCGCGTACTCGGTCAGTGAAGCACTGGGCTTTGAGAAAGGCGTCTCGCGAAGTTTCCGCGAAGCCCCCATTTTCCTGGGGATTTTTACGTTTCTAGTGGCTGTCGGGGCCGCGATTGCGGTGCTTCCCAACCTGCCTTTAATTAAGGTGTTGCTGGTCACGCAAGTCATAAATGGCTTATTGCTACCAATCATACTTTTCGCCGTATTGCGTCTCGTGAACGACAAGGAATTGATGGGCGACCGCGTGAACGGACCTTTTTACAATATGGCCGCGTGGGCAACCGTGATCGTTGTTACCTTGCTCTCCTTACTTCTGATTCTAGTGACTATTTTTCCGCGCCTCGTGATCTTCTAAGTGGCGAGCCGGGCGTACGTTTCTACTCGCCAAGCTCAAGAATCGGTGATAAAAGAGAGGCTGTTCCTGCAGTCCAAATCTTCAACGCTTGCCCGCGAATTCTAGTAGCAAAGTGATTCGCTCCGGATCCAATAACAGGCGCATTCTCTTCGCCGTAACGGCCGCCGTCGTGCTGCTGTTGCTCTATCTCGTCGTTTCCTTCGACGCACAAATTCATCAACTGCTGGCCGCGCGGATGGGTGGACTCGCGTCGCGCGCAGACACGGTTGTCAATGTTATCCGGTTGGTGCTGCTGGGCATTCTCGCCTACTTGCTGGTACGCGTCTTCAACAGCCTCATCTTCGGTTTGATTTACCGAATGCGCAGCGGCTATGAGGCGCCAACTCTGGTACGCAATATCTTTTCAATCATCGCCTTCACGGCGTTGTTTCTGCTGATTTTTTCTTCAATCTTTGAAAGCGTTAATCTCGGTGCACTGTTTACAACGTCGGCCATCTTCGGCGTGATTCTGGGTCTCGCGCTCCAGGACACCTTGGGAAATTTCTTTGCCGGCATCTCGCTGCAAGCTGATCGACCTTTTCAGATTGGTGATGTCATAACCGTCGGCGCCCAACGTCACTCAGGGGTGGTTGAAGAAATTACCTGGCGCGCCGTTAAGATCCGCACCTTCGCAAACCATGTGGTCCTGATTAGCAATAGCACCGCGGCACGCGAACCGATTGAAGTCTGCCCGCGCGATAACTTGAATTGCCGGATTGTCTTCTTCAACACTCTTTATTCTGATTCTCCCGCAAAAACTATCCACGTTGTTCGCGAAGCCGTCCGCGAGGCCGACAATGTATCGGATAAAGTTACACCCGTAGTTCGCATTAGAAATTTCGGAGAGAGTGGTGTTGAGTATGAAGTGAAGTATTGGCTGATTGACTACGCAAAGTACAACGACACGGACGCCCTCGTTCGGCAGCGAATCTGGTACGCCTTCCGACGCGCCGGACTAAGCTTCGCTTTTCCCACTCGCACACTGCTGGTGGAACGAATGACGCGGACAGGACCGCCCAGCGGAGACGGTGGCGCCATCGTTGAGCGCCTTTCAGCGGTCGATATCTTTGCGCCCCTATCAGCCGAAGAAACCGCCATGCTCGCACAGGCGGCAGTCAGCCACGTCTTCGCGCCAAGCGAAACTGTGATTCGCGCCGGCGAAGCTGGTTCCTCAATGTTTGTAGTCCACAACGGGCGGGTCTCTGTACAGATAAATGAGAACGGCGTGGCGCGCAGCGTGGCCACCTTGAATGAGGGTGACTTCTTTGGCGAAATGGCCCTTTTCACAGGCGAACCCCGCGCGGCAAATATAGTCGCCCTGGAAGAGACGGAAGTGCTGGAGATTGGCCACGACGCTATGAAAAAGGTGTTCGACACCAATCCTGACCTCGTTGAATCCTTAAGCTTCATCATTGCCGAGAGACGTAAGGGTCTGGCCCCTCAAGCTCATGCCCGTGATCGGCAGGACGAATCCGCTGGAATCCTCTCGTCAATCAAGCGGTTTTTTGGCCTGAAATAACTCGGCCCCGAGCCTTTTAGAAGTTCGATCATTTGTAACCTCTTTCTGAAACGCCAAATCTCACGTTCAGACTTGACAGTGCGGGACTCAGATATTATTATCCGCCCGTGCTCACTTACTTGAGACTTACAACTACTGAAGAACGAGTAAGGCAGAGCTCAGAAATCAGAAATACCAACTAAGGAGGAGAGGTTTTCCATGAGCATTACTCGTTATGACCCGTTCCGTGACCTGCGCTCGCTTCAGGAAGAGGTGAATCGCCTATTTTCGACGAACCTGACAAGAGGGTTTGGCGAAGAAGGCATCGGCCGCGGCGCCTGGAATCCCAGTGTGGATATCTACGAGAACAAGGACCAGATCATTCTCGAGGCAGAATTGCCGGGGATGAACCGGGGCGACTTCGAGCTTACCGTCGAAAACAACGTGATCACCCTGCGCGGTGAACGTAACTTTGAAAAGAAAGACGATAACGATAACTATCATCGCGTCGAGCGGTCCTACGGCTCGTTCACCCGTTCTTTTACGCTTCCGCAAACTGTGTCTGCAGAAGGTGCCACGGCTGAATACACCAACGGCGTGCTGCGCGTGACACTTCCGAAGCGCGAAGAAACAAAGGCCCGTCGCATTGAGGTGACTGGAGGCAAGACCGGCAGCAATCAAAAGACCATTGAAGCTAAGGCCGAGAACGCCGGCCCTGCCCAGAAAGCGAAAGATGCCGGCGCTGGTCGCTGAGTTAATTAGTTAGTATCGCTAACGTAGCAATACGGGCAATCCGGCGGGGCCTTTATCATGCGAGCCGCATGAGCTTAAATGGCCCCGCTCAACTTTCACTAGCGGAACTCGCAAACAGAATTAGATGAGATTAGACAAGTTCACACTGCGGGCACAGGAAGCGATTCAGTCGGCGATTGAGCTCGCTGAGCGTAATCACAACCAACAAGTCGAGCCCGAACATCTGCTGGCCGCCATGCTGGAGCAACCGGAAGGAATCGTTCGTCCCTTGCTTGGCAAACTCGCAGTGAATCATCCGGTGTTACTCAACGACGTGCAGGCTGCGATAGCGCGCTTTCCTCGAGTTGAGGGTGGCCAACAGTATCTAAGTCCGCGACTTAATCAGCTCTTTACCACCGCACAGAAACAGGCTGAAAAGGCGAAGGACGAGTTTGTTTCCACAGAGCATCTACTTGTCGCCATTGTTGAAGAGAAGGATGGCGAAGGCGGAAAGATCCTCAGACAACACGGCGTCAAGCGCGATGACTTGCTCAAGGTTATCGAGCAGACTCGCGGCGGTTCGCGGATCACGGATCAAAACGCCGAAGATAACTATCAGGCGCTTTCAAAATACGCAAAAGACCTTACCGATCTCGCCCGCAAGGGAAAACTCGATCCGGTGATTGGTCGTGACGACGAAATCCGCCGCACGATTCAAGTCCTCTCGCGACGCACTAAAAACAACCCGGTCCTAATCGGTGAGCCCGGCGTCGGCAAAACTGCGATCGTCGAAGGCCTCGCCCAACGAATCGTTTCCGGAGATGTTCCGGAAACATTGCGCAACAAGAAGCTCGTGGGGCTCGATCTCGGATCGATGCTTGCCGGTGCGAAGTATCGAGGTGAGTTTGAAGATCGGCTCAAGGCCGTGCTGAAAGAAATAGAGGGCGCGCAAGGCCAGATCATCCTCTTCATCGACGAGCTGCACACGCTTGTGGGCGCGGGGGCGGCCGAGGGAGCGATTGATGCTTCCAACATGCTGAAGCCGGCGTTGGCGCGTGGCGAGCTGCGCTGCGTGGGCGCCACCACCCTCAACGAATATAAAAAATATATTGAGAAGGACGCGGCGTTAGAGCGGCGCTTCCAGCAGATCTATGTCGGTGAACCCACGGTTGAGGACACGATCGCCATCCTGCGTGGCTTGAAAGAAAAGTACGAAGTCCATCACGGCGTGCGAATTAAGGACTCAGCGATTGTTGCCGCGGCCACTCTCTCCAATCGCTACATCACGGACCGCTTCCTGCCTGATAAAGCAATTGATTTGGTCGACGAAGCAGCTTCACGTTTACGCATCGAAATCGATTCCCTGCCCCAGGAAATCGATAAGTTGGAACGTGAAACAATCCAGCTTGAAATAGAACGGCAGGCCCTGCAACGTGAAGAGGACGCCAAATCAAAGGCGCGTCTGAAGGAGATCGAACAGCGCATCGCGGACCTGAGAGAGGCTTCCTCGGGCATGAAAGCCAAATGGCAATCTGAGAAGGAAGCCATCGAACGGATGCGCAAAGCGAAGGCTGAACTGGAACAACTTAGGTTACAGCTAGATCAAGCACGCAATGCCGGCGATCTCGGCAGAGCCTCGGAGTTGCAGTACGGCAAAATTCCTGAGCTCGAACAGCAGTTGCAAGCGGAACAGGAGAAGCTCGCGGCCTTTCAAAGCGATGGTGTCATGCTCAAGGAAGAAGTTGACGAGGAAGACATCGCGGAAGTCGTCGCTAAGTGGACCGGTATTCCCGTCTCCAAGATGCTCGAAGGCGAGATGCAAAAGCTAGTGACCATGGAAGAGCGCTTGAGCCAGCGAGTGATTGGACAAGACGACGCACTAAACGCCGTGGCGAATGCTGTGCGCCGCGCTCGTGCAGGTTTGCAGGATCCGAATCGTCCCGTTGGGTCATTCATTTTTCTGGGACCTACTGGCGTCGGTAAAACTGAAACGGCGCGCGCCCTCGCTGAGTTTCTCTTCGACGATGAACGAGCAATGATTCGGCTGGACATGTCGGAGTACATGGAGAAGCACGCCGTGGCACGGATGATTGGTGCGCCGCCCGGTTATGTCGGCTACGAGGAAGGCGGCCAGCTCTCTGAAGCCGTTCGGCGCAAACCCTATTCCGTCATCCTTTTCGACGAAATCGAGAAGGCGCACCACGACGTTTTCAACGTATTGCTCCAGG
>JBGSYG010000033.1:0-95847 GCA_041750995.1 Pyrinomonadaceae bacterium | reverse complement strand
TCAAAGTCGGCAAACCACCCAAGGTTGCCATCACCGCTTGCATGCGCAAGCTGCTCACTATCCTTAACATCATGATCAAAACTCAAACATCATGGGGGACTGCATAATCCTCTTGACTTACGACACAGTTGCTTGGCGGTTAATTCCAAATACTGATCGGCAAATGGAAATTGGCAATGTTCTGGCTGTTCGCCAAGCGTTTCCCATTCAAAATAGGCGCGCAACCTTGTGTACCGTGAACGGCTTCTAAGGGAACACCAGTTACCTTTGAAGACCTAACATGCTCACTATCAGCGACAAGCGACGCTTTCTTCGGGCGACCAGCGGAGTGGCCCTGCTCCTGTCGCTATCATTTGTCGAGGATGCGCTGGGGCAGTCAGGACGGCGAGCAACTCGAAGCACCACGACACCCGCACCAATTCCAGTCCCCACCCCGGAAACTATCACTCCGATTCACAAGAAATTCCCCGAGCTTAACTATCCCGTTCACCTGCTCATCGCTAAGCAGAACACGTCAAAACATCTCGCCACGGAAGACGTGATCTTCAACAGCTTCATTCACAGGTTGAACGAGCTCCCGAACATCCAGGGCTCCTTGATTGGCGATCTGAAGCGGGAGGGTGCAGCGAAACGCGCTCTCACTGAGACGGATGCTTATGTAGTTTTGTTGCAATTCGAGATAGACAACTTTCAGGGCGGAAAGGTTGTTATCAATTCGCCGGATCTCGAAGTCAAATACTTTGTATTCCCGCCTAGGACGGTGCAGCCGCAGTTGCGAGGCAAGATCTACTATCAATCGCTTGGTGGACCGCAAGGCAGGAAAGCCAACTCGCCAAGTGATCCGCCGATCAGGATCACAGTCGAAGCGGCCGGACACGAAGCCGCCGAACGATTGTATTTTTGGTTAGCAGAACTGGTGGGAACAAAGCCAGAACGCTAAAAAGCGCCGAAGGCGCGGCATAAGGTAGCCAGGGGTAAGCGCGAGCGAAGCGAGTGCGCAGCCCCTGGATCGCACTCAGGCAAAACTAAAGCCCTGAAGGGGCGGCAGAAAGACGAGATTTAAAATTACTCCTCTTTTCTTTCGCCCTTTCAGGGCTCTTTATTTTTTTTTACCATTGTCCACAGGGGCGGCGCGCTTCGCGCTTGCCCCTGGCTACCCTTATGCCGCGTCTTCGACGCTCTACAAAAGGATCCTCTTATTAAATGGTTCACATCTCATCAAGCGCCGCTCCGAGACGAACGAGTCCCTCCTGCAACATCTCCGGATCGTTACCAAAGCCAACGCGGAAATGGTTGGGTAGCTCGAAAAAGCTTCCCGGCACGACTGAGGTCTCATACTTTTCTCGCAGCAGCTTGCAGAAACCATCAGCGCTTCCCTGCTTCAACTTCGGGAAGACAATCGTGCCAAAGTCGGGTCTGACGGCCTCCAGATCAGACCGGGTATCGAGAAAACCGTAAACGAGAGCCCGGTTCTTCTTGAGTCGCGCGTCGGCCCGCGCTCCAATCTCGTCGAGCTGTCCCAGCGCAATTACACTCAACCTCTCAGCCGGATGCGCCGGCATGACGCCAAAGAGATCATTCAGGCGCCAAATCGTCTGCGCCAACTCAGGCTCGGCCACGATCCAGCCGCAACGAACTCCACTCAAGCCAAAGGCTTTCGTTAAGCTGCTGGTCGTCACGAACTCAGGCCCAAGCGTGAATGCAGTTGCCGGTCGCTCAGCGAAAAGCGCTTCTAGGTAGACCTCATCAACTAGGACTCGTGCTCCCGTTCGTTTTGCCAGCTCGCCGATGTCGCGCAACGGGTCTTGTTGGATTAGAACGCCAGTCGGATTATGCATGTTGGTGAGTACGATGAGCCTGGTGCGTGACGTCATGTTTCGTTCAACTTCCCCGGGCAGCACGCGAAACTCACTCTCGAAGCTGCGATTAAAGCGCTTGATGTCGGCTCCGAGATAACGGGCTAAAGCCAAAAGCGGTTCGTATGTTGGCTGTTCAATCAAGACTTCGTCGCCGGGGTTCACCACTGCTGCCATCGCCAGATGATTAGCGAGCGAGGTGCCGATGGCTGTGACAATTGATTCGCGGCCAACGCCCAGACGCGCAGCGAGGGCATTCTGCAACGGTTCGTAACCGTAGCCACCGTCGCGCGTCAGTTCGAGGTCGTGCAGTTGGACGTTCAATTCATCGAGACGCACATTAGCGAGCCCACTAGTGGCGAGGTTGAAGCGAGCGTGAGAGCTCTTTTTAGCCCAAGCCATGTACTCTGAACCGACGTGTTCGCGCGCGGCCGTGATCATCTGCTTCTCCATCTCCAAAACAGGTAGGCAGGTATTCCTGCCAGCAGGATGCCTAATCCAATTAAAGTGTTTTCGGGATAACGGTAGATCGTGTTAGCCACAACGATCCAACAGATAGCCACGAATAGACCAGTCGTAATTGGATGTCCGGGCACTCGAATGCCCGAAGCCTGCTTTTCGCGGCGCAAACGAAAGAGACAAAGTGCTGTCAGACCGAAGAAGATGAAGTCTACTGAAACTACGTAGTTCAAAATCTCTTCGTATCGACCCCAGAGCGCTATCAGGATTGCGAGCAAGCCCTGGAGCGCAATTGCGACCATCGGAACGCGGGTTCGCGGATGCACGCGGGCGACACTCTTGAAAAACAGACCGTCTTCAGCCATTGCGAAATAAACGCGCGGCGCCGTCAGCATGCCCTGACTCAAGAATCCCAACGTTGAGATCGCAATTCCGGCGGCGATCAGTTTGGCGCCGGTCGAACCCAGCGCCACCTTCATAACATCAGAAGCCGGCGTCGTGGTCTTTGCCAAACCTTCAGGATTCAGAACGTACAGACAGGCGACGTTTACCAGTAGATAGAGACTCACTACTCCGATGACGCCGATCAACAGCGCGCGCGGAAGATTCCGGCGCGGCTCGCGAATCTCCCCGGCCACGAAGCTCGCGGTTTGCCAACCACCATAAGAAAACAGTACCGGCACCATCGCTGCGCCGATCGCCGTCAGGAAACTTAGCGAGATGGGCGGCGTGGCATTTATCGTCTCTTGAGTTTGCGGAGCTGCAAGCAACAATCCGTAGGCAATGAGAGCCAGGATGGCGACAATTTTTAGCACCATCAGAAAGCTTTGCAACGTGCCGCCAGCGCGCACGCCTATACAGTTGATGATGGTAAGTCCCGCCAGGACGAGGGCAGCAATTGCGCTTCCGCTAAGCGGGATCTGACTCAACTCCAAAAAGTAGCGGGCGAAGGTAACTGCGACTGCCGCCATGCCACCGCTTTGAATTACCAGCAGCAACGCCCAGCCGTAGAGAAAAGCTACTGACGGATGGAAGGCTTCGCGCAGGTACGCGTATTGGCCGCCCACTTCAGGGCGGAGTGCAGCGAGCTCGGCCCAAATAAATGCGGCGACGAGAGCAATCAATCCACCAAAGGCCCACACGCCGAGAATCAGCAGCGGCGTGGAGACCTGGCGCGCCACCACGGAGGGATTCATAAAAATCCCTGACCCGATGATGCCGCCCATCACCAGCATGGTCGCGTCGAACAGACCCAGACGTCTTGCTAATTGAGTGGGAGCAGCCTTGCTCTCCTGTGAGCTCATAAGCCGGTTCACCCCGAGGGAGTCAAATCATTTTATCGAACGCTTACCCTGGACCTTCAGCATGAATCCTACTCAAATGCCCTTTGCTGAACCACCCCTCGTTTTCAGCCCTTCAAAGTTATTAAGGCGATCACTGCATTAATAGCAACGCCAATTGCCACATAAAGCCAATAACGCACGGGACGCATACTGCTTTTAAATCGCATTAAGGTTGCGATGCCAAAAGGAATCCATATCACAACACCGGAAATTAGACCTGGCCCATATTCGCGATAATAGGCGCTGGTCGCGAGGTGACTTAAGCCGTTAAAGAGGACCACGGTGCCGAGGATTACGAGTAGCTGGCGCGGAAAACCTAACCGGCGTGCGATCAGAATTCCGAAAACAATCAAAGCGAGCCCGATGGCCTGTCCCACGAGAAACTTCGTCGGCGACATTTCCACGCCGCGAAGCCTCTCGAGATAGGCCGAATAGCCCCCTCCTCCATAGAACTCTTCGGCGATGTGGATTAGGTAAGTGAGCGGGAATAGCCAGGACCAAAGCGTCACCGAGGAATCAGGTTTATCGAGCATATTGCTTATTAGTTACGATTTTTAACCGTCAAGCTAAGAAACGCCGAGTACGCCAAGAAATTAGTCAAAGACTGTTGGCGAGGCGACGGTTCCCTACCTTTCCCAATCATCTTGGCGAATTTGGCGCTCCTTGGGCGGCTTGGCGGTGATTCTGGGCTTTAAATAATCGCAACAAAAAGCCGGAGCCATGTTTTTTGACTCCGGCTTCTGCTCTTTCACGACACCTCGTAACTAGAACCCATTGCTGGCGCCTTTAAATCCATGAAGAGCCTGCTTCAACCCCCACGTAATTACACGCTTGTTGTCGTAGCAGTAACCCAGAATGTAATTACAGGTCGAGAGACAGTGTTTGGTGCACTCCACTTTCATCTCATCGAGTTGTTTTACGTCAAACTTGTGATTGCCGACCGTGCCCCAGTCGTGTGTCGCCGAATACATCGGGAAGCAGGGCGCGAGTGAACCATCGGTGCGAATGATGAGCGAGTTTTGACCGGCACGACACTGCCATGGCGGCACCGCGCCGCGCATCAGTAACTTCATGTCTTCCATGTGCTGCCGGGGATTTGCCATCTTGTACCCGTGATTTAAACGCTTGTCCTGGAGATAGTCGAGCAGCGCATCCACCTTCGGCCAATCTTCGGGCGTTAAATAGGTCTGATTCTCATCGAGGTGTTTAAAGTGCGACTGCTCCATCATCGGCGTCTCGTTGATGTGGTAGTCAGTGGCAATCCCATTGGAGCGCGCTATCTCAGTCAGTTCCACTACATCGTCCATGTTGTTATGGCAGATGTTAATATTGAACATCACTGAGTAGCCATAGTGATGCTGGCGTTTCACGAGATAGTCGAAGTTCGCCCGTATCGGATCGAACGCCTTTGGCAAAGACTTTCTTTCCTTGACCGAATCGACGGCGATATTGAAGGTGGCGATCCCGGCATCACCCAGCCGATCGATGACGTCGGGTTTCAGCAGCCGAGCATTCGTCGGCAGGTAAACGAAGATGTCCTTCTTCGCGCTGTAGTCGACGATCTTGTGAATGAACTTCGGGCGCAGCAACGGCTCGCCGCCCATCAGGGCCAACACGCGTGCCCCAATCGAGTGAATCCAATCAATCGAGCGCTTGCCAACGTCTTCCGTCATTCCCTTGACCGCATTGTTGTATGACCAACAATAGTGACAATCCAGATTGCACTTCCATTCAGTAAAAAGGTAAGGGATGATCGGACGCAGTTCGCCCGAGTGCCAGCGCGATTTGAAGTAAGGCGCGCCCCAGGTTTTCCAGGTCCGCTTGGCGTTCAGCTTTTGATATTCCCGGCGCGACATCGGCACGGGATCCGGGTGTTGCGGATAGACGGGTTCAGGCAAGACCTCTTCGGGCATGGGAACCAAAGCCGGTCTGCTTTCGGGCTTATAAAGAATTTGGTGTAGCTTTTGATCGATGCGATAGGGTTGAGCCGAGGTACCCGCGGAAAGATTCTCCTGAATTTCTGCCATTTTTCCCCCTCTGAGATAAGGTTTCGGGCGGAAGGATTAAGATTCCAAAAACGTGCGGATTTTGGCTGATGTTTTAGCTAATTGCAAGGGGCTTGTGCTTTAAGCCTTTCCCATACAGGCTGCCCCGTTATGTTTGGGTGCTCGAAATCGCGTCCTAGAGAGATGTTCGCAGGGCTGGAACCAGGACAACATATGGTGGGGTGCTCTGACTTGAATGAGCCCCTCCGAACCCTCCGGTTGCGAGCGATGATGAATAAGGATAACCTCTGGCTTTTTGTTGTTGCCTAAATACGCGCCCTGATTGCGAGCGTCGCGTCAAACTGGTTGAAGAGGAGTTTGGATTGGCTGCAAAAGCAGAAGCGATTGTAACAGCGGGACTGAGGCCGGAGCTGTTTCCGCAACGTGGGGCCATCCTCGCCAGTCGCACACTCGTGATGGCAACACTGCTTCTGTTGGTGTTCGCCGGTTTTGGTTTTCGTGCGATCGGTCTCAGTGCTGAGGGCCTGAGCGAAGACGAGCTCAACAAACTAAACGCCGTCTCCGACTATCGCCAGAATGGACTAACCGCGGCTAACGGTGAGCACCCGTTTCTGATGAAAGCGCTGCAAACGGGAAGTCTCTTTCTCACTGAAAAATGGAACGGCACTGCTTATGTGGCCGCACGGGGCGAGCTCCAGGTTTCGCCGGAAACGGCCTTAAGATTACCGGGAGCGATCTTTGGCGCACTCACCATCATTCTCATTTATCTAGTGGCGGCGGAGTTGTTTGGAGCTGAGATAGCGCTGATAGCCGCGACACTTTGGGCTTTCGATCCGCAAGCGATTGCCTTCAGCCGTGTCGCTAAGGAAGACACGTTCCTGCTCTTTTTCTTTCTCCTCGCGAATATCTTTTGGCTTCGGGGACAGCGCGTGGCAGAAGGCAACACAAACAAGCGTCCGCAACCTTACTACTGGGCCGCGGCTGCTGCCTGCGGCGCCATGTTAGCGTCGAAGTATCTACCTTCCATGCTCGTGGTCGGTCTTTCTTATTACTGGATCTTCCAGGCGATACCGGAAACTCGCTGGCGACTCGGCAAGAAACGGATGCTGCTCTTTCTGCTGATCATGACCAGTGTGTTCCTGCTGCTTAATCCTACGATCCTGCTGCCGGCTACCTGGCACGAAATGGGAATCTTTGCCGGACAAAAACGGATCGGGCACGACGGCTATGAATTCATGGGTTCGCTCTACAGCCACCGGATGACTGACTGGCTGAATGGGATTCCCTGGTACTTTTACCTTGTCTTCATAGGTGTGAAACTGCCCTTACTGACAATCGCTGGTTTCATCGTCGGATTGCCGTTGCTCTTCCGACGCAAAATCGGCGATGGCCGCTACTTTCTTTTGTTTTGGTTGTTTGTCTGGGTAATGAGCTTCATGTGGGCCGGGGGGAAATTTACGCGCTATTTCACCGTCGCGTTACCGGCAGTCTTAATCACCTCCGCGATTGGAATCAATTTCGTCGGACGCTGGCTCGGCGAAAAGTTGAAAAGCATTTTTGCTGCGGAGGGATTAGCTGCATACGCGCGCGCCGCATTGGTGGCGGCCGTGGTCATGTTTTCGCTCGTGGCTTCTATCAATGCCTCGCCACATTTTCGTCTGTATACGAACATGCTCGGTGGTGGCATGGAACGGGCCGGTTATTACTTCCCTCACGATGAGTTTTATGACGCCAGCATGCGCGACGCGATGGCCGCAATTGCCCAGCGTGCCGCACCGGGTGCGCGTGTGGCCAGTGAGAGTACTCTTCTTGCTGCTTATTACGCGGAGCGCGTCAATCGCAAGGATTTAAACTGCGTGTCACTCTCCGATCCTGACGCACTCAGTGAGTTGCAGGTAGGCGACTTCATCATTGATGCTCGAGGCCGGCGTTACTTCAGTAACGATAAATTGCTTGCGGAGTTGCGTCGGTCGGCGCCTCCCACATTTTCACTGTCGCTCGGTAGCGTTCCTTCAGCAGATGTTTATCAGGTGGACGATAAGGTCTTGAAAGTTCTGAAGGGTGCGATGTAATAACAAACCATTTCACCCCCAAGACGCCAGGCAGCGCCAAGTACGCCAACAATAATAGAAAGAAATTCTCCTATCCTTGGCGTCTTGGCGGTTTGAGTTTGACGGTCACCTTCGGATCTCAACTTCCACCGGTCTTGCATCAGTCTTGTTGTCATAACCCTCAGGCCAGTTGGCGATGTTTAACCCGTAGGGCCAATCGGCCCCAGGAGTGACTGCAAAACGAATTGTAAGGGGCAGACCGCGCATCGCGCTCAGTCTCACCCAGAAACCATCGACACGCCATTCCTGAATCAAAGGCTGTCCCTTCGGCTCGAGGGAAATGAGTCGCGAGCCACAGTCAGCGCCATTCACAAACAAAGTGACGCGAGTCTTAATGTCTTCCGGCCGCGCATCCTCTGGCGGCACTGGCTGAATGTGCGCGCGCACAATGATCTGGCCGACGCGGCGGCGCTCCGTGCGCTCCGGAACCACGTAGTCAACTGACCCCGTGCCAAAGCCCCAGATGTAACCCGGACCGCTACCGATCTTCTCAAAGCGTATGCGCGTCGCCGACTCTGGTTTGAAGGAATAAAGAATCGATCTGTCCTCGCGCACGATCTGCCGCGGCGGATCGACAGTTTCTCGGGACCAGGCGAATTGTCGCGGGATCAAATGCGGCCCGGCTTCGGTGAGTCGTGCTGGAGGATCAGCTGCACGCAACGCTGCAAAATTCCTGGCGGCATTCTTGATTTCAGCAAAGACCGGTTCATCACGGGGACTGCTATAGGTAATACCGAAGCCTCTGTTGGGATCCGGCGTGAGGATCCAGAACATAGCGCCGGCGGATCCCGCACGAAGGTTCGCGTCAAAGAACTCGCGAAACCAATCTTTTTGGCTGATGCCGTTATATCCATTCGGTCCGATGCCGAATTCTCCTAAGACCAGCGGCTTTGAAAGCAAGAAAGCAGCTGCGGCCCGGTTGTCGATGAACTCATGTAGAGCCTGGGGGTTATCGACAAAGCTGTTGCCGTCTTCGCGCGGGTAGTTGTGAACATCGCAGTAGTCGATTGTCTTCAGAAGGTGATCCGCGAGCCATTCACGTCGCTCGACTGCGGTGCGATAGCCCCACGCGCCCGGCGTCACCAAATGATTGGAATCGAGAGACTTTAAATAACTGCTCATCTCGGAAAACCAGGCCCGGCGCTCGTGCCACCTTCCCGTTATTGCCTGCGCTTCGTTCATCAACTCCCAGCCGAGAATCGTGGGGTCGTCACGATAGACAACACCGGTGACCGTATTGCGGCGGGTCACAACCTTTTCGAGATGCTCGCGATACAACCTCCGTGTGGTTTCGTTTGTGTAGAAGAGCATCGCGCGGTCAGGGTTCACGCCAAAGGGGAAGCGCGTATCGGCGGCGTCATTGATTCCGGCCCAACGCAGATACTGAGTTACGCCTCCGGTATCGCGCCACCAGTTCGTCAAACAAAGCTGGACCCGCAAGTTGTTCCGCTGCGCTTCCGCGAGCACGCGATCGAGGTGGACAAACGCGTCCTCATTCCATTGACCGGGGGCCCAACGAAACGGATGCGTTCGGGGCCAGTCTGCGAAGTCTGCAAGGGGACCGATATCATCCGGCCCACCTTCCCCAAATGCCCACACGCGCACTACGCCCATTCCTGATTGCGCGGCTTGTCTCAAAGTCTCGGGCATTGCCGCTCGATCTTCATCACGGTACATCACCGCGACGTTTGCTCCCACGAAACGAAACGGTTGGCCGTCAATTACAAAGCGACTTCGTTGCGTAGTAACAAAGCCTTTAGCGACACCGGGGGACGCTTCGCGCGAGCGCCCGCGCAAAAAGAAGAAGGCCGCGCTCACGACTACCGCGAGCGCGGCGATTAGCAAAAGTCTCTTTGTCATCAAGGCGAAGTTGTGGGGATCGTCAACGCGGATTCGTCAACCGAATAAAACCCATGATGGCGCAGAATGCAGCGATGACTACAAAGATATTAAAGAACGTAAGCAGGTTGAAAACCAGGCTGTTGTCCTTCGTCAACAAGCTATAACCCAGGGCGATGAATTGCAGGTGGTACAAGATCAGACTTACTGCACCGAAGGAAAACCAGCGTGCCGACGCACCAAAGGCCTTCGCGCGCGCGAAGCCCAGCACCGCCGCAATCAACCACACCACGGCGCCCAGGATCAGCATGCCCATCGAGACCGGGAGAAAGTACGACGGTTCTCGAAAGACTGTCTCTGTTTGTGCGAACAGTACTATCGTGGCGGTCATCTAAGCATCATCTCCGTCTAATTTCTGAATCGATAACATACCAAGCGCCGTTTGTGCACCTGCTTTTACGACCAGTGCACAAACGGCGTTTACAATTCGACGTTAACAGAAGTCACTCACACACTCATGGCGCCGGGACAGGTCCGCGAGCGGCAGCCGGAAAGACTTACTCCGAGTGCCGTTACTGAGTAATGTGAATTTCCTCTTCCTTGTTGACGTGTCCCAGAAAATAAATCAGCCCGCAAACGAAAGCGACCACGGCAAGGCCCAGCGCCATCCAGAGGTTGCTGTGTCCGCCCTCTGCTTCCACAAACGTTACGAATTTGTAGAAGTAGTAGATCGAGCCGACCACAGCTGCTAAGCCGATGATCACGGCCAATATGTCTTTAATGCTTTTCATTGTGAACCTCCGGCCAATGAGTTGTTATGAAGGTTTCGGAAAAAGCCGATGACGCTATTTAATGGCCTGCATGTTAACGCCTGCCCTCAAGTTAAAGCAAGCCCACCTAGTTTTGGGGTAGTGCCCTAGTTAGGTCTTTGTTACGCAAACTGTTAGTTTGCGTGCGCTTTGAATGCCATATTCAGCGCAACTAACAGTTTGCGCTGCAAGTTAGGGCACTGCCTACTTTAGGATCTGACGCCGATCCCCAACTCGTCTGGTAATTCGTGCGCGATCCAAAAACTCGAGGAGGGGAATCGCATATTTTCGCGAGACTCCAGCCAGCTCTTTGAAGGTGGCCACGTCGAGCGAAGGGTCGGACGGATGTTCCAGGGCAAACTGCTTTAACGTAGCAGTTAATTGAGCAAGGGGGCCGCTATGAAAGAACAAATCTCCCTGGACGCGCACTAAACTGCCCCGATCCAGCAGCAGTTGCAAGAGTTTGCGTGCGTGAGTTTTCTGCGCCGAGGACACGCCCGCCGTTTGCAGCGCTTCATCCAGAGTTGGCGGTTCGAGACCCGCAAGCTCGTAAACAGAATTAATGCGATCGCGCAGGGCGACGTCGGGGGCCGAAAGTTCCAGCACATGGGCACTCGTGCGCACCAGCTCCTTTTCTGAAACCAATGACCCAGCGTTTTCCAGATCGGACAAGACCGCGCGAAAGACTTCGGCGGGGATATGCGCAAAGTGACGTTCGCGCAGCGTCTCGCGCGCCAAACCTCGTGATAGCGGTTCACGCCTGTGATGTTCCTCGACTTCATCCAGCGCTGCCGCTTTAAGACTTACGAATCTTTTCTGATCCAGCAGCACGCCGCTGCAATCGACGATCATTCCCTTGTCGATTGCTTCATTCAGCGGCGGGAACAACCGCGCGTCCTCCCAACCGGTGCGTGCCCTTAGATCTTCTCTTCTTTGGCCGAGGTCACCGGATGTTGCTACGAAGACGGACAATTGTGCAGCAGGATAGTCACCAGCGAGAATTGCCAGACTGCGACGCACGTCTGCAAGGTCGCGGCCACGATGTTTGCCCGCAAGTGGATCAAGAACCTCACCGCCGGCAATCGTGATTGAAGGCGAGTAAGACCGCAGGATGAAGTGTTCACCAGCCACGGCGGCGATTGGTGTTTCCAAACGTAGTTGGACCAAACCTGCCGCTCCCGGCGCAACTTGACCGCTGGGTTCCAACACTTGAATCCGCGCCAGAACTTCGGCCGCATGAATGTGGAAACGGACACGGGCTCGAGATCGCAGGGCGCGCGGCGCACCGGGAAGCACCGAAACATTTACATCAAGTATCTGGGTGGTACGAAGACTTGAAACCGGCGCCAACACCATGCCGCGCTCAATAGCGTGGGTGTCGATGCCGCCGAGGTTAACGGCAGTGCGCTGTCCTGCGCTCGCTTCAGAAACGGTGTTTCCATGAACTTGAACCCCGCGGGCTCGAACGCGACTGTAAATTGGCAGCAGTTCAAGTTCGTCTCCTTCCCTGATCGTTCCCGAGACAAGCGTCCCAGTAACGACCGCTCCAAATCCTTTCATCGCGAAAACGCGATCAACGGGGAGACGCGGCAAGAAACCGTCTGCGCGCCCGGGCACTTGAAGACTCACTTCTCTTAGCGCTGTCCTTAATTGATCCAGGCCAGCTCCGGTTTTGGCACTGACCGGAATGATCGGCGCTGACTCGAGAAACGAGCCGGCAACTAACTCAGCTGCCTCGGAGGTTACGAGCTCTAGAAGTTCTTCTTCGACCAGATCGGTTTTGGTGACTACGATCAAACCACGCTGGACGCCGAGCAGGCGGCAAATGTCGAAATGTTCGCGGGTTTGCGGCATGACGCCTTCGTCTGCCGCAATCACAAGCGCGACTACATCGATCCCGTGCGCTCCAGCGAGCATGTTCTTGACGAAGCGTTCGTGGCCCGGAACATCGACGAACCCGACGCGAACCCCGTCGAGGTCCAAATCCGCAAAGCCGAGATCAATCGTAATCCCACGCCGCTTTTCTTCGGGAAGACGGTCCGGGTCACTGCCCGTCAAAGCGCGCACGAGGGCGCTCTTTCCATGATCGATGTGACCAGCCGTGCCGACGATTACAGAAGTCATAGAGGTCCAAAGTCCAATGTCCAACGACAATTTTGGTAGATCGAGACGCACCGACTAAACGTCGAGGCGCTGTGCGACGGAAACCCAGACTTTGGACCTTGGACGTTGGACCTTGGACATTCAGTTTATGATTTCAAAATCAATCCACTGCGTGGCCGTGCGGTATTTTTCCTTTGCCAACGGATCGGTCACGATCACTTGGAAGACGTACTCTCCCGGCTCCATCTCAGTACCCAACTGCATCGCTCCGCCGGCAGTTAGTCGCTTCAGGTCCGGTTGATTAGTCGCGTCAAACGGTTTCACTTCACCGCTGAAGATCTGTTGACCGTTACGGAACAACCGCACTTGGGTTTGCAGGTTCGGTTTACCTCCAGCATCCAGGTGCGCGTTGTAGATTGCGAATCCGTATTCCATCACCTGGCCACGTTCAAAGCGTCGCACACCGACTCCCGCGCCGGGCGGCGTAGCTTCCTCTGTCGAATCGTTCGAGGCAACTCCCGAAGAAGCCTTCGCTATTTTCCTGTTAAAGCTCTCCTGCGTAATGCCCTTCAGCAGGATACCTGAAACGAGCAGCCGATTTTTCTTTATGTCAGGTACCTCAATAAATTGAGTCGCCGCGCCCACACGGTCTGATTCGTTATCACGTAATGCAGTACGCAGTTGATAGGCCCCCGCCTTCTTCACGGGAACGATCAAGTTGTAGGTAAAGCCGTTCTTCTTGGCGCCCTCAAGAACTTTTCCCTTAAGTTTGATTGTCTGAGTGCGGCCCATTTCATCCACGACCACCCCATTGTCTCCAAATGTGATCGCCATAAGATCGACGACAACTTTCTCCCAATCATCCTCAGCCTTCGTGAAAGTCAGGTCGCGACCGTCAATGTGTAGGAACGAACGCATTACCGATCCGAACTTCGGATCGTTTGCGAAGAGTGACGTCAACCGCAATCGAACACCGGCAGCTCCAAAGGGCGAGACAAGTGCGCCCACCATCCGTTGCACGGGCGTAAGCTTAGGCGGAATTCGCTCTTCATCAGTAATCCCATAAAAGCCGCTCCGCATTCGAACGTTGAATTTGCCATCGCGTTTCACTTTGAGTTTAAGTCTGTGAAACTTTCGGCGGCCGGCAATCTGATCAAAGGTCGAATCATCCGGACGGTAACCAATCAAGTAATAACCTTTCTGGTCCTCCATCACCCGCTTGATCCCTTTATTTAGATCGTTGCTGTTGCGGATCGAAATGCCTCCGGTCTGTTGGGCCAGGTAAACTAGTCCTTGCTGAGACTCAAAAAACGAATTACTGCGATCGTTTAAGCTTTGTTCCACCTCATCGGCATTCATCCCAAGTGTGTTGTCAGACGCAGTGAGTCCCGGAATCGTTAAGCCACGAGCGTCGATCGTATAGATAACGACCGAAGCGCGATTAGCCAAATCGGTCAAACTCCGCAACCTGCTTAGAATGCGACTGCTGCGCGAGGGATCCGAGTTGAAGATCTTGAGCCCGTCCGAGATCAATAAGACTGCCTTGCGTCCGGGCAGATCTCGCAAACCGCGGACGACATAGTTCAGCGCGCCGAGGGTCCCTACCGCGAACAAGTCTTCGCGAAATTGATCGGCGTCGTCGCCCCTGGTTCGCTCCACTGTTAGGTCGTCAGTTCTGCGGTCTGCCAGCGGATCTGCCGCAATGGGCGCAAAAGCAGAAATTCCGCCGCGACCGTAAGGCGTCCATTTCACTTTCTCCACTGCTGCGTAAAGCTGTCGCTTATCCGATGTGAACTGCTGCAGCGCGCCGATCCCACCGCTGGTGCGAATAATCGCCACCAGATCATTGGTTTGCATCTGCTGGTCGATAAACTTCTTCAGGGTCTCGCGCACGAAGTAGGTGCTCTCAAACGATAAGCCGAGGTCGTCGACAACAAGCGCAATCGTGCGCCGCACTTGATCCGGTCGTAACCGAACGGGTGGCAGAGGCGGTGCAGTCTTGTCGCGCGGACTCGCGGGTTGGGATCGTGTTACCTCGCTTGATTCCAGTGAGACATAGGAAAGATTCGTGATCTTTTGCGACTTGCCGTCTTCCAAAATGTCGAACTCATCAGGACCAAGGTCGGTAACCACTCGGCCTTTACTATCGGTGACGACAGCGTCGAGCTGAACCAGATTTGTGGTGATCCGAACCACGTCATCTTCGTCAGCTTTTTTTGCCGCGGGCTGCTGCGCTGGAGCAGACGGTGAAGGTGATGAGGTTGGTGCGGGTTGTTGTTGTGCGAGAGCGCCTAGAGAGAAGTGAAAGATCAGTAGCGTTGCGAAAAAGCGTTGGTGAGTCACGACAAAACCCCTTCTGTAGAATTTGGTTGTTTGTGAGTTGTTACTAACGAGCGAGAACTTCTCCATAAAATTCGATGTATTGCGGAATGACGATGTCAGTACGGTAACGCGATATTGCTGACTCACGCGCCTTGGCGCCCATCTCCTTTCGCAGCTGCGGATCCGCGACTAAACGTGAAGCATCCGCAGCCATTTTTGTAATGTCGCCGACTTCGCTAAGAAAACCGGTTTCGCCATCAGTAATAACCTCGGGAATGCCGCCTACGCGGGAGGCTATCACCGGAACTTCACAAGCCATCGCCTCCAGAGCCGCCAAACCAAACGATTCCTGCTCGGAAGGTAACAGCAACACATCCGACGCTGATAGATAGTCAACAATCTTCGGTTGCTTCCCTACGAACGAACACTTGTCGGCAACGCCGAGACAGCGCGCGCGGTGTTCAGCATTCGTCCGCTCGCTGCCGTCGCCCACCATTACCAGCCGTGTCTGGCCGTGATTCTTAAATACTCGGGCAAAGATTTCCACGCAATCCACAGGTCGCTTTACGGGCCGGAAATTTGAAACGTGCGCCAAAAGAGTTTCGCCTGCAGGCGCGAGCTCGCGGCGCAAATCATCAACCTGATGCCTTTGATAATCGTGCTGACACACAAAGTTAGGAATAACCCTGATGTCATCAAAATGAAAAATCTCTCTCGTCGCGTTCTTTAGATACTGCGAAATGGCAGTAACGCCATCAGACTGCACAATGCCGTAACGAGTGATGGGGAGGTACGAACGGTCAGCGCCAACTAAAGTGATATCCGTGCCGTGAAGCGTGGTAATTACGGGCAGGCGTCGCTTCGGTTTCAACGATTCGCGCGCGAGGATCGCGCTGATGGAGTGGGGAATCGCATAGTGCACATGCAACAGATCGAGGTTTTCTGTTTCGGCCACTGTTGACATTTTCGTCGCGAGCGCAAGCGTGTACGGCTGATGCTCGAAGAGTGGATACGACATCATTTCCACTTCGTGAAAATGCACGCGTTCACTCAGCTCAGTCAAGCGTGTGGGGAGGGCCGACGAAATGAAGTGGACTGTGTGACCGCGCTCGGCGAGTTCCTTACCCAGCTCAGAGCCAACGATGCCGCTGCCGCCATAAGTTGGATAGACTGTGATACCAATATTCATGAAGTCTTACTTCTTCACGTTCTAATAATCACTTCCTGTCTTACTGAAAATCCGGAAGCTGAACAGTGACGAGCGGAAACCATTCGGATCCTAAAGCGACTTCAAATTACCAAGGACAAAGATCATTGTCCAAAAAAGAAAAGGCAGGCGACCCTCGCAATCGCCTGCCTCTATCTCAACTTGTCTCACCTGGTAAGGGTGGGGGCAAGTGAGGGACGGAGTATATGCCCGTCGCTAATTTTTTTGCAAGAACTCTTGCATGACTTCTAAGATATATTTTTCGTAGCGCGAACGAGCAACAAACTGCCCGAAAATTCGGCGATTACCGTGCCGCGCTGCGCATAGTTGCAACAAGTCGCTTATAATGGCTTCACAATCATGAATTGCAGGAATTTGGCCTGATTGTCAGGCTCACAAGCGAACAAATGGAGATCAGAAATGCCTAAGATTAGCGATATTGAAGAGACCCCGAATCCCAACGCAGTAAAGTTTATTCTCCGCGAAGCCGTCAGCAACGGCACCGCCAAGTCCTTTGGTTCAGCCGCCCAGGCGGCTGCCGATCCCCTAGCCAAGGCTTTATTTGACGTGGGAAACGTCGTTTCGGTTTTTTACATGGACAAGATGATTACGGTCGAGAAAGATGAGGCGGGAGATTGGGATGATTTGCTGCCGGTACTTGCCGTCCCGATCCGCGCCGCCGAGTCAGTTGCTGCGGCCGCGGGAGCGGCGGCGGGGGCAGCCCTGGGTGGTTCCCTCGGCGCGATAACGAGTGACGATCCGCGCCTCATGAAGATTAACGAGATCCTGGATGAAAAAGTACGTCCCGCCTTGATGGGTGACGGTGGTTATCTGGAAGTACTCGGACTCAAAGAACATACGTTAAGCATCCGTTACCAGGGCGCCTGCGGTAGTTGTCCCAGTTCGTTGACCGGAACATTGATGGCCATCGAAGGAATGCTGAAACAGGAAGTTGATCCGGAGTTGGAAGTCGTGGCTGTATAGCGGCTGTATAGAGGACAGCTAATTGCGGAGTTACGAAAATGGCTTACTGGTGAGTTTCGAAAGCCTTTTCCATTCTCATGTTTCGTCGACTTAAACCGCGAAGTCGCCATGGGACCGCAGAGGTTCGCCAAGAAGAATAAGACGTACCTAGCACCTGTCCTTAGTAATTTGTTTCAGCAGCATCAGCGATAACATCTTCCACCAAAATCTGGGCAAACAAAGTTCAAAACACCAAGTTCAAAGCTCGTTTTCCTCTTCTCCTTACATTTCGGAACTACTGAGTTTTCTTCACGTGTAAGCGGTTGACTGTACCTATCTTTCAAATCACGCGCATCGCGTTTAGGCAGGAGTTACAAAATGGTCCACCGCTCTTCCCTTTCGGCGCTCCTTTGCGTCTTCGCACTAGCAAGCATTGCTGTTGCTCAAGCACCTTCAGACAAGACTTCTCAGCGAGCACGATCGAAACCTAAAACTACCAACAGCGAAGAAGCGGATGCGGTAGCGGCCCAGCGCGAAGTGCTCGCAATTTTTCTGCTGCAAACACTGGCTGAGGATGCTCGGAGCTTTCGTGAGCCGCGCTTGCGGGCTAGAGTTCAGGCCCGTGTGGCTGATGCTTTTTGGATGACAGATGCGGAAAAGGCGAAAGGTCTCTTCCGTCGTGCCTGGGAAGCCGCCGAAATCGAAGACACTGAGAACGCCAAACGAGAAGCGGAAGATATTAACCGACAGCGGCAGAGCGGTCCGGTGGTGATTCGTTCCCGGCGGCCAGATCTGCGGGCGGAAGTCCTCAGGCTTGCCGCCAGGCGTGATCGTAGTTTGGGCGAAGAGTTTCTCGCGAAGTTGGAAGAAGAGAACAAGAAGGATGCTGAAGAAGCCACTCGGAAGAACCGTGAGAATGACGACGCCTTCGGATCGTCGGCTGCGGAAAAGCGTTTAGCGCTTGCGCGCCGTCTACTTGAAGACGGTGACGTGCAACGGGCAATGGAGTTTGCCGGGCCGGCCCTAAACCGGGTCAGTCGTGAGACGATCACTTTTCTCAGCGCGCTGCGAGAAAAGAATAGTCAGGCATCCGATCAGGGATTCCTCACCTTGCTCACAATTGCGGAACGCGATCCCCTCTCCGACGCCAACACCGTTTCGGGACTCTCCTCTTATGCGTTCACACCTTTTCTTTACGTGACATTCACTCCTGATGGGGGCGCGAATCAGATGCGCGATCGCGGTCCGACGCCGCGCCCCGAGCTGCCGCCGGCAATCAGCGGAGCGTTCTTCCGAGTAGCAGCAAATATTTTGCTGCGGCCTTTGCCGCCTCCCGATCAGGATCACTCCACCTCCGGGCGCACCGGAAAGTTCATGGTGATCCGGCGCTTGCTCCCGCTCTTCGAACAATACGCCCCGGAACGAGCCGCAGAACTGCGCACGCAGATGGCGGCGATGGCAGCCGATGTGCCGCAGGGTTTGCAAAGCGGCGAGAACCGCGCGATTACCAGCGGCATCACTCCCGACAATGCCAGTGATCCCATGGAGCGACTACAAAATCGACTTGATCGCGCTCGCACTTCTGATGAGAGAGATTCCATCTATGCCGACGTTGCCATTGCGCTCGCCGCCAGAAACGATCCGCGAGCACGCGACCTGGTCGACAAGATCGAAGACACAGACATGCGCAAGCGCGTGCGTGCTTACATCGATTTCCAAACCGTGCAGGCCGCCATTCAGGAACGGAACGCCACCGAGGCGGTGCGCATCGCGAAGAGCGGTGAGCTGACCAGTATCCAACGCGTTTGGGCCTACACTCGCGCGTCCCGGTTGTTGCTCACGACCGACAGGGCGCGGGCCCTTGAGTTGTTGGAAGCAGCCGGCGCGGAAGCACGACGAATCGGTGGCAGCGATCCAGACCGCGCGCGCGCCCTCATCGCTGTCGCCACCGGGCTGGTTCCGGCAGATCGTGTGCGCGCTTGGGAAACCATGGACGAGGCTATCAAAGCGGCAAATTCCGCTGAAGGATTTACGGGAGAAGACAGCCAGGTGGGGGCACGTTTACAAACCAGAATGATGGTAATGGCGACCAACGCTCCAGCTGAAGATTTCGATTTGCTCGGCGCTTTTGAAGCTTTAGCTCGTGAAGACTTGCTTCGCTCTGTTCAGCTAGCGAAGACTCTAACTGGGGAATCACCGCGTGCTGTTGCAACTTTGGCGATCGCCCGGTCGGTGCTGGAAAAACCTGCGTCCGGTTCACCCGGTCAGGATTAAGCGAACCAAATTTCGGCCACGGCGTATCTCCAATAGTCTGGTGTACTTTTCCTTCCTCGGTAATCAGGAGAATCTGCAATGGTCGAACCCACTTTTCGCCTTCGAGTTGCGTTTGTCACTTTGGCGGTAGTCGCGGTTGCCTTCCCTTCTGTCATAACGGCTCAAGTAAAGCCGCCCGCAAAAAAGCCCACAACAAAAACCGCAAAGCCTGATTCCAAGAGCGAGGAAGCGAATCCCCTGGCCTTGCAGCGTCGCACTGTTGCCATTTCGCTGCTTACTTCGCTTGCTGAAGAGGCGCGCAGTTTCCAGGATCAGTCGTTGCGCGCGCGTGTGCAGATGCGTGCTGCCGATGCGCTTTGGGAATCCGACCATGAGAAAGGCCGCGCTCTATTTCGCCGCGCGTGGGAAGCAGCGGACGCTGGGGACAAGGAGGCTCGGCGCCGTTATGCAGAAGAGCGCCAGCGCATCTCCAGCTCGAACGAACCTAATCGTCATTTGCAATCGCCGCCCGAGCTGCGCAATGAAGTGATGCGACGGATCGCAAAACGAGATCGTGCCCTCGCCGAAGAATTTCTGGCGCATCTGACCGACGATACCGCGCGCGATACTGCCAATCCGGCTGTTAATAGCGCCGGTCCGGCGACGGCCGATCCGGAAAGCCCACCCTTCGCGGTCGTGCAACGGCTGCAGCTCGCTACGCAGCTATTAAACGAAGGCGATCTCGCGCGCGCTCTCCAGTTTGCCGATCCGGTACTGGATCGAGTCACAACCCGCGGCATCCTTTTCCTCTGTTATCTGCGCGAGAAGGACATGGCTGCTGCGGACCAACGGTTTGCGGGGATGCTCGCAAAAACCGTAGCCGACCCCACGTCCGACGCAGTGGGCGTCTCTGTGCTTTCGTCTTATGTTTTTACCCCGTTCCTTTACATCATTGTCAGAGGCAATGGGCAGAACCACTCGAGCCAGTCGCGCGAGCGGATTGTTCCACCGGAAAACTTTCCACCGGAGCTGCGCCGCAGTTTTCTGGCTGGAGCCGCGCAAATACTCTTACGACCGCCGCAACCTGCCGACCAGGATCGCACTGTTGCCGGGCGCAGGGGTTTGTACTTCACGATTGCCCGGCTGCTGCCCCTTTACGAACAGTACGAGCCAGAAGCGGCGCCGGAACTGCGCGTGCAGCTTTCGTCACTCGCTGCCGACATCCCTGAAGACCTGCGCACCGGCAATAACCGCTTGTTAACACGCGGACTAGTTGCCGAAGATCAGACTCGTGATGAGGGAAGCGAGACTTTAGAACGCGCTGATCGCGCTCCCGCTGGTGCCGAGCGCGATCAGCTCTTCGCTCGCGCGGCGTTGATAGCAGCGCGGAAGGCAGATCCGACAGCGCGCGACCTGGTTGAGAAGATTGCTGATTCTGAATTTCGCAAGCGCGTCCGGGCACATGTTGACTTCAGCCTCGTCAGCCGTGCCATCGATCGCAAAGATGCGCAGGAGGCGCTGCGTTTACTCGGTGCGGCGGAGCTAAGCAACATCCACCGAGCCTGGGCACTGTTAGAAGTCGCGGGGCTGCTGAAGAAGACAGATGCAACGAGGGCCGTTGAGGTTCTCAATGAGGCGACAGTTGTTGCTCGACGTATCGGTGGCAGCGAAGTCGATCGGCCTCAGGCAATGGTCGGAGTGGCGACGCTAATGTTCGAGGTTGATCACGGGCGTGTTTGGGAGGCGGTCCTCGAGGCCGTAAAAGCAGCCAACGCCGTGTCGGATTTCAAGGGCGAGGACGCGCAAGTGGTCGCGCGGCTTGCGGTGGGGCGTGGCGCTTCTACAACCAATTTTGATGTGCAAAACTTTAACTTGGATAGGATCTTTGGATCCCTGGCGAAAGAAGATCTCTATCGTGCAATTGAAACCGCGCGCAGCTTTTCTGCTGACGCCCCGAGAGCGTCTGCCTCGCTAGCGGTCGCCAAGGCGGTGCTGGAAACTAAGAATTAAGCGGTAATTTGCGGTCTTTGGTTTTTGGTCTTTGGTTTTTGAACCTTGAACCTTAAGGCTTTGCGCCTCTGTGCTTTGAGCTTTGTACACTCGGACGGTGGTTCGTACCGGTGCTCGACTGGTTAGAAAACAAACACCAAAAATGAAACACCATTCTTAAGAATATATATTCATCGGCTGAGTCAGCAGTTCAATCGGATCGCTTACGTTTAGCGCCTCGCGCACGTAGAAAGCCTCGCCCGCAGCAACTCCAATCATCGATCCAAAGTAGCGCATGCGAAACTCGATCTGTTCCAGGAAACTCGCTTCACTGATCCGGGTCTCTGGCTCTTCCGATTCTGCGTCGTAGAACTGCGATGCGTGGGTCTTGATCGCCTGCATCTTGGCTTCGAGAAACTCGGAAACGTCGACAATGAACGACGGCACCACCAGTCTCGAATATAGCGAGTGCATGATCGCCGGCATCTTCACTGCGGGAAAACCGCCTTCACTGTCGTAGCGCAGCATCGTGGCGAGGCGGGCTGCCTCTCGGACGATCCGGGCCGTGTTAGCGTGGTCCGGATGCGGATCGTCCCAATGCGTTGTCATTAAGATTTTCGGCTGATACTGCCGGATGATGCGTACAACTGCCGTGCGCGATTCTTCATTTAGCCAAACATGACCATCGGGCTGCTGCAAATTCAGACGCAAGTCTAACTTCATCGCTGCAGCTGCAGCCTCCGCTTCTGCTGCGCGAATTTCCTGCGTACCCCGCGTTCCCATTTCGCCGCGCGTCATGTCGACAACTGCGGTGCGATATCCAAACTGTTTAAGTTTCAGTAGGGTACCGGCGACAGATAATTCAGCATCGTCGGGATGTGAAAAGATCGCAATCGCATCGAGCTGAGATTGTGAATCGCTCATTGTGTTTGAGGTTTAGCTGAACCCGGGTGTTTGGTCAAGCAGATTGCCAATTCCAATTGACGATTTCCAATTGTTCCCCTTTCCTACAAGCCATTTGGCAATGGGCAATCGCCAATGGCCAATCGATGCTATAGTCCATCGCCCAAAGCGATGAAACGATTTCAGCTTATCTTTGGCGGCGTCGTGATCCTCATCTTTATTCTTACCGGCCAGTACATGGACAAGTTCTTGCAGCATCTCGTCGGCATGCCTGACGGACCACGCATGCTCTATCGCACGCGCCACATCTACATTCTGCTATCAGGATTACTCAACTTGGGGATCGGAACTTACTTCAGGTACGGCAGGACGCGCTGGCGTCGCGTTTTGCAATTTCTTGGTTCCGCGTTGATTGTGGCAGCGACTGCCTTGTTCATTGCCGGATTCTTCTGGGAAGCAAAGCTTGCTGCTTGGAAACACCCTGGTCCGGACAAGGTATCTATCTCCTGGCCTACGGCACTCTACTGCACTTTTTCAGTGGTCTAGGAAAGCAGCGAAAATAAAGGACGCTTCAAGCTAGCGCTGCAAAGTTTTGATAGCCCAGGCCCGAGTAAACGCCAGCTATCCCTTTAACGGACAGCGGCAAACTGCCTGGTTTCAGATTGCCGTTTGACGATCACGAGCGTGATGTCGTCCGCGGCTTGAGTTCCCTGCGAGAATTTTGTCAGCGCTGATTCGATGCGGTCGCGCACACCCGCCGCCGACGCGTCGATATTCCGAGAAACAACTTCATAAAGTCGCGTTGGGCCAAACTCCTCGCCCGAGGGACTGGCTGCTTCTGTAACACCATCGGAGTAGATCACCAGCACGTCTCCCAATTGCAATTGCGTGCGGCCCTCTCGATATTCGGCATCGCGCTTAATTCCCAACGGCAGTCCGCCAGAAGCCAGCTGCTCCACAGTTCCCGCGGCATGAACGATAAGCGGCGGATTATGGCCTGCGTTCAAAAAGGAAAGAGAACCTGACGCGGGATCAAGCTCGGCATAGAAGAGCGTGACAAAGCGATTCGGTGGGATGTTGTCCGCTAGATATCGATTCACCGCCGAGATGGTTTCCACGAGTGTATCGTGAGACCCCGCCTGCGCATGAACGGCAGCATGAAGCGACGACATCAAAAGCGCTGCCGCAGTTCCCTTACCCGACACATCTCCGAGAGCAATCACCAAGCGGCCATCGTCGCGCTTGATGAAATCGTAATAGTCGCCGCCGATTTCGTAGCAGGGAAAACTAATTCCCTGTAGCTCATAACCGGGGACGAGGGGAGGAGCAGTTGGTTGAAAACGCTGCTGAATCTCCATAGCCAGCTGCAGCTCGCGCTCGAGGCGCTCTTGCTGCAATTGCGCTTCGAGCAAGCGCGCATTTTCGACGCGAATTGCGGCCACCGATGCCAGGGTCGTTAACAACTTCAAGTGGTCCTCAGTAAAGCGTCCTTCGGCGATCGGCGAATCGGCATAGATGATGCCGAAGACTTTATCAGCCACACCCAACGGCACGGCCAGCACCGAACGGATTCCCTGGAGCACCACAGTGCCGCTGGCAAAGCGCGGATCGTGTTGCGCGTCGGAGGTAAGCACGGACTTGCCACGTATCACTACTTCATCAAGCACGTTGCGGCTGACGCGAATTTCGCCAACTTCGCCAACTCGATCGCGCAAACGCGCCACCGCCACCCGTAACTCCTGGCTACTGTCTTCACGCATCATCAGCAGGCAGCGATCGGCAGGCACAGCTTCAAACACGAGCGAGACGATTTGATCCAAAGTTTCATTGAGCGAGGCCGAGGCCAGGAGCGTGATTCCCACCTTACTAATGAGCGCCAGCAGGTCGCCTTGCTTATTGGCGCGCGAGGCTACAATCTCTTCGGGCTTCGTGCGCGCACCTTCAATAGCTTCGAGTAGTCCGGAGGTGGTGCGGTCGCCGGAAGCGAGTGCAATGGTCGCCTCCGGGATCGAGCTGCTGTTATCCGTGATCATGGTGGCGCCCATACTGGAATTGTAGGTGCCATCATCGAAGACAATTTCGGTCTCGCCAATCTGGATGCGTCCGCCCGCTGTGAGCGCCACGGAGCCCTGCACGGTGAGGCCGTTATAAAGAGTGCCGTTAGCCGAGCCCAAGTCTTGCAGGAAATATTCGTCACCCTCCCGGCGCACTTCCGCGTGAACTCGTGACGCAAAAGGATCGGGAACGCACAAGTCATTTCGTGCGGAACGTCCTAGGGTGATGCGCAAGCGTCCGAGCGGAAAATGGTCAGGAGGCCGGTCGGGAAATCTAACGATCAGTTCAGCCATTGTTTGAAACGATCCACCTGGGGTCTAGTTGGGACAAGAACGTTACTCCGGATTGCCGAATGCCTACGGCGATTGGCAATTGAAAATCGGCAATCAGCAATTCTGCTATGCACCGTCACGTACTACCACTGTGCCGGCAATCAAATCATGAAGCGCGCGCCCGCGCGAACTAAAAATCGCAATCAGAAACCCGAGACCGAGAGTAACAATTGAGAGCGGATAACCGACGAAGTGCCGGAAAATGGCGACTCCGATTCCGGGAACATCGCCGTCCTGCTGTTCGATTCGCAGCCCCGTCGCCCATTTACCTATCGTTCGTCCGGATAAGCCGGCGAGCAACACGTAATTGACAAGGGCTACTGCGAACGAAATCAAAACTCCAACAGTTTCAGCAGAATTTCCCGCCGTACGAGCGCCACCGCCAAACCAGCGCGCGACTATCGTGCTGAAAGCGACGATTCCGACGAGCAAAATATAGTCGATCAAAGCCGCACCACAGCGTAGAGAAAACGGTGCGGGTTGCCGGTCCACCATTCCCCTACGAGGACGTTTTATTACCTCAGCCCGCTTGATCGCGGCTCCTTCAACTCGCGCAGTCATTAATTTTCAGTGGTCTTTATTGGCGGTTGGCAACGTCATCCCAAAAGAAAATGAAGCGTCGTTTCGCCGAGACGAAGTTTATCTCCGCTGTCCAAAACCCGGGGCTGGCGAGGCGCCAGCCTCACCGAATCATTGATTACAGTTCCATTCACTGAGCCCAGATCTTCGACCAGGAAGGTTTCGCCTTCTAACCAGATCCGCGCATGGCGCCGCGAGACTTTGGTCTCGACATCGAACCGAGAAAGATCAATTTCCGGAAAAATGTTGGAGTGCGGATCGGCGCGCCCCACAAGATTGTTGTCCTTCTTCAAAATGAAAGAAGCATCGAGCTCGGTGGTGCCGGCGACCACAAGTTTAGCTGTGGGACGCGGAACTCGCAGAGTCGAACTGGAGCCAACCCCAGCCAGGGGTTGGCGCGCGCCACAGTGAGCACAAAATACGTCGTCAGCTGCGATCCTGCCGCCACAAAAGCCGCAGTAGACCGTTTGCACTTGCACGGTCTCGCTGCCGAGTTGCGTGGCGGGCATTCCATAACTGACGCGGCCCGCCATCAAGTTCTCAAGATGAGTGGCAAGTGCGTCGCGTAACTCCCCGGCAGTGGCAAAGCGATCCTCTGGTTTGTATTCGACGGCGCGCATCAGTATCTGTTCAAACTCACTTGATATAGAAGGAACGATCTGGCGCGGCCGCGGGTTCTTGTTAAAGTCAAAAATTAGTAACGGATTGTCTTGAGGATCTGAACCGGTCAACAAATGAAAGAGAGTTGCGCCCAGACTGTAGACATCTGAGCGCGGCTCAACGCGTCCGGCGAACAGCTCGGGCGGCGCATAACCCATCGTGCCTACTGCCGTCACCCCCTTCTCTTCCCGCTTGACCCAACGCGCGATGCCAAAGTCGATCAGCATTACTCTGCCAGTATTGCCGTCGATCATGAGATTCGCCGGCTTCAGGTCACGATAGATGATCTGTTTGGGACGAGTATGCAGGTATTGCAGCACGTCCGCCGCCTGCATGCCCCAGTCCGTAACCGTCTTCTCGTCGATGCGGCCTCCGGGCGCGTTTCGCAGGCGGGAGGCCAGATCGCCGCCCGAGATGTACTTCATTACGAGATAAAAACGGCCCAGCCCTTCATCGTAGAAGTAGTCGTAGATAGTAGGAATCGAAGGATGCTCGAGTGCGGTCAGCAGCAGCGACTCGCGTTTAAAATCGCCGATTGCCTTTTCATGCTGTAGTGGATCGAGATGCGCTTCGACCATTTCTTTGACAGCGCGTGAGGCGTCGCCGAGATTCCGATCCTTAGCCAGGTAGACGGCGCCCATGCCACCGCCACCGATACGTCGTGTGATCTCATAGCGGCCGGTCAAGACAGTTCCGGGTTCTAGTTGTTTAATCGTCGGTTGATGTCCGCCAGTGGTGCCTTTTTGATGAGTGCGGGTGGGACTTGCTGGTGGAAAGCCGCCCGTACTGGAACCGCCGAGCGACTCCGAAGAGATCGGAGCGTCCTCAAGCGTGGTTGGTTGTTCGTCGTAAGCTGCCCCAACATCAAGCGCAGAGGGATTAGCCGCCGGTGGAATAGGCGCAAGTGAACTAGGCGCAGGCGCACTCACTGCAGCCGCCTGAAGCAGATCGCCCGTCTGTTTGTCAGGCACTGGCACGTCCACATTGTCCAGCGTTTCTTGTTCCTGCTCTTCGCCCATTTCAAGATCGGCAATTTGCCCTGAAGGTTTGACCGCCACCGGCTGTGGGGTGCCGCAGGCTCCACAAAAGTGCTCGCCGGCGCCAACCGCAACTCCACACTCCACACACTTAGCCATTTCGAGGGGGTTCCAACAAACTATTTGGCGACGTGGAATCGTAGGAAGGTCTTTCCTACGATTATCTCATCTCCGTCTTTCAAGGGATGTCGCTGGCCGGGTTCTAATCGCCTGCCGCGATTCACAAAGGTTCCGTTCGTGGAACCTTGATCTTCAAGAAAGTATTGTCCGTCCTGGAGGACGATGCGCGCGTGCCGCCGCGAGACTTTGGCCTCCGGATCGTCAGCATCAAGATCGACGTCCGGGAAAATTCCGCCGTCAGCGTCCCAACGGCCGATCTGGGATTCACCGTCGGTAAGCGTAAACTTCTTCCCTACCGAACGGCCCCGTTCCAGTTCCAGCCAGGCGTGGGGTTTGTTCGACGAGTTTAGGGAATGGGACAAGTTAAGTCCCGCACCGGAATTTGCAGCAAACTCTGGTTGTTTGCTAGCCGCACTAGAGCCGTTGTTTCCTTCGCCGTCTGCCACACCGTTGCCGCCGGGTTTGGCGGCCCGAAAATTTGGCCTGAGGGGAGCGCCGCACTCGTCGCAATACTGCGAGCTGTCAGCGTTCTCAGCTTTGCACCTTTCACAACTAATCATCTTTTCGGCGATCCTGGACTGCGGATAGAAGGTGGATTTCAATAACTGAAGCCAACGGACTAGTTAAGCGCAATTATTCTAACGCAAAGTGGCGGACTCGCCAACGCTACTTCTGTCCGGCCGCGTTGGTTGGGAATGAACCTGAATGTAATTGCCGAATGCCGATTGCCAATAACCGATTCCTCGCCTGAGGAATGAGAGCCAACCTTCTACCAGCGCCTCACCTCCCAACATGAAGACTACCAAAGGCATCGGCAAGAGTGTGCAGCTTCCTGTCGCCATCGGGCTTAAATGCGCATATTTGAAACCGTTTCGCGTTTTTTGACGTAAATGTTTCTCGAACCCGGGTTTGTAATTAAGACACATCCGTGCAGAATTATTGAATTTGACCGTATTCCAGCGAAAACAATCTGTTGAAGGATTAAATCATGGCTTTAAGTCGTAAGAAGAAAATCATCATCGCGGTATCTGCCGTGGCGGTCCTGGCCCTCGTAATTATCATTAGCGTTTTTGCCAGCCGCAAGGAAGAGTCAGAAGTAACTACGGTTAAGATCGATGTCAGACCCGAGCTCCGCCAAACCGTAACAGCCTCCGGCGAAGTCCGACCCATTCGCTACATTAAACTGACCAGCGAAGTTCAAGGACGAATCGAAGAAATTTACGTCAACGCTGGCGACATCGTGACGCAAGGCAAGCCCTTGGTCAGGATCGATCCCACGCAACTGCAATCGAACCAGGAAGCGCAGTGGGCCGCGGCGCAAGCTTCAATTAGTGATGTGCAATCGGCACGTAATGCGGTCTCCTCTGCCCAACAGGGATTAGTCGTCGCTGAGGCCGCTGTTTCCCAGGCGCGCCAGCAACTGGTTGCCGTGCAGAACTCGGTGGAGCGGGCGCAGGTCGATTTGAATACCGCGCAACGCGAATTGAAACGCAACGCTGACTTGATCGAAGCCGGGGTGGCTTCTCGCTCGGAGTACGACGCCGCGCGCGATCGTTTTGACCAAGCCAAGATTGCTCTCGACACCGCGCGGGCGAATCTGGAATCGCAAAAGATTGCTGTAAAGGAAGCCATGGAGCGCGCCAACCAGCAGCGGATCTCCGTTCGCGATGCGCGCACCGGAATCAAGACTTCAGAAATGCGTGCCAGCCAGCAACAAGCTTTGTTGCGTGGCCAATCGAGCCAACGTTCAAAAGCAACTCAACTTTCTCCTTTGAACGGCGTGATTGCGGACATCCCGGCGCGAGTCGGTGAATTCGCCGTCGCCGGCCTCTCGACCACGTCGCTGATGACGATTGCCGACATGTCCACGATCAACGTCGAAGTCAACGTCGACGAAACTGAAATCTCAAATGTGGAAGTAGGACAGCCGGTAAAAGTTAAGGTGGACGCGCTTGGTGAAAAAGAGATCGCGGCCGTGGTTACGCAAAAGAACCCACTTGCAGTTTCCAAGTCTGACACGCAGGGTGGACTTTCAGCGCGCGTGAATGTTCAGGAAGCCAAAGAGTTCAAAGTTACTGTCGAGCTTAAGGACCTGCCGGACGACGTGCGCAACGGTCTGCGGCCGGGAATGAGCGCGACCGCGACCATTACAACCAAAGTTAAGAACAACGTCGTTGCCGTTCCGCTCGAATCGATAGTCGAGAAGTCGCCTTCCCCTAGTCCTTCTCCCGCGGCCACAGTCGCTGGCGCCGTTCCGAATCCTCCTTCCGGAGAGAAAGCAAAGAACCTGAAAGGCGTCTACGTCATCGAGGGATCTAAAGTAAGGTTCATTGAAGTGACGACGGGAATCACCGGCGAAGCCGACATCGAAGTTACGAGCGGTGTGCAAGCGGGGATGGAGATTGTTCGCGGACCCAGCCGCGTGCTCAAGACTTTGAAAGACGGAATGTCTGTGAAACGTCAGGAACGAAAGCCGGGCGGCAACGCCAACGAGGCCAGCTGATGAGCGACGCCACACTAACCCCAGTGATTGAGCCGGTGGTGCAGCCGACTGCCGAGAGCGCGCAACATAACCCAGCTGCGCTCATCTCGATGCGCAACCTTTGGAAGACCTATCAGATGGGAACCGAGGCCGTGCATGCCTTGCACGGGGTGTCTTTTGACGTTCACAAGGGTGAATACATTGCCATCATCGGACCTTCTGGTTCCGGCAAGTCGACGCTGATGAATTTGATTGGCTGCCTGGACACGCCGTCACAGGGTGAATACTGGTTGAACGGCAAGAACGTCTCGGAAATGGACGACGACGAACTGGCCCGCATTCGCAACCAGGAAGTCGGGTTCGTGTTTCAGACGTTCAACTTGTTGGCGCGCGCTACCGCACTTCACAATGTCGAGCTGCCGCTAATCTACGGTGGCATCTCCTCGTCGCAGCGGCATGAGATGGCTAAGAAAGCACTCGGCTCAGTCGATCTTACGGATCGCATGATGCACCGTCCCAACGAACTTTCAGGCGGACAAAGACAACGCGTCGCGATTGCACGCGCTCTTGTGAACCATCCGTCAATCCTGCTTGCTGACGAGCCGACAGGCGCGCTCGATACCCACACCAGCATGGAGATCATGGATCTTTTCGAACGCCTCCATTCCGAAGGCAACACGATTATTGTGGTTACTCACGAACACGACATTGCTGCCCGCGCTCATCGCATCCTCTCAATTCGCGACGGACTGATCGAAAAAGACGAAAAGATCAGATAGGGACGCGAGCGATGACTGGGGCAGGATGGCTCTGATGAAACGCGATCAGCCCGATGGGACCACTGCAAGCGAGGCGCCCGGCACCTCTCGTCCTCCGTTCGCTTCAACCAGCAGTTTCCCAACTCAGGGCAAAACTCGATCTGGCGGACTCTTCCGCATCACGGCTCTTTGGGAAGCCTTCCTGGTAGCAACTTCCAGCCTGCGCACTAACAAACTCCGCACTGCCCTAACACTGATGGGAATAGTCGTCGGCGTCACCGCGGTGATTGCCGTTGTCACGATCATCAAGGGGCTCGACAAGACCGTCGCGCAAACCTTCTCATCGCAAGGTTCGACGGTGTTCACGATCTCCAAGAAGCCGGCGATTATTAAATCGCGAGAAGAGTTTGTCACCTACAATAAGCGCAAAGACGTTACGGATGAAGATGCCGAAGCGATCGCGCGGCTTTGCTCTGCCTGTTGGCGTGTCGGCGTTGCAGCCAATGCCGTCGAAACGGTCAAGCATGCCGATCAGAAAGCTGAAAACGTGCGCATCCGCGGCGTGACTCCCCTCACGATGTTTGAGATCGACGGAGTCTCCATCGATGTGGGACGCATTTGGACCGACGGCGAAGGTCAGGCGGGACGCGCCGTAGCAGTTGCGGGCCCGGATCTACTTAAGAACCTGTTTGGCGACGCTCCTGCCGATCGCGCAGTGGGTCAGGAGATTCGCCTTGCCGGACGTTCATACACCGTGATTGGCGTGCTCGAGCCGCTCGGATCCATTTTCGGTTTCTCGCGCGACAACGTTGTCTATATTCCTTACTCGGCTTATCAACAATCGTTTGGTGCGCGCAGCTCGATTGTCGCGTTCATCCAGGTGCCCAGTGCCGAACAATTGGAGGCCGCCGAAGATCAAGTCCGCACGATCATGCTGAACCGGCGCGGCAAGATGTTTGGCGACGAGGGCGATGAAGGATTTTCATTAGAGACCCAGGATGTGTTTCTCGATCTGTATGGGCAGGCAACTTCAAACATCTACATAGTTACGATTGGAGTCGCGGCAATTTCACTAGTTGTCGGAGGCATCGTGGTGATGAACATCATGCTTGTCTCCGTCACTGAACGCACCAAGGAAATCGGCATTCGCAAAGCTATTGGGGCGCGGCGTAAGGACATTTTGGCGCAGTTTCTGATCGAGGCCGTAACTGTAACCGCAATCGGAGGCGCGCTCGGCGTGATAACTGGTTTTGGATTGGCTTACATCATCGCTTCACTAATTGGCTTCCCGCTGTTGGTGAGTGTGGCTTCAGCGGTTTTAGGTGTCGGTGTTTCTTCGGTGGTAGGAATCATTAGTGGCTTGTGGCCCGCCTGGCGCGCAGCGAAACTCGATCCGATTGAAGCGCTTAGGGCCGAGTAACCAAATTGGCGATTGCCGATTGCCGATTGCCGATTTGATTTGCGATAGAAACTCATTTACTTAAGCTGGATATCGGGTGAGACAACTCATTCACTCGCCCGCTCAATTGGCAATCGGCATTTGGCAATCGGAAGTTTATCGTGCGTTTAGACGACGTAAAAGAATCTTCGCTGATGGCGCTCGACACGTTGCGAGCGAATAAGCTGCGCTCGTCCTTGACGATCCTTGGTGTCAGCGTCGGCGTCGTCACCATCATCTTCATGGTTTCGATCATTCAAGGATTGAATCGCGCTTTTGCGGACCAAATTGAATCGCTCGGTTCGAATACGATCTTTGTGTCGAAGTTCGAACCCAGTTTCGGACGCCCACCCAACCCCGAAGAAGTTCATCGCAAAGACCTGACCATGGATGATGCGGAGGCTTTGCGTCGCGAGGCCCCATCCATCGCCGGTGTCTCGCCGATCCATCGCATGATCGCAGCCACCGCGCGTTACCAGGACAAACAAACGGACACGCCGATTCTTTTGGGAGTGACTCCCTATTACGAGTTCGTGCATAGCCAGTACGTTGCCAGCGGGCGGTTTATCGGAGACATCGACATGCAGGACCGCTCCAACGTTTGCGTCCTTGGTGTCGACGTGATGCGCGCGCTCTTCCCTTACGAGAATGCCGTTGATAAGGAAATCAGAATCAACGGCAATCCCTATCGAGTGATTGGCGTGATGGAGCCGCTCGGCAATTTCTTCGGACAGTCGCGCGACAATACGATCTTCATGCCGATTTCCACGTTCGACAAATACTATCCCGATCAACCATTCCCGCAGGTCGTCTTCTTCATCATCGTTCGCCCGCAATCGCGCGCCCAGGTGAAGTCGGCGATGGATGAGATCAGCGACATCCTGCGGCGCCGCCGGCGCGTCGCGCAAAACGCGCCGAACAACTTTGGTGTCTCATCACAGGATTCTTTGCTGGACATCTACAATCAACTGACCGGGGCAACCGCACTCGTACTGACGGCGATCTCCTTTGTGGCGTTGATGATTGGAGGTATCGGCGTCATGAACATCATGCTGGTCTCGGTGACTGAGCGCACGAAAGAAATTGGGATTCGCAAAGCTGTAGGCGCTACCAAATTCAACATCCTTTCGCAGTTCCTTATTGAAGCCGTAGTGCTTACTGCGATTGGGGGACTTGCCGGTTTGATCGTCGGGGAAATTGCCAGCCTGTTGATGAACCGGTACTCACCGCTGCCTGCCTTCGTGCCGCTCTGGGCCATCGCCATGGGAATCGGGATTTCGGCTGCGGTTGGCATCGTCTTCGGGCTCTGGCCCGCGTGGAAAGCCGCACGCCTGGATCCGATCGAGGCATTGCGATGGGAATGATGCCTTTGAGTCTTGAGTAATAAAGCGAGGGCTTTTTGGTTTCTGGTCTTTGGCCTTAGGTCTTTGGTCTTTGTCCCTGTCGTTGAAAGTGGGCCGTCTTAACCGAGCCCCTTTTTTTTAACGTATCAAGGGCGTCTCACCGGCTTCAAAGGCCAAAGACCGAAGACCAAAGACCAAAACCAAAATACTGTGAAGAAACCCTTTAGTTTGAAGAGTCGTATTAACTAAACCTTGAAATTTATCGAAACATTGAAGCTGGCTGTAGCGGCAATCTGGGCGCATAAACTGCGCTCGGTATTGACGCTCCTCGGCATGATTATTGGAGTGATGGCCGTCGTGGTCGTCTACTCTCTCATCCAGGGCTTCAATGCCTACGTTGATGAAAAGATTGCCGGCATCGGCGCCAAGTCGTTCAACGTGCAACGCTTCAATCCTCTCGAAGACTTCAAAGACACAGATACGATCGCGGCAGCGCAGCGCCGCAACAAAGATCTGACGATGGAGGATTTCGATTACCTGAAGGAGCGTTCGACGTTGATTGGAAAACTCGGAGCGCGCGCGCGTGGCACACCATCCGAGATTAAGCGCGGCGATCAGAGCCTCGAAGACGTTTTTGTTTCTGGCGCCACCGCGGCCATCGCCGACATCGAAAACCGCGACATCGCCGATGGCAGATTTCTTGTCGATGCTGAAGACGCCGCCGCCCAGCGAGTCGCCTATCTCGGCGCCGACGTCGCCACAAAACTTTTTCCGGCTGGGAATCCTTTAAATCAGGAAATCTCTATCAGGGGCATTCCCTATCGCGTGATCGGAATTGAGGTCGCGCGCGGTTCAATCTTCGGAATTCCCCAGGACAACTTCGTGCTGATTCCTTTGAAGACCTATGCCAACAATTTCGGCGGCTTGATTCGGCAGCGCTCGCTCTACTTCGTGGCCACTTCCAAAACTGACGATACCTTTAACGACGCCGTTGATGAGGCGCGCTTCCTGATGCGCGTGCGCCGTAAACTTGACGCTAATGAGAAAGATAACTTTGGCATCGTAACGCCTGATGCGATCACCGGACTTCGCGACCGCCTCTTTGGCACCATTTTTATCGTGGCAATTGCGGTTCCCGCCATTGCTTTAGTCGTCGGCGCAATAGTCATCATGAACATCATGCTGGTGTCGGTCACCGAGCGCACCAAAGAAATTGGCGTTCGTAAATCGCTTGGAGCGCGCCAGATGGACATCCTGAAGCAGTTCCTGGTTGAAGCTGTTACACTTTCGGCAATTGGTGGTCTGGTAGGTGTATCTCTCGCGTGGATTATTGGCCGAGTGCTGACGGCGATTTTCTTCCCGACGTCGCTTTCCATCCCAGCGATCTTGTTTGCAGTTGGCATGTCCATGGGCGTTGGCGTTGCCGCTGGTGTATTCCCCGCATGGAAAGCTGCGCGGCTCGACCCGATTGAAGCGTTACGGGCTGAATAGAGCGAACTTTGAACTTTGAACTTTGAACTTGGAGCTTTGAACTTTGCTCGCTCTTTAACTTAAAGGGTTTGGGAAGACCTAGTCGAAGCGACAGAACAAAGTGCAAAGATCAAAGTACAAAGTTCAGATCGGTCTTCTGGCAAGGAGTTAGCGTGTAAGAATGAAGATCCTAAGAAGCGACATTTACGAAAACCTGCGGATGGCGCTTTCGACCCTGCTGGCGAACAAGCTTCGATCGTTTCTAACAGTTTTTGGTGTCGTGATTGGCGTAATCACGGTCATGTTGATTGCTTCGATCATCAGCGGCATCGATGTGTCGGTTAAGAAAGAAGTGGAGTCGTTTGGCACGCGCTCAATCTTCATCAGCAAATACAATCCCGGCATCCACGTGGGACGCATGTCACGAGAAGAGAGGATGCGTAAGGAACTAACTTACGAGGACGCCGTCGCTCTGCAAAGTCTGCCGGCAGTCGAAATCTCAGTTCCCTTTCTCGACATCACGAATAACTTCTTTGGGCAAAAGCTGCTGGTCTCCGGCGGAGGCAAAACGACGGCGGGAGTGGCATTACAAGGGACTCTCCCCGAATTCGAGCGAGCAGGAACCCAGGTGATTTCGGAAGGACGTTTCTTTACCCAGTCTGAAAACGATAGCAAGCAGGAAGTCTGCGTCATTGGGTCGAAAGTAGCCGACGATTTCTTCCCCTTCGGTTCGCCAGTAGAACAAACTATCAAGATTGGTGCTGACGACTTTCGCGTCGTCGGCGTATTGCAGAAGCGGGAACAGTTTTTGATCAGCGGCGGCAGTGATGATCAGAATAACGTTATCTATTTGCCTTACGAGGTTGCCAGAAAGTTGAAGCCGAACGCCGATGACGTCTACATCATGGGTGTCGCCAGACCCGGGATGATGGACGAGGCGAAGGATCAGGTGCGCGACATGTTGCGCGTGAGGCGGCAGGTTCCCTTCGCGGCGCCCGATAATTTCGGGATGGAAACGGCGGAAAGCATTCTTGACAACTTCCGCTCAATCACTGCCGGTTTGGCAATCGCGATGGTCGTGATTTCATCCGTGGGCTTGATGGTGGGTGGCATCGGCGTGATGAATATCATGCTGGTATCGGTCACCGAACGAACGCGTGAGATCGGTGTGCGTAAAGCAATCGGAGCCAAACGCAGCGACATCATGTGGCAGTTTCTGATCGAGGCCGCGACGCTGACTGGCATCGGTGGCATTGTTGGTCTCTCAATAGGCTGGCTGCTGACTTTGTTATTAAGCGTTTTTCTCCCTTCCTATGTGCCGCTCTGGGCCCCTATTGGTGGACTGGTGGCGAGTGTGGGGATTGGTTTGATCTTTGGAATCTGGCCCGCGTGGAAAGCGGCCAGGCTCGATCCCATCGAATCGTTACGGTATGAGTGAATTTTGGAGCGGGAAACCAATAACCGCCAAGCCGCCAAGAACCGCAGAGAACGCCAAGAATCTATCGGCAGCAACGGGGGTTTGATCCCCGAAGGCGACAAGTCACTTTCCGCTCAAAGCGGTGATCCCGTGCATATGCCAAACTAATTCTTGGCGTCCTCGATAATCTTGGCGCCTTGGCGGTTTCTTTTGGTTTTGGCCGTTGCGTTCCTTAGCTGATGAAGCTCGGGAAGAGCGCTGCCATCGCGATCAAGAAAAGCAGTCCAATCACCCAGAAAAGAATGGCGGTGCCCCAGGCCGCGCCTTTGCTCACCTTCGTACCGCCGTGCTTCAGCCCCGTCGCTTTTAACCACAAGCCATAAAACGAGAGGAGTCCGAACGCACTCGCGGTGACGAACAGCACCGGATGCTCAGCGGGTGTAAACAATATTCCCAGATTGTCCTGGACCAACGTCTCCTGGCCCATGATCGGATGGATGTCGTCAATGTCCTTGATAAACAGCAGCGGCAGACTAATGAGTTTCTGAATCACGATGATTGGAATAGTCGCGAAGATGATCACGCTGAACGATTGCCAGAAATTGAGGCGTCCGCCAAATACCAAAACGCCGAGCATGTAGAGGGCGCCAAAGATGCTCATCAGTACAAAAGTGCCGACGAGACTCTTAATCGCGGTGCCCACGCGTTCTACCGGATTCTTCGCCTGTTCCAAACCCTGTTCACGCGTACGCTCAACCGCCTCGGGGGGGATCATCGGGGTCTGGGCCATCTTCTCGGCGGTGAAGTTAACAATCCGCTCTGGCGTGAGCCGCTGCTGAAAGACCACTGAGTAGGCAACGTTTAGCAGCACAATGACGAGCAAGCCAGCGAGCCACCGGGGATGTGATCGCAGGTTATTGAAAACGCGACTTGGTTCGTAGAAAACGCCGGCAATTTTTTCGAAAGCCGACATTGGCGCGGGCGCGTCTGGGCCAGTCTTTGGCAAGCGGATAAAGCTAAATGCAAACAGGAGTACGCCCCAGAAACAGACTGCGCCGCCGGTCTGTAAACCACCCGCAATAAATCCGGCGATACCGCCAATCACAATCAGCAGCCCAACCGCAAACAAGATGATGGCGGGCTTGCGCAAATGGAGCGGCCGTGGCGCCGGTGCTTCTGTTAACGGCGGCGGCGGCGGTGGCGGCGGGGGTGAAAAAGGCTCATTGGGCGGCGCGGCATTCGACTGGGGGTTCATATCGCTCATTAGCATTTCCTCCTGGAGTAAGAAGACGGGGAGACACGCTCCGTCCGCGATAGGGTATTTGGCTGGTTAGCTTCACTGTCGTTGCTTGATACGTCGCTAAGAAAGTCGATGTTTCAGATCTTGCAGCCGCTATGGTTCCGACCGCGGCGCGGCACTCTCCCAACCCGGCACGCGAATGCAGGCCACTTCATGGCCCGGAACTACTTCCCGCAGTTCGGGATCGATGCGCGCGCACTCGTCGATCGCAATCGGACAACGCGTACGGAAGCGGCAACCTGAAGGTGGATTGATTGGAGTCGGCACATCGCCCTGCAGCACAATTCGTTCCCGCGAGCGCGTTGGATCGGGTATGGGTATCGCGGAAAGCAACGCCTGCGTATAAGGATGGAGAGGTTGTAGGTAAAGATCCTTGGCACTGGCAATCTCCACTATCCGCCCAAGGTACATCACTGCCACACGCGTCGAGATGTGCTCAACCACAGCGAGTCCATGCGAAATAAAAAGATAGGTAAGCCCAAACTCTGCCTGCAGATCCTGAAGCAGGTTCACCACCTGGGCCTGCACTGACACATCGAGCGCAGATACCGGCTCATCAGCGACGATTAACTGTGGATTCAAAGCGAGCGTGCGAGCGACGCCAATACGCTGCCGCTGTCCGCCGGAAAATTCGTGAGGGTAGCGCTTGCTGTAATCCGGATTGAGGCCAACGCGCTGCAAAAGACTTCGCACACGCTCGCGTCTTTCGGTCCCCGTCCCGATCTTATGAATTACGAGGGGCTCACCAATGATATCCCCAACCTTCATGCGCGGATTTAGTGAGGCGTAAGGATCCTGGAAAACAATTTGCATCTCGCGCCGTAGCTGCCGCATTTCGTTCTTGCCTAAAGCCAGAACGTCGCGTCCAGCAAACTCAACCTGTCCTGCCGTTGGTTCGATCAGGCGCAAGAGACAACGGCCGACCGTAGACTTTCCGCAGCCTGACTCACCCACGAGGCCAAGTGTTTCGCCTCGCATGATGGTGAAGGAAACGCCGTCAACCGCACGCACCACATCGTCACTTCCCTCAACGGGAAAGTGCTTTACCAGTCCCGTGACGTTTACGAGTTGAGTGTTAGAAGACATGGCTAGAAATACATTTTCCGTTTGTCATTTTTCATTTTCATTTGTCATTGGGAAAAGGAAAACCGCCAAGTCGCCAAGGAGCGCGGAGTTCGCCAAGAAACTAAAAAGGAACTTAGTACTTGGTACTTAGAACTTTGTTCGCTGATCTGACTTGAGAAGATATCACCGCTGATGCCGCTGATGCTGCTGAGCTATTGAAAGCAAAGTACCAAGTTCCTTTTTAGTTTCTTGGCGAACTCCCCGCTCCTTGGCGACTTGGCGGTTTCGCTTTCCAATGAAAATTGAGAAAAATGACAAATGGAAAATGTCTTTTTTCAGGCTCCCGTAATTGAACCAGGCTTATCCCCAGCGTGATGGTCAGCCGTGACCGCCGCCGCCAGATCAAACAACACGCAGCGCACCTTCACGTCACCTTCCAACTCATAAAGCGGAATCTCACCTTCCTCGCACCGTGGCATGCGATATTGGCAGCGCGGGGCGAAATGACAACCGGGTGGCAGGTCGGTGGGATTGGGGACCACTCCTTCAATCGTTTCCAGACGCTCTTTCTTTGCGACGTGCTCCATCGTCAACTTGGGCACCGAACGCAAGAGGCCTTCGGTATACGGATGTCGCGGCCTCGCAAACAATTCATCCACGGGCGCCTCTTCAACGATCTTGCCCGTGTACATCACCGCAACGCGATCGGCAACTTCGGCAACTACACCCAGGTCGTGCGTTATCAGCAGCACTGCCAATTCGCGGGTTCTTCGTAATTCATCGAGCAGCTCCAGAATTTGCGCCTGGATAGTGACGTCAAGCGCCGTCGTAGGCTCGTCAGCAATGAGCAGTTTTGGATCGCAGGCGAGTGCCATCGCGATCATCACGCGCTGGCGCATCCCGCCGGACAGTTGGTGCGGATAGTCACCGGCACGGCGCGCCGGATCGGGAATCGCCACCTCCGCCATCGCAGCAACTGCCGCAGCGCGCGCAGCTTTGCGATCGAGCTTGCGATGCAGCCGCAATGCTTCAGCAATCTGTTCGCCGACCGTAAAAACCGGATTGAGCGACGTCATCGGATCCTGGAAAATCATTGCAATGTCGTCGCCGCGGATCTGCCGCATTTCTGAGTCTGAAAGATTAAGTAGGTTCTTCCCGTCAAACGTAATCTCGCCCGCGACAATCTTTCCCGGTGGCGCCACGAGACGCATGATCGAGAGCGCTGTAATCGACTTGCCGCAACCCGATTCGCCGACTAGCCCGAGTAGCTCGCCGCCATCGAGATGGAAGCTGACGTCGTCGACCGCACGCACAATTCCGGCACGTGTTTGGAAGTGCGTGCGCAGGTTTTCGACTTCGAGTAAGCGATGCACGTTAGGTGTTGTGATTCTCAGTAGAGATTGAAGTTGTACTCAAGCTGGATGTACGTCGACACAAACTGACCGTCCTTGATGGCAGGGATATACTTTATTTGGCGCGCGGCGCCAATCGCCCTTTCGGTTAGACCATGTGGTAACCCGCTTACCGCTCGAATCTTGATGACTTCGCCTGTATCGGAAAACACAACTCGAAGCACGACCGTTCCAGTGGTCTCAGCTTGACGCGCTTCCTCTGTGTAGGTCGGTTCAGGCTTCGACATGACAATGGCCTTCTGATTTACCTCGCGTCCTGTAAAAACCTGCGAGGCGCCTTCATGACTAACGGGTGATGAATAGCCAAATTGCGCTTCGCTTGGACCCTCGGCAATAACATTGTCCTCACTTGAAGGCGGAAAGCTGATCGATTCAAAAAACTTCGGCAAATCAACATCCGGATTCCCGAGCGTCGAACTATACGCGGAGAAAACATAAGTCCGATTTTTTGAGGCAAGAAATTGCCTTAAGCCCTTAAACCTCGCGTCTGCAAGAGCATATTCTTTACCCTCAACGTTAAGCGTTTTGAGGCTTCGTTTAAATTGGCTGTTTGAAGGCAAGCCGTAAGAGTCGATAAAATCGTCAAGTGATTGCTTAGTCTCAAAAACCTGAATCACGAACGCGGCACCGCCGTGATACGCACCGATATTGTGATGCAAGTGCCTTTGTGAGGGCGTTAATTTGTAGTTACGCTTATAACTACTTAAGGCTGGCGGTGCCGGTAGCAGGACAGAGAATTCCCCATCTTTAAGTCTGAAACGGTTCCATCCGCCCGCAGGGCGAGCAGTTGTGCTAGCGTCCGTTGTTTGCCCTCGGAAGACTCCTGCAATGCTTAACAAAAGAAATCCTATCGATACCGTTATGAATAGCGGTTGCCATGCTCCGTGTCTCGCAAACACTTTCATCCCAACCTCCAATTCTTACAACCCCAGCTTGTCCATCTTCGCCTTCTCGTACTCGCTGTCTTCGCCGGGATAGCGGAGCAACTTGTCGAACTTGCCGGTCTCTTTGGCGAGTGCCCAGATAATACTTTCACCAGCAGGGACTATGTTAGGAGCTGCAGAAAACACCGGATCCTTAAAAGCATCCGCAGCGTCAATCAGTTTCCAGCCTTTGGCGATGAACATATCGAGCAGGTCGCCGAGAAATAAGGCGTTAAGTAAATTGTAGTGCATCAAAATTGTGTGCTTGACCGGACGTCCTAACACTTTGCGCGCGAGGTCGTCGTAATAAAGCGAACGCTCCCACATGTGGCTGAGATAGAAATCGCGATAAGGCCGGACATCAGCGGCCGGATCCTTCGCGAGGCGCGCGCTCAGACGATCTTCGATCGCCCAGTCTGAAGCATCGATCGAAACATGACCGGTGCGGTAGCCCTTCTCTTTTAGAAAGTTTCGCACCGCGTCCCGCTTGGCCACAGACTCGCCTTCCTTCAAGAATGGAAACCGGAAACTCTTTTGAAACTGCGGAAAAGATTTGATTATCTCGTCACACTTCTCAATGTCCGCAGTAAATATCTCCGGTGTCACCTTGCTGCTGTTTAGATACTTATGCGAGTAAGAGTGGTTCCCAATCAAATGGCCGGCGCGATCCCACTCCTTTAGTAACTCTTTTCCCTTGTCGCTGTCGGCAAATCTGCATGTAACAAAAAGCGCAGCCTTGAGATTGCCGTGTGAACGCAACGCCGACAGCAATGCCTGGTTCCGCTGTTCCGGATCCAGCTTGACTGATTTGTTCCAGTTGAAGTCGTCGATCGTGATGGCGATCTCGGGACGATCTTTTGCGGATGTGATTAGGGACCTGCCTAAGGAGATTCCAAGGGCACTCAATCCGAGGGCGCAAGTGAATTGTCTTCTGTTCATGATGATTGTTGGGGGCGTCACCTCCGTGGGCGCCCCCCTGTTTTAGTTTGTGTCAAAGCTTGTCTTGTGGGGCGGACACGGAGTCCGCCCCTACATTCGCCGAATGCCTAAACGGTAGCCGACTCGCGGTACTCTCCCCACACCGCTCGCAAACGATTGCCAATTTCGCCGACAGTTACATCAGCCTCTACGCAGTTGAGAATGCGTGGTAACAAGTTTTCGGTTCCGCGTGCCGCTGCTTCGAGTTTCGCAAGGGCGTGATCCGCGGCAGCAGCATCGCGGCGTGCGCGCACTGCGCGGACCCGCTCTACCTGAGCGCGCTCTACATCCGCATTCACTCTCAAAATTGGCAGGGCCGGTTGTTCGCCAACCTGATATTTGTTCACGCCAACGACAATCGCTTCTCCGCCTTCGATGGCCCGTTGATAGCGATAGGCCGACTCCTGTATTTCGCGTTGCACGTAACCCGACTCGATCGCGCGCAACATGCCACCAAGAGCATCGATCTTGTCCAGGTACTCAGCCGCCTTGGTTTCAATTTCAGTAGTCAGCTCCTCGATAGCGTAGGAACCAGCGAGGGGATCCGCGGTATCAGTCACGCCGGATTCGTTGGCAATCACCTGCTGCGTTCGCAAGGCGATCTGCGCGGCCTGCTCAGTGGGCAACGCTAACGCTTCATCCATAGCATTTGTATGCAAAGACTGCGTGCCGCCAAGAACTGCTGCGAGCGCTTGAATGGTGGTGCGAACAATGTTGACTTCGGGTTGCTGCGCCGTCAGGGTCGAACCGGCCGTCTGGGTGTGAAACCGCAGCATTAATGAACGAGGGTCGCGCGCCTGGAATCGATCGCGCATGGTGCGCGCCCAAAGGCGCCGTGCGGCGCGAAACTTCGCAATCTCTTCCAGCAGGTTGTTGTGTGAGTTGAAAAAGAATGAGATACGCGGGGCAAAGTCGTCCACAGCCAGGCCGGCTTGTAACGCAGCATCAACGTAGGTGATGCCGTCAGCAAGAGTGAATGCGACTTCCTGGACCGCGGTCGAACCGGCTTCACGAATGTGATAACCGCTAATCGAGATCGTGTTCCAATTCGGGACCTCGCGCGCGCAGAAAGCAAAAGTGTCAGTCACAAGACGGAGCGAAGGGGCCGGTGGATAGATGTAAGTGCCGCGCGCAATGTACTCCTTGAGGATATCGTTCTGCAGAGTGCCTTTGAGTTTGTCGAAACTAACTTTTTGTTGCCGGGCCACCGCAAGATAGAGACACAGCAAGGTTGAGGCGGTGGCATTGATAGTCATCGAGGTCGAGACGGTATCAAGCGGAATTTCATCAAAGAGCCGCGCCATGTCGTCAAGGGAATCGATCGCTACGCCGACTTTTCCCACCTCGCCGGCGGCGAGCGGATCATCCGAGTCCAAACCGATCTGAGTGGGTAGATCAAATGCGACAGATAGTCCGGTCGTTCCCTGCGCCAGCAAAAATTTGTAACGAGCGTTTGATTCTTCGGCTGAGGCGTAACCGGCATATTGCCGCATCGTCCAGAGACGGCGGCGATACATGTTGGGATAGATGCCTCGGGTGTAGGGAAACTCGCCGGGCGCGCCAAGATCTCGATCGTAGTCAAGCGGCGTCGTGTTCTCAGGATTGGAGTCGGCTGGCAGCTCGATTCCTGATGAGGTTTCAAAGCGTTCGCGGCGTTCGCTATCTGTCTTCGCTGCCATTTGTCGCTAGTTTATCAGGAAACTAGGTGTTGGGTGGAAACTCCACACCTGGCCAACTTCAGACCAACGTCCGTTAACCGAATTGACATTACACTTTGGACATTGGACATTGGGCTACTCATGCAAACAGTCACCGTCACAAAGCGGGGCGCGGATCGGCTGCGCCAGGGACATCTGTGGATCTATCGCAGCGATGTGCTAGACGCGGCTGATGCCTCCGGCGGCAGCGTCGTTGGGATCAAGGATCAAAAAGGAAATTTCGTCGGCCAGGCGCTCTTCAGTGATTCTTCCGAAATCACATTGCGTCTGCTGACTCAGTCTGCCGAACCTGTCGATCGAGAATGGTGGCGCCGTCGCCTGCAAACGGCCGCGGCCAGGCGTTCGAAGATTGGTGAAGACACAAATGCTTACCGGCTCGTTTACTCCGAAGGGGATCTCCTTCCTTCCTTAATCATCGACCGCTACGACGATGTCCTTGTGATGCAGAACCTCTCGCAAGGCTCGGAGGCAATGAAGACGACTCTCGTTGAACTGCTGGTCGAGGAATTTGCGCCGCGTGCGGTGATTGAAAGAAACGACGTCAAGGTGCGTGCGTTTGAAGGACTCGAGCTGATTTCGGGTACGCTCTTTGGTATCGCTCCTGAGGAGCTACAAATCCTGCAGCACGGATTGCGCTTTTTGGTAGCGCCTCTCTCAGGCCAAAAAACTGGGTCATTTCTTGATCAGCGAGAGAATCGTTTGGGGGCACGAGAGCTCGCGCGCGGTCGTGGCCTGGATTGTTTCACCTTCAATGGCGCTTTCGCATTGCACCTCGCCGGCAAGTGCGAAACGGTTACGGGCATCGATATCTCGGCGGACGCGATCGCGATTGCGCGCCGCAACGCCGAGCTCAACGGCAGCTCCAATGCCGAGTTTCGCGAAGCTAATGTCTTCGACACGCTAAGAGAATTGGAACAAGCCGGCGAGCGCTTTGACACGATCGTTCTAGACCCGCCCGCCTTCGCAAAGAACCGTGCCAGTGTTAAGGCCGCCGCGCGCGGCTATAAAGAAATCAACTTGCGTGCATTGAAACTGCTGAACCCGGGCGGCGTGCTTGTTACCTGCACTTGTTCCTACCATATGTCTGAAGAAATGTTTTTGGAGTTGCTGGCTGCAGCCGCCAACGATGCTCAGCGCCGAGTCCAGATCATTGAGAAGCGCACCCAGGCAAGCGATCATCCGATCCTGCTCGGAATGCCGGAGACTTATTACTTGAAGTGTGTAATCGCGCGAGTGCTGGAATGATGATGCAACTTGCGGTCTAAACTTTAGGCGTGATCTTAAAGGATGAGAAAAACCGGCTGCCGTTCGGAATGCTTTCTTCGCCCTGAGGAAAAACGTAGGTGAGCATATAGGGTCGTTTCCCTATGATGAAAACCTTGGCCTTAAATAGAAATTGCCGATCCCGAACCAAAAACTCACCCGTGAAGTTCAAGCCCTGATAAGTGCCAAAAGTAATTTTGTTAGAAGTGAGAAGTTTGCCCTTCACCGCCTTCACCATGTTGTCGCGGTTCGCTTCCAACTCCTTGTCCGTGTTGAAAACGAAACTAGGTTCGTAGTCGACCCAGCCGACGAGGTACAGTTGGCCGGCAACGCTAGCTGTATACATTGTCGATGTGTGGGAGGGATAGGGAGTCGCGTTAGTCTTTTTCTCTTCGCTAGGTTGTTTCGGGAGCGATATTGAAAAATTTCCGGGTGTCGAATTGAACTTCACCCAATCGCTGGCCTGAAATCCTGAAGCAATACTGACGGCAAACAACATCAGGCATAGTGCGGGAAAGGTTTTCATAGAAGCGGCTCTTCGTCTTTTATGGGTGGATTAGCTCCTGGTGCTGCCGCCGCGGACGCTCTCGGCGAGGCGCTTGGCATCCGGCAGGGCGTCGAGCGCGCGTAAGACTTGCGGATCGCTATCCAATAACACGCGCGCCCCGGCATCGTTGGAAAATGCGGCAGTGACGATCTCTTCGCGAAGTCGTAGCTTCACGAAATCCGATTCCTCTTCAAGCTGAGCCGGCGTCAATTGCGATTCCGCATCGAGTCGGACCCAGCCGCGAAACGCTTCCAGGACACGTTCGCTGATGGCGAAGTCCGAAGCTTTCGGATTTCGACCGTACTGCACCTTTTCTACTTTGAACGTTTCCAATCCGGGAATCAGACCGGCTGCGAGTAGGCGCGTGAATTGAAACGCGGCTTCAGCGACTCTTGCGCGTTGCGGCGTAAAGTTCAAAGGCTTCTGTTCAATATCGGGACTGATACCGCCACCACCATAGAGAACCCGCCCCGCCGCTGTTTTCACTGCCGGCCCGGTGTGCGAAACAGGCAGCGGCGCTCCTGCCAGCGGTCGAGAGCCACCGTTTGCACCAGCGGGAGGAGCGCTCGATTTATTTTCTTCCTCATTGTGCTTGACGAAGTAATCGTAAAACGAACCACTCGCATATTCGCGTTGCAGCGAGCGACCGAAAGGCGTGTAGTAGCGTGCAGTTGTTAACGTTAGTCCGGTATTGAACGGCAGTTGATAGACCCGTTGCACGAGGCCCTTACCGAAGCTTGTTTCGCCAACCACGAGGCCACGATCATGATCCTGAATTGCGCCCGCAACAATCTCTGAAGCCGAGGCGCTGCCGCGATTGATCAGCACAACGAGAGGGACATCTTCCGGTTCGGAGCCACTCGATTTGTAGACTATGGGTTCGTTGTAATCGCCCCGGCCTTTCACGGAAACAACTACTTGACCGCGCGGCAGAAACTCGCTTGATACGTCGATTGCCTGTTCGAGCAGGCCGCCTGGGTTGCCGCGCAGATCCAGAATCAATTGGCGCATGCCCTGAGTTTTCAGTTTCGTAATCGCTTCGCTCAGCTCTTCGCCAGTTGTATGTTGGAAACCACCCGTCAAACCGATATAGCCGGTCCCCGGTCGCACCATGTAAGCATTTCGAATCGAAGGGAGTGGCACCGCTTCGCGGACAAGAGTGAAATCAAGTGGCGCCTCCGAACCGGCCCGTTCAACCTTGATCGTTACGGGCTTGCCCAAACCCCCGCGCACATTTTTAGAAACCTGTTCGCTCGACCAGTCGCGCGCGTCCTTGCTATCGACCGCCAAAATTCGATCGCCATATCGCAGTCCCAGGCGAGCTGCCGGAGTGTTCTCCACCGCAGACTGAATATAGACACCGTCGCGGTGCTGCACGATCGTCACGCCAATGCCATAGAAGCGTGAATCTTGATCCTCTTTCAGCTTCTTGAATTCATTGTAGGGAAAGTAAGCTGAGTGGGGATCGAGAGTGGTGAGCATCCCCTGCACGGCGGCCTGAGTCGCTTTCTCGTAATCGATTTCGCCGACGTAGTTGGAAGAAACTGTACTTACGGCCTCGTTGTAGTCTTTTTCTATTTCCTCCGCAGGTCGATCGCTCACGGGGCCACCGATTGCCACGGTGCGGCGCAGGCGCTTGGAAGTACCTAGCGTCCCGCCCAGAACTGCGGTGATAAGAATCAGCGCACCCGCGATGATGATGAATCTCTTAGCCATCTCGATATGTCGAATTAGATGCCGCAATCGCAATTTCGATAGCCGCGACCGGGGAAATATTAGCACAGTGTCCGCCGATCGCGCCTGACAGTCCCGGCTCCCGCGCTATGATATATTGCCATTCAGACCAATTTATCTGATAACGAATGCAGGCTCTTGTTTCCATCGTCGTCCCGGCCTACAACGAGGGCACCCGGCTGCGAGAGTCGCTCCCCAGAATTCTTGCTTATTTGAACCAGGAGTTTTCCAGTTCCGAATTAATCGTCGTTGACGACGGGTCGACCGACAACACGGCCGAAGTTGCCCGCGAGTCTTTAGCAAGTTCTGGCAACGTGCGACCCGGAGTCCTCAGTTACAAACAGAATTTGGGCAAAGGGCGGGCAGTGCGCCTGGGTTTGCTCGCGTCACGCGGTGATGTGGCGCTGTTTACCGACGCTGATCTCTCGACCCCAATCACCGAAACGCCGAAACTGATAACACCTATTGCCAACGGCGAGTGCGATCTGACATTTGGTTCGAGGGCCCTTGATCGCAAATTGATTGGCGTCCATCAACCGTTACGCCGCGAGCAGGGAGGAAGAGTATTTAATCTCGCCGTGCGGCTGGCGACGGGATTGCCTTTCTGGGACACTCAGTGCGGCTTCAAAGCGTTTCGCATGCAGGTTTGCCGGCCGCTCATTGAAGGCGCAACCATCGATCGCTTTGGATTTGATGTTGAGCTAATTTACCTGGCATACCGCGCTGGACTGCGACTACGCGAAATCCCGGTGCGTTGGGACCATTACGAAGGTAGTAAGGTGAATGTGTTCAGCGACAGCTTTAAAATGTTGAGCGAAGTGGGATTGATTCGACAGCAGGCACGACGCGGTGTTTATGATCACGCGATCCGCACCGCGCGTGATTTAATTAACTAGGTCTTTGGTCACAACCTTTCTGCAAGGGTTTCAACTTGGAACCTGGAACTCGAAACGCGAAATTTTATTATGACTGCTCGCTTAAACGTAAACATCGATCACGTAGCCACAGTGCGTCAGGCTAGGCGTGCTCCTGAACCAAGCACCGTGGCTGCGGCAATGATCTGTGAACAAGCAGGGGCTGACGGCATTACCGTTCACCTGCGGGGTGACCGGCGTCATATTCAGGATCAGGACCTTCCAATCCTGCGTCGCTCAGTTTCTACTTATCTCAACCTGGAGATGGCCGCGACTGAAGAGATGCTAAAAATTGCTATCGATGCCCGGCCCGACGCCGTCTCACTTGTGGCGGAGAATCCAAACGAGATCACAACCGAAGGTGGTCTGAATGTCGTCGCGAACATTGCAATCGTGCGCGCAGCTGTTAGTAAGTTGCGCCAAGCGGACATTTTGACGAGTCTCTTTATCGATCCTGATCCGCGCCAGATTGAGGCCGCCCATGATATTGGGGCGCAACAAGTGGAGTTATGCACCGCCGCTTACGCTGAGGCAACGTTGGGCTCGCGCAGCATTCACGGTGAAGGCGCGAGCGCAGCCGCTAAGGAGTTAAGAAGATTGCGGGACGGCGCTGGATTGGCTGCGCAGTATGGTTTGCATGTGGCAGCCGGGCATGGACTCACCTATAGAAACGTCGGCGCTGTCGCTACCATTACGGAAATAACCGAATTCAACATCGGTCACAACATCATTGCTCGATCGATTTTTGTAGGACTGGAACGCGCCGTACGCGAGATGAAAGAGGCGATAGCGGGGGGTGGTCAACGCAACGGAGGGCGACCGGAGTCTTTATAAATGTCGGCAATCTGTGCGTCCGGCATTCTCATTACCTAAATATAAAAGGGCGCCCTTACGATTTTTAATAACAGAACGTCTAGCTCTTCCCCGAAGCCAGTTGTACCCGAACTTGCGCGCGCTCCAAATCAATCCGCGCTTGTTCAAGTTCCTCTTCAGTGCCTGTCCAGGCACTTAATTGTTTCTCAACTCGCTCGCGTGTAGAACGCGCCTGGTTAGTATCAATCTCTTCAGGACGTTCCGCGATTTCTGCCAACACCGAGACGTGATCGTCTCTCACTTCAACAAAACCGCCGGAAACATGCAGCTGAGATGTTCTGCCGTCCTTGGTATATGAGAGAACGCCAGTCTTGAGTTGCGAGATAAGGGGCGTGTGTCCGGGCAAAATGCCTAGCTCACCATTTAAGCCGGGAATAGTGGTTGTATCCACAGCTTCCGAAAGCACCCGCCGCTCGGGCGTCACGACGTCGAGTTGTAACTGTTGCGCCATACAAATCAACGATGAATGCGGAACGATGAACGCTGAATAATGGATGCTGAGATCCACTTCGTCTTTTTATTCATAATTCCGCATTCCGCATTCATCATTCCTATTATCCCGCTGCCACTGTGGTCGCCTTCTCGATCGCTTCCTCGATGGTGCCCACCATGTAGAACGCCTGCTCCGGGAGATCATCATGCTTACCGTCTACAATCTCGCGGAAACCTCTAATGGTGTCTTCCAACTTCACGTACTTCCCTTCCAGACCAGTAAACTGGGCCGCAACGAAGAAGGGCTGCGAGAAGAAGCGCTGAATCTTGCGCGCGCGCGCAACAATCAGCTTGTCTTCGTCCGAGAGCTCGTCCAGACCGAGAATGGCAATGATGTCTTGCAGATCCTTGTAGCGCTGCAGAATTCGTTTCACGTCTTGAGCCGTATTGTAATGGTCGTCGCCAATGATGCGCGGATCCAAAATGCGCGACGATGACGTTAACGGATCGACGGCGGGATAGATTCCAAGTTCGACGATCTGTCGCGATAGCGCGGTGACGGCATCAAGGTGCGCAAAGGTCGTAGCCGGCGCCGGATCTGTGTAGTCGTCCGCCGGAACATAAACCGCCTGAATCGATGTGATCGAACCAGTCTTTGTCGACGTGATTCGTTCCTGCATCTCGCCCATTTCACTAGCCAGGTTAGGCTGATAACCGACGGCGGAGGGCATGCGCCCCAAAAGCGCGGAAACCTCCGAACCTGCCTGGGTAAAGCGGAAGATGTTGTCGATGAAGAGCAGCACGTCTAAACCTTTATCGCGGAAATACTCAGCGACAGTTAAGCCTGACAGCGCCACGCGTAAACGCGCACCTGGCGGTTCGGTCATCTGTCCGTAGATCAACGCCACCTTTGACTGCGACAAAGTCTTCATGTCGACTTTGGTCAGGTCGAATTCGCCGGTGTCGTGCATGTGCTTATTAAAGGTCTCGCCAAACTGGATGACCTGAGACTCAACCATCTCGCGCAGCAGATCGTTTCCTTCGCGCGTGCGCTCGCCAACCCCGGCGAACACTGAATAACCTGAGCGCGCCTTGGCGATGTTATTAATCAACTCCATCACGATCACCGTTTTGCCCACGCCGGCTCCGCCGAACAAACCGATCTTGCCGCCGCGTACGAAAGGCTGAATCAGGTCGATAACCTTAATCCCCGTTTCAAACATCTGCAGCTCAGTTGATTGTTCTTCGAAACTCGGCGCGTGCCGATGGATCGGATAGCGCTCCGTATAAACAACGTCGCCAAGCGTATCCACCGGTTGACCAATAACGTTCAGTATCCGGCCAAGCGTTCCTTCGCCAACTGGCATCGTAATCGGTCCGCCCGTGTCAATCGCCTTCATGCCTCGCACCATGCCGTCCGTGGCCACCATGGAAACGGTACGCACGCGTCCTTCGCCAAGATGCTGTTGCACTTCAGCAATCACATCAATGGGCGTCGGCACATCAAAACCTTCGGAAACAATTCGCAGCGCTTGATAGATTGGCGGCAGGTGTTTCTCTTCAAATTCCACGTCGACTACCGGTCCGATAATCTGGACAACGCGGCCTGCGGCCTGGCCGTTCGTAACATTCTCACTGGGCGTAGCCATACTGTCTTTGAACTCCTCTTACGAGCCCTTTCAGGGCAAAAATTGGGTTGGATAAAAGCCAGTCAAGATAACATGAGCGGCGAAGATGAGACAAACTTGAGTTCAGAATTCAGGAGTCAGAATCAGTAGGACTGAACTAAGGAACTGAACTGGTGCAACTCACGTAACCCGAACCTCGCCAGCGCCGTTCACTCCTGACTTCTGACTCCTTACTTCTGACTTCAGTCTCCCGACTTCTGACTCCTGACTCAAGTCTCGAGCCTCGAGCGCCTGGTAAGCCTTGGAATGAGACACAACTGGAAACTCAAAAATTAGGAAATGGAGCTCGGAAAGGGGGTGAGCTGCGACCTGAAGACTTCTAGACTTAGACTCTTGAAACTTGAGACCTGAGACCTAGACCTGAAACCTGAAACTAATTCTTTTCTTCCGAATCAATCCTGATCTTCATCCGCTGCAAGATCTGTACGTCTTCTTCAGTCAGATTCAAACCCGCATCGCTTTCATCAGTCTCCTCCGTGTGAGGACGAAGGCCGATTTCGAGACGCAGCGTCAATTCCATTTCGTAACCTGCATCGCGCAAGCGCTCGATTGCTTCCGCAACCTTTGTGGAGTTTTCGACGGACTCGTTAATTGCCGTTCCAATGTCGCGCACAATCTCTTTAGCTTGATCGTCAATTTCCAAAACGCGTTGACCTTCCCCTTAAAAGTTTCCGTCCCTCTAGTCCCAATCACCGTCATGCTACGCCACCCGATAAAACATGGTCAATCCGGATACTTTCGTTGCCGCTTAGCTTGAAATAGCTTCTAGCCTCAACTATCTTTGTGACACCCCCATTGATCAGAAACGAAGGAGGAATTCTCTAATGCCTGAAGTTGGAGATATGGCTCCGGATTTTGAGCTGCCAAGCAATCTGGAAAAAGGTAAGAAAGTCAGGCTCTCAGAGTTTCGGGGAAAGAAAAACGTGGTGATGGCGTTCTATCCGCTCGCCTGGACACCGGTCTGAACCAGCCAGATGCCGGCGTACGAGGCCGACCTCGAACGCTTCGAAGGCTACAATGCCCAGGTCCTGGGTATCTCTGTTGATAGCGTGCCGTGCAATACCGCATGGGCCAAGAGTCTCGGAGGACTTACATACGATCTTTTAAGCGACTTCGAACCGAAAGGTGAAGTGGCCCGACTCTTTGGCGCGTACCGGCAAGAAGATGGGATCAGCGAGCGAGCAATATTTATTGTGGATAAGGAGGGCAAACTCGTCTTCAAAGATATCCACGACATTGCCGATCAACCAGACAACGAAGAACTCTTCGAAGTCCTGCGGAAGCTTTAATAAGGGTATCGCGAATCGGGAATCGGGTAATCGGATGTCGGGTATCGGGTGTCAGGTATCGGGCGTCAGGTGTCGGGGTGTCGGGGTGTCGGGCATCGGTCGCGACTGTCGAATACCAGTGTTAAGGTTTTGGGTTGCGGGGTAAGGTCGTTGCTTCTTTTGGACACTCCCCGACACTTGAACCTGATACCCGACAATGACACCGGGCCCCGACACCTGAAACCCGACACCGGACACCCGACAAAAGATACCCGACACCTGAAACCAGATACCCGGCACCAATAGTCATGTCCATTGCTCGGAAGTGCGTTCCCTTCACACCGTTCGACGGCGAGTTAGCGAAGAGCACTATCGCGCTTGTTAGCGCGGGCGGCGTCCACAGAAAAGATCAGGAACCTTTCAATGTCTCAGACGAACTCGGCGATTTAACCTTTCGGGTGTTTGCCGAAGATATTGATTCGAACGATCTAAAAGTTACCCATCATCACTACGACCACTCCGACGCTGACAAAGACATCAACGTGGTCTTTCCCATCGACGTCTTGAGAGACTTACAAACTGAAGGCTTCATTCGCGACGTTGCTAAAAAGCACATCGGCTACATGGGCTACACTATGCAGCTCAAAGCAATGTACGAAGGGACGGCGCGCGAGATTGCGAATGAAATCGATAAAGGTTCCCGCGCCGATGCAGTAATTCTGACTGGCGGTTGACCGAGCGTTTGTCACCGCACGGTCGTCGCGGTCCAACGGGAAATTGAGATGAAAGGGATTCCTACGGTTTTGATTACAGTGAGTCCCGAAGTTTCAGCACAAATGCGGCCACCGCGGGCGTTGTATCCAAAAGGCTTTAAGATTGGTAACAGTCTGGGCAAACCGGGAAAGCGCGAACTACAAAAGGCAGTTCTGCGAGACGCTCTAACACTGCTGACGCTTGATACGAGACCTGGGTCAATTATCACCCACGACTTTCCTGACTACGGCGAATATCACGAACCACCACACGTAAGAAAGTAACCACAGAACAAGTGATGCAGAAAACAATCGGAATTCTGACAGGCGGCGGCGACGCGCCCGGTTTGAATGCCGTAATTCGTGCCGTCGTGAAAACTGCGACGGGGGAATTTGGCATGCGAGTGGTGGGCATCGAAGACGGATTTGAAGGACTGCTCGGGGAAACGAGGACCCGCACCCTCTCGCATACTGAAGTGCGCGGTCTCTTGCCCCGCGGGGGCACTATCTTAGGCACGCGCAACCGAGGAAAGTTTGTAGAACATAGTGCCCCCGGCGTTTCCTCAACCTCCGAGTCGGTCTATGTGGAAGCTGTTGCGAATATCGAAAAGCTCGACATCAGCGCCCTGCTGGTCCTTGGTGGCGAAGGTACGTTAACCATCGGCGCTGAATTCGATCGTCGTGGGGTTCCGGTGGTCGGCGTGCCCAAAACGATCGACAACGATCTAGCTTGCACTGAACTGACATTCGGCTTCGTCACAGCCCTGGACATCGCAACTGAGGCCCTCGACCGACTGCACACCACAGCCGAGTCGCACGACCGCGTCATGATTCTCGAAGTCATGGGACGGAACGCCGGATGGATAGCTCTGCACTCGGGAATTGCCGGAGGTGCTGATGTCATCTTGATTCCGGAGATACCTTTCTCGATGGAGTCGGTCGCCAGAAAGGTTCGCGCGCGCGAAGAGGGTGGCTCGAATTTCAGCATCATTGTTGCCGCTGAAGGAGCAATCGAGACCGGTCATCAACAAATTTTTCAGGACAGCGGCGACCCGCAACATGCGCCTCGACTCGGTGGCATCGGCCAGTACTGTCGCAGCCAACTAGAGGAGCTCACGGGCAAAGAGACTCGTTGCGTGGTTCTGGGTCATTTGCAACGCGGGGGACGGCCCAATGCTTTTGATCGGATGCTGGCAACCACCTACGGCGCCTGCGCCGTGCGGGCTTTTGCTGAGGGAAAACATGGGGTGATGGTGGCGTTGCAAGCCGGCGACGTGGTGACGGTGCCCATTTCCGAAGCCGTGGCTAATGTGAAAACGGTCCCGCCTAACGGCCAGATGGTGACGACGGCCCGCGATACGGGAATCTCATTTGGCGCGCCGGATGAGGCCAAGTATCACCGTTTGGTCTAGAATACGTCTCTACAATGAATAGGGAGTTGTCTTTTGGCTACTGAGATAAAGCAAAAACTTCAGACTGAACTCGACGGCCTTGAGGCCGAGTTGCGGATTCACCTCCCGAAAGAGATTAAGCGCGCGCTCGAGTTTGGCGACTTGCGCGAGAACTCGGAGTATCACGCCGCGCTCGACCGGCAAAACATGGTCAAGGCTCGCATTGTGGAGCTACGCCAGCGCATTAGTGAGATTGCCTCGATCGATGTCAGTAAAGTGCCGCGTGATAAAGCATCGTACGGCTCGACTTTGATTCTTTACGATGGCGAACGAGACGAGGAAGTTACATACCGGCTCGTCACCCCCGAAGAAAGTGACCCCCAGCAAGGTTTCATTTCGACAACCTCGCCTGTCGGCCGCAGTTTGATGGGCAAACAGGCGGGTGATGAAGTTGTGGTGCGAACTCCAGCCGGTGCTCGTAATTTTGAAATCCGTAGACTCACAACGATTCACGACTTGCAGCCTGAATAGGCAAAGGAACTGGTGATGGCTTTGCTGGTCCCGTTAATCCTGGGACTCTTGCTCGTTTCCTCACGGCAAATCCCCGTCCCCTTCCTTCAGACCATACCGCAAGCGGTTCAACAATCACGCGCACAACAAGAATCGAATGAGGAGTTGAATCAGGCCGCGCGAGCCTATCGTGAAGGAAACTTCGCAGAGGCTCAACAGCATTCTGAAAAAGCATTAACTCTCGATCCCTCAAACCGGGCTGCTCCTCAGTTCCTTGCTCGTTGCATCCACGCTCAATACAAACCTGGGGATGGAAGTGAAGAAAATTTCGCTCAAGCGCGAGAGGCCATCGAGGCCTATAAACGGATTCTGGGTACGGACCCTCAGCATGAAGAAGCCTATCGAGCAGTTGCGTTTCTGCTTGGAGAGCTAAAGGAAGAACGACTTCTGCGAGAATGGATATTGCAACGAGCCTATGATCCAGGCAGCTCTTCAGAGAAACGCGCAGAGGCGTTTGTGGTGCTGGCCAGCAAAGCGTGGGATTGCTCGTTCACAATAACTGAGTCACCCGTCACTAAAATAGCGGTAGTCTCAAAAAGGGGTTCGGCAAAAATTCGCTACGTGAAACCAAAAGACCTGGCTCAGTTTGAAAAGGCCAGCCGTTGTGCCGCAAATGGCCTCGAGATGATAGACATGGCGATCATGTTGGACCCTGAAAGTGAAGTAGCATGGCGTTATAAGGCGAATCTTTTAATTGAATTATCCAAACTTGCTGACATGGACAATAACGGCCGACTGAAAGCTGAGTACGATGAGCAGGCGGTCCGGGCTCAGGCTAGCGCTGCGGAACTGGAAGATCGGAAGGGCTCCGGTTGTTCCCCCTAACAAACCTTGACAGTGCTGATCGCCGTACCTACAATTCGCCGCTTATCCCCCGCAGGCTTTTGGCTGGCCCCGAAGTAAGTGGCCACGTAAGGAGAACTAGCAATCTAATGTTTGTGGATGGTATCGGTCGCGGCGCCCAACGAATCATCGATGCGATGGTGCGCTGGCTGGCCGTCGGCCATATCAACCCAAACATACTGACCTTGATCGGCGTTTCCCTGAATGTCGGTTGCGGCCTGCTGTTTGGCTTCGGCGAATTCTTTTGGGCCGGAATCGTACTAATAATCGCGAACCTTTTCGACATGCTGGACGGCCAGGTCGCCCGCTTGTCGGGTCGCGTTACCAGGTTTGGCGGTTTTTTGGATTCGTCTCTGGACCGCCTGTCTGACATGGTGGTTTTTGTTGGTCTAATGGTCTTTTATGCACGCGATACGGCGTTTCATTCGACCTTAAACGTTTTTCTCGCCGGCGCCGGACTAATGGGCTCAGTTATGGTAAGCTACGCCAGCGCCCGGGCAGAGAGCCTAATTCCCAAGTGTGATGTTGGCTTTCTCAGGCGCCCGGAACGAGTGGTTCTCTTTATTATAGGCGCTTTAAGCACTCATCCAGGTTCGAACAGCTTTTTCGCTAATCGTATGCCGGCGGTCCTTTGGGTTTTGGCCGTGGGTTCATATTGGACGTTCGCGCACCGCATGTATCACACGTGGCGGGAACTAAACAAAGTCGCAGCTGAAGCTGAGAAAAAGACCGCCGCAGCCCCGCTTTCTGCATCTAACACCGGCTCTGATCGACGAGCTGAGCAGCCGCTAACACACAAGGCAGGTTGAACGAGACCCGATTATGGTGACGCAAGAACTTAGACACATAACTCCGAGTTTAAGAAATAAGTTGATGACGATTTGCCCGTGTTGTGGTTTTAAGTTCGCGGGATCGCTCGCAGACGGTTGTGAAAGCTGCGGGGCGCAGTCCATCGGCGAGGCGCTTCCCCGTCCCGAAAACGAACTTCCCGCTTTTGGTCGTTCATTGCTGCTGACTGTTACCGGCTCGTTGCTGTTGATCGCCTTCGTGACTCAAACAATAATTGCTCTGGTCCAGAAAGCGTCGGGCTCGATCAGTTTTTGGAGTGTCGTGGCCGCAGCAGAAACTGCAGCCTGGCGCTTGAAGTGGGTCGCCATTCCCGTAACGATTTTGGTTCTCTGGGCTGGGTGTAAGCTTTACCGCTCGATACTGGATGAGCCCTCACGCTTTTGCGGTCTGCGTTTTGCGCGCGCCGGTTTGTTAACCTCAATTGGGGTTCCCGCGCTGATCTTGTTGTTGATTGGAGTGACCGTACCCGAGCGTTTGCGCAATCGGCAACGTGCCATCGACGCTGGCGTTCTTGCGCAAGGCTACACGATTGACCGCGCGCTGCTTGAGTACCGCATCCAGTTTGGAACCTTGCCGACCGACTTAACAGATTTGACTCGCCTGCCAGACAAGGATGGTTCAATCGCTGCAGCCTTAGCGGGAGTCGACGTCAGGGGTTACAAAGCCACTGCTGATCTAGCGGCGTTGCCGGCGAAAAAGCGTCCCGCCTTGCGTGGCGCGGTAATCATGAATGCATCAATTAATTCCGCAGCTGATGATTTACCTTCCGAAGGTGTCTCCTTCACCAATTACGAATTGCCGCTCGCGGGCCAGGACAAGCTCTTCGGCACCGAAGACGACTTCATCGTCCGTGATGGAGTGATCACTAAAGCGTCAGAAGTTGTCCGTCGCACGAGTGGTACAAAGACCGCACGCCCCTAACGATTCGTTAATTTCTCATTTTCTATTTCAGTTTTCATTCGTAGCCAGAGGTACGTCAGCACCTGATCCCAGGGTTTCACAGCAAACCCTGGGCTGGAATTGGCCATCGCCTTCGGCGTTAAGTTCAAACGCACCATTACGACTGTGTCCGTCGGGACCGGTTGGCGGTTGTCTCGATATTGTTGTTAACTAGATAAAACGGTCTGACTACTGACTTCTGACTACTGACTACTGACTTCTGACTTCTCCGCTTGCCTTGTTCAAAAAAATCTTAATCGCCAACCGGGGAGAGATCGCGATTCGCATCATTCGCGCTTGTCGTGATCTGCAGATCTCACCCGTGGCCGTTTATTCCGAAGCGGACGCGGGCGCGCTCCACGTTAGGCTCGCCGACGAAGCCGTCTGTATCGGTCCAGCCTCCTCAAATCAAAGTTATTTGAATATCCAGGCGATCATTGCCGCAGCGGCCGAGACCAAGGCTGAAGCGATCCACCCTGGTTACGGTTTCCTTGCCGAGAATGCCGAGTTCGCTCGCGCCGTCGCTGAAGCAGGTTTTATTTTCATTGGCCCGTCTGCGGAAGCGATGGAGGTAATGGGTTCGAAAACCTCCGCGCGCAAGGCCGCCGTTTCCGCGGGAGTCGCCGTCGTGCCGGGCACGGTTGAAGCGTTAACTTCTTTTGCCGACGCGAGCGCCACAGCAGAAAAGTTTGGCTATCCCGTGATGTTAAAAGCCTCGGCGGGCGGTGGAGGCAAGGGGATGCGCCTCGTCGCGACTCCAGCGGAATTGCACTCTGCTTTCGACACCGCGAAGTCAGAGGCAGCAGGTGCGTTTGGCGACTCGGCACTCTACCTGGAAAAGGCGATCGAGCGGCCGCGTCATATCGAGATTCAAGTCTTTGCTGACACTCACGGCAACGTGGTTCACCTCGGCGAGCGCGAATGTTCAATCCAGCGTCGTCATCAAAAAGTCATCGAGGAATGTCCTTCTCCGATTAACGACTCCGGACTGCGCGAGCGCATGGGCTCGGCGGCCGTGAAGATTGCTCGGGCAGTTGACTACACCGGAGCCGGCACGGTGGAATTTCTTGTAGCCGATGCCACGCGTCAGTTTTATTTCCTGGAAATGAACACGCGTTTGCAGGTCGAACATCCGGTTACCGAATTAGTCACCGGCATCGATTTGGTGCGGGAACAAATCACCGTAGCTGCCGGCGCGAAGCTGTCGTTCAGCCAGGAAAATGTTGCCTGGTGTGGCCACGCAATTGAATGCCGCGTCTATGCTGAAGATCCCGAGAACAACTTCTTCCCTTCACCGGGCTGGATCACATCCTTGCAAACTCCTTCGGGTCCCGGAGTCCGGGATGACAGCGGCGTAGATGCTAACTCGGAAGTTTCGATTCACTACGACCCCATGATCTCCAAACTCGCAGCCTGGGGACGCGACCGCGAAGAAGCGATCGATCGCTTAAGACGAGCTCTCGATGAATATCACGTTGGCGGTATCAAAACGACGCTGCCTTTCTTTCGCCAGATCGTTCGTGACGCAGAATTCATTGCCGGCAAACTCGACACTGGTTTTATCGGAAGATTCCAGGAGCGGCAGCGGCACGAACTCAAATCTCAAACGCAAACAGAGTTGGTAGACCTGGCTTTGATTGCCGGTGCGCTCCACTACCTGCGATCGCAGCAACGGGCCGAGCAGAACCACGACGACGAACTTGTTCAGAATCGTTGGAAGATGATGGGACGCGTGTCCGGCCTGAACGCACGAAGCACAATCGAGCGGGGTGCGGTTCGTGGAGATTCGGTCAAATGATCAAACTTCAAGCGGAGAACAATGACGGGCGTCACGATTTGCGGCTGCGGCGCGAAGGCGAGCTGGTTTCAGCGGAGGTTGACGGGCGCGTCTATTCTCTGGCGGTTCACAATCCAGCTTCCGGTGTGTTTCTGCTCCGCAGCGGAACAAATGTTTATCATTGCCGGGTTGCGGCTGGCGGCCAGCCGGAAGTTCTCAACGTGAGTTTGCGTGAGCGAGACTTTGCGATTCATTTCATCGATCCGAAGCGACTGCGCGGCTCGCAAAGTTCTGGAGTACACGATCACGGTGCCGTGCAAATTGTTGCCTCGATGCCCGGCAAGGTTGTGCGCCTACTGGTTGAGGTCGGTTCGCAGGTCGAAGCCGGGGCCGGGATTGTCGTCGTCGAAGCAATGAAGATGCAAAACGAAATGAAGTCGCCGAAGGCTGGCATTGTCACGTCTCTAAGTGCCATTGCCGGCGCAACGGTCAACGCGGGCGATGTTTTAGCGGAGATTGAATAAGGGATGAGCGGGGACGGGGAGATGGGGGGATGGGGCGACGCGGCGAAGCGGAGACACGGGGACGCGGCGACACGGGGACGCGGAGACACGGAGACACGGGGACGGGGAGCTGGTGAGATGGAATTGGATAAAACCGAACTCGAAGAGAACGAGCCAGAGTCGACCGAAGTCTCCGCGTCCCCCTGTCTCCGTGTCCCTGCGACCGTCGCGCATCCTGCTCTGGGACATTGACGGCACCTTGATCCGTTCGGCGCGCACCGGTGCTTTCAAGGACTACACCATTCCCATGTTAGAGAGGGTTTTCGGAACCTCGGGAAGGCTTGCCGAGATGCAAGTCTCAGGAATGACGGATCTGCAGATTGTCGCCGAGGCCCTGCGCGATGAGGGTTTCACTCCTGAGGACGTGCACGACCGCATCGATCATCTGCGCGAGCATTACATGGACGAGATGAAGCGCGCTACCGGAAACGGCGAAGAGTTCTTTCAGCTCTTACCCGGCGTGCGCGAAACACTCGCAGCGATCGCCTCGGAGCCACGGTACCGTTCCGCCCTGCTTACCGGAAACATCGAGCCCGCAGCGTATCTGAAAATGGATTTGATGGGACTGAGTGAGTTCTTCGACTTGCCCGGAGCCTTTGGGGACGAATCGCACAATCGAAATGATCTGCCGGAACTTGCAGCCGCTCGAATCAGGCAACATCTCGACGTCGATCTCGAACCGCATCAGTTCATCGTCATCGGCGATACGCCCAACGACATTGCTTGCGCCAAATACTTCGGCGCCCGCTCGCTCGCTGTTGGTACTGGACGGCTTTACAGCACCAAGGATCTGCTCGCCTGCGATCCTGACGCATTCATTCCGAATCTTGCTGATCCAGTTCAGGTGCTAAAGGTCTTGCATGAATTGTGAGTCCTGGGCTCCTGGGCATGCCGCTCCTGGGATCGCCGAGCGTCCCGCCTTGAGATGGCGAAGTCCCGCTTTGGGATCGCGGGCGTCCCGCCCGCACTGAGCGCGAAGCGCGAATAATCTTTCCGCGAATAATCTTGCGCGCCTGCGGTGCTTTGCACGGGACGCCCGCGATCCCAAGGACGCCCGTGATCCCATGGCGCCCGCAACCCTTAAACCGGACGTCGCTTCTTCTTGTAAATAGCCTTCACTGTTGAAACAACAGTCCGTGATTTTCCACCCATCGAAATTGTCTCTCCCAGCTTGCGCGCATCAGCGCGCGCGAGTTCGAGAGCGCGCCGCAGAAACAAACGAATCTCCGGTCGAGCCAGATCGTCTTGAGTTGAAAGCGAGAGATGCCGAATCCGTTTACCCGTTCCCAGGAGCGCACCCTCCGGATCGTCCAATGAAGCGCCTTCGTTGAGACCGAGATTCACACCACGAGTGTAGACCGCTATGTGACAAATGCCATCGCTCAACCGCTCGCTCGAGCCGTAACCGATCGCGACTGCGCTGTACGCGTCATAGATGTTTTCATGACAAGGAGCAAGTTCGTCGATCACAATCTTGCGCAGGTCCAGAGCCAGCTTCTGAATCGCCCGGTCGTAGGGCTTGAGAAACTGGATGAGTTCGGCGGGGGGTTTACTAGGCATTGGTTACCGGCCAATCGTCAATCGGAAATCGAAAATGACCCGGTCGCTACCGCTCGCGGTTCCCACTTGAGAGTTATTCACGCAAGCTTGATTGACGCTTCGCGACTCGTTGCGCCTTGCAACTCGGGTTGGATGTTTCGCGTCAACTTGGAATGCCTCAGTCGCGAGCCTATTACCTACCGTTTCCTTTCCACTCCGGGCGGAGCAAGCCGTAAAACAACGCGTCCTGAATCTCTCCGCCGACTTCCCAACGTTCTCGCAAGAAACCCTCTCGCTGAAAACCAAGCCGCTCCAACGTCTGGATCGATGCCCGGTTTCGCGGATCAACGTCCGCTTCGAGGCGTCGCAGATCGAGCGTTTCAAATGCAAAGGCAAGCAGGGCCTGAAGCGCTTCGTGCATATAGCCCTGGCCCCAATGCGTGCGGCCGAGGGCGTAACCCAACTCAGCCCGGCGATTATCGAAGTCGAGGTTGTACAGCGTCGTGGTTCCTATCAGGTAATTGTCTGCGCGTCGCGCCACCCCCCACTTCAGCATTACCTGTCGCGCAAAGCTTTCATGAATTTCATTGACGAATTCCACTGCCCCCGCGCGATCTGCAAGGGGCGGCGTGCTCCAATAGCGCATCACCTCAGCATCTGAGAAGACTTCAAACATCGCGTCCACATCAGCGTCAGAGATCAAACGAAGCGCGAGACGGGGTGTGGTGATCGTCGGTAGGCTTGTCCAGTCCATCGGGGTCGGATTGTAACATCATCGCAATTGTCGATTTGCGATAAAGTCCAATGCCCAAAGTCCAACGTCCAAAGTCTGTTTCGCCTCGAAGACTTTGGACTTTGGACTTTGGACCTTGGACTTTGGGAGGTTATTCTCCTCTCGAACAAAACATAATGCGTTATTGCGAAATCAAACCTCAGCCTCAGCTGCGCCGTTTTGTCGAGTGCTTCTGGACGCTCGAAAGTGATGCGAACGCTCCTAACGCTTCACAAACACCGATCCTTCCCGACGGTTGCGTGGAACTTATTCTCAATTGTGGAGCTCCTTTCCAACAGACCGGGGAGAATGGCGAACGAATCAGTCAACCGGTGCAATTCGTTGTGGGCCAGATGACCCGACCTGTTTTGATAAGGCCTACGGGCGCCGTCGAGCTCTTCGGGATTCGTTTTCATCCCGGCGGCACGAGGCCTTTCTTTAAGCAGCCCCTGCATGAATTAACAAATCGAATCATAGAGCTCGGCGGGCTGGACAGCTCTCTTGAAAGCGAGTTGCGCGAAGCACTCTCCAGTTCCCCAGCGTTACCCAATCGAATCAAGGCAATCGAAAGCTGTCTCACTCGACGAGCACAAGCCTTCTCCGGCGACCAACGTTTGTTGCAACTCACAACCAATGCCGTTGGACTCAGCGGTCGGATAACGATTGATCGCTTAGCCGATTCCGCAGGTATCAGTTCGCGTCAATTAGAAAGACGGTTCCTCGTAGAGGTCGGACTGGGACCAAAGTTGTTCTGCCGCATTCTTCGTTTTCAAGAGGTCTTTCGTGCGGTCGCAGACAACAATGCGGGGTGGGCCGCCCTTGCGGTCGACTGCGGCTACTACGATCAGGCGCACCTGATTCGCGACTTTCAGGAATTTGCTCATCAGACTCCCTCAGTCCTGCTCTCGAAAAGTGCCGGGCTAACGCAAGCGTTTACGCGCCGGTACCGCTCGATCTGATTGGCTTGTGGGGCAAGTTCTTTGTTTGCGCGCTGGGATACAAACCGGGATCTTAGTGACCACAACGCAAACTAACAGTTTGCGCCACAACCAGCGGCAACATGTACCGCACTGCACCGTGTCGCATTTTTCCAATACCCGCAGCCAAACCTAATCCAAAATCCTCCGGTAATGTTTAAGCTATCAAATCTTGAAGGGAAGATCATGAAAACAAACCTAATGCGTTGTGTCCTTCTAAGTGTCGTCGTCGCCGGGCTCTTCTCGATTCGAACTATCAGCGTCGCGGCTCAAACTCAGACAACGCCGACAATCTCCGATCTAAGTTGGTTGGCCGGCGATTGGCAGACGGCGCCGGGTGCACGATCACAAACCGACGAACACTGGACTCACCCAGCCGGGGCTTCAATGCTCGGCCTGAGTCGAACGGTTGCCGGGGGACGCACCTACGAGTTTGAATATTTAAGAATTGAACAAAGACAGGACGGCATCTTCTACGTCGCGCATCCTAAAGCTCGTTGCCCGGGAACCGATTTTAAACTGACGAACGTGACGACAACGGAAGCGGTCTTTGAAAACCCGGCTCACGATTTTCCCAAGCGCATCACCTACCGTAAGACGGCGGAAGGCTCACTCGTCGCGAGTGTTGATGGCGGCCCCGGTACAAAGGGCTTTACCTTCACCTATCTGCCGATGAAGAAATAAAAAACCTGCCAAGCAGGTGGAAGCGTAAAGACTGGGGCGCAAGCCCCAGGAAGAGTTAGGGACAAACACTGCGAGCCCGTGAAACGGGCGACAGCTTTGGTTCTTCCGTCTAGTGTCGCCCGCTTTCGCGGGCTCTGATTAATTTGGACTCACGCCCTGGGGCTAACGCCCCAGGCTTTACGCTAGCAACTGCTTCGCAGGCGCTACCTCTCTATTTCTTCTTATACAGCTCCGGCATCTGGGTCCGCAGATTCTCTACTTTCGGCATGTCGTTGATGACGATGTAGGGCTCGTTCGGGTGTTGGGCCAGGTAATCCTGGTGATAAGCCTCGGCATCATGAAATGCCTCAAGCGGTGTCACCTGCGTGACAATCGGCTGGTTGAAAACCTTCACACGATCAAGTTGCTTGATATACGCTTCGGCAATTCGCTTCTGCTCTTCATTCGCATAGAAGATTGCCGAGCGATACTGCGTCCCCCGGTCAGGTCCCTGGCGGTTCAACTCAGTCGGGTTGTGGGCCACGGAAAAGAAAACTTTGAGCAGTTGTCCATATGTGACTTGGGACGGATCGTACGTCACTAGCACCGACTCCGCGTGTCCCGTTGTTCCCGAACTCACCTTGCGATAATCGGCTGAGGCGGCATCCCCACCGGCGTATCCCGACTTCGCATCACTAACACCCTTCACGTGTTCGAAGACGGCTTCGATTCCCCAAAAACAACCGCCCGCAAGCACCGCTTTTTGTTCACCCTTAACTTTTGCCAGTGGAGCATCGACCTCCGGATCCGGGAGCGGTGTGGACGACGCGTCCGCCGTGCTGCAGGCGAACGTGAAGCCAACAAGGATTATCAGGGAGCTTAAGAAAATGGCTGTATGCATGATATCGGTCTCCGTTCAGAGTCTTGATTTTAAGCTAAGTTATTCGGATCTAAGAATCAGGTCAACATCTCCTGCACGAGCCGATCGACGTGTATTCGCGTCGTATCAAAGAAACGAATTCCATTTCGTTGGCCGTCAGTGAATGTTTCCGGACTGAGCAGCAACGGCAATTCTGTGCCTCCCAGAATGATGCCTTCAATACCTTCTCGCTGCTGCAGGTCGTCAGCGATCCTCAGCATCCGGTCTCTGGTCTTCGGCAGGAAAATATCATTCAGCAGCTCGCCCATGTACTTGTTATGAATAAACGCCTGTTCTTCCTCATTCGGATTGCCCAATTCAATGCCAGCGCGCGAAAATACATCCGGATAAAATCGGCCCTGCATCGTAAAGCGCGTTCCGAATAGTCCAATTTTCTTGAGACCAAATTGCTGTACTCGCACGCAGGTTGCTTCGACGATACTGATTAGAGGCAAGCTGGTACGGCGCTGCAGCTCGTCAAAAACAATGTGCGGGGTGTTGGAAGCGAGCGCACCAAAATCGGCACCTGCTCGCACTAGAACCTCGAGGTCTTTACTTAATCCATTCGCAAATTGCTCGAGGTCGTTCGCATTGATCAAGTCGAGATACTGCTGCAGGTTGATGCTATTGACGATGAATGAGGGATAGGCGCGATTGGGATGCTGCTCGCGATAGGCGGCAATAATTAGGCGATAGTATTCAATGGTCGACTCAGGACCGATGCCGCCGATGAGACCAAGTGTTTTCATAACAGAAGGATACCTTAATGATCCGACCATGACAGCTGGAGACCGAACTTTGAACTTGGTACTTCGAACTTTGTTCGCTGATGAGATTTGAGCGGTAAGAAGTTCCCTCGAGCTGCTGAAGCAAAGGACTAAGCTCAAAGTACTAATCACAAAGTTCAGAGTTCGTTTTATTCCAATGAAAAATAACAAATGGAAAATTTCTCTTGTTTTGCTTCTTTAAGCCCCTCCTTAAACAATTCTATTGACTCCGCGGGTATTAGGTTCCACACTCCGGATAGGTTGGGCCTTCTCATCACAGCTCAGTATGTATGAGAAGTTCAAAGAGTTAGACGGCACGCATCCATGGCGGGAAGTAAGTTCTGATGGTTTTATCGACTATCGGGCTCGCTACCGGCCGAAGGGTCGTGTTCTCTATTTCAATTTCCCTCTTGCGCGAGAGCTGGAACTGATCCCGTCTGATCATCCTCGCCTCATCACTAAAGAACTCGAGCAAGCCGTTCTCGAAACCTTCTCACTTCAAATAATCAACGAATACGATCTAAAGCTGGGCAAGAGGTATCCTCCGAAAACGGTCAAAGCGCGCCCTTACATGGCCACGCGTTATCTGCAAACCCAGCATCGCAACAAACAAGGTAAGACTTCCGGAGATGGTAGAAGCATCTGGAATGGATGCTTGCAGACCTCTACCCTGATTTTCGATATCTCCAGTCGTGGAACCGGCGCCACGATGCTGAGTCCGGGGGCCCAGAAATCTGATGGCGCTGTTAAAACTGGCGATGAAAGCTACGGCTATTCGTCGGGCCTGGCGGAGCTTGATGAGATGGTGGGCAGCGCGGTCATGTCAGAAATTTTCTACCGGCAAGGCATTCCCACCGAACGTTGTCTGGCCGTGATTGGCTTTACCGATGGCAGCGCAATTGGAGTCAGAAGCGCGCCGAACCTGATTCGACCAGCGCACATCTTTCGTTATCTCAAACAGGGACGCCACGCAGAGCTCAAGGCCTCGATTGATTACTTCATCAAGCGGGAAATTGAGAACCAATTTTGGAAAGTGCCGCTGGCGGGTCCAGCAAAGTATGAGCGAGCCCTGAATTACCTCGCACGCTCATATGGGAAGATGGCGGCTCTGCTTGAAGAGGAATACATCTTCAACTGGCTGGCGTGGGACGGAGACAACATGCTGGCGAGCGGTGCGATCCTGGATTACGGATCGATCAGACAATTTGCCGCCAAGCACGATAAGTATCGCTTCAAGGATGTGGATCGCTATTCGGCTTCCCTCGCGGAGCAGCGTTACTGGGCCCGGCTAATAGTGCAGACTTTTGCACAGGCGCTGGACTTTGTTAGCTCTGGTAAGAAACGCAATCTGCGTGAGTTCAAAACTGCTGAAGCTCTGCTTGCGTTCGACTCCGCTTTCACGGATGAAAGCGACTACCGCATCCTCTGGCGGATAGGATTCACTCCACAGCAAATTAATGAAATGTTAAAAAACGCCCGCGAAGAGGTCAAACAGTTTCACAAATCCCTGACCTACTTTGAGGATCTTAAAGTAGCTCGCGGCATCGAAAAGCTGCCTGACGGTTTTACCCACAAGCCCGTCTTTCTTATTCGCAACCTTTTGAGGCAAATGCCTGCCTACTATCTGGCACAAAGTCTCAACTGTGAAGATGATGAGACTGCTTACATGCCGGACGATATCTTCCTGCGCGTTATGGCTGGTTCTTATGTCGGAAAGAGAGACTTGAAGTTAACACCGTCCCGAAGGGCGCACGTGAGGAACTTTCAGCAGTGCTACTTGCGCTTGATTAGCTCTCTGGGCAAGCCTTTCGACGGAATCTTTAAAACGCTCCAGGAGCGCTCAGCAGTCATCAACCATCGACATCGCCTAACGGGAGATGCGCTTATTTACATCATCGAAGAAGTGATTGCTATCAAAGGAAAGATCAAAGTTAACGGTTTGCAGGAGGCCCTCGACGCTTTCATCGAATCCCAGGTATTGGTTCCGGGCAGTTGGCAGCCAGTAGCGCCCGAGCAGTTAAAGCAGCGGACCCTAAAATCTCGCCTGCTGCTGACAATTCAGGAGAACCTCGAAACGTTCAAAGAATCGATTTGAATTGCCTCTCTAATTAGAAAACATAATAGGGGCGTCCCTCTGTGGGCGCCCCAAATCTAAAAACACGGTGGCGGCCACAGCGGGCCGCCCCTACTGATCAGGACACTACTCTCGCCCCTTCGTTGGTGATTATCACAGCGGACTTGTACAATCACGCCGACTCCCCTTGCCACTAGTGGCGACAATTTCCTGTCACAAATTTTAAGACAGCTGTGTTTCTTCGTTGAAGAGATCTGTTTTTTGGACGTCCTTTGAGTTCGGTGCTTAGGGAATCTCGCAGTTAGGAAGAGCGGCTTGCCGCCGCTGGTTGAAATATTACCTTTAATTAAGCGGGGGCAAGCCACCCTTCCTAACTGCGCTCAGCAAAGTTGAATGTTAAAACCCAAACGGCGTCGCGCTTCGAGTGGCAAGCGCACTCCATAAGTCTAGCTCAGCCAAACCCCTGGAGGTTTCGATGAAAAGATTTTCGCCCGTCATTACGCTCGCACTCTTGTTGAGTATTACTTTCTGCGCTCAGCCGGTTCTACTCGCGCAAGTTGCGAATCCTACTAACGGAAGTTATCAGGGCGCTGGCCAGTACGAGAAGCAGATTCGGCTCTTCGAAGAGTTTGCTCAGAAACAAATGGGCCTCGACAAAACGGTGGGGCTGACCATTGGCTTTATGAAGGACGACTTTGTTTGGGTGAAAGGCTATGGCTATGCCGACCTCGAGAATAAGTCGCCGGCCAAAGCTGAATCGGCTTACCGCCTCGCCTCAGTGACAAAGCCTATGACCGCACTTGCTGTCTTGCAGCTGGTAGAAAAGGGAAAAATTGATCTTGATGCCGAGGTGCAAACCTACCTTCCTTACTTTCCGAAGAAGCAGTGGCCCGTGACTGTGCGGCAAGTGCTGGGACATCTCGGAGGCATCAGCCACTACAAAAATCCCACGAACGAGTTGCACATCAAAGAGCAGCGCTCGACGCGCGAGGCGATTGCCATCTTTGAAAATTTTGACCTCGTGGCGGAACCGGGTACGCGCTACAGCTATTCGAGCTACGGGTACAACCTGATCGGGGCGATCATCGAAGCTGCGAGCGGCATGTCGTATGGCGACTACATGCGCCAAAACATCTGGCAGCCATTCGGGATGATGAACACGCGAATGGATAATCCGCTCGACGTGATTCCGAATCGCGTGCGCGGCTATCAGCTCATCAACGGCCAGGTTAAGAATTCTGAGTTCATCGATGTCAGCAGTCGCTTCGCCGCGGGGGGCACGCGCTCCACCATTCCTGATCTCCTCAAGTTCGCGAAAGGAGTCATGGAGGGAAAATTACTAAAGCACGACACCATGAACGTGATGGCAACTTCGATGAGCACGCGCGCCGGCCGGCTGACCAACTATGGTTTGGGATGGGAAACGACGCCATATAACGGCCGCTACATGCTGGTGCACTCCGGCGGGCAACAGGAGACGCGCACTCTGCTCTACATCTTGCCGGCACGAAAAATGGCGCTTGCCGTTGGCGTTAATTTTGAAGGTTCAAATCCGGGTGTCTATCTGGATCGACTCTTTCAAGTCCTGAGCGGAGCGCCGCTTGTCTTAAACGTCTATTCTCCTGACAAAGTAAAAGCTGCTGCTGCCGAAGCGATCAAAGCAACTTTTGATTACGGCCTGTCTGATTTTGAACGCACGCAAAAGTCATTGCCTGCCGGGGATAAAGACCTTGTCGAAGCGTTTGCCGCTTTCAACAGTCTGGTCAACCCGGACGCGCTCAAAACTCCAGATGCCATGACGAAGATCCGTCAGGGCGCACACCCCGCTGCGAAACAGGCTTTCACAAAGGTTGGCGCCTTCATGGCCCAGCAGCTTCGCGAAAAGAAAGGCGCGTCGGGTCTCGACCATTATGCGTCCCAGGGCGGGCTCGCATTTTTCCAGGACTACATCGCGCTTTCCCAGGCCGGCTCTGCAATACCGAAAGAGCTGCAGTTCAACGAACCGTTTGCGGCGCTCGTCACGGAAATGGCCCGCGACTGGAACAAGTCCAATACAGAGTATGTGCGGCAGATGTGGCTGATGCCTGACGCTGACATCGAAGCTGTTGCTAAGACTTTGCGCCAGAGTTTCGCTGGGACCACAGTCTATCCCAACCTCGTTGATGATTTCTTTAATGTGACGCGGCAGTTTGTGTTGAGTAAAGATAGCGCGCGTGCCTTGAAGACCAGTCAAGTGGCAGTTGAGCTATATCCTGAGTCAGCAGGAGCGAATTTCATCGAAGGCATTTCCTGGTTGATGAACAAGGACTCAGCCCGAGGAACTGCCGCACTGAAGAAGGCGGCGACGCTTAACCCATCGCCGGGAGGACCAGCGAGCGCCGGAGGCTTGAACAACATCGCCTATCAACTCGCAGGGGTGGGTATGGTCGACGAGGCGATGGCAATTCTGCAGACCGCAATCGACATGTATCCCCAGGAAGCTAATCTCCATGACAGTCTCGGCGAGTTTCAGCTGAAGAAGGGTGAGAAGGCGAAGGCGCTTGCGTCTTACCAAAAGGCGCTGACGCTAAACCCGGAGTTCGGCAATGCGGGTGCGGCAAAAGAGATCGTCAAGAAACTGACTGAAGAATTAGCGGCGAATCCCAGTAAACCCTAAGTGTCCAAGATCCAAAGTCCAAGGTCTGTGCTGCGATGAAGACGCGGGATTGCCAAAGTCCAAGGCAAGGTCCAAGGTTTAAAGTCCGAGTGGCAAACAGACTTTGGACATGGGACTTTGGACATCGCACTTGTTTTAAATCCGGTGGAAGCCTTTGAGAATATCTTTTGTCGCAAGGCGCAGGATCACCGGGCGGCCGTGGGGACAAGTTGTTGGAGAAGAGGTCAGCAACAGTCGATCGATTAACCAACGCATCTTCTCGGGCGCGAGCGGCATGTTCACCTTGATGGCCGCATGACAGGCGAGCGAGGCGGCAATCTCGTCGCGCAAAGTCTCGCGCGCAGTCCCCTGCTTCTCGGCGTCCACCGTATCCAGAATTTCCGCCAGCATGTTGCGCGCTTCATTGGCCGGTAGATCGGCGGGCGTCGCCTTGATCGCCACGGTCCTTCCCGAAAGTCGCATCAGATCGAAGCCGTAGTTCTCCAATTCCTCAGCTACCAGATCGAAAGCAGCCACCTGGGCGGGTGTCAGATCAAAAGTTTCCGGAAGCAATAACTGCTGCGACTCCACGGTGCGCTGGGACTCGAGAGCGCGATACTTATCAAAAAGAATTCGTTCGTGGGCCACATGCTGATCGATCAGCAACAGGCCTTCGTCATCTGTGGCGATGATAAAACTCTCATCGAGCTGGCCGATGGGGCGAATGTTAGGCGAGAGCGATTCAGCTGAGATGGGACGGGCGTATTTTTCCGCTGAGTTGAGCGGCGGTAATTGAATGCCGGATGAGAATCGCTCGCGCTGCGCGCTCGTTGCGGGGGAGACGCCAGTGATCCCTTCGCTTGTTGCGGGAGAGATCACTGTGATTCCTTCCTTGGCAGATGACTGCCGGTCCGCGATTTCTCTTCTTAGAATTGCATCCAGGTCCCGCGCGGTGTTGCCCTTTTTTGCCGGCTCTGCAATCTCCTCGGTAACCATCGCCTCATCTTGAATGCCAAGGGAAGCAAACTCGATTCCGCGTTGTTGCGCGGGGGCTTCGCGAAACCAGGGATCGGGCTGTTGCGATAGGTCTGCCGCAGTTTCCGGCTGAATATTGGTGGACAAAGCCGAGTCCGCTGTCATACCGCTCGCCACACTTCGCTGCCCAAATCCCTGCGCAGCCGCTGCTGACAGCTCGCGGCTGTCTACGCGCGCGTAACCGGCACTGGCAAGGGCGCCACGCACCGCTTCACGCACCGCATCCGCGACAGCCGCTGAACGGCGGAAACGAACTTCAGTCTTCGCCGGATGCACATTTACATCGACTTCTTCTAAGGGCGTGTCGATAAACAGGAGGGCAGCTGGATAAACGCCGTGTGGCAGAATTGCTCGATAACCTTCCGAGAGGGCCCGGCCAATCAGCCGATCGCGCACGAAGCGTCCATTCACGAACAGGTATTGAGCATCGCGCGACGTGCGGCGCTCGCGCGGCGCCGAAACGTAACCGCTGACCCGCGCAACCTGCTGCTGCCCGCCGGCCACTTCAAGCAAATTGTCGAGAAACCCAGCGCCGAAGATTTGATAAGCGCGTTCACGAAGATCGAGCGCCGCTGCCGCTCGCAACACTTCGCGGCCGTTGTTGATTAAGGTGAAGGCGATTTCCGGATGCGCGAGCGCGTAATGGGTCACCAGGTTGGTTAAGTGAAAACTCTCGGTCGCCTCGGAGCGCAGAAATTTGCGCCGCGCCGGCACATTAAAGAACAGGTCGCGCACAATGATCGTAGTGCCGCGCGGATGAGCGGCATCTTTAACATCGCGCATCCGCCCGCCTTCGATCACTACGCGCGTTGCGGCTGTGGCGTCTTCGGTTCTGGTAGTAAGTTCTACGCGGGCAACCGATGCAATCGAGGCTAAGGCTTCGCCGCGAAAGCCGAGCGTGCTGATCGAATCCAAATCTTCTGACTTGGCAATCTTCGAAGTGGCATGTCTTTCAAAAGCCAGCAAAGCGTCGTCATGCACCATGCCTTCGCCATCGTCAGCAACTTTCAGGAGGCGACGACCACCCGCTTCCACATCAATTGAGATTAATGTGGCGCCGGCATCGATTGCGTTCTCTACCAGTTCCTTGGCAACTGAGGCCGGACGCTCCACAACCTCACCGGCTGCAATCTGATTGGCGACGTGATCTGGCAACAATCGAATCTTTGACATAATGAAAGGGGGTCTCTTCGGCTTGGTTCGTGATTTTTGAGCTTTGAACTTGGAACTTTGTACTTCGTACTTCGAGCTTTGAACTTCGTACTTTGAACTTTGCTCGTTGTTCCTGGCTCTCTGATGCTTCTAGAACTACGCCTCACCTTCCTGACAAGAACAAAGAACAAAGTTCAAAGTTCAAAGCTCAAAGACAATCCTTACAAGTAGACTATTTGATGTTCATCCGATCCGATATTGATCGCGTTGTAGATCCAGTCGATGACGTAACGACCATGCCGGGCGAGGAGTGAGGTGACGTTGATGTGCCGCTCCTGCAAAGCCTTTTCCGGGAAGAGTTGTTCGATTGCACGCTGAAGCTGGCGCTGGGCGGCTTCATCTCGCTGCAGCTGCGCCCGATGAAATCGCGACCGCAAACCTTCCAGCTGGTGATTGATTTTGCGCCGTCCGGTTTCGAGCGCATCGGCCAAAGTTAGATCAACTCCACGCAGCTGCTCACGTAGCTGATCCAGCTCACTGTTGATGGAAGTCTCAGTCTCCCCAAACTTTTTCGCCGTTTCCGTTCCCAGATGCTCCTCGACTACGCGCGCCAGCAAACTTTCCTGACCAACAAAGAAACAGTCCAGGCGCAGACCATAACGTTCGAGTACGCGCCCGGTGTGGCGTTCGGTCATCGTTAGACTTGAGCGCGGCAGAATCGGCGTCGCGGGTCTCTCCAGTACACGGTAGACTTCCGCAGTTTGTGCAAAGTAAGCAATCTCCGCCGCGCCACCGTAATAAGCAATCGTCGGCAACAAAAAGTCCTGGACCACAGCGCGCAGCGTTACATTGGGACTGAACTTCTCGGGATGTTGCAAAGCCAGCTCGGCCAGTTCTGCGACGCTGTAGCCCTGGTCCGAATTCTTCGCCGTGTATTGGCCTTCACTATTCCGAGTCACGGCATGGCGCGCGCCCGTCTCGTCGTGTAGGAAAAGTGGGAAGGAGTTTTCGGAAGGAGTTACCTGAGCGTGGTAACCCGCTGCTTCCAATTCCTGACTGCGTGCCACGATGCCGTTGGCAATTTCCTGGGCACTCATCGCCGCCTTCGCGTAAAGCGGCGCCGCCAACGATTTCAGCCGGCTGTCTTGAGGATCAAGAAATATCAAGCCGTATTTGCCTGTGAGCGCAGTCATCATTCGCGCAAACGCTTCACCATACTTCCGCCCGGGCCTCCATGTGTCGCGCAACAAGGATTCCAGATCCGGAGTGAATTCAGAAAGCGGCAGCAGCTCCAGCAGCTTACTGACAGTTGTTTCGATTGACTCATCGAGCACAACATCGCCAACCGGGTGATTTTCCTGGTGTTGCTCTTCTGAAACTTCAACGGAAGCGAGCCGGCAATCGCGAGCAATGAATTGCGCTTTAGCAACTTCGCGAAAATCGTGGTCTTCAGTCGCGATCCAGAAAACCGGAACCGCTTTTGTGTTTCGTTGACTCAAACAGCCGGCGAGTTTCACCGCCGAAAGCGCTTTGTAGACCGTGTAAAGCGGGCCGGTAAACAACCCTGCTTGCTGACCCGAGACGACAGCCAGACAATCCGCCGCGCGCAACGAGTCTATGTTAGTCATGGTCTCTGCGCCGGCGCCCCATGAGGCATTCATTTCAGCGAGAGCGTCGCACAAGAGCTTCCGGTCAGTTGTGTGTGCTGCCAGAACTTCGGATGCGCGTGCGGAAAGCTCATGATGAAATCGGACTGCAGAAGGGTAAAACCGGCGCAGGGCCACAGGATCGCTAAGATAATCGAGGAAAAGCCGAGACTGCTGCGGAATCTGGTCGAAGGGAAGAGTTTCTACCCGAAGACCGGATTCTTCGGGGGTGCTGTAACAGGCGGTTTCGGTGGCGCTCAAGTTCTGGTTACTCCCTACGTCAACGTGGCAATCGCATTCTACGCAGGATACTCGTCTCGTACCAGCAAGCGCGCTGAGTCATAAGCAACGCGCCTATTTGCGGGCCGTTTCTATTACAACATCTTCCAACGCCTGCTCCACGTCTTCCAAACACCTGCGAATCTCGTCGCGCTCCAACTCGGTGCGCCCCATTAAGGGCGCGCGTACTGCCCCACCGGCTAACCCTTTCATCTCAAGCGCCGCTTTCAATCCCCCGATTCCAAATCGGGTAGTCACGGCTTTGGCAAGCGGAGTCAGTCCTTCTTGCAACGCAGCCGCGCGATCAAGGTCTCTTAATTCAACGGCTCGGAAGATCGCCAGGCACATATCAGTCGCCACGCAAGCGACGGCGAGAATTCCACCGCGTGCTCCCGCGGCTAACGCTTCAGAAAGGACGGTGCCGTTCCCGGTAAGTACAGCGAAGTCGGCGGGACTCAGGCGAATCGTCTCCCGCAGCTTCGCAACCTCCGCCGAGCTGTCCTTGATTCCGATGATGTTGGGATGCTGACTAAGTTGAGCCGCAGTCTCCGGTTCGATGCGAACGCCCGTAAGGTCAGGCATGCTGTAAAGCAAAACAGGAACGGGAGAGGAATCGGCAACCGCCAGGTAATGCTCCACTAATGCCTCTTGCGTAATTGCCGCGCGATAAAAATGCGGCGTGATTACGAGGACTGCGTCGGCGCCGGCAGCGGCGGCTCGCTTGATTTCATTGATGGTGCCACGCCTGCTTTCCTGTCCTGCACCGATGATGAAACTTAATTCTCGCGGCACTTCCGCGCGTGCTGTTTCGATTACTTCCTGACATTCCCGCTCATCCAGATTTACGCGCTCGCCGGTTGAACCCAGCACCACGTAACCGACAATGCCCGACCCATTCCAGAAGCGCAGGTTCGCTTGCAGACCCTTGCTGTCGATCTCCTCATCGGATGTGAAAGGAGTTGTAATTGGTAGAAGGATGCCGCGCAGACTCTCCGGCAAGCGCACCGCTTCGGCAGTGGAGGATCTTAAATTGTTTAAAGGGACATTCAAGCGAAAGGATTATAACGCGGTAGTGACAAACTGATACCTATCCGAAACCGCCGGGCAAATTTGTAGCGCAAACTATTAGTTTTTGCGCTGAATGAATGGCATTCAAGGCCCACGCAAACTAACAGTTTGCGTTACGCCGAAACACATCAACCTAGGACAGGGCGCGGAGGAACTCTTTGAAGAATGCGGTTCTCTCGGGAACAGCGTGCGGGTTTTGACCATTCACTTTTATTGACACGGCCCTCACGGTTGCGTCGCTCGCACCCTGGTCGCAGGTGGACCAAATTTTATTTGAGTTGAAAAAGAACGCCGCCGAAGCAAGGGGATAGGTGGTTGCTACTAAGTCTGGGTTAGCTACACAGTCTTCACCGATAAATTTACTAAAGCTGGTGTAGTTATTCCTGCCTGTCAGTTGAATGTAACCCCGTCCGCGGAATCTGTATCCGTCACCAGATGCTTCGTTGCCGTTCCCCATTCGGCTGGCATATACCCGGTTCCCAATCTTGACTGAATTATTGGCGTAGGGAGTGGGATCGACGCCCTTAAAATATTTTGGGAAAACTTTGAGGAGCCGCTGAGCGCTATAGTTTAGGTTTTCAACTGTGGCTTTAAATCTATTGGACTCCAGAGCGCATTGGGCCAGAAAGTGCGCGAGTCGCAGATTAGACGTGATCCCAAACTTAGCGGCGGTCTCGGGTATTTGTGCAATAACTGCGGTCGGAAGATGTCCTGTAAGACCGGACAAGTTCAACCCCGGCGCAGTCAGAACAACGCCAGAGGTAGTAGGAGTTGAAGTATCAGAAGGCGATGTGGCGGAACTTGGCTGAGCAGTGCTCCCGGCAACGCTGAGGCCCAAAGCTACCATCGTAAGCGGACCAGCGGCGCCGTCTGGCTGTAATCCTTTACTTTTTTGAAAAGCTATCAGCGCTGCCTTAGTCCCTGGCCCAAAATTTCCGTCGGTACCTTTCGGATCAAAACCAAGCATCTTTAGTTGGATTTGGAGTGCTGTTACCTCAGGGCCCGTAGATCCCTGCTTGAGAACTGGCATGCGATCCCTCCTCTCCACTTCAACTCTTTTGTTTGAGTTTGTTCCCTGCGTCTCGCGTGATGATTTAACCGATCTGGGCTTCACTGAACAGTTCGACCCAATTCGGCAAAGGTGCAGGGCAACGGAGAGAATAATTCATTAAGGCGATTACGAGAAGGGTAACCCTACTAGATAGCTTCTAGGCTGGATGTATCCAAGGGCGGATCGGAACAAGTGAGGCAATAACCGCCGATCCGGTACGCCGGATGATCAGTCATCGCCCCACTAAAGATGTAAGCCGTTAGGTGATTCCCAGCGCCGCCCAGGTTTTAGGACCAACAACTCCATCCGGAACCAAATCATGGTTCGTTTGAAATTGTTCGACCGCATCTTGTGTCGCTGAGCCGAAGCGAGCGTCAGGTTCAAGGCCGAGCTTCGCTTGAACTTCTGAGACGTCTGAACCTCGATCGCCAATTCTAATGGTAGCGAGTCTGGCTCTTAGCCGTGCGTGGAAATGGTGATGGTGGCCATTAACAAACTGGCTTAGTCCCGCCGCGATTACCGTCGGGTCATTGAAGAAGAGGCTTTGGACAGGCGCCTTTTTCCACCACAACTCGATCACGGCCGTGGTCGTTGCTCGATCGTATTTCGCGTCTGTGATAGTTACAGGCTCGTTCGCACCGTCAGTGCGCATCGGTCGCACGTCAACATCAAGACCCACCCGATGCGATTTATGCGGAGGCATTTCGCCCCCACCTTTGAGAGAAATCTGTCCGATGGAAAACTTACGGTCTACGTTTAGAGCATCCCAGGCAGCTCCGACTGCCACGCACGCATCGATCGTCGACTTCTGACCAAATTGAAATTTGCCGCTGGGCCCTCGGTTGTTTGTCACATAGCCGACGCCGCTGGCTGGAAGAACTGTGTTTACGTTCATGATGTTTCTCCAAGGTTAGATTGTGAGTTGATTCAAAATTGCCAAAGCTTTGAGCAAAACAATTTGAGGCTGAAAGACTCGCTGTCTGGCGAAAATCTTAGTCAGAATTGATCCACCAGCCTCTAAGTCACCGCCTCGAGCCTGCTCGTAACAACTCAACGAGCTTGTCCATGACAAAGCTAAACACGCCTGATGCTCTATCGGAACAAATTAGACACTTCCATTGAGAGGAGCAGTGCTCCGCGTCTTTCCCACGGTCTTGGATTGGGATTCAAGGCGTAGCCTAGGGTTACATCCAGGCTCACGATACTTAGCCGCATTCCTCCCCCTATGGCATACCGCATAGGACTTGAAGCAACTTCACGGTGACGCATTCTTGCCGCGTCGAAAATAAAAACCGGGCTGATTGCAATCAAATTGGCTTCGTGCGTCAGTTCATCAAATACGCGTCTCGGGTAGATCATGTCTTCAGCTGCCCTAGCCTTTGCGGCAGTGGCAATCGCGGACTCGTCAAGGCTCTTGAACCCATCAGCCATACTGTCTTGCTTGCTGCCGAGCTCGCTAATGAGCGCATCGATAGTGGCAGGGGCTGGGATCCCGCCCATTTCTTTAAGGGTGGTAAGATCATCCATCAGCTCTGTGACATAGGAAGAAACTCCAGCGGCCGGAAATCCCACAACCAACTTTCTCAAGTCTGCCGTCTTGGGTGACCCCTCCTGTAAGTCCTCCTTGATAGCCGTTACTGTCTCATTAACTTGATCGAGATCGGCCCGACAAAGGGTTGCTTGGTCGTTTACCTCTGAGCCCAGGTTCAGTCCCTCTATTTCGTCGAGTTTTCGACCGACGGAAACCAGGGTCTGGAATAGCGGTATAGCCTCTTCGGCGATTCGACGAAATTCGGGACTACTGGCTAAATACTCATTCCGTAAGGCACTTTCCGCGGCATTGAATTGGAGATTGACGAGTCGCGGAAACTCTTCGTCTTCCAGTATTTCTCGTGGGACCATCGGCTTGGCCCATACGGTGGCTGCCAATGTTAAGTTGGCGGAAAGGAAGCTGTCTCCTCCAAGAATCCCCTGTGGGCTGGCTTGCGAGAATTCGTTTTGGGCAAAGCTGCGAATGTAAGGATTGCTCCTAATTATCCAATCGCCCGTCGCGATGAAATTACGCTCACCGTTGCCACCGAAGAAGCGTTCGGCGACTGGCAGTTCTCGTTTGGTTCGGATACTCCCGGCATTAAAATGAACATCTAGAGTAATTGGCTTGTGATCGACGGGAAGGAATTTGAGGGTAACGCCCGTGTCGAGTACGTGTTTAATGAAATCAAGCTGCGTTCCTTCGCCCGCACTTCCCAACTGCAGGCCGTACGATCCCTTGAATGCGTGGCGCCCAGACCTCATCGTGCCGCCAACAAAAGCCTTAACAGAACGATAAGGGCTGCTTGGCAAGTTTCCCGAAGGTACTTGTGAGGGATCGACGTCAGTTTGTTTGTTCCCCCCTTCGAGCAAGCCTCCGAATCTTATGATCAGATTCTTGGAGCCGAGCGCCTTACTGGCGGCCATAAACTGGGCCTGACCTAAGCCTTCCTGGAGACTGGTGGAGCTACTGGGAGTGATGCTTGGAATGTTTGAGTGTAGGTATCTCGCCTGATATTCCAAATGTCGAATTAACCCGCGATCAAAATCTTTAACTCCCTCAGCAACGGCCTCTCCTTCCGAGCTCCGCGACGAACCAGAACCATTAATTGAAATCGTATCCAGCAGTCCTTGGGGCTGTTTAATGGTTAGTTTAGAACCTCCATAGGGATTACGAGATCGGTCGTAACCGACAAACGGTTGTGGGAAATAGTTGGACAAAGTCTCGGTCGCAGGAGTGTCAACTACGGAGCGCTTAACCTCTTCCTTCTGGCCTGTCTCAAAGGCCCGGCTCAAGTAGTATGAAAAGCCGATTGAATAGACTTTATAGACGACTGCCAGTGTTTTAGCTTGAGCATCACACTTCTCAAGCGCAGGTCTGGCAATCCGAACTGCGATGCGGTCGACCCTGCTAACTGTTAGCTCAGGAAATCTCTCAACGACTCTTATGAAGCCCGCGTCAGAATCGGCTTTCCTAAAGGTTTGGCCCTTCTTGATAGGCATTGAGGGATCTGAGGTGAGGTCCTTGAGCGTTTGGTCAACCGAGCCAAATAACCAGCGTAAAGGCGAATCAATCCGGACGTCACTGACGGTATATTTAGCCGTTTCATAAAATTCCGGCGCCTCGGTGCATTTTGCCCCGCCTGCCGCATGCGCAGGACCAACAGAACTTAGCGATAAAAACGTGAGGAAAGCGACTAGTGTGTTGCTGCGGGCACGGTTGCGCATAATTCTTCCCTTCTGCCCGCGGCGTGAAAATTGGCAGCCTTGGGCAGTAGTCTTGTAATGGTTCGACAAGCTTACCTATTTAATTATTTGAGACCGCAGCAACCACCATGTTGCTAAGTTTTTTGTCGGTGGTGGAGCCAGCTGGAAGTTTTTTAGCTCGGTCGGCTGCGGGTCCGCTCAAGAGATCGACGTTCTCGGGACTAAGCGTCTGTGAATCAGCCAATTTTTTGGCGTCCTTCTCCTTATCTTTACCTACGTGCACGTGAATCTCGACGCGCGTTTTCATCTGCCCGCCCTTAAGCTCCTTGAGAAGGAAGTCCACGATCCAAAACACTGAGTTATCAGGGTTACAGCCTTTGGTCAGGCCAAAATGAACTTCATGTTTGTCGTCTGGGGTGAGTATCGCAACTTCAACGGAGATGGGCGTGCAGCCCTTAGTTGTAGCCATAAAAGTATCCTTCCTAGTCGGTTAGTGTTTCTGACTGCGTTCGCGGTTGCAGAACCCGCTCGTATTTAGTCCTGGCAATAACTTCTTGGATTTCATCTCTATCCAAAGGTAATGTCGTGGACCCTGAAAAGGTTTCTCCAATCATTTTTCTACACTGGCAGACGTGTCAGGTCTTCGGTCAATGCGAGTCCTTCACGGATGGATGATCTTCAATTCCGCCACACATGCCTTTGCGATTGCTGCGGCGATGTCTTCACGCACCTGGGCGGCGTTAGTATTCAGGTTGAGCAGTTCGTCAACGGCTTTGGTGTCGATGAACTCGATTTCCACCAGGCACGAACGGACACCGTTTCCGAGTGCGCTGTCTTTCAAGACGCCCAGGATCTGATCCTTAACGCCGCGATCCTTTGTCGTCGAGTCGTGTGCCCTAAGCGCAGCGAGAACGCCCGCCTGGATTTTCTTTGCGAAGGAAGTGTCGTCGGCATGGTTAACGTTGCCAGCAGCCTTCGGTCGCACGAGAGTCTCGAGGCCACGCGCGTTGTGCGCCACGGAAGCATTATGGTGAATACTTAGGAACAGATCCGCATCGTTGGTTTTGGCCACGTTGGCTCGGGCAGTGAGACCGAGATTCTTATCCGTGTCCCGAGTCATTACTACCTTGATGTTGTGGCCTCCGGCTGTGGCCGCAGCCTTGATGGCATCGCGGGCCAGTAAGCCGAACCTGAGTGTCATGTTCTTTTCCAGGATGCCACTAGGAGTGGTTGCGTTATTTGCCGACGACCCACCGGTTTCGAGGGCGCCACCATGTCCGGGATCGATTACTACTGTACCTTTAGCCATTTTCTTTCTCCTCTTAATTCATCTATCGAAACTGCTGAACGTTAGATTCATCAGCTTGCTCGTTCGTTAATCCTTCGACTTGTCCTCGGGACTCTTCTCAGTTGGCTTGACGGCCGCGCGAATCACGATGAACTTATTGAGCAGGTCGAACCAGAACGGCGCGCCGAGCGAGATTGCTAATGCGGTAAGCAACCACCCGAATCCGTGCCAATAAAACTGCTGAGCCCACCCTCCCGTTTGGAAGAAATTCTTACCGGGCCATTTCCGCTTGGGGTCATCCGACGTATCCCAGCCGATCGGCAAGCCAAGCGATCGCAGCTGTTGCTCGTTGCTTAGATACTTACAGTTTGGAGAGTTCGGATCTCTCGTACATGCTTTGTCGAGGGCCTTTGCACGTTGGCACTCAACCGAGTTTGGGTCCGTGCATGCTCTTGCCAGCTGGCACTGAGGGGAATCTGGATCTTCACATGCCTGATACAGTTTTTTTGCGTTCTTACATTCGGATGAATTCGCGGATGCCACACATGCCTGCTGGACGTCCGTTCCACGCTGGCATTTGGCAGTGTCTGAACCCGCACAAGCCACATACGCGAATTTTGCGCTTGTACAGGCAGCTGAATTCTCGGTGGCACATGCTTCTTGTAGAGCTTTTTCACGGTCGCCCGCTTCGGAGCTTAGCCCAGTGGCCCTCTGCAGCCTTTCCTCTTGGCACTTAGCTGGGTCGGTACAAGGCGCCTCGAGAGCTTCGGCATTCTGACACTCCGTTGATTCCGGATCTTTACAAGCCTCTTCCAGAACCTTGGCACTCTGACAGGCTGCGGCGGTCTTGGGATCTTTACAAGCCTCCTGAACTGCCTTCGCTCGCTGACACTGATCTGAAGCTGGGTCTTGGCAAGCTTCCTCAAGACGCTTTGCGCTTTTACACTTCTCTGACTTCGGATCTTTACAAGCTTCCTGAACAGCCTTCGCGCGCAAACACTCGGCTGAATTCTCATCCTCCTCACATGCAGGTATGAGAGTTGGCACTGCGGCAGCAGGAGCCGGTTTACGGGGCCGCGCTGCGTTGGCGGCAGTAGGCGCTGTATTGGAGGGCGAAGTGGCGCCCGTAGCTACCTCGGATGGCGAAGCATTGCCGCCAGGAGCCGCCGCTGTCTCAGATGGTGAGGCGTTGTCAGTAGGAGCCGCTGCTGTATCAGATGGCGAGGCCGCGGCGGTTGGCGAAGCATTAGCTTTCGCATAAGCATCGGCCGCGTTCACCAGCGATTCGCGGAGCGCTTTATCTGTGGAGAGCCTCTTGGCAACTGTAATGGTATCCACATTGACGGCGATCGCTACAAAGAGTCCGATCACCAAAATGGTCAGTTGCGCCCGGCGTTTATACCAACCGGAAACCCGGTCCATCGAACTGTCGAACCACTTCTCGATGTTTTCCCTGGCCTTGGCGACATCGCCCCCAGCGGCATCCAGTAGAGTGATTAAAGCTCGCTTGGAAGTTGGGTGAAATGGTTCGTAGTCAATGATCGCTTGGCGCAAAGTTTTGAAAGGATCGTCACCCGGTAAAGCTCCGGATGGAGGACTCTCAATTGGGGCAGATCCCGAGGGGGGAGAAGTTACCTCACCGCCGGCCGCCGCAGCGCTTACAAACTGCTTAGCCATTGCGGCAGCGAGCGATGGCGCGGTGGCGAAGCTCGCGCCTGATATCGGATTGCTTGGGAGTGGCTCAGGCGTTGGGGCCGCGCTGCCGCCGCCGAATAGCTGCCTGAGCCATTGCACAAAAGCGACCTGTGGAGGCAAACCGGTGCCAGGCGGGGGTGAAGCCGGAGTTGAAGGCGGAGGTGAAGGGGAAGGCGAAGGTGAAGACGAAGGTGAAGACGTTTTAGGTGTCGGCGGAAGCGCCACAAGATCCATCAATGCGAGCGCGAAGTTGCGTGCCGGAATATAAGAGGGCAACTGCGTTCGCTTAAACCTTAACCATTGCGGCCAACCAGTCTTAATCTTCGACTCGAGGTAGTGGCCGCCGAACAGGTTATTAATCAGGGCGTGGTCGTAAAGCTTCTGGACGATGTCTGGCTCGCCTGATTTGCTACCCGGGTTCAGGAGTTCACGAATTCCACGCTCAAGATCAATCGCGCGTTTTTTGAGCATCAGCTCAATGATCTCGTTCGCCGCTGTGCACATCAGGCTCAGCAGCAAGTAGACGAAAATCATTCCAATGGCTACGTCGAGAATGTTCGAGTTAAACATGCGGGGCGACTCCAACTGTCGGCAAGTGAAGATGTCCAGGGAGACTAAGACTCCGAAGTATGTTGGGCATACATTCAGACTCTTGAAACTTACTTAGGAAACCTTCAAGCACTGAAGGGTCAATCGCAGACGATCAAGAAATGAGAGGTTAAATCTAGAGCTAACGAAAATCAGGTCGCGTTGTTCTTCTGGGTCTTTGCGAGGCCACGCGCCTTATACTCTTGTGAAAAACCTCTGTCAATTGAAATTCCAGCGGTCTTCTTAACAGTGACAATTCCCGGTGAAACCAACCAATTGAGCTTCGCCGATCGTTCTGACGCTGCTATTCACTGACTAACCACTTACATATGAGACTTGATAACAAAACATTTCAGTACATGTAGGGACTTCTCTCGTTGGCGCACTGGCTAACGCAAACTAGAGGGCCTCAGAGTGCGCCCCTAACAAAGTGCAAACTCACAAGACACCAAGCGCTGTCTTGACCAATCAGAACTTCAGCCTGATGATGACCGTCTTATGACATCCCATCGCTTTGTCCAACTGGACGTTTTCGCGGATCGCGCTTTCGCCGGGAATCCCCTGGCAGTTTTCCCGGATGGCGCCGGTGTACCCGGCGACCAAATGTTGAAGATTGCGCGGGAAATGAACCTTTCGGAAACAGTGTTCGTGCTGCCAGCTGAGCCTGCTAAAGATCAAGAACCGGAAGCACTCCGTCGCCTGAGGATTTTCACGCCAACTCAGGAGCTTCCCTTCGCCGGCCATCCCGTCGTCGGCACCTGGGACTTGCTCGCGCGCGAAGGCGTGGTTCCAAAGCCGGAATCAGGGAGCGGCTGGGCTCGCATTCATCAGCAAATCGGAATTGGCACGCTGCCTGTCGATATTGAGTTCAAAGATGGCGAGCCAATTCAGGTCGTAATGACGCAGAGCAAACCAGCGATCGGCGACGTTCTCGAAGATGCACACGAGCGCGCGGATCTGACCCGAGCCTTAGGCCTCGCGCCTGAACACCTTGCCGAGAATCTGCCCATTCAGATCGCTTCCACTGGTTTGCCATTTCTTCTTGTGCCGATTCGCTCGCTCGCTGACCTCCGTAGTTGTCGCGTGAACGCGGCGCTGCTGGTGGAAGTTTACCGGCGGGTGGGTGCTATGGGTTGTTATGCGTTCTCGCAGGAGACGATCGAGGTTGGTGCGTCGCGCGCCAATGCGCGGATGTTCGCTCCTGACGATAACATTCCCGAAGATCCCGCCACGGGCAGTGCGGCGGGCGCGTTAGGCGCTTATCTTGTCTATCATGATGCGCTGCCAGATGAAGCGGTGAACGGCACTTCCAAATTTGTCATCGAGCAGGGCGACTTTATTAATCGACCCAGCCGTCTCAATATCGAAGTGAAGGGCAAGCGTGGCGCGATTCAAGAAGTGCGAGTCGGCGGAACGTCGGTGGTTGTTGCGCGTGGCGAGATGGAGTTCTAAAACGGTTTCGAGTTTCAAGTTTCGAGTTCGCTCACTTCTGGCGCTCCGCAGTCACCTGAACGACTCTCTTTCAGGTAATGAGCTACATACCTCGCGCCAAGCGAACTGCGAGCCCGAGAACTCGGAACTGCTTACTGCTGCCTACTTGCTGCTGACCACCGCCGCGTCACGCAAACTCTGCGCGATGAGTGGAACAATGCGAAGCGGAACCGCTATCGCTTCCTTGATGTGACGCGCGTACGTGAAGTGTCCGACAACATAAACTCCGTGAACATTAGTTTCAAAAGTATCCGGATCGTAGACGGGCATTTCGGTTAACTTTCCCGCCGCTGTCTTCACACCCAGTTTCTTCAGCAAACCCAACTCAGCGTTACTGCCAATCAGCACAAACACCACATCATTCGCCAAGGTGATTGTCTGTCCCTCGTCGCTAACCAGCCGCACTTCCTCTTTAGTTATCTCGCTAATCTCTTTGTAAAGAATCACGCGCAGGCGACCCGCCGCGATCTCCTGTTCGAGAGGCTTGCGCACCCAGTGCTTCATCGCTCCGGCTTTGGGATCGCGGTTTTCCCAATCTTCACGCCAAAGGGCCATGGTGGTGCGGGCTCCTTCTTCCGACAAGAAGAGTGCCGCTTCAGCAGCACTGTTCCCGCCGCCAATAACAAGTACGTCACGGCGCACGAAGGGATACGGTTCAACAAAAAGATGGTGGACCTTTGCCAGATTTTCCCCGGTAATATTCAGGCGGCGTGGATGGGCCATCGCACCTATTGCAAACAAGATCTTACGGGCGCGATAAGTAACCCCAGTGCGTTCCCTGTTGTCGTCTGTGCTGGTGGTGCGAATCAGGAAATCGTTGTCACCTGTTTGCTCAACGTCCATCACTTTCTCGCCAGTATTGATATTCAAATTCTGCTCGAGGACGAAATGAATGTAATGAGATAACAACTCTTCGCGAGTCGGCTTTTCGCGCACCGGTTTCAATGTGCCTTCACGCATCTCCAGCTCATTCACTGTAGAGAAGAGTGTTCTGCCAACGGGATAATGGCGGATGGTGTCGGCGATCGTCCCTTTTTCGATGACCAGGTACCTAAGACCTTCGCGCGCAGCTGCATCCGCCGCGGAAAGTCCCGCAGGGCCGGCGCCGATGATTAACAAATCGAATTCCTCAGGCATCGCTTTTCGTTAGTCCAAAGTCATTTTGGAAGTCCAAGATCCAATGTCAAACGTCATTTTCGAAGTCCAAGATCCAATGTCCAATGTCTGTGTTCCGTATGACCGTGGCCAAAAATGATTAAGGTAGACACTTCACTCAAGATCGGCAGACGGACCTTGGACGTTGGACTTTGGACCTTGGACTTCGAAAATGACTTTGGACGTTGGACTTTGGACTTTTTAGTCATTCCCCTTCCTGCGCTAGTCGCTCGCGGCGTGCTACGCCCGTCTGATACGCAGCTTCCTCCACCTCACGCGCCACTGCTTCGGCAACACGTTTGTCGAAGACCGAGGGGACGATGTACTCCGGATGCAGTTCACTCTCGGTAATAATTCCAGCAATGGCGTTCGCCGCAGCCAGTTTCATTTCTTCGTTGATTGTCGAAGCACGGCAGGCGAGGGCGCCGCGGAAGATTCCCGGAAAGCAGAGCACGTTATTGATTTGATTTGGATAGTCCGAACGTCCGGTAGCCATCACCGCAACATACGGCGCCGCTTCCTCCGGCATAATTTCTGGCGTTGGATTCGCCATGGCAAAAACAATCGGCTTGTTCGCCATCATTTTCACATCGTCCGCGTCAATCACACCTGACACCGAGAGACCCATGAAAACATCCGCGCCTTTGATCACGTCCTTCACACTTCCCTGCTCCTGATTGGGATTGGTGTTTCGTGCATACAAATCTTTGACCCAATTCATACGCTCGAAACGACTGGGGTAAAGAGCTCCCGACTGGTCACAACCGACAACATTTTTTACTCCCGCAGCCATAATGATCTTTGTGCAAGCCACTCCGGCCGCGCCCACACCATTAACGATGACCTTAATCTCGCTCATCTTCTTGCCCACGATTTTCAAAGCATTTAGTAGTGCGGCCAGGACTACCACTGCCGTTCCGTGCTGGTCATCATGGAAAACCGGAATATCGAGTTCTTCTTTTAGTCGCTCTTCAATTTGGAAACATCGCGGCGCTGAGATGTCTTCTAGGTTGATACCGCCGAACGCCGTCGAGATTGCTTTCACGGTGCGAACAATCTCGTCGGGATCCTTGGTATTAAGACAGATCGGAAAGGCATCAACGCCGGCAAATTCTTTGAACAGCATCGCCTTGCCTTCCATCACGGGCATCGCAGCAGCCGGCCCGATATCACCCAGGCCGAGCACGGCCGTACCGTCGGTAACAATCGCGACCGTGTTCTTTTTGATGGTAAGCGTGAATGCCTTTTCGGGATCCTGGGCAATTGCTTCGCAGACGCGCGCCACCCCCGGTGTGTAAGCCATTGAGAGGTCCGCGCGATTCTTGAGCGGCATCTTCGATACGACTTCAATCTTGCCGCCAAGATGCATGAGGAAGGTGCGGTCAGAAACGTTCACGACCTCAACACCGTCGATGTCTTTTATGGCTTCAACGATCTTATGTCCGTGTTCGCTGGAAATAGCGCTAACTGTGATATCGCGCGTGATGAAGTCGGTGGCGACGCTGACGATGTCGATTGCACCGATGTCTCCGCCCGCGCGTCCAATAGCGCTGGCTACTTCGCCCAACGTTCCCGCCCGACTCGACAACTTTACGCGTAAAGTCAGACTGTAACTGGCGCTGGGAGTGCTCTGCATACCTGGGAAAGACTCTTCCTTCGTTCGCTATTAATTTCTTTCTTGTGTTCTTAGACTCTAACGCTCGTAAGTTTGGCGCGCAAGCATGACCTACAAAAGTTTGAGCGTCGCCTTATTGGGCGATTGCCAATTACCAAGTGACGATTTGTGATGGTTCTTTCATTACAGGCCAATCACCAATCGGAAATCACCAATCGGAAATCGACAATCGCCAATCGGCAATCGAGATCAGGTCACACTGCTACTTCAAGGCGCGCAAGATTTGTCTGCGAGTTTCTGCGTCAATTCGTTTCTCGGCCAGCTCTAATGAGCGCTGGCCGAGGAGCCTGTAAACGGCAAGTGCTTCGGTTAGACGCATGTCTGACAATGCCTGCAAATGTCTTCTCACGGTGACTAAATCGCCGCGAGCGAAAGTTCCCGTCAAAGCTGTAGCCGGCTCGGAGTTTGAAAGGTTTGCTACCGTGCTTTCGAGCAACGGCAATAGGACTCGACGCGCAGTTTTCTCATCCAGGCCGCACTGAACCAGCATCTCCATCGCGAGCGCCACCAGGGCCGTGACATGCCCCGATGCCATTACCGCCGCAGCGTGGTAAAGCGGCTTGGATTTCGAATCGATGTGAAAGCTGTGGCCCTGTAAGTCTTTTACTATTGATCGCGCGACGCGGCTCGCTGCGGCCTCGCCTTCCACACAATAGAAGGCTCCTCGTAGTTTTTCGGCTCCCGTTCGCGGTTCGCTGATTGAGACAACGGGATGAAGCGAGCCTGTAGCAAAGCCTGCGGCGGCAAGCGGAGCAAGCACCTCGGAAGCTGCCAGCGCTCCACTCGTGTGCAATACAGTTCGGGCGCGCGGCGATGCATTGAGTGCCGCAATTCTGGCTGCAGTTTTTTGGATTTCCCCGTCGGGAGTAGTTATCAGGATTATTTTGCTTGCGGGGAGGGCTTGCATCTCCTTTTCTGACAGCGCAATCGTCGCCGATCCCACCAATGCTGCGGCTCGCCGAGCGTGGGCGATTTTCCGCGAAACGAGGGCTTCGATCTCGTAATGCGAGGCGCTGAGCGCCATGGCGAGAGCGGTTCCTAAGCGACCTGAGCCGACAATCGAGACCGTCGGTTTTCTTCTCTTCCTTAGGCTGGCGATGGACATTTCAGCGGTAGGTCGGCAAAAACGCGAATTTCGTAAGGCTTTTTACGGGCACTGGACTATAATGCGGGCAGTCTCTCATCCGTCAGTAAGAAACATTTGAAACGGCGGCCGGTCCGACGAAGTAAGAAAGTGAACCGCGCAACCTTGTTGCTAAACGGGTGCATCATAGACTGCGCGTCAGCAAATTGCGAAAACAGCTTCAACAACCCCGTTTTTGGTCCCCCTGTTTGAACAATTCGCGTTGCAAAAGAATTAGCGGCCCTTCCGACAGTCCAAACGGGCTACATTACTTCGGCCGGTTCCGAAATATCTGGAGGTTTTCGAAATGAACCGTTTCTCCCGCATCGCCACGGCACTAGCGTTGGTAGTTTCGCTATTCTCGGGTTCGTTTGCCGTGTTCGCTCAGTCAACCCAGACCACTGATGCGCCCGCAAAGGCTAAGCCTGAAGCGAAATCGGAGTCTCAGGATTCCAAGAAGGAACAACCGAAGACTGCTAAGTCCACGACCAGCAAACCGCTTTCCGCCAGCGAAGACCCGAACATGATCGGGAAACGCAACATTAATAAAGGCATCATTGCAGGCATGAGCGGCTCAACCGAGAAGGAAGTCCGTCTCGGACGCGAGCTCGCGGCGCAAGTCGATCGTGAGGCGAAGTTCATCGACGACCCTGTGGTGACTGAGTACATCAACCGCGTCGGGCAAAACATCGTGCTCCATTCTGACGCCAAGGTTCCTTTTACGATTAAGGTGATCGATTCAGACGAAGTTAACGCCTTTGCTTTGCCGGGTGGTTTCTTTTATGTCAACAAGGGCCTGATGCTGGCGGCCGACAATGAAGCTGAACTTGTTGGAGTGATGGCTCACGAGATTGCTCACGTGGCGGCGCGCCACGCAGTCGAAAACAGCAAGAAAGCCGAGCTGGCTCAGTATGCGGTTTTGATTCCTTCCATAATTCTGGGCGGTGGCCTGGGACAGTTGATCTATCAGGGCGGCGGCTTTGCCAGCATGCTCGGATTCATGAAGTTCACGCGTGGCGCGGAAGAGGAAGCGGACAAGCTGGGCGTGCAATACATGTACGCCGCTGGATACGATCCCACCGCGATGGCCACGATGTTTGAGAAGCTCGAGGCCAAGAACAAGAAGAAACCAGGGTTCATCTCGAAGCTTTTCGCTACGCATCCGGCGCCTCCTGAACGACGCGCCGCTTCGCTCGCTCTTGCTGCCCGCTTCCCCGAACGCGAGGAATATGTAATCAGCTCGTCAGAGTTTCAGAGAGTTAAGTCGCGATTGCTGCGCCTTTCAAATGCGCGCGCAACTACATCGGGCGCTCTGCCGGGAGCTGAAGAAGGCGCACCTGGTCGTCCGACGTTGAAACGGCGTCAACCGACTCCGGAAGAACCGGCTCCGACTCCAGACAGTGAGCAGAAACCAGTCGAAACGAAAGAAGCTCCCAAGCTGAAACGAAATGAGGGGGCTAAGCCGACGCAACCGTAAGGTCGTCAGTTGAGTGGTAAAGGCAAAAGGCTCTTCGGCACATGTCGGAGAGCCTTTTGATTGTCTAAGTCGTTATGCGGCTAGCAACCGCTTCATACGATTTCACCGCCAAGACGCCAAGGAATGCCGAGTACGCCAAAATTTTTAACGTCAAGGTGGACTTCCGATCTATTTCCGAGGTCTATTGATCTTGGCGTCCTTGGCGTTCCTGAAACTGCTCAACTTGACAACTTTTGGAGCCGTTTGTATTCTACCCGTTCGCGTTTTACTCGCTGAAAACAGAGATAGTTAACTATGTCAACATACTTTCCCAGCGGTAAGGATCTTGCCGCTAAACGAAAATGGCACGTGGTGGATGCAGCCGGGCAAACGGTTGGTCATCTGGCATCGGAAGTGGCTTCAATCCTGACCGGCAAACGGAATCCGCAATGGACCCCATTTATGGACATGGGTGATCATGTAATTGTGATCAATGCTCGTAAGGCTGTCTTGAAGGGTTCGAAGATTGATCAGAAGCTCTATCGCCATCACACGCTGTATCCTGGCGGCTTGCGCGAGGTATCTGCGAGAGACATGTTAGCGAAGAACCCTGAGCGTGTAATCGAATTGGCAATTAGGGGAATGCTGCCCAAGACTAAGTTGGGCAAGGCGATGGGAAAGAAACTTAAAGTCTATCCCGATGCCGAGCACCCACACTCGGCACAGCGTCCGCAACCCCGCCAGATCAAGTCCCGTTCAAATCAACAATAAAAAAGCCGAAGAAGATTAAAAGGAAACAATAGCTGTGGCTGACATTCAATACTACGGAACAGGACGACGAAAGACTTCGACTGCGCGAGTCTATCTGCGGCCCGGCGCTGGCGATGTAATCGTCAACCGGAAACCTTTCGATCGGTACTTTCCCAATGAGACCTTACGCATGATCATTCGTCAGCCGCTGCAATTGACGGAAACAACTGCGAAGTTTGACGTGCTAATCAACGTCGCTGGTGGTGGACCTACCGGTCAGGCCGGAGCAATTCGTCACGGCATCACGCGCGCATTACTCGAATTCAACGCCGACCTGCGCCCGACACTGAAGCAGGCAGGACTGATCACTCGCGATCCTCGGATTAAGGAACGCAAGAAGTACGGCCAGAAGGGCGCGCGTAAACGTTTCCAATTCTCGAAACGATAAGCAAGGATTTCCGATCTAAACGGAAATCGGCAAGCGCCAATCGGCGATTGCTTAAATCCATTGTCGGGGCTCGGATTGGTTGCTCTCACGAAGAGTGCTATGAGCCGCGACGACTACATTAAACCAGTTCACACAAAGGAGACTTAGCTTGGTTTCGGTTACGATGAAAGAACTACTGGAGGCCGGCGTTCATTTCGGCCACCAGGTAAGGCGCTGGAATCCGAAGATGAAGGAATACATCTTTGGCGAGCGCAACGGCATTTACATTATCGACCTCCAGAAAACCCAACGCATGTTTCGCGAGGCGATTACCTTCGTCACCAACGCGATTGCTGAAGATCGCGGCAAAACTGTTCTCTTCGTCGGCACCAAACGACAAGCCCAGGACGCTATCCGCGAAGAAGCTGAACGCTGTGGTCAGTACTACGTTAATCAACGCTGGCTGGGCGGACTGCTGACAAATTTCCAGACAGTACAGAAGTCGATCAAGCGACTGCGTGATCTTGAGGCCATGCAGACTGACGGCCGTTACGAGAAGCTGACTAAGAAAGAACGCATCAAACTCGACCGCGAACGCGAGGGCTTAAACAAAAACCTTTCCGGAATCAAAGCGATGGGCCGTCTACCGGACGTCGTGTTCATTATCGACGTGCGCAAGGAAGAAATTGCGGTGGCAGAGGCTAATCGCTTAGGCATTCCCATTGTCGCAGTGGTCGATACGAATTGTTCGCCGGAGGGAATTGATTACGTTATTCCGGGCAACGACGACGCGCTGCGAGCAGTGCGCTTATTCGCTTCGCGCATTGCGGACTCTATTCTTGATGGTCAACAAATCGCTACCGAGGGCGCGGTCGCAATCAGCCCGGGGGATGAAGGTGAGGTTGCCGCTGTTGCCGAGACCGAAGCGACGGAACCAGCTTCTGAACCTGGTGAATCCGCTTCCCCGACGGCGAGCGAACTGGCTAGTCAGCCGGCTACCAAAACCGACAACGGCGTAATCAATAATCCGGTGATGCCTGCTCTTGAAGCGACTAATGATGCGGATGCAGTCAAGGATGAAAGCACCGAGTCAGTCGTGGCAGCAAGCTGAACAATAGTCTTAGACTCTTACTCATCGGCGAGCGCAGCCTTTAGCGGACTTCCGCCGGGCTGCGCTTTTCGTTAACGGTTCCGACAGATTTAGTTTTGTAAGGACCCAAAGTGGAACATTAAATCGGGAGAGATTTTTAATCATGGCAGAAGTAACAGCAGCAGCAGTAAAACAGCTTCGCGATAAAACCGGGGCGGGAATGATGGAGTGCAAAAACGCCCTCGTAGAAGCCCAAGGTAATGACGAAGTAGCAGTAGACATCCTACGTAAGCGCGGGCTCGCGTCCGCCAAGAAACGCGAAGGGCGCATTGCGGCTGAGGGCATTGTTGGCCAATACATTCATATGGGCGGCAAAGTCGGCGTCCTCGTCGAGGTCAATTGTGAAACCGACTTCGTCGCGCGCGGTGATGAATTTCAACAACTGGTGAAAGACGTGGCGATGCATGTGGCCGCAGCGGAACCAAAGTATGTTTCGCGGCAGGATGTGCCGGCAGAGGAATTGAACAAGGAACGGGAAATCGCGCGGGCAGTCGCGCAAAACGATCCGAAGAACGCCAACAAACCAGAACAGGTGCTCGATAAGATTGTCGAAGGCCGTTTGCACAAATTCTACGAAGAGAATGTCCTCCTCGATCAGCCCTTCGTCAAAGATTCCGCCAAGACTGTAGGCGAGCTAGTCACCGAGAAAGTTGCCAAGACTGGCGAGAAGATCACCGTCCGCCGCTTCACGCGTTACAAGATGGGCGAAGGCCTCGAGCGTAAGGAAGAGGACTTTGGCAATGAGGTCGCTTCCCTGATTGGGTAGCGCACGACCTCTTCGATTCGCGAACCTTAGTTACGTCGTCCTCAGGAGAACTTGATGGTTGCAGAGAAGCCAATATCAGATGCGGCAGGGCTAGCTTACAAGCGAGTCCTGCTGAAGATTTCTGGTGAAGCTCTGATGGGGGAGCAGAACTACGGGATCGACGTCGAAGTGGCGCGGGCCGTAGCGGAAGAATTGAAAGCCGTCCACGAGCGTGGCGTTCAGGTCGCAGTGGTTGTTGGTGGCGGTAATATCTTCCGCGGGGTTTCCAAAAGCGCCGGCAAGATGGATCGTTCCGCAGCGGACTACATCGGTATGCTGGCCACAGTGATGAATGCTGTGGTACTGCAGGACGCGTTGGAAAAGGTCGGGGTTAACACGAGAGTGATGTCGGCGATCGATATTCCGCAGCTGGCTGAACCTTTTATCAGGCGGCGCGCGGTTAGGCATCTCGAAAAGAGTCGTGTCGTGATCTTCGCCGCCGGCACCGGCAATCCATACTTCACAACTGACTCAGCAGCAGCTTTGCGCGCATTGGAAATCAAAGCAGACATAATTCTTAAGGCTACGAAGGTTGAAGGTGTCTATTCAGCTGACCCGATGTTGGACAAGAACGCTACCCGTTACGATTGCATTACTTATCAGGAAGTTTTGGAACGTCAGCTCAAGGTGATGGACGCTTCGGCGATCTCTTTGTGCATGGACAACAACCTGCCCATCATTGTCTTCAACATGCGTCAGGCAGGAAACATTGGGCGGGTGGTGGCGGGCGAACCGGTTGGCACTAAAGTCTGCCTGACCAAATAAAAGTTAGGAGTTTCGAGTTCCAAGTTTCCCAAAAACGTTCCGCGTTTCGAGTTTCAAGTTTCGAGTTCGCGGTGGAAATTTGAATCTATCTCAGGGCGACCTGGTTGGTTCTTAAACTTGGAACTCGAAACTCGAAACTTTCTAGGAGAGCCGATGAGCGAGAAGGATGTAGTCAAAGAAACTAAGCCGCGCATGGACACGGTGATCGACGACTTTCGCCGGAAGCTCGCGACCGTGCGGACGGGCCGGGCTGCCGTGAGTCTACTCGACAACATTATGGTCGATTATTACGGCACGATGACACCGCTTAATCAGATGGCGTCCGTGCATTCACCGGAGCCACAAATGCTCACCGTGCAACCCTGGGATCAAACGCAACTGGGCGCCGTCGAGAAAGCGATTCGCGCTTCCGACCTCGGTCTAAATCCTTCCAATGATGGGAAGCTGGTGCGCATTCCGATCCCGGCGCTGACTGAAGAACGGCGCAAGCAGCTCGCCAAGCAGGTCCACGAAATCGCTGAAGATCACCGCACTGCGGTCCGCAACATCCGTCGCGACGCCAACGAGCGTCTGAAGAAAATGTTGAAGGACAAAACGATTTCTGAAGACGCGGAAAGGGACGGGCTCGATGAAGTGCAGAAACTCACCAACAGCTACACCGCGAAGATCGACGAATTCAGCAAATCAAAAGAACACGAAATCACGAGCGTCTAAAAGTCCAAGGTCCAAAGTCAAAAGGTAATAAAAGATCGCTACCAACACCTAACCTCTCGAAAAGAAAAGAGAAGCCAAAACGGAGTCTCTTTTTTGAGCTCAGACCTGGGACGTGGGGGAACTTTGGAACTTAGACTTGGACCTTCTTTTAAGGCATCGCAAACACATCGTCTCCGAGTGGGTTGTTCAACTTGATGTCTTTGACGTTGTAGTCAGCAAAGAAAGCGCCCTGGGTCATCTCCAACCTTTGCGAGAAGTTTGAAGGAATCAGCACTCCCTCCACGTCCTTAAACTTCTTGTGCTCCGTGCCAAATACATAGCCGTTGTAGTTGATTAGAAAACTCATTACGCGACCATTAGCGGGATCGATGTAGAAGTCTGTCGCGTAGCCGTCGGCATCAGCGATGCGGAACCCGCGATGTTTTTCTTGTCGGGAATCGCTGTGACTGTGAATCCAGGCTGGTCAATTTGTCCGAGCACGTTCATACCGAACCTGCTGAGCGGCGGCAGCTGCACATTGGGAAGCGAGCTATACGATCGCTCGCCGTCATCGATTTGCTTGAACGCGAAGATTGGGCTCGCATCAACCTCCACGCGCGCTTTATTACCCGCAGTGACGATGATGAAGTTTCCCGGCCGGGGCTGTGTAGAGTTTGGCGCGTACAAATCAACAGAGCCGCGCAGGATGATACTTTTCACAGTTTTGAATTTGTCGCCGCCATGCGCCGCAAGCGCCGCCCGCGCCAGATCGAGTGGAGCAGTGGTCGCTGTAATCGATACGGCGGTTGCGCCGGCGCCTCCGTTGGTGCCAGGTTTGGTTACCTCTTGGGAATTAGCTGCGAGAGGACTGAAAATTAAAACAATGGGGAGGGTCAGCAGGGATAAAAGCCTTAGTTTCCAGTGATCCTTTCAGATTGCAATCTAGGAGGGCGCTGCAAGCACTAACGCAAAAACAGCGACTAAAGTTCTAGAAGGGCAACCGCCAGAAGATTTCGGGGCGCCCAAGGAGGAACGCCCCTACAGTTCAAACCAAAATCCGCGCTCGTTTCGCTTTAGAAGTTAAACCGGAGCTGGGCCGTGACGCGCCGGTTTCCCGCACCACTGCCGCCACCAAAGCCGCCGCCGCCCGGACCACCAAAGCCGCCGAAGCCGCCTCCCAGTCCCAGGCTTTCGCCAAATGAAGGTGATGACAAACTCCCCACTGGTGTGGAGAGATTGACGTGATTAAACAAGTTCGAGAAGTTCAGCGACAGTTGCATGCTATAGCGCTTGCCTTCCGCGGCAGCGCCACCCAAACC
>JBGSYG010000032.1:0-54051 GCA_041750995.1 Pyrinomonadaceae bacterium | reverse complement strand
AAAGTCGGCAAACCACCCAAGGTTGCCATCACCGCTTGCATGCGCAAGCTGCTCACTATCCTTAACATCATGATCAAAACTCAAACATCATGGGGGACTGCATAATCCTCTTGACTTACGACACAGTTGCTTGGCGGTTTCGTTTCCAATGAGAAATGACGAAACGGGAAATGACAAATGGGAAATGATTCTTTATCCTGCCTTCTGAATTCCAAACTCTAAAAGTCGGTGAACGAGAATGCCAGCCAGCCGCAAACTGCTAGCCGTAATCCTCGGCGGTGGCGCCGGAACGCGCCTCTTTCCGCTTACGCAACAGCGTTCTAAGCCTGCCGTACCGCTGGGCGGAAACTATCGCCTGGTCGATGTCGCGATTTCCAATTGCATCAACTCCGATGTGCTGCGCATGTTTGTGCTGACGCAGTACAACTCCGCTTCGCTTAATCGCCATATCGCTCAGACCTACCGCTTTTCCCATTTCTCCAATGGTTTTGTGGAGATCCTGGCGGCAGAACAAACTCCTGAGAGTCCGCTCTGGTTCCAGGGCACCGCGGACGCAGTGCGCCAGGTCTTGCCGCACATCCGCGATTGGGGCATCGACACGCTCATGATCCTTTCGGGTGATCATCTTTATCGCATGGACTACCGTCAGTTTCTGGCGCGCCACTATGAGAGCGAGGCGGATGTGACTGTCTCGGTGATTCCTTCCGATCCAATCGATGCAACCGATTTTGGTTTACTGAAAACGGATGCGACCGGACGCATTGTCGAGTTCAAGGAAAAGCCGAAAGGTGCGGAGCTCGAAACGATGCGCGTCGACACAACGACCCTCGGACTAAGCGCTGAGGAAGCGCGCGCGCGTCCCTTCCTGGCGTCGATGGGGATTTATGTTTTTAAGTATGATCTCCTGGAACAATTGCTCGCGGAAGAAACCAGTTGGGTTGATTTTGGTAAGCACGTTATCCCCGGTGCAATCCAACGGGGCAAGGTACAGGCATTTGTCTTCGATGGTTATTGGGGCGACATCGGAACCATCAGTGCTTTCTACAAAGCAAACCTGGATCTGACTACAAAGATTCCGAAGTTCAATTTGTTTGATTCTGAAGCCCCCGTTTACACGCGGGCGCGCTTCTTGCCGCCCTCAAAAATAGAAGAGTCGGAAATTCGTGACTCAATTCTCAGTGAAGGCTGCATCATCGGGGGTGCGCGCATTACAAACTGCGTGATTGGTTTGCGTAGTCGCATTTCCAAGGGCGTGCAAATGGAAGCCTCATTCATGATGGGCGCAGATTACTATCAGACACTCGAAGAGATGCACCGGGACCTGACGAGCGGGGAGCCACGCGTCGGCATCGGCGAGAACACAATTATCAAGCGCGCGATCATCGATAAGAACGCACGCATCGGCAGCAACGTGCGACTCGTCAATGAAGCGGATGTTGTAAACCATGACGGTGAAGGCGGCGCTTTTTTTATTCGGGATGGAATTATCATTGTGCCGAAGAATGCGTTGGTGAAGGACGGCACTGTCGTTTAGGTTCTTTTGATTCAGATCGGCCGAGGTCGTAAACCTCAGTAAGGAAGGGAAGCAGTGGCTATAGGTTGGGGCAAATCATATGAAGAGCAGATGGAGGAATGGAGCCAGCGGCTTGCGAAGGCTGAGCGTGGACCACGGCTGACTGCCGAACAACGAACGCGGTTGCAGCGTCTGGAGTCGTTAAAGCTTTCGCGTTCTCGAATCCTGGAGCAGTTGGATCGTTCGCGTCATGCGGCGCACCGGGAAGGCTTGTTGAAAGGTCTTCAGGTCATTGAAAAGGAGCTTGAGGAACTAATCGAAGCTAGCGAGTAGCCTTTTGGGACCTGGTAGACGCTGAGGTTTTACTTCAAATATAGGCGTTACAGCTGACGCATCGGAGCTGACCTGTCTGTCGCCCGCTAAAGCGGGCTCCGAATTTGCTTGGGGCTTGATCCCGGGGTTACGCTCGCTTCTCTCGCTCACCCCCGGGCTAAATTCTGCCGCCGCTACGGGGCGGCTGGTTGAGACAGCTCGCCTGGGCCTGCGCGGCTGGTTGAGACAGCGCGCCTGGGCCTGGGTGGCTGGTTGACATAACTCGGCGGGCCGCTACGCGGCTGGTTGAGACAATTCGGCTGTGCGTTACCATGCTAGCTAAGTTAAGGAATCACTTTAAGAATGCCCAAGGCCAAGATCCCTACCCGCGACTTTCATCCAGCTAAAGTGCAACGTGCGAAGTCGCCCCCGGCTACAAGCAAGGGAGCGATCCAGTCAGTAAAGATTCCCAAGGATGAAGTTGGCCTCGAGCTGAACCTCGGCGGTCGGACCGTCAAGCTTACCAATCTGCGAAAGCCATTCTGGCCGGAGCTGGGAATCACCAAACGCGATCTCATCCAATATTACGCGGATGTTGCTCCGGTGCTGCTTCCACACCTGAAGGACCGGGCGATGGTGATGAAGCGCTATCCCAATGGCGCAGCCGGGGAGTTTTTCTTCATGAAGCGCGCGCCCGTTCCGCGTCCGGAGTGGATTGAGCTGTGCAGCATTGAACACTCATCCGGGAACATTATCGATTTTCCCATGATTCAGGATTTGGCTTCGTTGCTTTGGGTAATAAACCTGGGCTGTATTGACCTCAACCAATGGTATGCGACCTGTGACGACGTGGACCGGCCGGATTATGTGCACTTTGATCTCGATCCCGTGCCGGGCGCCACGTTTGAGAAAGTGGTTGAAGCTGCGTTGCTGATTCGAACCGCACTCGAGTCGCTGAAGATTTCTTGCCATGCGAAGACCACGGGCTCAAAAGGAATTCATGTCTACGTTCCTATCGTTCGCGGACCAACGCAGAAGCAGGTGTGGACTTTTGCGAAAGAGTTTGCCAACGCTGTGGCTGCGCAAGCGCCAAAGCTGTTGACGACGATCTACGTGGTAGCTAAGCGACCGCGGGGAAGGGTGCTTGTTGATTACAACCAAAACGCCTGGGGTAGAACTTTAGCTTCGATCTACTCGGTGCGGCCGCGACCGCAGGCCTCGGTCTCCACGCCCGTGAAGTGGAGCGAGCTGGAGCGCGGGTTGAAGATCGAAGATTTTCGCATCGACAATGTGCCCGCGCGGATCAAGCGTGTCGGTGATTTGTGGCAGCCGCTCCTGGAGAAGCGCGGCCGCTTCAAACTTGAAGCTTATCTTTAACAAGCGGCTTTCGTTCTTTGATCTATTCCTTTGAGTATTTGACGTAACACCTCAGAGGTCGGCAATCAGACAGTTGAGGCTTTCAATTAGCTTTGTCGCCTGATGCCTCAAGATTTATCCGCCAAGACGCGAAGTCACAAAGACGCCAAGGCAGACCTGACAGTTAAGTCGAGGCAGCTTGAGATGCCGAAGATTCCCTGCAAAGGATCGACTGAGTCGCGTGGGAAAACGATTTGGACGGTTGGTCATTCAACTCGTTCCGCTGAAGAGTTCAACCACATTCTTAGCGTTCATGGAATCGCAGTATTGGTTGACGTGCGTAGCTTTCCTGGGTCAAGCCGCTATCCACAATTCAACAAGGAAGAGCTGAGACAGTCTCTGTCAGCTGTAGGCATCCGTTATCACCATTCACCTGCCCTAGGCGGACGTCGTAAACCGACAGCCGATTCTAAGAATCTTGCCTGGAAGAACGCGTCCTTTCGCGCCTACGCTGATCATCTGGATAGTGATGAGTTCAAGCAGGGGGTTAAGGAACTACTCGAGGTTGCGGTGAAAGAACGTAGTGCGGTGATGTGTGCGGAAGCCCTGTGGTGGCGCTGTCATCGCAGCCTGATTGCGGATTACTTAAAGTCGCTGGGTTGGGAAGTGCTGCATATTCAGAATGAGAAACAGGCTGAGCCTCATCCGTATACAAGTGCCGCAAGGATCGTGGAGGGAAGGCTTTCCTACAAAGGATTGTTCTAGCTTCTTTCGATCATGAGGGCCGATTGCTGTGCCAAACTTTCTTCTTCCCTCCCTTGCTGCGACGCTTGACTCCTGTCCGCGGCGGAATCTTTTTTGGATCTCCGGTAGCCGCCTTCTTCACATTGCCACCTTCGTCCTCGGCGATTTCCTCCAGACTTCGTCTCGTCAGAATTGAAACCGGGGCCAGCTCGGTTACTTCTTCCTCCGTGGTGTAGTAGTCGCGATGCTTTAACAAGAGCCACTGTCGCTCCCTTGTTCTCACAAGCACCCAGGACCCTTTCAATTTCTTGCCGTTAAGGGAAAACTTTAACTCTCCTTTGCGGAGCGCTTCGGAAACATTTGTCGTTTCCTCTGGTTTGTACGTGCCGTAATCCCAAACCATCACGGTGCCGCCGCCGTACTCGCCTTCTGGAATCACACCTTCAAACTTGGCGTAATCAACCGGGTGATCCTCCACCTGCATCGCAAGTCGCTTCACTTTAGGATTTAGCGACGGACCTTTCGGAACAGCCCATGACTTGAGTACGCCGTCAGCTTCAAGACGGAAGTCATAGTGCAGAGCAGTCGCCCGGTGCTTTTGAATGACAAACATTCTGCCGGACTTGGTGCGCTTGGTTTCGGGACCAGGCTCCGGTGTCTTATCGAACTTGCGCTTCTTTTTATATTCGGTGAGCGCCATCTGGCTTCCAATCATTAAATGGCAATTTATTAACCCGGCTTAAAGTGATCCTTTAGCTATTGTAAGAGTTTAGGTTCAGGTCGCAACAGCCGCGAACGTTTCGACGCTTGCAGCAGGGGATTCGCTCGGATCAGCAAAGAGTTCATTCTGAATCGGATCGAGCCCGAGTACCTCCCGCACGCGCGCGAAACTGCGCCGGTGAATTGGTAGCGCACCTAACTCTTTAAGAGCGCGACAGTGTTCGGGCGTGGGATAGCCTTTGTGTGAGGCGAAGCCATACCCCGCATACATGCTGTCCATCTCCAGCATGTGTGCATCGCGGGTCGTCTTGGCGATGATGGAAGCCGCGGCAATGCTCGCAGACAAAGCATCGCCGCGAATTATTCCTCGCTGCGGTGACGGGCAATTCGGAATGCGGCGCGCGTCAACTAAAACAAAATCGGGCGCGCAAGTGAGTCCCTGAAACGCCCGCTGCATTGCTAGCAACCCCGCGTGATAGATATTGATTTGATCGATCTCTTCGACTTCGGCGAAACCAGATGACCAGCAGAGCGCATCGCGCTTAATGATTTGCGCAAGCTCAGTGCGCATCTCCGGATCGAGAATCTTCTTTGAATCGTTCAGGCCGCGGAGCTTGTAATGCTGCGGCAAAATCACCGCACCCGCAACAACTGGCCCGGCAAGGGGCGCCATTCCGGCCTCGTCAACCCCAGCGACCAGGGAATAGCCGTCATTCCAAAGCTCAATCTCAAAACGCAGCAGCGAGTGCAGCCTTTGGCCTTCTGAGCGATTACTCCGGCGACGTTCGCGAATTCTTTTCGCGAGTTGCTTCGCCCCATGGCGTGAATCAGTTTCCAGAGCCTCAACTAATCCCTGAGGTACGCGCCGTCCGCGATCGATGAAGATATTTCTTAACTCAGGGATAGATTTATTCAAGAGATCGGCAAGAGAGGGCATGATTGATCGTAATTCTCTATGCGGTAGTGCCCTGGTTAGGTCTTTGTAACGCAAACTGTTAGTTTGCGTGCGCCTTGACTGCGATTCATTCGGCGCAAACTAACAGTTTGCGCTACAAACTAGGGCACTACCCTTTGTTCGTAATGTTCAGAATTGCGTCGGGCGAGTGCTATTCTAAATTGAAAAAAGAAATTGCGCGAGAGTCGTTTTTGAAAAAGTGTTTTCGTATCTTCTCAGAGAGACTGATGAGAACATCTCCCGTCGACCAGCAAAACAATCACCGCTTCCGTCTGCTCGGTTTCCTGCCACTGATTTTCTTTTTTGCTCAGGCTTTCCATTACTGGGGCATCAATGAGCTTGGCAACATGCTCTGGATGTGCAACATCGGTAATCTGTTGTTAGCGCTCGGTCTTTTCCTGCAGCGACCGCTGCTTGTTCGCGTCGCAGTGCTTTGGATGGTGCCGGGCTTGATAGTGTGGTTTATCTACGTAGTGCTCGCCTGGGGCATCTTTCTTTCATCGACCCTCGCACATGTGGGCGGTTTTGCAGTGGGCATGTTTGCGCTGCAGCGTGTGCGAATGGATCGAGTGTCGTGGCTCTATGCCCTCGGCTGGTACTTCATCGTGCAATTGGGCTCACGCCTTTTTACCGGGGCAGCATTAAACGTAAATGTCGCGCACGCCGTCGATCCGGCCTGGCAACAAACCTTCAACTCTTACTGGAAGTTTTGGGTCATGCTATTGCTAATCGCAATCGCGCTACTGGGCGTGCAGAATTTGTTCTTCTACAAACTCTGGCCGGAGAGAGAAGCTGACGTGATGAGTTAGGTCCGGTAACCAGCATGAAAGTTGGTGAGCATATCAGCAGAGGGAGTGCGTGAACCTATTCGAAGGTTCTTTAACTGTCGGCGGCGCGACAACTAATGTTTTGCGAGAAGCTCATAGCCTGGCGCACAGATTAAGGGAGTCGGTGGGGTCTGATAGGGTAATCCTGACCGCCGAAAAGATGTACGCGCGTATCCGAGCACGCTGGTTCGAAATGGAAGTTCACCATCCTCCCAACGCGACGGTTCGAAGCAGGGATACTTAAAGAATTGCCTTAGGGTAGTGAGCTCGGCGATAACGCCGGCTTCAAGCGACTCGTCCTTGAAGGTTCGCCGCACGCTCCGCAGCGTGGTCGATTAGAACAGTAACGGCGCGCAATAGATCCGAATAGGGGCACGGTTTCGCAAGGTAGCCTTGTGCGCCTGCTTGAATGGCTGCCAACTTATCAGAGTCGAACACAGCGCCGGAATAAAATAACACCGGCGTGCTTCCATCAAATTCTCGAATTTGCTGGCACAGGTCAGACCCGGTGCCATCTGGAAGCCAATTGTCGAGGAGGTAAAGGTCGAACTGATCGCCTTGGGCGAGTTCCAAAGCCCGGGCAACCGTCGTGTCACAGGTCACACTGTAGCCGCTCGCCTCGAGGACAAAGCTTACAAGCTCACGCGTGTCTTCGTGGTCTTCAATAAAGAGAATGCGCCGCCTCAAAAATCTCGCTCCCTTTAGAGTGGCATTCGCTTCGATGTTATAGGATTATCTTGCAGAAATTAGGACACCCCTGCCAGGAAGCCCTAATAGTAAAAGTTAGGCCGGGACCGTCAATATGTTCTGTCGAAGGAAGGATTAACAGTCTCGGCCCTTTACGTAACAGGCGCCACACTAGAATCCAAACGTATAGCCGTCAGTACGTTAGCGTACCAATTCAAAAGTAAAACTATAAGCTCAATTTGGGGTGTGAAAGATGTCTGATGAAGCCTGCTTCAGAACTTCAGGAGGCCTTCGCAGATAAACTCTTTTTCAAAATCGAGACGAGATCGATCACCTTTCCCGCAGCGGGCGCTTCACTTTCTACCTCGACCTCAACAATGTTCTTACGGTTTGATTTCTTCTTCTTAACCAGTTTCAGGAGCTTCTCACTCTGCTCGTCTTCGAGTTTGGAAGTGGCGAACTGTTTTTTAGTGCGGGCACTAATCAGTTTCTCAAACTTGCGCACGCTAGCAGCGGGGACTTTCTGCTTCTTCGGGAGCTCTACATCGCCTGGTGTGCGTAATTCGTCGGCGAACCTCATTAGCTCGGCGCGCAGGATTCCATTGTCAGAAAAGATTGCTACTAAATACTCTTTGCCTCTCATGACAAAAGTTGCGACTCCGGCCTGACCGCTCCGCTTCATGGTTTCAGCCAACAGCTTGTAAGCCTTTTGCGAATTGGCCCCGGGTGTGAGGAAGTAGCCGCGCTCGAAATAGATCGGAGGAATGGAATCCTCGGGAACAAACAACTTGAGATCAATATCTCGAGTTTTCTCGGGGGCTAAGCGTTCGAGCTCTTCATCAGTGACAATTACGTACTTATCTTTTTCGATTTCGTAACCGCGCAGCAGTTCGTCTGCTTCCAGATCCTTTTCCGTTTTCTGCGAGTAGTACTTGCGCGCCAGAGGTTGGCCATCCGGCCCCAGCATACGCAAGCCTGTGCGCGTCGATCTAGTGGCCGGAAACAAATCCACCGGGACGCTCACCAGACCGAACGTCAATGTGCCAGACCAGAAGGGACGTCCTACTGACTGCTGCTCCTCATTGAGATCTTCATTAGTTTGCGATTTCTTAGGCAGCGCGTTTCTCCTTCTTTAAAGCTGCAAGACTCTTCTCGAGCACGCTGTCGAGAGATCCCGCTTTGCGCTTTGTTTTCACGGCTCGCAGGCGCGGAGCATGGCCCTTAGCTTTCTTCTCGATAAACTCCATCACGCGCTCGCGATACTCGTCCTTAAACTCCGCTGGATTAAACTCCCCTTCCATCAACGACACGAGGTGCTTTGCCATGCTCAGTTCTTTTGCGCTAGGTGCTGGCCCCGACGGTTTGCTTAGCTCGCGTGCGGAAATCACTTGGGCGGCGTTACGCAGGGTCACCAGCATTAAGTAATCGCCTTCGGCCCGCAACACACCGACGTAAGCCTTATTCCGCATCACCCAATGAGCCACACCTTCGAGCTCTCGCTTTTGTAGCGCCTCGGCCAAAGCAAAGTAGGCTTTTTGATCGCCATCAGGACCAAGGTAATAAGGTCGTTGATACCACTGCTGGCTGATTTGTGAAGGCGGCACAAATTCGCCGATTTCAATTTCACGGGACGGTTCGGGCTCGATGCTCTTTAGATCTTCCTCCGTGAGTATTACGAACCTGCCGGGTTCAAGCTCGTAACCTTTCTGAATCTCTTCCGTCGCGACCTCATCGCCCGAGTCGGGATTAACCATGTGCTGCTTAATCCTCATCTTGCTGCGATCGTCCAGGACATGAAAGCGCACCGTGCGATCGGTGACGGCCGAATACAATTTCACCGGAACCTTGGCGGAGCCAATTTTCAAGATGCCTTTCCAAATCGCGCGCGCGGCCATCACACCACCTCTTCCTGGGTCCGGGCGCCAGCACATCCCGGGCAAACGAATTCAAATGTTGTCGTGCGTTCAATGCAAATGGGGCAGATCGCCGCATCGCAATCGAAGCAGAATATCTCGGTGCGATGGGCATATTGGTGGCTACAGCTGCTGCAGCTTTCACTGTCTTCAGCGAGCCACCATGGTTGCACGCGACTTTGATTAGTTTTCGCGCTTCTCATCAACGGGCGGCCTTTGACTTCTTTTTGGTCGACTCGCGGTTGACTAGTTTTGAGAAGCGGCTCTCCTTACCCTCTTTGGTTTCATCCTGATAAAGAAACGCCAGGTTGTTTTCCTCGAACGCCTCAAAGAATTCTTCCCAAGTGATTTCTTCCAACGAATCCTCACCACTGAAACCAGGATAGTCGATGCGCAGCAGACCTCCGCCGTCGCCTTTATCGGTGTTCTTCACTCTCGCTGGCTTACCATCACGCTCCTCCACCCAGCTGCGAATTTCGTCGTGATCAGTTGTTTGTTTTGATTCTGCAGCCATAAGAAGTCTCCTCGCTCTTTCGTTAGTCACACATTTGTCCGCCGGGTTTCAGCTTGCTTCGTTTCTCGTCCATTGATCGGGGCGAGATCCGTGTATTTCTCCGATACGGTTCGCGCCGAATCGACTCGGTTCAAAACACTTCCGAGATGGATCACTGGTTTCTTACTCAGTGCGCAATACCTGCGCAATACCAGTGCCAACCCTCATTTTTTTGTCTCGGTGAAGCGGATCTTTTTGCAGGCTATTGCCATCAAGTCAGCGGCTTGACTAGTCGGAATCTGATCAAAATCTGATCGCGACACCCTGTTGAGAGTTTGGCCCATTCTTTGCAAAACGCGAGTTGAAGGCATTGAAGACAAGGGAGTAAGGAGGCAGCGGGATCTGGATGTATGCGGCGACATCTAACAGCAAGATTTACCATTTGGCTGAACAGGCGGATCAGCGCACGCTGTGTGGCGTTAGGTTTATGCCGATTGTTATGGAACGACCGCGTGCAGCTGGTTTGAGCTTGATGAAAACGAAGCCAGCTGGGTACTCGCTCTGCCGCCACTGCAACCGCGTTCGAGAGCAGGGAGCATCATAAAAGTCTCATATCAGAGCAGAGAGATTTCCGTTCGTTAACGTACGGAGCGCTTGATCCAGGATTGTTAGAGTCTACAGACTTGCTGCACAACTCAGCAAAATGTGGGGGCCGATTGTATGGGAGCTGACGCTTCGCCATCAATCGTCGCCCTCACGACCAGTAACAGAAAAGCGGAGGCTCGGGCCTTCGCTTTTTGTTTTCCGTTTCATTGTATGCGCGAACCCTAACTAAAGTGTGTTGAACCATTCATGAGTACGTGAGCGTACGGTGCATTAAGTCCGCCTCTGCAAAAGTCAGGTGCCGGGGCAAGGCGCATATCTGGCTTTGCCCAACAGCAAATAGCTCTACGAATCAAGGAGGGTATGACGTGGCTGATAAAGATAAAGATACTGGTGGACAGTCAGGTAGTGGCCGCTCAGGTCAAGGTGATAAAGGTGGTAAAGAAGCCGGCGGGCGCGGCGGTGAAGGCGGCGGTCGCGGCGGCGAGGGCGGTAACCGTGGTGGTGGCAGTGGCGGTCAACAAGGTGGCGGAAAATCAGGCGGCGGTGGTGGAAATCGATAATTGCCGCTAGGAAATTAATGGTTGGCGAGATCATGGGATTTCGCCAACCTTAGTTCTTGCTCAATCGAATTTTGAGATTGGTATCGTTCTTGCCATTGACCGAAACGACGACGAAATTGCAGTTTGAACGGCTTAATATGAAACGCAATCAAAGATAGTGTGAATTAGATTAGAGCATTAAAGTTCAACCTCACTCGTCCGCAGTAAAAAATCGTTTCGGATCGAAAGTTCATTAGGTTGAGCCTCGACCATTACGAACCGGTGTGTGCCTGATAGAAGATTGAAGAATTTTAAAGATAGGAAATCTCTCCCATGGAAGAATTTCGCCGACATTCGGACATCCCGAGCTCAAGCATCGCCAACAACGTCAAGAACCAAACTGATCTGGTTTGTTTCTCCCATCTGCGCTGGGACTTCGTTTACCAACGTCCGCAACATTTGCTAAGCCGAGCGGCACTCGACCGTCGAGTGTACTTTATTGAAGAGCCAATCTTTGTAAACGGTTCGGTGCGGCACGAGATTCACGAACGCGATAACGGTGTTCGACTTGTTGTCCCTTATTTACCTGAGGGTTTGCGCAGTGATGTGGCCATCGAAGCAATGATGAAGGAGATGACCCTGCGCCTGTTTCAGCAGGAAGCAATTGCCGACTATGTCTTCTGGTACTACACGCCGATGGCCCTGATGTTTACGGAACACCTTAAACCACAGGCTTCCGTTTACGATTGCATGGACGAACTCAGCGCGTTCAAGGGCGCTCCCACTCGGCTACAGGATTACGAAAAACAGCTGTTCCAGATGGTCGACCTGGTGTTTACCGGTGGACAGAGTCTCTACGAAGCAAAGCGGCAACAGCATCCCGCGGTGCACGCCTTTCCCAGTAGCATCGATGTGGATCACTTTCGACAAGGCCGTAGCGCACAAACGGATCCTCCGGATCAAAAGGATATTCCGTTTCCGCGTCTGGGATTCTTTGGCGTGATAGACGAGCGCTTTGACATTGCGCTGCTGGATGAAGCGGCATCCCTGCGACCAGATTGGCATTTCGTAATGATCGGGCCGGTAGTAAAAGTCGACCCGGCGACGTTGCCGCAACGTCCCAACATTCACTACCTCGGCTCTAAGAAATACGCCGAACTGCCGCGTTATCTGGCCGGCTGGGACGTCGCTCTATTGTTATTCGCGCGCAATGAGGCCACGCGCTTTATCAGTCCTACAAAAACTCCGGAGTATCTTGCCGCGGGCAAGCCAGTGATTTCTACCTCGATTCGCGATGTTGTTCGACCATACGGCGACATGGGATTAGTGCAGATTGCGGACACAGCGGCTGAATTAGTGGCGGCTGCTGAGAAGCTGATGTCCGACGCCACGGGGGACCAAGCGTGGCTTCAGCAAGTCGATAATTTTCTCATTGGTATGTCGTGGGATCGTACGTGGTCAGAAATGTCGCGGTTGCTGGCCTACGCTGTGCAAACGAACCAAACCCAGCAATGGCGAGGAAAGAGAGCAGTTAATTCAAGGGGGATTGCGCAGGTCGCGACTGCGCCTTAAGACGGTTTTCAAGGGGGGCGGAATGTTTGATTATTTGATTGTCGGAGCGGGGTTTGCCGGTAGTGTGATTGCAGAGCGTTTGGCTGCGGGGTCAAACAAGAAGGTTTTGCTTTGTGATAAGCGTTCCCACATTGGTGGCAACGCCTACGATCATTACAACGACGCTGGCATACTCGTGCACCGCTATGGACCTCACATTTTCCATACGAACTCGCGCGATGTCTTCGAATATCTGTCGCGATTTACTGAATGGCGGCCTTACCAGCACCGAGTCAGGGCTGCAGTCGATGGGCAAATCCTGCCAATCCCAATCAATCTGGACACCATCAACGCGCTCTACGGCTTGAACCTGACGTCTTTCGAGCTTGAGAGCTTCTTTGAGAAAGTAGCCGAACCTTGTGAGCAGATACGCACTTCGGAAGATGTCGTTGTGAGCAAAGTTGGGCGGGAGTTGTATGAAAAGTTCTTCCGCAACTACACGCGCAAGCAGTGGGGACTGGATCCATCAGAGCTTGATGCCAGCGTTACTTCGCGCGTGCCAACCCGGACCAATCGTGACGATCGCTACTTCACCGATACTTACCAGGCGATGCCGCTGCACGGGTACACGCGGATGTTTGAAAACATGCTCGACCATCCCAACATCAAGATCATGTTGAATTGCGATTACCGTGATATCGAAAATGAGATCTCGTTTCGGGAAATGATTTACACGGGTCCGGTCGATTCGTTCTTTGACTACCGTTTCGGGAAGCTACCCTACCGGTCCCTGAAATTTAAGCATGAGACTCATGACCAGGCAGTCTACCAGTCTGCTCCGGTCGTGAATTATCCCAACGACCAGCTCTACACTCGCGTAACCGAATTCAAGTATCTAACGGGTCAGGAACATTCAAAGACGAGCATCGTCTATGAGTTTCCCCAGGATGAGGGTGATGCCTACTACCCGGTGCCGCGCAAAGCTAATGCTGATATTTATGCGAAGTATAAGGCGCTAGCCGATCAAACTCCGGAAGTGCATTTTCTGGGCCGGCTGGCGACCTACAAGTACTACAACATGGATCAAATTGTCGGGCAGGCTCTTACTTCATATGCGAAAATTGCCGGCATGAAGCGACTGGTTGCTGTCGCTCATAGCGCCGGTGCAGTGGTCCAAAGCGCCGGTAATGGAAAGCTGCCTAACGTTCCCATGGTCGTCCCTCAGGTGGCTTCGGGGCTAAAGTTAAGAGATTAAATGATGACTGCTCGAGGGCCTGTTAGTCGGCCTCTGGAGATGTGGGCTGGAGTCGAATGTACTGTCAATCGGGTCGGTGACAGCTACTTCGATCAATTGGAGCTTAGCGGGCACTCGGTTCGCATTAGCGACCTGACGCGCCTTGCCGAGCTAGGCGTACGCACAATTCGCTATCCAGTACTTTGGGAGCGAGTAGTCGGCGAAGGAAATCATTACGACTGGACGTGGAGTGATCAACGTCTTTCGAGGCTCCGCGAGCTCGGCATCACTCCAATTGTGGGTTTACTTCATCATGGTAGCGGACCACGTGATACCAACCTTCTAGATCCGCGGTTTCCCGAAAAGTTCAAAGACTTCGCTGTCGCAGTCGCCCGCCGCTATCCCTGGGTGGAACACTACACGCCGATTAACGAGCCTCTAACGACCGCCCGATTCAGTTGTCTCTATGGACATTGGTATCCGCATAAACGTGATCCAAAAGATTTCGCCACAGCGTTGCTCAACCAGTGTCGAGCCATAGTGATCGCAATGAGGGCGATTCGCGAGGTGAATCCGCGTGCTCAGCTTATACAAACTGAAGATCTGGGTAAAATCTTCAGCACGCAAAGCCTCGCTTATCAGGCGGGCTTCGAAAATGAGCGGCGCTGGCTAACGTTTGATCTGCTGTGTGGACGGGTGAAGCCAAAGACGTCCATGTGGAAATATTTAGTTTGGCTTGGCATTGAAGAGAAGCAGTTGCGCTACTTCCTCGCAAATCCGTTGCCTCCGGAAGTCCTGGGAATAAATTATTACATCACCAGTGAGCGATTTCTTGATGAGCGGCTAATCAGGTATCCCGTGGAGACGCATGGAGGAAACGGTCGCCACTACTACGCCGATGTAGAGGCCGTCAGGGTTTGTTCGCAGGGAATGAGTGGGCCGAAATCGATCCTCAGAGAAACGTGGGACCGTTATAAATTGCCGTTAGCAGTTACCGAAGCCCATCTCGGTTGTAGCCGCGAAGAGCAGTTACGCTGGGTCGACGAGGTGTGGGATAGCGCCGCTCAAGCGTTGGAAGCAGGCGTCGATGTGCGGGCCGTTACAGCCTGGTCTGCTTTTGGATCCTTCAACTGGAACAACCTGCTGACCAGCGATCAAGGCTCGTACGAACCAGGTTTATTTGACTTACGCGCTCCCGCACCGCGACCAACGGCACTCTCGCAGATGGTAAGCGCATTGGCCACAGGAGTGGAGTTTAAGCATCCGGCTTTGGATTCAGTCGGCTGGTGGCATCGTCTTGACCGCTTCACATATCCACCGGTAACACCGCGCGCATCGTCAGTAGCGACAAGCTTGCGGCACCTGACGGCCCGCAGCTCCGAGAATCGATCTTTGTTGATTACCGGAGGAGCAGGGACGCTGGGACGGGCCTTTGCGATTATTTGTGAGAAGCGCGGAATAGACTATAACTTGCTTTCGCGGCCCGATTTGGATATTGCCGATCCCGCCGCCGTAACTAATGCGATCAATTTTTACAAACCGTGGGGTATTGTTAACGCTGCCGGATTCGTTCGTGTAGATGATGCCGAGAGCGAGATCGATAAATGCAGACGCGACAATATCGATGGACCTGCCAATCTCGCTTACGAATGTGCGAAGCGAAATCTCCCTCTCGTCACCTTCTCGTCTGATTTGGTCTTCGATGGCCTGAAGCGGTCGGCTTATGTCGAGAGTAATCCAACGTCGCCGCTCAATGTGTATGGTCAGAGCAAAGCTGAGGCTGAGAGCTTAGTACTCAAGGCGCATCCCGCTGCGCTGGTAATCAGAACGAGTTGCTTTTTTGGTCCGTGGGATCAGTTCTGCTTCCCCTATTCGGTGCTTAAAACGCTGGCTGCGGGACGGGTCTTCAGAGCGGCAACCGATCAATTCATTTCGCCAACGTACGTGCCCGATCTCGTCAATGCCACGCTCGATCTTTTAATGGACGGCGAAACTGGAATTTGGCATCTTGCCAATCTTGGATCACTGACTTGGGAAGAGTTTGCTTTGGAGATAGCTCAACGGGCCGGTTCTGCACATCATCTCGTACACGGTCTTCCGGCAAGCGCGCTTGGATTACCGGCCGCCCGCCCTGCGTATAGCGCTTTAGCAAGTGAGCGTGCCCAGATCATGCCAACGCTTGAGCATGCACTCGATCATTACTTCCATGACACCAGACGGGAGTACGCAACCCGGAATCTCATCTCCAGTAAGCGCTGAGGACTTCTGATGAACGTGCTTGTAACAGGTGGCGCCGGATACATTGGCAGCGTAGTGGTTGAGGAACTGTTGCGCGACCAGCACGAGGTCACCGTTTACGACAATCTCTCAAAAGGACATCGTGCGGCGGTTACGCCAGGAGCCGAATTCATCCAGGCCGATTTGCAAGATCGCGAGCGATTAAAGACCGCTTTCCGGCAACGTAATGTTGAGGCGGTGATTCATATGGCTGCGGCATCGCTTGTCGGCGAATCCGTGGAAAATCCGGCCAGCTATTATGAGAACAATGTTTTAGCCGGGCTGTCGTTGCTCGATGCGATGCGAGAAGAAAAAGTGACGAGGCTGGTCTTTTCTTCCACAGCGGCGGTCTATGGTGAACCTGAGAAACAGCCGATCGAAGAAACTGATCCTACGTCTCCGACAAATCCCTACGGCGAAACCAAACTCGCGTTTGAACAAGCGCTGAGCTGGTATAGCGAAGCATACGATCTTCGGTACACGACGCTGCGTTATTTCAACGCCGCGGGAGCTACGGCGCGCTGCGGCGAATGGCACTCACCTGAATCTCATCTGATTCCGATTGTGCTGCAGGCAGCCGCCGGCACGCGGCCCAGCGTGGAACTATACGGTGACGATTACCCAACCCCTGATGGGACTTGTGTCCGGGATTACATTCACGTAGTCGACCTCGCCCGCGCTCATATTCTCGCACTGCAGAGTCCGCGTAATGCCACCTACAATCTCGGGTGCGGCACGGGGTATTCAGTCAAAGAGGTGATCGATTGCGCGGAAAAGATCACAGGCAGATCGATTCCAGTTGAGGTCACCAAACGACGTGCAGGCGATCCTCCAACTCTGATTGCGAGTTCGGAGGCGATCAAACGCGACCTTGCCTGGTCGCCAAAATTTCAGGATTTAGAAGTGATCATTGATTCTGCCTGGGCGTGGCTTGAGGCTCATCCTTATGGCTATAGCCTGCCGCCCGCTGCGTCAGTAGCTTTGGATTTGTAGATCAAGGGGGAGGCTAGGAAAATGAGTCTGAGAGAGCAAGGCATTTACTGTTTGCCGAATGGAAGAGAGCTCGTGGTACGGGGAAACAATGGCGGTAGTAATGAGTTTCGTTTAAGCGGCTGGGGTCACTTTGAGGCCAGCGAATACTTAGTGAATGACACCGGTCGTATTCTGGCCCAGGGAAAGCTGACGGCTTGGGATATTAAAGACTTGACGGACACGGGACGAACCGCCCAGGACTTTGGGACTTAAGACTCCGACAGAACAAGCGTTAGGCCAGATACGCGAGGACGAATTGCGTGTGCGGCGTACTACGCTTGCTGACGGGCGTTATCTTATCTTCTACGAATTTCTGCGAAGCGAGCAGCGCGACAACAGATCAGACCGTGCCGAAGACGAACCGGCTCGTTCGTTAAGGGAGACGAAGGAGGCCGGTGTCTGAACTGCGGTGGAATCCATTATTGGGCGAGTGGGTGGCGACGGCTACGAAGCGGCAAGACCGAACTTTCTTGCCGCCGCAAGATTATTGCCCACTATGTCCGACGCGGCCCGGAGGCTTTCCCACTGAAGTTCCCGAGCCAGACTACGACATAGCTGTTTTTGAAAACCGCTTTCCAAGTTTGCGTAAGGATCCGGAGAATCCTTCTGTTGAATCCTCTGATTTGTATCCGGTCAGACCTTCACAAGGAATTTGTGAAGTTGTCCTTTACAGTCCCAATCACAATTCATCGCTGGCTGGGGAACCCGTCGAACAGATCTACAAGCTCGTGAGAGTTTGGACGGACAGGTTTCGCGAACTAAGCCAGCTTGAGTTCGTTAAGTACGTCTTCATTTTTGAAAATAAAGGCGAGGCAATCGGAGTAACGCTGCATCATCCACATGGGCAGATATACGCTTACCCGTTCATCCCACCGCGCATCGCAACTGAATTGGCGCAATCGGAGTTGCATCACAAGCAGACCGGCCGTTGTTTGGTTTGTGACATCCAAAGGGAAGAGCAGGCTGATGGGCGTCGAATCGTTGCCGAGAACGATTCCTTTATCGCGCTTCTACCCTTCTTTGCCCGTTGGCCATACGAGGTCCACATTCATTCGCGGCGGCATTTTCAGGCGTTGACGGACATGTCAGTCGCTGAGCAACGCGACCTTGCGGCAATGCTCAAAATGATTTTGGTCGCGTACGACAAGCTCTTTGCGATCTCTTTTCCTTACATGATGGTCATGCATCAACGCCCAAGTGACGATCGTGTCTACGATGCCTACCACTTCCACATTGAGTTCTATCCGCCACTCCGTTCAGCGAATCGTTTGAAATACCTTGCTGGGAGCGAGACCGGGGCCGGGATGTTCATAAACGACACGCTACCTGAAGAAAAGGCCCGCGAGCTGCGACAATTTATCGAACCAGTGGAGTGGGCAAACGGAGCGCGGAATGGTTGAGTTGGAAAGCCTGCGCCGAACGTTCAGGGAGCTCTACGGAAGTGAGCCGCGAATGTTTTCGGCGCCGGGCCGGGTGAATCTGATAGGAGAACACACGGATTACAACGAAGGCTTTGTTTTGCCCATTGCCGCCAACCTGCGAACGTATGTAGTCGCGGCACCGCGAGCTGACGACACTATTAGGGTCTACTCTTGTGGTCTTCAAGACCACGCGGAATTTACCCTGAGTGCATCTGAGCCACCTGCAAAAGGCTGGCGTAGCTATGTCTACGGAGTTTCTCAGGTGCTCAGAAGCAATTGTCCTGATCTGCTGGGAGCAGATGTAGCGATTGCCTCCGACGTCCCACGCGGCGCCGGACTGTCGTCTTCGGCTGCGCTTGAAATATCTTTTGGGTTTGCATTGTTGCAATTGAGCACTCTAGATTTCGACTTGCTGGAACTCGCGCTAGCAGCACAACGTGCGGAACATCATTTTGTAGGAACCAAGTCAGGCTTGATGGATCAGTTAACCTCTGTCTTCGCTGAGGCCAATCGGGCCCTCTTGATTGATTGCCGTTCGCTTAAGATGACCCCGATACCGGTGGCGCTTAACGACGTGGCAGTGATCGTCTGTGACAGTAAGGTGAAACACGAATTGGCCACATCCGCTTATAACCAACGACGCGCGGAATGTGAGCAAGCCGTCGAACTGCTGAAAGAGAAAAAGCGCGGCTGGAAGGCCCTAAGAGATTTAAGCATCGACGATCTGCATTTGATAGAAGATCTTCCCGAGCCTTTACGGCGACGGTCCCGTCATGTGATCACAGAAAATGACCGAACCTTGCGCGGAGCAGAGGCGCTCGCCTCTGGAGACTTCGTGATGCTGGGTGAGCTGATGCGGAAATCCCACCAGTCGCTGCGCGACGATTACGAGGTGAGCTGCCGCGAGCTGGATTTGCTTGTTGAATTGGCTGACGCGCACGATGCGGCGCTGGGCGGGCGCATGATGGGCGGAGGGTTCGGCGGATGTACAGTTAACCTCGTGCAGCGTGAGGGGATCGAAAACTTTCGTGATCATGTAGTGAGGAACTATCACGAGGGTACTGGTTTGGAAGCCGACGTTTATGTGATTGAGGCCGACCGAGGAGTTCAAGAACACGAGGCTGCAGCCTAATCGTAAACATGAGAGCTGAACGAAAATCTATTCCGCGTCCCGAATATCCCCGTCCGCAGTTCGCCCGCAGCATCTGGATCAATCTTAATGGCGAGTGGGAATTTGCCTTTGATGATGCCGCTGAAGGTGTGAGTGCAGGGTGGTTCGATGGCCGCGAACTGCCCTTGCGCATCGTGGTTCCTTTTGCCTATCAAACTGACCTTTCCGGTATCAACGATAAAAGTATCCATGAAGAGGTTTGGTATGCGCGCACGATTGAATTGCCTGAGGAATTTTGCAGCCGCGATCTCTTGCTAAACTTTGGCGCAGTCGATTATGCGTGCACAGTTTGGGTCAACGGTCACGAGGTGGGCCATAACCGGGGCGGTCATGTGCCTTTTCAGTTTGATATTGCTCCCTATGTCCAACCTGGGCGCAATCGCTTGACAGTTCACGTCGTGGATCGGCAGGACCCGCAGCAACCGCGAGGTAAACAGTCTCACACCGGCCTACCGGCGGAGATCGACTACTACTGCACCACCGGCATTTGGCAAACCGTCTGGCTTGAACCGGTGCCTACTATTCGTATTGAAGAAGTGCGGATGGTCACGCACGCCAAGCGAAACCTGATTGAGATGATGGTCTTTCTGCATGCGCCATCTTCGACCTGGCGAATTCAAGTTGAGGTATTCGAGGAGGGCCAAAGCGTAGCGTTGGGTGAGGACAAAACAGCCGTTGCGACGGGACGGCTGGCGATCACGATACCCTACGCAAAGCTTTGGTCGCCCGAATCCCCACATCTTTACGACTTGCAGATTCGTCTTTATGACGGCGACAACTTGCTGGATGAAGTTGGGTCCTATGTGGGCTTGCGCGGCATTGAATTGCGCGCAGGGAGACTACTACTCAACGGAACTCCGACTTACCTCAAGATGATTCTTGACCAGGGTTATTGGCCTGATGGGTATTTGACGGCGCCTTCTGATGAAGCATTTCAAACAGACATTGGATGGACAAAGCTGCTGGGCTTTAACGGCGCCCGCAAGCATCAGAAGATTGAAGACCCGCGCTGGCTTTACTGGTGCGACCGCCTGGGCTTATTGGTTTGGGAAGAAATGCCAAACGCTCGCGACTGGTCACCCGGATCGGAAGAAGCTTTATCCGCGGAGTGGCAAGTTGCCGTCTTGCGAGATTACAACCATCCCTGCATCGTCGCGTGGGTGCCGGTGAATGAGAGCATGGGATTTCCCGGCCTCGGTCAGGAGCATCCGGGCCAATATGCTTTCATCGAACGTATGGTGAGAGTTACTCGGCGATTGGATTCAACCAGACCCGTGATTGATAACGACGGTTGGGAGCATACAGATATTACTGACATCTGCGCGATCCACGATTACACGCCCGACGCCTCGCGTCTTCAGGAGCGTTATCGCGAGACGCTCGAGAGCGGAAAACTTCCCGGCACTGTCTGGATTGCTGATAAGCCGCTTTTTGCGCGAGGCTCACGTTATCGCGGACAGCCTGTCGTGCTCTCCGAAGTTGGCGGATTTCTGGCGCCCGCGGTTCCCGGAGAACAGCGGGACATTCTTTATCAGTATTATGGTTCCTTCGAGACTACGGAAGAGCTGCTACAGAAATACAGCGACCTGATGCGAGGGATTGCCTCGTTAAAATTTCTGGCGGGCTTCTGTTACACGCAACTCACCGATATCGAACAGGAAACCAACGGGCTCTTGACGTACGATCGGCAGCCGAAAATCTCCGTTGAAGCTGTGGCGCAACTCCATCGTGAACTGTTCGACGAGGAAGGCCCGCGGCGTGAAGTCTACGCACTCAATCCTGTTACTCGCGGCTGAGTTTAGTAGCGGTTTCCTTCAAGAAATGTGTAATTCATGACATAGAATCCGCACAAAAGCTAACTACATTATTAGCAACGAGCAAGGGAAGTTAAAACAGTCTGGCGGGCCGTTACCTGACGGCTCGCCTTACTTCATCAGGCGTCCAATTAAGTTCATTTTTAGCTCTCCAATCTGACGTCGGTTCAGACGCAACATTCCCTGGTTTCTCTGAAATGAAATTCGGATCCTGGCGCTATTTTGGTTTAGCGGGCATCGTAACTGCCGCCTACTTTCTAGCTGCCGAGCTCGGACTCTCACTAGCTTCCGTTCATACAAACGTTTCGCCGGTTTGGCCGCCGACAGGTATCGCCATTGCCGCGTTGCTAATCTTCGGCCGCCGGCTTTGGCCTGGGATCCTGATTGGGGCCTTCCTCGCCAATCTCCGGACTGACGTCTCAGCTCCAGTGGCACTGGTGATTGCGGGAGGTAACACGCTCGAAGCAGTTGCCGCTTCCTACTTGCTTACTTATCGTTCTCATTTAGATTACTTCGGCTCTATCCGCAATGTGCTCAAGTTTGTTCTGTTTGCAGTGGTCGTCAGTCCGATGATCAGCGCGACTATTGGCACCATCAGTTTGTGCATCGCGGGAGCGCATTGGCCAGAATTTGGGAGAATCTGGCTCACCTGGTGGTTGGGGGACGGATTTGGAGCTTTGATCGTGGCGCCCTTCCTGCTCGCTTGGGACGTGAATTGGAAGCGGCGCACATCTTCGACGGCGGTCATCGAAGCAGCGGTATTGTTAGCCGGTTTGTTCCTCGTCTCCATGGTCGCCTTTGCCGGTTGGATTCCCGGCGCGGACAAACGCTACCCAATCGCGCATCTAACGTTGCCTTTTCTTGTTTGGGCGGCGCTACGGCTGGACCAACGCGTGGTGACGGCAGCTACGTTGCTCTTGTCGGCAGTGGCTGTTTGGGGCACCGCCAAGGGCTATGGCTCATTCGTCCGCGGCGGCCCGAATGAATCACTGTTGTTGCTGCAGTTGTTCATTGGTTCGACTGCACTGCTCACCTACGTGCTTTATGCCGCTATGCGTGAACGCACGACTGCGCAAAAAGAAAAGTTGGATCTTGCTGCTGCTGTCGCCATCGAGCGTAAGCGTGTGGAAGACATCGTGGCACATGTTCCAGGCGTCGTGTGGGAGGCCTGGGGCGAGCCCGTGGCAGAGACCCAGCGTATTGATTTTGTCAGCAATTATGTCGAGAAGATGCTTGGCTACAGCGTGGAAGAGTGGCTCTCAACTCCTAATTTTTGGCGCACGATAGTCCATGAAGAAGATCGTGAAGCCGCGGGACAGGAAGCAGCACGCTCCTTTGCCTCTGGTAAGGGAGGCGTAAATCGGTTTCGTTGGATTACTAAAGACGGGCGGGAAGTTTGGGTTGAATCCAAGTCAGTGGTTGTTTGCGATGAGATGGGGAAACCATTGGCGATGCGCGGCGTCACGATGGACATTACCGATACAATCAAGGCACAAGAAGAGCGGACGAAGTTGTTGGAGTCTGAGCGTGAGGCACGTAGCCAATCTGAGCAGGCGAACCGCTTAAAAGACGAATTTCTTGCGACCATATCTCACGAGCTGCGGACGCCGCTCAATGCGATTGTCGGTTGGGCCAGGTTGCTGCGATCCGGGCAACTTGATTCCAACAACCTCGCGCATGCTTATGAAGTGATCGAACGAAACGCCTGGTCCCAAAAGCAGATCATCGAAGACATGCTTGACGTTTCCCGCATCATTACCGGCAAGCTGCGTATTGGACTAGTGCCGCTCGAGCTGGTCTCCGTTGTTGAGGCAGCGATGGACGTCGTGCGGCCAGCAGCCGAGGCCAAGGAGATCGTGTTCAAAAGCCAGTTCGACGCGCCGGAGCTGTTAGTCAGCGGTGATGCCGAACGGTTGCAGCAAGTGATTTGGAATCTCCTCTCTAACGCCGTCAAATTTACTCCGAATGGCGGCGTCGTGGAGATCATTGTCAAACGACAGGACGACTCGGCGCAGATTGAGGTGCGTGATGATGGTCCGGGGATACCCGTAGACTTTCTGCCACACGTCTTCGAAAGATTTAGCCAGGCAGACAGCTCGAGTACGCGCCGGCATGGCGGACTAGGATTGGGATTGGCAATTACGAGGCACTTGGTAGAGCTGCACGGCGGCGTAGTCAAAGCAGAAAACAGAGAGGACGGCAACGGCGCCGTCCTCACAGTTATCCTTCCGGCTTATTAAGCTTTAATCGTTAATTAGCTTTCTTCGCAACACCGGCGTCTGCGCAGTGTTGACCCTGCCGTCCTGCCCAAATACATAACTGTCGCGGGAGCGCACCGCTAGATTGGGTTGGTTGACGCGCACGCGAACCTGGCGGCGGTCGCCCTTATGAGGTGGTCGAATCGGATAGTAGCCCAGACTGTATTGACGTCGCAGTTCTTCAGCGATATTTCGGAACGCATAGGAAAGATTACTGGTGCTGTCGGCCTGGTACTGCCGTGCTCCAGTCTTCTCCGCCAGCTCACGCAAGTATCGACTCGCGCGCTCGTAGTCACCGCGATGTGAACCAACACCACCTCCGCTCCCACCTCCGCCGCCTGACCCGCCGGTGCGCCCCCCGAAGATGTCGATTACGATATCGATCGGAGAGCGTTTACTGCCGGGCCAACTCCCACCACCGCCGCCACCACCAACATCACGAAAAGTATCGTACTGCACCGGATAGATCAGCGCATCGAGTTCCTCTGCATCTCGAACGTTGCTGGCATAGGACGAGTGGCGGCTGGCGGTGTCTACGCCGTCCGTAAAGAGCACTACTGCCTTCCGTCCATCCACCTGACTGAGCCGCTGATTGATAACGAGATCTACTGCATCGTACAGCCGCGTGCCACTTCCCGTGCGCGTGCGGCGAATGGCGTCACGCATCCTGTTACGGTCGTTAGTGAAATCCGACAACACCCGAATATCGTCATCGAAGGAGATGATCATGACTCGATCATCCGAGCGCAGTTGGTTAACAAAAGTAATTGCTGCGTCTTGAATTTCTTCGATCTTGAAGCGCGTGGAGCCACTGGTGTCCAGCACCAGGACGACGGAAAACGGTTTATCAACTGATGTGAAGAACGCTACCTGTTGTTCGACGCCGTCTTCCCAAAGGCGAAAGTCTGCCTTCGTTAAGTTTGGAACGTAGCGACCATTGCGATCGGTGACGCTGACCGGCAGAGTCACCAGCGTGGTATCGACTTTAATGACGTCCCCTGCGTCAACTTCTTCCGGGCCGCTTTCTTGAGTTGTTTGTCTAGTGCCCGTTTGATTACCAGCACTGTTTACGCCGCCGAGAACGGGCGGTCGATTTGTGGTGGAAGTACTGGGCGCTGAGGCTGATGGATTCTGTCCCACTCGTCGCGGGCGTGATTGCGCGTGCGCGACAAAAGCCGAAAGCGAAAACAGGGAGAGGAGCACCAAAATCGCAAAACTTTTTTTCATTGGTCGAAGCTCCTTCTTGCCACAGCAAAAACTGCGGCAACAACGTTGGATGCCCGTTGCCAGAAATAGATGCTTAGTCGCTTACCTGGATGGGAAAAGGGAGAGCAGGCCGACGCTAGAAAGATAACGCCGCACCCTCGGCATGGCAAGCATTGCTTGTCAGAAATGGAGGGAATCTCGATAACGCGAGACTTGAGACGAGGATAACGCGTTCCAGATAAAGGGAAATGTGCCCCAGGTTTGACCGCGATGCTGAGGGCGGAAGGCAAAAAGAATTATCTGTCCCCTACCGACTTGCACCTGCGCGAGGGCGATCTTGCCTCTAAGTTTGCTCTCACCCAATAGCCATCCCGAACGTAGGACATTCTCTTTCGCGTAACGCGCGACGACGCGAACGTTAGCGGCGGTTTGGCCTTCGAGTAACTCAAACGCGGAGCTGTTAATGAAGTAGGCGTCGGTATTAGGTTTTAAGCCGCGCGCCAGAGGCTGGGAGCTATCGACGTCCAAAGCCACGACAGAACCTGGACAATAAAACTCGGAGTTCTTCAACCCCTCGAGCGCGTTGCGCAGCGGCAACTTGAATTGCTTGATGGCGACTTCGCAAGAAGCATCAAAACAAACAAGCGTGCCGCCGTCCGCAACAAAGGCTTTAAGTCTGGCTACTCCCGCCTCACCGATCCCGCCAGCAAATTCCGGAGGACGAGGATTGGTGAAATCGCCTTCCACTAGTTCGCGCGCACGCTGAGAAGCCAAGATGATCACCTCGTACTTCGCCGACAGATCTTGCTGTTGCACGTCGGCGTTGCTTACCGACGTGAACGGTACATTGTGAGTGTCAAAGACAAAGCGGGTCCATCCTTCGTCCATGTTTGCAGTCCACGGTTTGTAGAGCGCGATGCGAACAGGGCTCTTCAAAGGATTCGCGATGGGCGAGGCGTCGGTTGTCTTCAGCGGTAACGCCAGATCTTTGCGAACCTCATTAGGATCGCGCAGCAAGGTTAGGCCCCGCTCAGTTTGAGCTTCTTGGATAGCCATTACTGCCTCAGCCTCAACACCCATTTGCATCGGCAGCGTCCACCCAGCCACATCGTAAGGCTGTTCGACCTCGCCTGAACCTTCAATTCGGTTCGGATAGATTTGCGGCTCGAACAATGCCAACACATTTTGTCGCTGAGGCTGATTGAGAAAGATGATGTAGCTGCCAAGGGGCACCTCGTGCATGCCGGTCGTGTGGCTCATGATGCTGCGATAAGTGCCGATCTTCTCGGCACTGGAGTTTGTCCGCTGCAAAACTTGAGGACCGAACGAGGCGTGCAGCTCTCGATCGAGCCGGTAGACTTCCATGCCCTGACCAATTAATGCATCCAGCAGTTTCGCCACTGCTTCATCGCGACCTTGACCGGCCTGCACAAGATAGGCAACCGGATCGTTTGGGGTTCCTGCAGTCGTCGCCGTCCGTCCCAGCTCAAAAAAATTTCTCAGATACTCGGCGCGAAATTTTGCGGCAAGCGAAAGAACTGCCCGCGAGGAAATCATTTCGATATTCATGATGTCGCGGGCGCGCCATTCGCCACCGGGCCACGGATCGGGAAAGCTTGTGCTCGCCTCCAGGGGATTGCGCAATCCGCGCCGGCTCGTCGATCGCTTTAGTTGATCTACGGTCACCGTCGTTGGAGTCATTAACTTCGCGCTGGCCGCTTCCGAAAGGATTCCGATTGAGTTGTGATAGTAGGGGGCCGTGCGAAAGCCACCATGCCACCAAGTGTCGTACGTCGAATTAGTCACCACGCCCTTGATCCCGGCTGCCTGCAGATCAGCAGCGATTTTGTGCCCGATTAATCCAACTTGGCGTAGCAACAAAGGTGGAATGTTTGGATTTGCCGGATCGTAAAACGGTGGAATAAAGAACCTTGAACCGTTAGGTCCCTGTTGATGGATGTCGTAGACGATCTGCGGAAACCACTCTTGCCAAAACAAGCGCGAGATTGCTCGAGTCTCCTGCAAATCCAACATAAACCAATCGCGATTGTCGTCATGACCGGCATAGTGATGATAGAGCTCGGGAGGTTCCTGTCCTTCGTATTTCGTGCCCAGTGTTTTTCGATACCAATTCGCGACGATGTCGATGCCGTCAGGATTAGCGGAGGGAATCAAAATTAGGATGGTGTTCTGCAGGATCTCGCGAGTAGCTTGGTCCTCAGCTGAAGCCAGCTCGTAAGCGAGCTGCATCGACATTTGCGAAGCAACAATCTCAGTTGAATGAATTGAACACGAAATCGCGACTACCACCTTCCCTCTCTTAATTAGCGAATCCCTCACCGCCGTGAGACGAACTGTCCTGGGGTCGGCGAGTCGGCGTTGAATCTCCTGATACTTATTGAGCGCCAGAATGTTTTCGCGAGCGCTGATAAAGGCGACGATCAACGGGCGACGTAAGGTTGTTTGCCCGATGTTCTTGACTAATACCCGATCAGAAGCCTTGTCCAATCGCGCAAAATAGTCTGTAATCTGTCGCCAATCAGCGATGGTCCGATCATCTCCCGGTGTAAAACCCAGCAGCGAACGTGGCGTGGGTATTCCAACTCTGGAAAGACCGCGCGTGGATCTTTGTGCAAATGTCGAAGCCGAACTGGACAGCAGCAAAGCAGTCAGCCAGACGACTGCTAAGAGATGCTTAAATAGGCCGCGTCTAGTTAGTCTAGTTTGTCGCAGTGAGTTGTGACTCCGGAGCTTAAATTTTGACCGAGTCTAACACAGTTCAGAACTTCCAATCCGGCAGCCTCTTACTCTATTGGTGGTCGTTATTTGTAGCAGGCGCGCTTCTTGTGATCTTAGGAACTCCCATACTCCTGGTCGCCTGGCTGGCTTCTAAACCATACCTTGTTTACCCGTGGGCAATCTTCGGCGGACGTAATTGGCTTCGCTTAAGCGGCATGCAGGTATCAGTCAAAGGCAGCGAGCGTCTTGATCCAAAACAAACTTACGTTTTCATCTCGAACCACCGCTCGTACCTCGACACCGCTACTCTGTTTATTTCGACCGGAAGGCGCATGGGCCTGCTGGCGAAGAAGGAATTATTAAAGGTGCCGATTCTCGGAGTAGGGATGGGCTTCGTTAACATAATGGCGATCGACCGCTCGAATAGTGAACGCGCGCGCGAAACTGTGGCCAGCGCCACGGCCAGAATTCGCTCGGGGATTTCTTTTGGAGTATTTGCCGAAGGGACGAGGGCCAAACCGGGGGAGTTTCTACCTTTCAAGAAAGGCGCTTTTTACATGGCCGTGGCAGCCGGGGTTCCCATCGTGCCGGTAGCCATCAAAAACACCGACCTGCTAATGGGCAAGGGAACTGGCCGGGCCCGGCCTGGCACAATCGAAATGGTAATGCTGCCGCCGGTTCCCACGACCGGACTTTCATCGGATGGAGATGTGCAACAGCTCGTTAAGAGGGTCCACGCTTTGGTCGGACGTGAACTAGGAGCGCTGGAGGCGTAACTAGACCACTATGGCTTCGGTGTTGGAGTTGGCGTTGGGGCCGGCGGCTTAGCACGCTCGTTCTGTAGTTCGCTGCCAGTCTCAACATCAACTACCTTCACGTCAGCTCGTGCCGGAGCAAAGTCGCTATACCTCACTTTCATGCGGATATGTAGCGTCTCGCCGCTGGGAAAGAGGAGTTCCTCGTCAGCGTAGGAATAAGTCGGAAACCAAAACTTGCCACCGAACTGTTCACGATAAGTTTCGACCGCCGGGAACTTGTTAATCTTGGTTTCAGGGACACCCTTGCCCTTCGTCTTCACAATTTGGAGTTCCTGATCGTCGACCCAGATGCGGCCGCTAAACAAGCGCTCCTTGGTTTTCTTAGGATCGGGAATGACCTTGGGAGTGACGTCGAAGACGTACAAATTCAGCTCGTCAATTTTTTCTTTGCCGGAATATTTAATGCTGTATCTGTCAATTTTCGCAGGCTCGAGAGCAAAAGGATTTATTCCACCCAGATCGTCGAGGTCCTCAGTGGTCACGCCGCCAAATGAAGGCATGGGAAAGAAACTGATTTTTTCGAAACGATTGCCTTGATCGTCGAAGGTGAAGGAAGAGACGCGGTGATACTCGCCGATTACCTGGCCTCCCATGCCGAGGCTCTGGATAACGGCGTCGCGCTTGAACGAATATAGGGTCAGGGCCTGCCGAAACTGCGCTTCCTTGGCGGTGAACGCAGCCACAATCCGATTAATCTCCCCCTGGCTTAATTCGCCAGCGGCTGTTTGTGCCAAGGCAAAAGGTGCGGCCAGAACCGAAGTAAACAAGGCGATTAGCAGAACAAACACTCTTCCAAAACTCGTCTTTCGCATGTTCTATCCCAGAATCTAAGAGGTTAACAACGGACGTCCGGACCTGATAAACACCAACTTCAGATGCCCTCACCGCGGCCGCTGTTGCCAGCATCCGGCCGGCGCAATCGCTAATGATTCCGCTCCGGCCTTTTTGTTTGCAAAACTCCTTGCAGCTAGTGTAAAGTGCGAGCCAGTGAATAGGTTATCCGCAGCCGTGTCCAGTGGGCGTCAATAAACTATTGACGGACATCCTCAGCGAACGGGATAGCCTTGAGGATAAAGACGAAATCTTAAGTCCTCACGTCGGTAAACGGCTACGTCACTAATTCCGGTGAACCGATACGGCGCGCAAGCGTAGTGGCAAACCGGCACCCGGATTTCCATTCGGGAGGGGCGTAAGTTCAAGTTTCGGGAGGAGCTTGATGTTGCCAGACCGACGATGTGCGTGGCGACTTTCCCGCTCCTTCTGGGCGGAGCGGGGGGAAAGGTCGTCACGCACACCCCAGCATCTGCACTTCTTTTTTACTAATCAACAAATTCAACTGCAGTGCGATTGGGAATGATGCCGCGCTCAAAGCCTTCATCCAGCAAGCGCTGGACGGCGTTGCGGCCGCGCTCGGTGTAGTCAAGTGTAAGGTCGTTGACCCACATCGCCACGAACCGATCCGCGAGCTCAATATCCATGTCTCGGGCGAATTGCATTGCGTACTGCAAGGCATCATCGCGATTGTCGAGTGAGTATTGAATGCTTTCGCGCAGGAGTCGAGACACTTCTTTCATCGTGGCGCTTCCCAAATCGCGCCGAATCACGTTGCCGCCCATTGGCAAGGGCAAGCCAGTCTTCTCGTGCCACCACTCGCCCAAGTCGAGCACCTTGTGAAGTCCAATTGATTCGTAGAAAAGTTGGCCTTCGTGTATCAACAACCCCGCATCGCAGCGCTTGCTTTGAACCGTCTCGATGATTTTATCGAACGGCACAACTTCATACTTGAAATCCGGATTGTAGATTTTGAGCGCCAAAAACGCGCTGGTAAGGGTGCCTGGTATCGCGATCTTGAGATTAGACAGTTCCTCGGCTTTGACAGGCTCATGTGAGACTACGATGGGACCGTACTTGTCTCCAATTGAAGCTCCATGTGGTAGCAAGGCGTATTTGTCGGCAATGTAAGCGTAAACGTGAAAACTCACTGCCGTTACATCGTATGTGCCGCGCATTGCTTCTTCGTTCAAGGTTTGAATGTCTTTTAGGACGTGGCTGAAATTGATCGAGCCGGTAGCCAGCTTGTTTGTAGCCAGGCCATAAAACATAAAGGCGTCGTCTGAATCGGGGGAATGGGCCACACTGATTTTTCGCACTGCTTTTTTCGGTTGCATGAAGCTCTATTTAGTCCTCGATAGCTGATTAGGATTAGTTGAATTAGACCAGACTGACATTGCTCGGAGCGATCCGGTTATAAACCGTATCACGCTCAACTGCGGCAAACCCCGCGTCTTCAATCAGGGTTACAAGGTCCGCTTTCGACATCTTCACTTCGTTGTTGGTTTCCACCGAGTAGCTTTCCGAAAGCTCGCCACCTTTGGTGATGGTTCCATCGATATCGTTCGCTCCGTAATGCAAGGCGACCTGGGCGAGGCGCCGGCCTAGCATTACCCAGTAAGCTTTGATGTGATCGAAGTTGTCGAGCATAAGCCGAGCTACTGCCATAGTTTTGAGCGAGTCGACCCCTGAAGGACCCGGCAAATGCGCCAGTTGGGTTCCCGGCGGATAGAAAGCAAGCGGGATAAAGCATTGAAACCCCTGTGATTTGTCCTGTTGTTCGCGAAGACGTACCAGATGGTCGACGCGATCTTCGAGGGATTCAATGTGCCCGTAGAGCATCGTCGCGTTTGTTTTCAAACCAGCCGCGTGTACTTTTCCGGAGAGGTCCAGCCAGCGATCCGCATCACACTTATGGGCACAGATCATCGAACGAGTGGGCTCGCGAAAGATCTCCGCGCCTCCGCCTGGGCACGAATCCATCCCCGCCTCAATCAGTTTTTGAATCACTTCTTCGTCGCTCATCTTGTAGAAGTGAGCAAAGTGATCGAGCTCCACCATCGTGAAGGCCTTTAGATGCAGTTGCGGATACTGCCGTTTCAGCGATGCAAGAAGATCTGTGTAGTAACTGAACGGCAGTTTTGTATTTAAGCCGCCGACGATGTGCAGTTCCGTAGCGCCTTCTGCGACTGCTTCACCGGCGATCCGCAGCGACTCGTCGATGTTGTGCGTGTAAGCGTCCGGCTGCCGCGGTGTCCGGTAAAAACCGCAAAACTTACAGTCCGCGTAGCAAACATTCGTATGGTTGAAATGACGGTTGACGTTAAAATAGGTCGTCAATCCGTGTTTCCGTCGCCGTACTTTATCGGCCAGTTTTCCCAGAGCCAGGAGGTCATTGGTCGCGTACAGATCCAAGCCATCTGCAAGTGACAGTCGTTCTCCAACTTCAACCTTGCCAGCTATTTCGACTAATTTGGAATCGTCTGAAAAGTTCATGAAACCATCCTAATGAGGACTGCGGCGCCAAAGGTGAGGCAAAGAATGACGCTGACAAAGGCGTTTGTCGTAAAGAATGCCGCGTTTAGCCGGCTAAGATCGTCTGCTTTAACTAAACGATGCTGGTAGATCAAGAGTATTCCTGTTGCGATTACGCCCACGAGTGCTAGCCCGCCTAACCTTGTGGTCAAGTATAACGCAATCAACGCGGCGAACGCTGCTGCGTGCAATCCGCGAGAGATCCACAGGGAACCTGCAATTCCAACCTTTCGCGGAATTGAATGCAGACCTGTGACAACGTCGAATTCGTAATCCTGACAAGCGTAGAGCACATCAAAGCCCGCGGTCCAAAGCAGTACCACAAGGGAGAGCAAGACAGGAATCGGGCTATCGATTGACCCGCGCACAGCGATCCATGCGCCGGTCGGAGCGATCGCCAGACACCAGCCCAGCACAAAGTGCGAGAGCAACGTCCAGCGCTTAGTGAACGAATAAAGCAGCACACTGGCGAGAGCGACGGGAGCGAGGATCAGCGTCAGGCGATTGAGCATTGCCGCCGCGAGTAGAAAGAGTCCCGCTGACACAATCGTGAACATCCAGACGAAACCAACCGGAAGCAATCCTGCCGGGATTGCACGCGAACGAGTGCGCGGGTTGCGGGCGTCGTACTCGCGATCGACGATTCGGTTAAAGGCCATTGCCGTTGAGCGGGCGCCAACCATGGCCAGGGCGATCCAGAGTACCTGTCTTGCAGTCGGCAATCCGTTAGCCGCCAGCACCGCGCCCAATAAGGCAAACGGCAACGCAAAAAGAGTGTGCTCGATCTTTATCATTTCGAGCGTGGTGCGAACGTTGTGTAAAAGTGGCGGCACTGAATAAGTCTTAGGTGGGCTCATTTGCAAGCGCGAGGTCGCTCGCGTTTTCGGTCTTGCCGAGCCACCGGGTTGTTTGCGAGTGAGGGACCCCGAGGTGATCGAGAATGCGAAATACAAGATGATCAACGAGGGCTTCGATAGTTGCGGGTCGATGATAGAACCCCGGGCTCGCCGGAATGATATCCGCCCCGGCGCGCGCGAGTCGCAGCATGTTTTCCAGATGAATTGCGTTGTAAGGCGTCTCGCGCGGGACGATAATCAGTTTGCGGCTTTCTTTAAGGGTGACGTCAGCGGCCCGATGAATAAGGTTGGTGCCGGCTCCGGAAGCGATTGCTCCGAGGGTACCCATCGAGCAGGGAACGATAACCATGCCTTCCTGTGGATGGGAACCGGAGGACGGCCGCGCCGCCATGTTGTCCAGCCTTTGTAAGCGGATTAGTTTTGAATCCGAGGGAAGGCCAACCCATGAATTGATCTTTTCGCGACTGGCTCCCCGCAAATCGACGCCGAGCTCGACCTGGGCAACCGTTTCTGCCGCTGTAGACATGATCAGGTTGATACGTTCAACGACTCCGCTTGCGGCAAGATGAATGAGAGTCCGTTGCGCGTAAATCGAACCTGAGGCGCCGGTAATTGCAACTGTGAATTCCATGAAGCGGTGAGAGAAGTGTACACGAAGAATGATGAATTCTGAATGATGAATGATGAATAGATGGGGCGGGTAAAATCACTTCAGGCCGTGGAGCAAGACGGTGAAGTTGAGTCCAGTTGACATATTCTGGGCAGGCCGAAAGTCGAACCGTTAGTTAACAATCACCAAAACTGAATCAAGAATTCATCATTCATCATTCAGCATTCAGCATTTTCACATCGCCCTTCCACTTGCGGTTTATCAAGCTGGCAACAAAGCCGGCACCGAATCCATTATCGATGTTCACGACCGTCACATTGGAGGCGCAGGAGTTGAGCATTCCCAACAGGGCTGCAACGCCGCCGAACGACGCACCGTAGCCAATGCTGGTGGGAATCGCGACTACCGGAACACTCACGAGTCCGCCCACGACTGAAGGCAGTGCACCTTCCATTCCTGCCGCAACAATTATCACCCGCGCTCTCTGCAACAACTCACGTTCAGCCAGCACTCGATGAATTCCAGCCACGCCTACATCCCAGACGCGCTCCACGCGATTCCCCATTGCTTCCGCGGTGAGTGCAGCTTCCTCAGCCACCGGAATGTCACTGGTTCCCGCGGTCACCACCGCAATCGGGCCGACGCCTAACTCTGTTGAATCCCTCTGAATACGAATCATCCGCGCCCCTTCATGCCACTCCGCCGCCGTGATCACATTACGAACCTCACCAAAGGTTTCCGCGTTCGTATGAGTCACCAGAACATTGGGAGAGCGCGCAGCCAGCTTTTCGACAATGCTGACGATTTGAACTTTTGTTTTGCCGGATCCGAAAACGACTTCGGGAAAACCCTGCCGCGTGGAGCGTGCGTGATCGACGCGCGCGAAACCAATGTCTTCATAGTGAAGATTCTTAATTTGTTGCGCCGCGTCTTCCGCCGACAGCTCCTCATTCTTGAAGCTGCCCAGCAGCCGTTCTAATTCGCGTGGATCCATACAAGTTTCGTGTTCCGAGTTTCGAGTTCCAGGTTTCGAGTTTCAAGTTTGGAGTTTGGGGTTTGGGGTAATGAGCACTCGTGGACTGAGAGCGGCTTATCTACGAGTCGACAAGTTCACGATATCGACGAGCTCGAAACTCGAAGCGCGAACTTCTTCCCCGAACTCGAAACGCGAAACTTCTTCAAGGATTAATCAGATTCCCCAGCTTCTCAGCCCAATCCTGATCGAGGTTTTGCAGGATGTTGTACTGCTCTAAAGCGGCGTCACGATTTCCCATCGCCAAAAAACATTTCCCCAAATTGAAATAGGCGCGGCCGTAATCCGGTTTCAAACGAATCGCCTGGCGAAAACTCTCCAGCGCTTCGTTGAACTTGCTCATCTCCAGATAAGTCTCGCCCAAACTGTTGGTCGCCGTCGCGTCTGCTGGTTTCAACGACGCAAGCTGCTTATATACCTCCGCAGCTTCGGCGTACTTCTTGGAGCGAAAGTATCTGCTGCCCAACCGTTCATAGGCACTGGTGTAATCCGGCCGCAGTTTGATTGCTTGTTTGTAAGCCTGAATCTCATCGTCAGCCTTGCCCCAATCGCGATAGACAAGTCCGAGAGCGTAGTAAGCGTCAGCAGAGTTGTAAGGATCGAGCCGAATCGCCGCGCGATAGGCTTCGGCTGATTCGCGATATTGTTTTAGGTAGTAGCTTGCGAGGCCGATATTGAAATACGACTCTGCTGCCGGGCGCAGGCTTACAGCTTTCTTTGAAGCCTCAATCGCCTCTGCATGCCGGCCCAACTTTTCCTTGCAGAATCCGCTCTGGGCCCAGGCCTCAGCATAGTTGTTGTCGGAATCAACCGCCTTCTCAAAATATGGCAGGGCCCGTTCGCAATCGTCACGGGAAAGAAAACTTAAGCCGTCGCGAAAAAACTGCACGGCTTTGGCGCGCTTGTTACGGCCCGTTGAAGCCACCAGATCCGGCAACGACATCAGCGAAGTAATCTGTAGTTGCGAGATACGTTCGGAAGGAATTGCAAAGTTGACGCTTTGGCCCCCGGTGATTTGCAAGGTCGCCACACCGATTACTTGTCCCTGCATGTTCACGACGGGGCTACCGCTCGAGCCCGGCGAGATGGGCGCCGTGATTTGAATGATCCGGCCGAAAGTCGGAATGTCGCGGACGGCCGAAACAATGCCATTCGTGACGCTACCCTCCAAACCAAAAGGGTTCCCGATTACGACGACGCTTTCACCTTCTTGCGGAGAAGTTCGATCGAGAAGCAGTGGCCGCACTTGATTCGGTGGCGCTTCGACTTTCAAGAGAGCCAAATCGCCTTCCGCATCAATTGCCAGAACGCCTTTAACGATCATCACGATGCCCGTGTAGGAGTGGACCTCGGCGCGATGGGCAGCCTCGATGACGTGACGGTTAGTTACCACTCGATCTGAATCGATGAAGAAGCCGCTGCCACGCGCGAGTTTCTCGCCGCGCGCGTCGAAAGTTTCGATTGCCACCGCCGAGGGCTTAATGCGGCGCACCAACTCCGGTAGAAGCTCCTGAGCAGGGCAGGGAAAGGCGCTGGTGATTAGAAGAACTAACGAGAGGCAGAGAAATTTCATTTCTAAGTCTTAAAACTCACAACCCAGCGAGCGCCAGTTTTTGTAAGCGTCCCACGATGTCGACCAATTTCACTTCTTCGGTGGTCTTCGCTTTCCGGTCAAACAACTCGACCAGGCCATCCGAAATCTTTTTACCCACCATGATACGGTAAGGAATGCCAATCAGGTCGGCATCCTTGAATTTGACACCAGCGCGCTCGTCACGATCATCAAGCAACACGTCGAGCCCGCCTCGATGAAGTTCCTTGTAGAGACTTTCGCCGGCGTTGCGCACTTCATCCTGCTTCATGTTGGTAATCGTAACGATTACATCAAAAGGCGCTATCGACTTGGGCCAAATGATGCCGTCGCCGTCATGATGCAATTCGATCGCGGAAGCCATAATTCGTTCAACACCAATTCCGTAACTTCCCATCACAATCGGCACCTGCTTACCTTCCTGCGTCAAGACATTTGCGCCCATCGACTCGGAATACTTGGTTCCCAACTTAAAGATGTGTCCGATCTCCAAGGCTTTTGAGACTTCCAATTTGCCGTTGTCACACTGCGGACACTTCTCTCCGGAATTAACTGTGCGCAAGTCAGCCCACTGATCAACCTTGATATCGCGGCCTACATCGATACCGCGCAAGTGATAGTCATCAATATTGGCGCCCGTCGTCATGTTGCGCCGGCTGCGCAAGGCAAGATCAGCGACGATGCGGATAGTGGCGCGCGGCTGCAACTCAAAGGCTTTCTTTTTTGCGCCCACTGCTCCCAGGCTACCGGGATTTGCGCCTAACAATGATTGGATCTCTTCGGCAGTGGCAGCGCGAGCATTCGTCGTCCCCAGGGTGTCGGTCAGTTTTGTTTCGTGAAGTTGATGATCTCCGCGCAGCAAGGCGAGGTAGTAAGTCGCCGCAGCATTGCCTTCCACGTAAACGAGCGTCTTAATCTGCGACTGGGCCGCTGCGCCTCCCTCAAAGTTAGCGAGATCGTCGATCGTACGCACCCCCGGAGTAGGAAACTCCGAGGGAAAATCGAGGCCGACGCCGTCGCGCACTTCATCAAGACGCGAAGCGGCTTTCTCGAGATTGGCTGCGTAGCCGCAGTCCGCGCAGGTGGCAATCATGTCTTCGCCAGCGTCCGTCTTAACCATGAACTCATTTGATGCCGAACCGCCCATTGCTCCTGACGAGGCTTCGACAATCACATACTGCAGGCCGCAGCGATCGAAGATTCGCTTGTAAGCTTCGCGCTGATCGTTGAACGATTTGTCGAGACCGGCCTTGTCCACGTCAAAGGAGTAGGCGTCTTTCATGATGAACTGGCGGACGCGCAGTACACCCGACTTAGGCCGCGCTTCGTCGCGAAACTTGACCTGGATTTGATACCAAACTTGGGGCAGTTGCTTATAAGAATTCAGATCGTTGCGCGCGATCGACGTGAACACTTCCTCATGAGTCATTCCCAGACAAAGGTCTGCGCCCTTGCGATCTTTGAGGCGGAACATGTTGTCGCCCATCACGTCCCAGCGACCGGATTCATCCCAAATTTCGCGCGGGTTTAGCGCCGGCAAGTAAAATTCCTGCGCGCCGATTCCATTCATCTCTTCGCGCAGGACGTCGATAATCTTGAGTGTAACGCGCTGACCCAGCGGCAGAAGGGAATAAAGGCCGGCCGCGAGCTGGCGCACTAGACCTGCGCGTAGCAACAGCTTATGGGAGATGACCTCCGCATCCGTGGGGTCTTCGCGAAGTGTCGGAATAAAAGATTGTGACCAGCGCATAAGCGAAACGAATCCTAACTACATCGGGGCTGATTGAACGTGAAACCATTCTCGCTTAGCGAATTGGTTAACGCAACTGGGGATAATTTTGGCTCAAAACATTGCCGATTGCCGATTGGCGATTAGCGATTGGCAATTGGCTATGCCAAAGGATCCAATCGACAATCGGCAATTGGAAATTGGCAATCGTTAGTTGGTTTCTTCTTCAGCAAGCCATGAAACCTTCCGGCTTGGCGAACCTCTCTTCCAGGCGGCTAAAGAAGCGCCCCACATGCAAACCATCCATCATCGCGTGATGCACTTCGACAGACGTTGGCAGGAACGTTCGCTCATTTTGCTTTATGAATTTTCCAAAAGCGATCTTCGGAACTGAAACAGCGCGCGTCTTGTTTCGTGCGTGGGCAAAGCTTGTAAACGAGACCCAGGGAAGGACGGTGAAGTGAATTCGATCGTCTCCGTCCAGCGGCTTAAAAGGATGTATTTCGGTGCGTACGGCCTTCACCGAAGCCTGGGCATCACGCATGAACTTGTCGAATTCCTGCTGGTAGTTGAAATAAGCGAAGGTGAAACTTTCATTCGGGAGCAGGACGGTCGTTCCCCCGTGAATGATGTCGTGAATCAGCACCTTGTCGTCACGCAGGCGGTACTTGAAGGGCTCGATCTCGTTGGCGACGCGAAGTGCGAAATAATGATAGGTCAGCGACGCGCTAACTTCCGGACGTGCTTTGAGCAACTCGAGCACTTTGGTGACTTCAAGCTGGGCACAAATGTTGAAATAAGGATTCTCGTAGGTGCGAAAAAACTCGAACAGATCGCGCCGCGGCCAGGTGGAGACGTCGAGATAGGTAGGCATGCTCAAATTGTAGCCCAAAACTAGTGAACGCTAGTGGTTTCGCGTTTCGAGTTCCGCGTTCCGAGTTTGGAATTTGGGATAATGAGCACTCGCGTCCCGACCTGCTTATTATCCGTCGACAGCTCCGTTCGCCAACGAACTCGGAACGCGGAACTCGAAACTCGAAACTTCTTCGCGGGCTCGAAACTCGGAACTCTGAACTCGAAACTTCTGCCGCCGTGTTGTAACATCGACGCCTCTTCGGACAATTCTTTTCCAGAGGATGAACACGTGAAGATTGCGCTGGCCAGTGATCACGCTGGTTTTTCCGAAAAGGAAAAACTCAAAGCCTTGCTCAATGAACTAGGACTCGAAGTTGCGGACTTGGGAACCGCTTCGGAAGCCTCCGTCGATTACCCCGATTACGCGCGTAAAGTTGCTGAGGAAGTTGCTCAGGGACGTGTCGACCAGGGTCTGCTGGTCTGCGGTTCGGGAACGGGAATGGCGATCACCGCTAACAAAGTTCCGGGCGTGCGCGCAGCGGTTGCCTGGTCGGAAGAGACCGCGCGGCTCGCCCGCCAGCACAACGATGCAAACGTGCTGGCAATTGGCGCTCGTACCACTCCATCGGAAGAGATTCCGAAAATTGTGCGCGCGTGGTTTAGTACGAACTTTGAAGGCGGCCGACACGCAGAGCGCGTCAGGAAGATAGAGGCGCGGTAAGCGGAAGGCAGTAGGCCGTAGGCGGGGCAGAAGGCAGACGGCAGAAGGCAGAAGGCAGAAGGCAGAAGGCAGTAAGCAGTAGGCAGTAGAAGGGCAGTAGCAATAAGGCCATTCAAGCTGCGAAGGAAAGCAAAGCACAAAGCTCTAAGTTCGAAGTTCAGAAAGCTCAAGTTTTAAAGACCTAAGATCAAAGACCAAAAACCAAAGACCAAAGACCAAAGACCAAAGACCAGAGGACCGTAATGGACGACCTTAAAAATTCTCCCCTCGCCGAAGTGGATCCCTTAATCGCCGATGCGATTGACAACGAAGTCGCGCGCCAGGCGAACGGACTGGAGCTGATTGCTTCCGAGAACTTTGTTAGCGAGGCCGTGCTTGAAGCCATGGGCTCGGTTTTCACAAACAAGTACGCCGAGGGTTATCCGAAGAAGCGATACTACGGCGGTTGCGAGTGGAGCGACGTTGTCGAGCAGGCAGCCATCGATCGGGCGAAGGAACTGTTTGGCGCCGATCATGCTAACGTCCAGCCCCACAGCGGTGCGCAGGCAAACATGTCGGTTTACCTGGCGGCAATCCAGTACGGCGATCAGATCCTGGGAATGAATCTCTCGCATGGCGGCCATCTCACTCATGGTCACCCGATGAACTTTTCCGGTATCAGTTACAAAGTGGCGGACTATGGAGTCTCTCGTGACACCGAGCAGATCGACTACGACGAGCTGCAAAGGATTGCTGAAGAACACAAACCAAAGTTGATCGTCTGCGGCGCCTCGGCCTATCCGCGCATCATCGACTTTCGCCGCATTGGTGAGATTGCGCGAAGTATCGGCGCTCGGATGTTCGCAGACATTGCCCACATTGCCGGGCCTGTCGCCGCGGATCTTCATCCGTCACCAGTGCCGCACGCTGATTATGTGACCACAACTACGCATAAGACATTGCGCGGACCGCGCGGTGGTCTGATTCTCTGCAAAGCAGAACACGCGAAAGAGATAGATCGAAAACTGTTTCCCGGGGTCCAGGGCGGACCGCTCGTGCACATTATTGCCGCGAAAGCTGTGGCCTTCGGCGAAGCATTGCGGGACGACTTCAAAGAATATCAGCGGCAAGTGCTGGCCAACGCGAAAGCCCTGGCTAATGAATTACAGGAACAAGGTCTGCGCTTAGTTTCCGGCGGTACGGACAATCACCTGATGCTCGTGGACGTTTGGATGCATGGAAAAGGAATCACCGGTAAGGACGCGGAAAAAGCGCTCGAAGCGGCGCTTATCACCGTCAACAAGAACACAATTCCTTTTGATCAAAACAAACCCTTCGTGGCGTCGGGACTGCGGATTGGCACTCCAGCAGTAACCACACGTGGCATGAAGGAACCGGAGATGCAGGAGATCGGCCGGCTGATCGCGGCAATCATTCACGAACCGGAATCCGTTGCGGTGCAGACACAAGTGAAGCAGGGCGTCGCGGAATTAACCGAAAGGTTTCCGCTTTATGCCAAGCGGCTCAAACAAGCACAGAGTTTCGACGCGATGAGCGCCGACTAGGATGCGACCTTATTGCTGTGCTAACGGTTAGTTCTGAAGAGAAATCTTCGCTGGAGTTGTTTATGAGATTGAGGCAGAGCGTATTCGGATTGTTCATATGTTGCTTTTTGATCGGGTTTGCAGAGAACGCCGAAGCCCAGAACACACGAAATCAGGCCTGGAAGCGCTACGAGCTTGGTCAGGGCAACTTCAGCGTCCTGCTTCCGAGTCAGCCGAAAGAACACTTCACTCCGTCCCCACCCAACGCTGTGGTACCGATCGAGGTCTACATCTACTCCGTTACTGCGGACGATGGCACATACTTAGCGCAGTACTCGATCCTTAGTGAAGCTGCGCTTAAATGGAGCGAGAGTACCAAGGGAAGTTTTTACCAAGGTGTTTGGAAAGGAGCAGCTGACGTCTATGATAAGGAAATGGCGAACAGTAACCAGGAGTTCCGGGCTAAATTGATAACGCAGCGAGCTATCAAATTCAGTGGATATTTCGGACAAGAAATCATCTTTGCGCTAGGTCCGTTGCAAGGGCAGATGTGGACGACGCTGGTGGGTCGACAAGCATTTGGAGCAACGGTATTAGGATCAGAAAAGTTGAGTGCGGCCGACCGACAAACATTCATGGAGTCATTTACTTTGACGCTCAAGCCAGTTTCCCACCGGGAAAAGGCGAACTGAATTCGAAATAAATAAACAACCCGCATATGCAATCAGTCTTTGGCCCTGAAGGCCTCATCGCTCAGGCGCATCCCGAATATGAGTATCGTCCCGGCCAGATCCAAATGGCGAACGCCGTGATGCGCGCGTTCGAAGAGCGACAGCATCTGATTGTCGAAGCCGGCACCGGCACCGGAAAAACACTTGCCTACTTAGTCCCTGCTGTCGCCGCGGCCCTCGGTGGACGGGGACGCGTAATCATTTCGACCGGAACCAAGAACCTTCAGGAGCAGCTTATGGAGAAAGACATTCCTTTTCTCCAAAGTGTGTTGCCGAAGAAGTTCACGGCGGCCTGTATGAAGGGACGTAATAATTACGTCTGTTTGCAGCGATTGAAGCGCGCTGAGGCTTCACCGGTACTTGACGGTTTAGATGAAGTCGATCACTTCGAAGAGGTTTGTCATTGGTCGACTGATTCAACGACAGGTGATCGCGCGGAGTTGTTCAATCTCCCTGAGTCGCTTTCATTTTGGCGTCATATAGACGCGCGCTCTGAAACTTGTTTGGGTCAGAAGTGTACTGACTACGACGCCTGCTTTATTACGCGCATGAGAGATCGAGCCCAACAGGCAGACATCGTCGTAGTAAATCATCATCTTTTCTTTGCTGACCTGGCGCTCAGAAACAGCATGTACGGGAGCGTGCTACCTGACTATTCAGCCGTCATCCTCGACGAGGCCCATCTGCTTGAAGACGTTGCTTCCGAATACTTTGGCGCGCAAGTGTCGAGTTACCAGCTCGAAGATCTGGTGCGCGATGTCGGATCGGTTTCTATTGAAAAAGCCGAAGTGGATCGGGAAGTGACAAAGACGTCGTCGCGCCTGCTGCACTTCGCCGATAACTTCTGGATGGGCTTTCGCGAGGGGCGGGGAACGGAAGGACGCTATCCCATCAATCCCCACATGTTTGCTACCAGGAAGGCGAATGGTGAGGTGACTTCAACGCCCCTGGGAGATTTGTATCTGGCGCTTGATGGCGCACTTGGGCGTCTCGAAACCACCCTTGACGCGATTAAGGACAAGCCTGCGGAGATAGAGAATCTCGTACGACGACTCAGGCAGAGTCGGTTCGATCTCCAGTTCATCATCGCTGGAAGTGACAAGAAGTTTGTTTACTGGACTGAGCGCCGCGGTCGTGGCATGTTCCTGCGCGCTTCGCCAATTGATGTTTCGGGTTTGCTGGAAGACAAACTCTTCAGCGAAGTCGATACCGTTGTGCTGACCTCGGCCACACTTTCGAGTGCCGGGAATTTCGCCTTTATTCGTGAACGTTTAGGACTCGATAAAGCAAAAGATCTAATTGCCGAATCAACCTTCGATTATCAGAGCCAGGCCATTCTCTACCTGCCGCCGAAGATGCCTGATCCACGGTCGCCGGATTGGGCCGAAGCCGCTGCTGAAGAAGTTATTAAAATAGTGAATGCGACAACAGGCCGTGCGTTCGTACTCTCGACCAGTCTGGCGGGCATGCAATCGCTTTATGACCGGGCCATGCCCGAGCTCGACTTTCCGTGTTTTATTCAAGGCAGTGCCGCAAAAGGACGCTTGCTGGAAAAGTTTCGCGAAACCCCTAACGCTGTGCTCTTTGCTACCTCGAGTTTTTGGCAGGGCGTAGATGTCCGCGGTGAGCAATTGTCTTGCGTGATCATCGACAAACTGCCGTTTGCAGTTCCTACGGATCCAATTGTGGCGGCGCGGCAACGTTACATTGAAGACGAAGGCGGCTCGAGCTTTTTCGAATACAGCGTGCCCCAGGCGATTATCAGTTTGAAGCAAGGGCTCGGTCGTCTGATTCGCAGTACCACCGATCGTGGCGTGCTGGCGGTGCTTGATCCGCGCTTACGTACCAAGGCTTATGGACAAACTTTCTTAAGGAGTTTGCCGGCGTGCCGCGTCACTTCAGACGTTGCTGACCTGGCGCAGATGTTTGAAGCAAGTGCGGCGGTCTCAGGCTAACGTGCTTTGCAGGAGAAACTGATGGACGAAAATGAACGTGAGGATCGAACTATTTATAAGGTTGTCGTGAACGATGAAGAGCAATATTCGATCTGGCCGGCCGACCGCGAAACTCCTGCTGGTTGGCGCGATGTTGGCAAGACCGGTATGAAGGCTGATTGCTTGGAGTTCATCAAAGAAATTTGGACCGACATGCGACCGAAGAGCTTGCGAGACCAAATGGCAAAGAATCAGGGAGAGCAATAATGGCGGGGCAGTTTGAAGTAATGATCGAGCGCAACTTTTCCAGCGCGCACCAGTTGCGGGGCTATAAGGGAAAGTGCGAAAACCTCCACGGCCACAACTACAGGATTGAGATTTACGCACGCGGGCGCGAGCTCGATAACATCGGGTTGCTGGTTGATTTTGTGGAGCTGAAAGCGGCGGCTGACGAAGTGGTGCAGTATCTCGATCATCGCAACATCAACGAGCTTGAGCCATTTGTCGAGTTGCAACCTTCTGCAGAAAACCTGGCGAAGTATGTGCTAGAGCGAGTGGCAGCGAAAGTCGGAGATGAGCGCGTGCAGATCTATAAGGTGCGGTGCTTCGAAACGCCGACGAGCGTGGCAACCTACGAGACGGACTAGTAGCGGAAGCAGCAGCAGGAGCAGACGGCAGGAGCAGGAGGCAAGGCCAGGGGCAGCCTCAATTACAACCTCACATTTCTTTAGGAGACTATCCGATGTCAACCTCACACGGATTTCGAGACCTTCGGGTTTATCAACTTGCGTTTAAGTTAGCAACCGAGATCTTTAATGATTCGAAGCTCTTCCCTCACGAGGAACGATATTCGCTCACCAATCAAGTCCGTCGCGCTTCACGGAGCGTCGTGGCGAACATTGGTGAGCGTTAGCGCAAGAAGCAATATCCTAAAATGTTCGTGAGCAAGATGGCAGATGCTGACGGAGAAGCTACCGAAACTCAGGTGTGGTTAGATTTCGCTGAATGCTGTGGGTACATGTCTTTTCAACGTCGCTCCGAGCTCCGAGTGGGTTATGAAGAAATCGGTCGCATGTTAGGCGCTATTGTCGCTCATACTGAGCGCTTCTCTCGATGAGGCCTCAAGCCTGGTGCAACGCTTGTAACAATGGCGAAAACCTTTGACCCTTCTGGAGACTCGACCGTCTCCTCCTGCCCCTGCTTACTGCTCAGACCTCTGACTCTACAGGAGTGTCCAATGTTAGACCTGGAGCGGTAACACCTGCCGCCTGCCGTCTGCTCCTGCTGTCGGCCAGCTTCCGCATGTAGGGTTTTTCGCAGAAGAGATAATACAACCAGGCAAAGATGATTGTTGCCGGTGTTACTACCAGGAAAGTGTTCACCATGGCTGGAAGGTCCTTAAACACGAACCACCAGGACTGCATGATCACCAGCTCATGAGTAAGATAGAGGGAATACGAAAAGACTCCGATTGATGCGAAGCCGGCAACCAACCGCGGCCGGCTGATGACGCCCCACGACTGCTCGGCATGCACGAACCGGTTAACCACCACAAAGAATCCAAAGCCCCACATTGGATGCATTAAGAACCAACCGAGCGTATGCAGTGGAGTGTCTTTCTGCATGTTCGGGAGCGCTGTCGAGATCATCGAAGCAAAGACAACAGCGATCCCTCCCAGCCAAATGTTGCGACACCACTTGGGGATCTTCACCAAACCGAAGGCTGCCTCAACAGCAAATGCGCCCAGGGCCCACGTGAACCAATGTGAAGCCGCTGCCTCGGGAACGGGAACTCCAATCCCGGTCTTCAACCAGACAAGGTGGCTGAAACCGAACCAAGCCAGGCGCGCGAGGGCGCAGATGATTAGCGTCGGTCCCCAGCCCCAACGCATCCGCAAGAACAGCAAAAGAAAATAAGCCAGATACAGTTGTTCTTCGATCGCGAGCGTCCAGAATACGCCGTTGATGCTGTAACAGGTTTGCGGATCGAGATTGTGCAGCATCAGCACGTGCATGAAGACGTCGTAAACAAAAAAGTGCGTAACGTCGATTCCGGCAGTGACAGCTGTGAGCCCGAGGAAGATAACGAGAGCAATGAGATAAGGCGGATAGAGCCGTCGCAGACGTCGTTTCCAAAATGCGCCGAACTTAATCTGATGGTTTTGACCAGCAGCTCGCGCTTTCGCCCACTGCAGGTGAATACAAAAACCAGAGATAACGAAAAAAAGGAAGACGCCGATATAACCAAACGAGGCGAGAAACTGGATCATTCTCACCGGATAGCGAAAGAAATTGTCGGGGACCGCGCCGCCTGCTTGGTGGACCGCGTGATAAAGAACGACACCCATTGCGGCAATGCCGCGCAAGGCGTCAATGCTTGAGAGCCGACTCGCGGGTGAAACGAAATCAGTCTCGGTAGTAACTGAGGGGAATTGGTTCGAGTTCAAGCTTGAAAATATTTACCGCCGTTTGAGGCCGCTGTTGTGTCAACCTTACGCCGTCGCCAGCGAGTTCACGTCAATATTATATTTTCTGATCTTGCTGTAAAGCCGCGGACGGTAAATGCCGAGCAAATTAGCCGCCGCCTGTTTGTTGCCCCCGGTGCGTTGTAAGGTTCGTTCGATGACGAGTCGTTCGATGTCTTCGAGCGTCATGTTCGGCGGAACATCCCATTCAACTCCTGCCGCCGCGCCTTCCGGAAGCGAACCATTGTCGAACGGAAGATCGATCGGCTCTATTCTGCTTGCCTTGGCCAGCAATACTGCGCGCTCGATCACGTTTTGCAATTCACGGACATTGCCCGGCCAGGTGTGACCGAACAAACGTTGATATGCAGCCTGCGACACCCCGTTGATCGGTCGTTCATACTTCTGCGCATAAATGTGCAGGAAGTGCTCGGTCAGCAATTGAATGTCTTCGTTGCGCTCGCGCAATGGCGGCACATGGATGGTGATAGTTGAGATGCGATAAAAGAGATCGTCTCGCAAAACGCCATCACGAATGGCATCGGCCGGTGGCCGGTTGGTAGAAGAGATCAAGCGGAAATCCACGGCAAAAGTCTTCTCTGAACCGATCTTCCGGTAGCTGCGTTCCTGGAGCACACGTAACAGCTTCGGCTGTAATTCAACAGGCATCTCGGCGATTTCGTCGAGCATGAGCGAGCCGCCGGCGGCATGCTGCACTAGACCTTCCTTATCGGCATGTGCGCCCGTGAACGCGCCTTTCGTGTGACCGAAAAGCTCCGATTCAATCAATTCCTTGGGCAGGGCGGCGCAATTCACTTTTATAAAAGGCTTCTTCGAGCGCAGGGAATTGTAGTGAATGGCGTTGGCAATCAATTCTTTGCCGGTGCCGGATTCGCCGACGATTAAGACGTTAGCGTCAGATTTAGCTACTGATTCGATCGTTTCATAGATCGTTTGCATTGCCTTGGACGCCCCAATGATATTGAAATATTCCGAACGAGTTGAGAGTTGCCGCCGCATGTTTGCGGCCTCGGCTACGAGCTCGCGACGCTCGAGCGCTTTATCCACGAGAGGCTGAATTTCTTCGAAGTCGAATGGTTTCTCAACGAAGTAAAAGGCGCCCGCTTTTGTCGCTTCAACTGCCCGGGCCACCGACCCATATCCGGTAACAACGATCACTTCGGTTGTCGGGCGCGCATCTTTCATGTGCCGCATTACTTCGAGTCCGTCCATGTCGGGGAGTTGTAGATCGCAAATCGCCAGGTGATGACCGCCCTGGTCGAACAACTCGATCGCTTCCGCGCCAGTGGCTGCCGTGTCAACGGAGTAACCTTCATCAATTAGATTTGTCCGCAACGAATCCGCCATGACAGGCTCGTCATCGATTACGAGAATTCGCAGATCTTTGTGCTCCACCTTTTTCTCCTCCCTGGAACTGGCTGTACCGGTGGTCTTCATGACGCACTTCCTTTTTACAGGCAGCCTGGATCAGTGTGTTAGTTCGTTAACGGTAGACTTACCCGCAGAGTAGTTTCCTGTTGTGTCGCCGCGCCGCCATGTGCTTCGATAATTTTCGCAGCCAAAGACATTCTGATTTCGACACTTCCCGCAAACGATTGAAACGGATCGTGATCGATTCCATTTACATCATGCCATTCGATTAAGACGGATTTCTGAGCCTCGTCTTTCAGACTCACTCGAAGACTGCCATTTTCTTCGGCTCGCTTTGAAAGCTTCAACGCGCCAATTGAAATGGACTTTAACGCTTCAGTTAATGCCGCGGGATCAAACTCTCCGATCAGTGGCGACTGATCTCCTTCGATCACTAACGCACCCGTCAATGCGCCGGTTGCACGCGTCGGTTCAGCGAAAGTTGCAGCCACACCACGCATGATCTTTTGCAGGTCGATCTGCGATTGCTTTCGCAACTCAACGGGCTGGCCGTAATCCATCAAAGTAGAGAGATCGGTGGCTGCTCTATCCAAACCTGCGATCAATTTATTAACGGTCTCCATCTCGTCAGGAGGTGGCGGCGTACCCTTCTCCATGCGCTTGCGCAGGAACGTGGCATACAGTTTGAGACCATTTAGTTGGTTCTTCAGATCGTGAACGATTTGAAGAGATGCTCGACCCAGGGTTTGGAGAGAGTTGCTATCGTGTAACGGCGTCAATAAAGGCTTCATCAATGAGTATTCGCGGAGCCGGGGCCCACAGTGAGCACCAGATTAAAAATTTCCGGGGGAATTCGGTGTATGAATTGAACCCGGGTAGCCGGATTCGATCTGTCGCATTTCGATGCGACATCTTAACAAAAAGCCTCTGCGTATACTAGTGATACAGTGAACTCAACAACTTACAGCGAATGGATCCCCGTGACTACAAAATCCCAGCACTATGGAAGTGTCGATCCCTCCTCCCTTAGTTCGACTCAAACGCGCGTTCTACTGGTTGAAGACACTGAAGACAATCGCGTCATGATGCGACGGCTGCTGGAGATGAGCGGGTATTCGGTCACCGAAGCGGTGAACGGGATAGAGGCGGTAAGTCAGGCGGAACATCAAACTCCGCAAATCATCCTGATGGATCTCAGTCTGCCATTAGTGGACGGATTGGCTGCGACCCGCCGGATTCGACAGCTGCCAAGCGTAAAGGGCGTGCCAATTATCGCGGTCTCAGCACACGACACGATGGATTTTCACGCCGAGGCCCTCGCCGCCGGTTGTGATGCGTACATAACAAAGCCTATCGACTACGGCGAACTCGAGGGATTGATCGAGAGTTTGTTGGAGCAACACGCCTAGATACGATTCCTTCGCTGCTTCCGGCTGCACAAATCCCAGGGAACAAAGCCCATCGCATTGGGTCTAACGATAACGACTCGTGGTAGAGATCCAAACCACCTTCGATTGCAAAACTGTTTTCTCGGTCCTACAATTGCGCCATTCCTATGAGTAGTTCAGATAGAGACTTGGAAGGCTCCGACGACTCGCGGCGGAAAATTATTATTGGCGCGGCAGTAGTGGCCGCGCTTTTTTTAGCCATCATCTTTTACTTTCTGATGCGCGCCAGCAGCGGCGGCAATCTTGAACCAGTTTTGGAGGGTGCGCTCCGTCCGGGCTCGCCTGAGTTTGATCAGAACATCGCCAAGCTTTATCTCGATCCGCCGGAAGCCGATGAAGCCAAACGCGCCCTGGGCGACATTGTCATGAACCTGCAAACGACCGTGCGAAACTTCACCGGACGCACGATTAATGGTTTGGAAGTGAAGGCGGCAGTAGTTGATGGTGAGGGCAAACCCGTTAAGCAGCGGACCGTAGTCGTGATTCCAATTAAACAGGCAGAGCTACTACCTAACGGAACGATGTTGGTAGTGGTTCGGTTGGAGGGAATGAAAGATACGGATCACCGCGCCAACATTAGAATGGAAGTTACCGGCCTGAAGTTTAAGTGAGCAGATTCTAGGCGGCCGGTTCTGCAGGAGACTCAACGAACAGATCTTCTAATGATTGCCTGACCGGCTGAACTGAAACCAGCTTCCCTCCGACCCGTCTCAGCGCAGCAATCGCCTCATCAACGTGCTGCTCATGCCCTAATTCAATGCGAACGCCGCTTGCCGTGGCACTTACTTGAAATTTACCGCCCTCAGGCAGCAGTAACAACAGAGGTGCGGTGCCAGTTCCCGTCGCGATCACCTCGACTCGATCCGTTTCGCCGGCGCCACGGCGCAATTCATCCAGATGTCCCACATGTGACAGCTTTCCGCGCTTAAGTATGGCTACGCGATCGCATAACACTTCAATGTCAGACAAGATATGCGAGTTCATGAAAACGGTCTTACCCTCTTGCCGCAAACCGGCGATCAAGTCGCGCACTTCTCGGCGTCCCACCGGATCCAAACCACTCATGGGCTCATCAAGAAAGACGATTGCGGGATCGTTTACGAGCGCTTGCGCCAATCCGACGCGTTGCAGCATGCCTTTGGAAAACTTTCGCAGCTGCACGTCCCACGACTTCGTGTCGAGGTTTACGCGCTCCAACAATTCCGAGGTGCGCTGTTTCCGAGCTGATTTCGCGCTGCCGAACAGTTGACCGCAATAGTCGAGAAACTCGCGCGCCGTCAGATAATCGTAGAAGTAAGGATTCTCCGGAAGGTATCCAATTTGGCTATGCATCGCTAGGTCAGCGATGTCATGGCTGAGGATGCGCGCGTTACCACTAGTTGGAAACATCAATCGCATTAAAAGTTTCAGCGTGGTGGTTTTGCCGGCTCCATTCGCCCCGAGAAAGCCAAAGATCTCGCCTTCATTAACATGCAGCGAGAGACCGTCCAGCGCGCGAACCTTCCGTTTGCGCCAGAATCCAACTTCGTAGTCTTTCGTCAGTTGTTCTATCTCAACAATTGGCGGCATGGTCTTCGTTAGTTGTTGGGAACTTCCGAACGAGGGTCAGTTTCCAAATCACACTTATTTGCGAGTATCACATAAGCGACCCCCGAAGGATCAAACGGGGCTCCCGCAGCATCAAGTTGTATTTTTAAAGCGCGAAGTACCGGCGCCATCTCTGTCCACGCGCTCGGACACCGTCCTGTCTGACTCCTATAAGCAGTCATTAGCCGGCGCAAGCCGTCGCGCTCATCAAACGACCGGAGCTGTAACAACCGGCGCCGGGCCATCTCCTTAACCTTTTCATCCTCAGACTGCTCGTACATGTGTTGATAGATCTCGCGCGCAGTATCGCGGCTGCCTCCTTCTGCGGCCATGCGCGCCTGCATCGCCTGCATCCAAGCTGGTGCGCCCGGAAGTTTGGCGCCTTCGCTGTAAGTGTTGCGGGCCGTTTCGTAATCCTGCTGTTGCCAGTGGATGTATCCCAGATGCTGATAAAGACGCCACGACGACGGATTCGCCGCGATTCCTTTTTGAGTAATCCGAATCGCTTCCTTAACGTCGATTCCCGGCAAGACAATGGCGGCGTATTCATAAGGTTCCAGGAACTGCGGATCGAGGGTTGTTGCGGTATCGAGTAACGGGGGAAGTAGTTTGAGATTAAGACCTCCCAAATTATCGAGTTGTAAACCTTGTCCGTTGGCGAGGACTTTCCTGCCGACATATTGCAGCGATCTCATCCAGTACCAATCAGCAGCCAGTCCATTGAATCCCAAACTCACGCGTTTGACCGTGGCTCCATTCAGATAGAGCTGATCTTCCGTCGTCGCCGCGAATACTTCCGAGCGCTGCGATTCAATTAAGCGCGAAACTCCAATCACGCCGAACAGCGCCACAAAAAGCGTTAGGAGCAATAGCGCATCGTGTTTGGTCAAGGTTCGCTTCATTTGAAATTACGCCGGCTGAAGATCAGTGTGGCTGCCGCTAACACCACCGTTACATAGAGAAGCGAATAGAGGATCGCGTTGATGATGTAAGCGCCTCCAGGCATCGTGCCGTGAGCTGCAGGCGTGATGAAACTGAGATTTGCCAAGTTGGGCAACAGGTAATACAACGCGCCAAAGAACCACCTCGCGGAAAGGCTTCCCATTGAAGTGGCCAGACTTTTTAGGTCAGCGCTGAAGTGACCAATGATGAAGACGAAGAAAGTGAGCAGCGCTGAGAGGGCCGGGGAAGAGAAGGAAGAAAAGAGTAGGGCAACTCCGGTAAGAATCATCAGCTCGAGGTAGAGCAAGAGGATTGCCGGCCAGATGCTGAGCAGAAGCGGGTCAAAACCGCCGCTCACATAGATCAATGCAAGGGAAACGCCGCCACCCATCACGAGCACGTTTACTAGTAGTGTGAGGCACAGTCCCAAATACTTCCCTAACAAAAACTCGCCGCGGCCCACTGGCTTGGCAAAGATCGTATATACAGTGCGCCGTTCAATTTCTTTGTAGACCAGTCCGACGCCGACGAAGATGGCAATGAAGACCCCAAACAACAGCATTGCGCTGAGTCCGAGGTCTACGATGATTTTTCGCTCCTGTCCTCCTGAGAGTTCACCAATGAAGACGGCGGCGCCGGTGAGGAGTAAGACGAAAAGCACGAGATTGTAAAGCACGCGATCTCGCACTGCTTCGCGAAAAGCATTGCCGGCGATAGCTACTATGCGGCCCAGCATCTTCTGCAGAATATACACGCGCGAACTTTGGGTGTCAGTAGCAATGTTTGTAGCGGAGAAGTTCGTAGGCGAAGAATTAGTTGGCAAGTGTCGGTGCGCCCCGCACTGCAGCATGACTCGCGTATGGGGTGAGTGCCGAGGAATCGCCATGCAGGGTTCCATCATCAGTCATGCCAAAACGCCGTGTCCCCGTTTGCGCCAGCCCGCTCGTCGTCGTGGGCACGGCTGTCGAATAAAAGAGCGCGGGCCGTACGCCGAGGCCCGTCGGATTAACGACGTAGCTGTAACCACTCTTGGTCCCAGTTCCTAAGATGTTATCGGTGAGAGTGTGAAGCGCGAGCGTTGGCAGATCGGTATAGTCTCCGTTGCCGACCGTTGAGAAATAGGTAACCTCACAGCTGTGAATGGTACGCAACGCAGAGAGAGCTGACGCTTCATTTGCAGCGCGGCGCGAAGCTAGCAGATTGGGAATTGCAATCGCCGCCAGGATTCCAACGATCACCACTACGATCAGCAGTTCAATGAGTGAAAATCCTTGTTGATTAGAGAGTTTCATGTTGTTTGTCGGGTTTAACGGGTCAGTTAGCAAACGCGCCAACCCGACCACGCCAACCGCTCGTTGCCGGAATGTTCAGGCGCCTTTCGTTCTCCTTAAGCACCACATGAATCGCAGTTTGCGGCTTGAGCTCGCCCGGCTTGGCGAGACTCGAGTCCCTCTGCGCGGCGCTGAGGGCAGCATCGATATCGAAGTTGATTAATTGATACCAGCCACGAGCAGCGCGCGCATCAAGGGCCAGCGCCTCAGAAAATTGCTCCTCCGATTTTGTGCTCTCTCCCACACGGTTGAGAGCCGCGGCATGACGAACAAGGATAAAGACAGAGTGGGGATAGGCTTTTGCCGCGACCGCTAAAGTTCGTTCTGAAGACACGGCGTCGCCGGCTGCTTCTTCAGCAGCTGCCAACATCGCATAGCTCGTAGAGGTGTTGAATCCGTGGGCCACTGCGTACCGCACATGTTTGACTGCTTTCTCGTAACGACGTTGCTGGTAGAGCAGCGAGCCGTAATCGAAGTGTGAAGCTGCGTCGAATGGATTAAATCGGAGTGAATGACGATAGAAGGTTTCGGCTTCGGACGGAGTACTGCTCGTCTGGGCCCAGGCATGAGTGACACCGTTCATTGCTTGCATGCCGGCTCCGATGAACATAAAAACCGCGAAACCAAAAGCGCATGCCGGCACAGCCCGTTGAACGATCGCAGGACGCAATCCAGCATCGCTGGCAGGTTGGCGTTTTGGCGAACTCCCGGATTCGAGACGAGAAACAAGTGCGGCGGCAAAAAAACACATCAAACCGCTTCCGAACCAACGAAATGAGAAAGCACTAGCCGCTGAACTGATGGCAAAAGCCAGCAAGCCGGCGCCGGCGCCCAAGGCTAGCAACGGATTGTGTGAGTGTCGGACTGCGCGCCAAATTGTTCGGGAGAGTAAAAGACAAAAGGCCCCGAAGATTAGAATTCCGACAATTCCCAGCTCGGCAAGAATCTGAACGTACTCATTGTGAGCGTATTGAGTGAGCAACTGCTCATTCATTCCCAGGAGAGCGCTGCCAGGGTGAGCTACCGCGAACTGTTGCCGCGCTGCTGAGAACGCCACTTCGTAATTGTTCGCCCCGACGCCCGTCAGGGGATGAGCGCGAAACATTTCAACTCCAGCACCCCAGTAGAGTAGTCGGACCTTCGTGTTGTCTTCTGCTGGGGAAACCGCCGCCAGTCGCTGCAGGGCAGTGAAGTCTTCTCCGGGAGTCGCTGCGAAGACGACAAGTTGTAAGACCGCGACGATGATCAAGCCAGCAAGCATGAGGCCCACGCGTTGCGGGCTCCGGGGCTGACAACGTTTGAAAACCAAGATGCCCGCGCCGAGTGCGATGAATGCAGCGGTGGCGCCCAAAATTGGCGCTCGCTGGAAAGCCTGAAGAATGACAATCCAGGCAACCAGGGAAGTCGCACCGCAAAGCACGGCCGTTCGCTGCTTCCTGACACTGAGCGCGAGCGCGCCAAAGATCGGGGCAGCAACCGCCATCGTTTCACCGAAGCCGCTGAAACCTCTGAAAAGTGGTTTGAGAGTCGCGCGGTAAGCGTGGTCATTGAGGAAGTCGCCGAATAACCACTCGATCAAACAAGAGAGACTGAGGATCCAAACCACAGTTGCGAGAGCGTAGAATGACGTTCGCATCGCGCGGGGACGCGCAGCGACAAAGTGCATTAGGCAAAAGAACAGCAGAAGAGCAGCCCAGGTGAACGCATAGTGTGCAGCCGAATAAGGATTTGCCGCCCAAAACGCTGAGGC